>NZ_JBFAIG010000015.1:0-202085 GCF_040654575.1 Streptomyces sp. NPDC050674
GTCGGTTGTCAACTCCCCCACGCTCGGCTGCGCTCGCGCGGGAGGGACCCCCATCGCGTTGACGCCCTCCTCCGCCTTGCAGCTGCACGCACCACACCCCGCTCGGCTCGGCCGAGAGGCGCAGTCACTCCCGGCCGACCTGATCCAACCGACAGGCCCTAGGCCGAAAGACCGAGTGGCGGCTCATGCTGTGGACCGCGGACCGGGCGGACGGGTCGCGGTTACGGTGACGCCATGTCCGACTCGACGCACTTCGACCTCGAGGCGTACCTCCGGCGGATCGGATGGGAGGGAGAGCGCCGGGCCGTCCCGGCGACCCTGCGCGGTGTGCACCTGGCGCACATGCGGGCCATCCCGTTCGAGAACCTGGACGCGCTGCGCCGCACAGCCCCGTCCCTCGCTCTCGCCGACCTCATGGCCAAGCTGGTGCACAGCAGACGCGGCGGCTACTGCTACGAGCACAACACCCTGTTCGCCCACACCCTGGAGACACTGGGCTTCCGGGTGACGCGGCTGGCCGCCCGGGTCGTCCTCGGCGCCGACAGCATCGCGAGCCGGCCGCGCACGCACATGGCGCTGCTGGTCGAGGTCCCCGGCGAACCCCGGCCGTATCTCGCGGATGTCGGCTTCGGGGCGGTCGGGGCGCTGCTTCAGCCGGTGCCGCTGGTGGCGGACACCGAGTTCGAGGGGGCCGGGCGGCGGCACCGGCTGGTGCACGCGCCACACCACGGCCCGCTGGAGATGTGGGTGCTGGAGGCCCACGACCAGGGCAAGGACGCCTGGATCGCGCAGTACGCCTTCACCCTTGAGCCCTTCGAGGCACCCGACTACGACGTCATCAACTGGCACGTGGGCACCAACCCCCGCTCGCCGTTCACCCGGCGCCTCTACGTCCAGCACGTCAGCGCCGACCGCCATCTGCTGCTCGACGGGCCGCTCCTGACCAAGACGCGAGCCGACGGAACCGTCACCGAGCGGGAGCTGACCGGTGAGGGGGAGGTACGGCGGCTGCTGGAGGAGGAGTTCGGGATCAGCGCACCCGACGGGATGACACTGCTGCCCGGCGACCCGCCCCGCTGACGACGGCCCTCACCACGCCCGAGGGCGGCACTCCACGGGGGAGTGCCGCCCTCGGCCTGTACGGGGCCCGGTCTCAGAGCCGCTCGGGCGTCCGGATGCCCAGCAGGGCCATGCCCCGCTGGAGGGTGCGGGCCGTGACGTCGCAGAGGAACAGGCGGTTCTCGATCTGCTGCGGCGTCTCGGCCTTCAGCACCGGGCACTTGTCGTAGAACGTCGTGTAGAGCGACGCCAGCTGGTACAGGTACGCCGCCAGCTTGTGCGGGGCGTGCTCCGCCGCCGCCTCCGCCACCGTCGCCGCGAACGAGTCCGCGTGCAGGCCCAGCGCGCGCTCCGCCTCGTGCAGCTCCAGCTCCGGGTGCGCGACGGGGCGCGAGGCGCCGGCCTTGCGCAGGATCGACTGGATACGGGCGTAGGCGTACTGGAGGTAGACGGAGGTGTCGCCGTTGAGCGAGACCATCTGGTCCAGGTCGAACTTGTAGTCGCGGTTGGCCGACGTCGACAGGTCCGCGTACTTCACCGCGCCGACGCCCACCTGGGCGCCCCGCTCGGCGATCTCCTCCTCGGACAGGTCCTGGGCCTTCTCGCGGACGACCGCCGAGGCACGGTCGATCGCCTCGTCGAGCAGGTCGACCAGGCGGACCGTCTCGCCCTCACGGGTCTTGAAGGGCTTGCCGTCCTTGCCGAGGACCGTGCCGAAGGCGAGCTGGACCGCCTCGACGTCGTCGTTCAGCCAGCCGGCGCGGCGGGCCGTCTCGAAGACCATCTTGAAGTGGAGCGACTGGCGGGCGTCCACCACGTACAGGAGCGTGTTCGCCTTGAGGTGGAAGACGCGGTCGCGGATCGCCGAGAGGTCGGTGGCCGCGTAGCCGTAACCGCCGTCCGACTTCTGCACGATCAGCGGGACCGGCTTGCCGTCCGGGCCCTTGATGTCGTCGAAGAAGACGCACAGCGCGCCCTCGGAGCGGACCGCGACGCCCGACTCCTCCAGCAGGCGGCAGGTCTCCGCGAGCATGTCGTTGTAACCGGACTCGCCGACGATGTCGGCGTCCCGGATCTCCATGTCCAGCTTCTCGAAGACGGAGAAGAAGTAGATCTTCGACTCGTCGACGAACTTCTGCCACATGGCGAGGGTGCGCGGGTCGCCCGCCTGGAGGTCCACCACCCGGCGCCGGGCGCGCGTCTTGAACTCCTCGTCGGAGTCGAACAGCGCCCGCGAGGCCTTGTAGAGACGGTCGAGGTTCGACATCGCCTCCTCGCCGGAGACCTCCTCGGCCTCGTGGTCCAGCTCGTGCGGGTGCTCCTCCAGGTACTGGATGAGCATGCCGAACTGGGTGCCCCAGTCGCCGATGTGGTGACGCCTGACCACGTTCTCGCCGGTGAACTCCAGCAGCTGCACCACCGAGTCGCCGATCACCGCGGAGCGCAGGTGGCCGACGTGCATCTCCTTCGCCACGTTCGGCTGGGCGTAGTCGATGACCGTGGTGCCCGGCCGCTCCGCGCGCGGCACGCCGAGGCGGCCGGTGTCGTCGGCGTAGCGCGCGGCGAGGTTCCCGGTGATGGCGCGGTCGGTGACGGTGATGTTCAGGAAGCCGGGGCCGGAGACCTCGACGTCCTTGATCAGCTCACCCGACTCGACCCGCGAGACGACCTGGGTGGCCAGCTCGCGCGGGTTGGCCTTCTCCTTCTTCGCGAGGGCCAGGATCCCGTTGGCCTGGAAGTCGGCCCGGTCGCTTCGTCGCAGCAGCGGGTCCGCGGAGCCGGCCTGCGGCACGGCCGCCGACAGGGCCGCCGCGAGGCGCTGGTGGACGGAGTCGCTGAGGGACGTGACCGAGGCCATAGGTAGGGGTGCCGTTCTCCTCGAGGGAATCGATAGACAGGGCCAGTATCCCATGCGAGGTAAAGCCGTTTTCCGGGCGCGGAGGGGTCTGGGACAATGATGCGGTCAGCCGTGCGACCGTACCGGCTGCCCGATGCAGAAAGAAGGACGTGCCGATCGTGGCTCAGAGCACCGAGACCACCGACTGGGTCTCCCGTTTCGCGGATGAGGTCATCGAGGAGTCGGAGCGCCGGGCCCCGGGCAAACCCGTCGTCGTCGCGTCCGGCCTGTCGCCGTCCGGCCCCATCCACCTGGGGAACCTGCGCGAGGTCATGACCCCGCACCTCGTCGCCGACGAGATCCGCCGCAGGGGCCACCAGGTGCGCCACCTGATCTCCTGGGACGACTACGACCGGTACCGCAAGGTGCCCGAGGGCATCCCCGGTGTCGACAAGGCGGAGTGGACCGAGCACATCGGCAAGCCGCTGACGTCGGTGCCCGCGCCCAAGGGCTCCTCGTACGCGAACTGGGCCGAGCACTTCAAGGCCGCGATGATCGAGTCGCTGGCCGAGCTGGGCGTGGAGTTCGACGGGATCAGCCAGACCGAGCAGTACACCTCCGGCGTGTACCGCGAGCAGATCCTGCACGCCATGCGGCACCGCGGCGACATCGACGCCGTCCTCGACCAGTACCGCACGAAGAAGGCCCCGGCCAAGAAGCAGCAGGGGCAGAAGCCGGTCGACGAGGCCGAGCTGGAGGCCGCCGAGGGCTCCGGCGCCGCCGCCGAGGACGACGGCAGCTCCGGCTCGGCCGGCTACTTCCCGTACAAGCCGTACTGCGGCAACTGCGAGAAGGACCTCACCACCGTCACCTCCTACGACGACGACTCCACCGAGCTGACCTACGCCTGCACGGAGTGCGGCTTCTCGGAGACGGTCCGGCTGAGCGAGTTCAACCGCGGCAAGCTGGTCTGGAAGGTCGACTGGCCGATGCGGTGGGCGTACGAGGGCGTCGTCTTCGAGCCCTCCGGCGTCGACCACTCCTCGCCCGGATCGTCGTTCCAGGTCGGCGGGCAGATCGTGGGGATCTTCGGCGGCAAGCAGCCGATCGGCCCCATGTACGCCTTCGTCGGCATCTCCGGCATGGCGAAGATGTCGTCCTCCAAGGGCGGTGTGCCCACCCCGGCCGACGCGCTGAAGATCATGGAGCCGCAGCTGCTGCGCTGGCTGTACGCCCGCCGCAGGCCCAACCAGTCCTTCAAGGTCGCCTTCGACCAGGAGATCCAGCGGCTCTACGACGAGTGGGACCGCCTGGACGCCAAGGTCGCCGACGGCAGTGCCCTGCCGGCCGACGTCGCCGCGCACGCGCGCGCGGTGGGTACGGCCGCCGGTGAGCTGCCGCGTACGCCCCGGCCGCTGCCGTACCGGACGCTGGCGTCCGTCGCGGACATCACCGCCGGGCACGAGGACCAGGCGCTGCGCATCCTCAGCGAGCTGGACCCGGAGCAGCCGCTTACCTCGCTGGAGGAGGCCCGCCCGCGCTTCGACAAGGCGGAGGCCTGGATCAACACGCACGTCCCGGCCGACCAGCGCACCATCGTGCGTGACGAGCCGGACGCCGAGCTGCTGAAGTCGCTCGACGAGCAGGGCCGCGAGTCGCTGCGGCTGCTGCTCGACGGGCTGGCCGGGCACTGGTCGCTCGACGGGCTGACGCACCTGGTCTACGGCGTGCCGAAGGTGCAGGCCGGCTTCTCCGCCGACGCCACGCCGAAGGAGCTGCCGCCGGAGATCAAGACCGCCCAGCGGTCGTTCTTCGCGCTGCTGTACCACCTGCTGGTGGGCCGGGACACCGGGCCGCGGCTGCCCACGCTGCTGCTGGCGGTGGGGCAGGAGCGGGTGCGGGCCCTGCTCGGGCAGTAGTCACCGCTGTGCGGAAGGGGCCCTGTGCGCGGGGCCCCTTCCTCATGCGATGTGGTCTTCCTCCAGCTCCGCCGAGTGGCGCTTCTGGAAGCGCTCCACGAGAGACTTCAGCTCACCGGGGCTCAGCGTCGTGCCGTACGTGGCCTGGATGTTGTCGCCCAGGGCGCGAGGGGTGGGGTAGCTGCCGTCGATCGACTGGCGGAACACCTGGTAGAACGCCTCCTCGTCCGGCTCCGAGGCCGGAGGCGTGCCGCCGCCCTCGCCGAGTTCGCGGGTGCGGTTGGGGCCCACCGGTATCGGGAAGCCGCCGGTGTCCTCCGGGGAGGGGGGCTCACGGTCGTACTCGGGCTGGTACTGCTCCGCCTCCTGCTGCTCCGCGATCCACTGCGCGTAATGCTCGGCCGGGTCGTAGTTCGGGTCGTAACCCCCCTGGTACGCGACCTCGCGCGGAGTGTTGAACCACGGGCTCTGGTCGGGCTCGGGCCCGGGTTCGGGTTCGTGGCCCGCGTACTCCGCTTCAGGGCTGCCGTCGAGTTCCAGGCGCTGCTCGCCGGAAGGTGCCGCGCGCCGCGGCTCGGGCGCCGCCCCCTCGGCACGACGGCCTGCCGCCACCTCCGCCCGCGGCGGGGGCGGGGGGATCAGCGCCGGCTCGATTCCCGCCGCCGCCAGCCCCGCCGGGGCCGTCTCCGCCAGCGGCACCCCGTAGCGCGCCAGCCGCAGCGGCATCAGGGACTCCACCGGCGCCTTCCTGCGCCACGCCCGGCCGAACCGGGACCGCAGCCGCGCCTGGTAGACCAGACGCTCCTGCTCCAGCTTGATCACCTGCTCGTAGGAGCGCAGCTCCCAGAGCTTCATCCGGCGCCAGAGGAGGAACGTCGGGACGGGGGAGAGGAGCCAGCGGGTGAGGCGGACGCCCTCCATGTGCTTGTCGGCCGTGATGTCGGCGATACGGCCGATCGCGTGCCGGGCCGCCTCGACCGAGACCACGAACAGCACCGGGATCACCGCGTGCATGCCCACACCGAGCGGATCCGGCCACGCGGCGGCGCCGTTGAAGGCGATCGTCGCCGCCGTCAGCAGCCAGGCCGTCTGACGCAGCAGGGGGAACGGGATCCGGATCCAGGTGAGGAGCAGGTCCAGGGCCAGCAGGACGCAGATGCCCGCGTCGATGCCGATCGGGAAGACGTAGGCGAAGTTCCCGAAGCCCTTCTTCAGGGCCAACTCGCGGACGGCCGCGTACGAACCGGCGAAGCCGATCCCGGCGATGATCACGGCACCGGCCACGACCACGCCGATGAGAACGCGGTGCATCCGAGTCAGCTGCAGTGGCGCGGCCACCCGTACTCCCCTCCCCTTGCGTGTTGTTGCGCGCAACAGGGTGGCACACATGTGCGGGGGACGGGTGGCCGGTTCCCGTCGGGGCTTGTCAGCTCTTCGCCACGGGCTTCTTCGACGGCGAGGCCGAGGCGCCCTTCGAAGGCTCGTCCGACGCCTGCTTGGAGGGCGACTTCGAAGGCGACTTGGAGGCCGACTTGGAAGGCGACTTCGACGGGGTTCCGTCCGCCGTGCCGCCGCCCTTGCCGTTCGCGGCCGACACCGCCTCCACCGCCTCCTTGGCGGCCTTCTTCGCGTCCTTCAGCAGGTCGTCACCGTTCGGCGTCTTGTCACCGGCCAGGCCCGCGCCGTTGTAGTCGAGCGTGACGACGACGTTCTCGACACGCGCCACGACCGTCTGCTGCTTGAAGGTGCCTTCCTTCTTCTTCAGGTCGTAGTGCACGGCCGTCGCCTGGTCGCCCGTGCCGGTCACCGGCTCCGTCTTGACGCTCTTCGCGTCCTGGACGGCCTGGGCCTCCTGGACCTGCTTCTCGAAGTACTCCTGTGCCTGCTTGTCGGCCGGGCCCCGGTTGACGTCCGACTCGAAGCGCAGCATCGACACGTTCATCCAGCGGAACTGCGAACCCTTGACGCCGTTGTTGTCGAGGCTGTTCCAGGAGCAGCTGACCCGCGTGGAGATGTCGTCCGACTTGCCCTCCTTGCCGGACTTGCTCTCCGGCACGAGGTCCTTCAGCGTCTTCTTCGACAACACCTTGCACGGCTCCGGAAGCTTGCCGTACGCCGCCGCCTGCACGGTCGGCGACGGGCTGGCGGACGCCGACGGCACGGTCTTGCCGGCCTTGTCCGTGCTGTCGCCGGAGCCGGAGTCCGAGGAGCAGCCGGCGGCGACCAGCATCACGGGGACGGCGGCCGCGCAGACAAGGGCGCGGTGGAGGCGCTTCGCTCGCTGGTCTCGCTCTACTCGTCGCTGCATGGTTCCTTCACTCATGACGCTCGTGGTTCCCTGCGGTCGGAACGGGTCCGAGTGGTCACGGTACGCGGTGAGGCCACGGTGTGTTCTTCCTTCGCGTGCTTCGCGGCTGCCCGTGAAGGGGCCGTGAAAGGGCCTCAGTCGCTCAGCGAGTCCGCCAGTCGGGAGGCCAGTTTCTGCGCCCTGTCCTGCATTTCCTTGCTGTCCGGGACGACACCGACGGTCGCCGGCTGCTCCGCGTACTCGATGGTCACGATGACGTTGGACGTGCGGAACGCCACAGTCACCGTGCGCTGCTCGGCCGTCGAACCCGAACTGCTCAGGGCGTCGTCGAGGAAGGCCTCGTCGCCGAGGTCCTCCAGCACCCGGGGCTGGAGCTCGGTCGGGGCGACGGAGGGGGACGCCGACGGCGAGGACGAACCGGAGGGGGAGGCCGAGCCGTTCGGGGACGCGGCCGAACCGCCCGACGGGGTGCCGGGGGTGGGCGCCGTCCCGGTGGCGGTCGGCTCGGGCAGGTGCGCCGAGGCCTCCTGCTCCGCGAAGAGCCGCTCGGCCTGGCTGTCGTCACTGACGGAGTTGTCGTAGGAGACGACCCGTTCGAAGTCGATCAGCAGATGGTCGGTGGCCTGCGGGGAGTCCACCTTCCAGCGGCAGCCGACCTTGCGGTCGGTGTCGAACGTGCTCGTGGGCTCGCCCTCGTAGGCCCTCTCGCGCTGCTCCTCGTCGCGGATCGTCCGGATGCCGGGGAGGAGTTCGTCGAGGGTGCTCTCGCCGACCGCGGAGCAGGGCTCGGGAAGCGTGCGGTAGCGGCCGGGTTCGGCGGCGGGGGACGCCGTGCCGGTGTCGCCCGGGTTGGCGTCGTCCGTCGAGCCGTCGTCGGCCGAGCCGCCGGTGCAGCCGGCCAGTACCGCCGCGAGGAGCACGGCGATACCGGGTGCGTACGCCTTCCGTTGCACGTGGTGGCCCCTCTCGACACGGATATTGGCTTGCCGCCCCAGGGCGGGCGATGAACACAATGTCTATCGCACGCGCTGCCGTGGACGCCGGTCCGATTTCCCTTTCGTCGACCTTGGCTCCGGTATTTGCTGTTGAAGGCTTCTGTTCGTTTACGGGGGATCGAGGACGTTATGTCATATGTAGAAGTGCCGGGTGCGAAGGTGCCGATCCGGATGTGGACCGACCCGGCCTCGGTCGAGGAGTCGGCGCTCCAGCAGCTCCGCAACGTCGCCACCCTGCCGTGGATCAAGGGTTTGGCCGTCATGCCCGACGTCCACTACGGCAAGGGCGCCACGGTCGGCTCGGTCATCGCGATGAAGGACGCGGTGTGCCCGGCGGCGGTGGGCGTCGACATCGGCTGCGGGATGTCGGCGGTGAAGACGTCCCTGACGGCGAACGACCTGCCCGGCGATCTGTCCCGGCTGCGGTCGAAGATCGAGCAGGCGATCCCGGTGGGGCGGGGGATGCATGACGACCCGGTCGACCCGGGGCGTTTCCACGGGCTGGCCACCGCCGGGTGGGACGACTTCTGGAAGCGGTTCGGCGGGGTGGCGGAGGCGGTCAAATTCCGCCAGGAACGTGCCACCAAGCAGATGGGAACGCTCGGCGGGGGCAACCATTTTGTCGAGGTCTGCACGGATACGACCGGCTCTGTCTGGCTGATGCTGCACTCCGGTTCCCGCAACATCGGCAAGGAACTGGCCGAGCACCACATCGGCGTGGCTCGCGGACTCCCGCACAACCAGGGCCTGGTCGACCGCGACCTCGCCGTCTTCGTCGCGGACACCCCGCAGATGGCGGCCTACCGCAACGACCTGTTCTGGGCGCAGGAGTACGCGAAGCACAACCGCTCGATCATGATGGCGCTCCTGAAGGACGTGATCCGCAAGGAGTTCAAGAAGGCGAAGCCCGTCTTCGAGCCGGAGATCAGCGCGCACCACAACTACGTGGCCGAGGAGCGCTACGACGGGATGGACCTGCTCGTGACCCGCAAGGGCGCGATCCGGGCCGGCTCCGGCGAGTACGGGATCATCCCCGGCTCCATGGGCACGGGTTCGTACATCGTGAAGGGCCTCGGCAACGCCAAGTCCTTCAACTCGGCCTCGCACGGCGCGGGCCGGCGCATGAGCCGCACCGCGGCCAAGCGCCGGTTCACCACGAAGGACCTGGAGCGGCAGACCCAGGGGGTGGAGTGCCGCAAGGACTCCGGTGTCGTCGACGAGATCCCCGGCGCCTACAAGCCGATCGAGCAGGTCATCGACCAGCAGCGCGACCTCGTGGAGGTCGTGGCGCAGATCAAGCAGGTCGTCTGCGTGAAGGGCTGACCCCGCGGCCCTACGCCTCCCGGTGCACCTTGGTGTTGGACGCCTGGGCGCGGGGGCGCAGGACCAGGAGGTCGACGTTGACGTGGGCGGGCCGGGTGACCGCCCACGTGATCGTCTCGGCGACGTCGTCGGCGGTGAGGGGCTCGGCGACGCCCTGGTAGACCTTCTCCGCCTTCTCCCTGTCGCCGCCGAAGCGGGTCAGGGCGAACTCGTCCGTCTTGACCATGCCGGGCGCGATCTCGATGACGCGGACCGGCTGTCCGACGATCTCCAGGCGCAGGGTCTCGGCCAGGACATGGGCGCCGTGCTTGGCGGCGACATAGCCCCCGCCGCCCTCGTAGGTGCCGTGGCCGGCGGTGGAGGAGACGACCACGACCGTGCCGTCGCCGCTCGCGATCAGCTTCGGCAGCAGGGCCTGGGTGAGGTTGAGGGTGCCCAGGACGTTCGTCTCGTACATCCGGCGCCAGTCGTCCGGGTCGCCGGTGGCGACCGGGTCGGCGCCCAGCGCGCCGCCCGCGTTGTTTACCAGCACGCCGATCGTCTTGAAGGCGGTGGCGAACTCGTCGACCGCGGCGCGGTCCGTGACGTCCAGGGGGTACGCCGTGGCCTGGTGCCCGGCCTTGGTGATCTCCTCGGCCAGGGCCTCGATGCGGTCCTTGCGGCGCGCGGTCAGGACGACGCGGTAACCCGCCGCGGCGAGCTGCCGGGCCGTGGCGGCGCCGATGCCGCTGCTCGCACCCGTGACGACGGCGATACGGGAGGCTGCGGGCGGGGCGGCGGGGGCCATGGGAGCTCCTCGGGCGTGGGTACGGGTGATCGGCGCGCAGGCGCTCCGGCCAGGATAGGCGGGCGCCGCGGTGGGAGAATGGGGCTGGGTGATCCCCTGTCTCCCGGAGGTGGATCATGGGCGAGGCACGTGAGGTCATGGACCGGCTCACGGACGCGGTCACCACACACCCGGATCTGAAGGTCGTGGGTGAGCTCTACGCCGAGGACGCGGTGGCCTTCACCCCCGACGAGGGGGAGCTGCGCGGGCGGGAGGCGATCGTCGCGTACTGGCGGACGATGACCGAGGCGGTTCCGGAGGCGACGTTCGAGGTGCTGCACTCCTACGAGGCCGGTGACACGGCCATCGACGAGGGGATCTTCAGCGGGCGGAACACCGGGCCGCTGGAGCTGCCCAACGGGGAGACGCTGCCGCCGACGCAGAAGCAGGTCCGGATCCGCGGGGTGGACATCGCCACGGTGAAGGACGGGCGGATCGTCGACTACCGGCTGTACTTCGACGAGATGGACTTCCTCGGGCAGCTGGGGCTGATGCCGGACGAGCCGTTCTGAGCCGGCCCGGGGGGCCGGGTCAGTGTCCTCGCGGGGCGTACATGATGACCGCCATGCCCGCGAGGCAGACCAGCGCGCCCGTGAGGTCCCAGCGGTCCGGACGGTAGCCGTCCGCGACGACGCCCCACAGGATCGAACCGGCGACGAAGATCCCGCCGTAGGCGGCCAGGACGCGGCCGAAGTGGGCGTCGGGCTGAAACGTCGCGACGAAGCCGTAGGCGCCGAGCGCGAGGACGCCGCCGGCCGCCCAGAGCCAGCCCTTGTGCTCGCGCACGCCCTGCCAGACGAGCCAGGCGCCGCCGATCTCCAAAAGGGCGGCGAGTACGAAGAGGGCTGCGGAGCGGAGGACGGACATGGCGGCCAGCTTCGCACGGCCTCGCCGCACCCCCGGGAACAGCCCCGCGGGGGCCGCTGTTCTCCGGGTATAGTTGAAGCGTAAACAACCTGGAGGGTGAGCGATCATGCAGTTCGGGATCTTCAGCGTCGGCGACGTCACGCCCGACCCCACCACCGGCCGGACCCCGACCGAGCGCGAGCGGATCAAGGCCATGGTCGCCATCGCGCTCAAGGCCGAGGAGGTGGGGCTCGACGTCTTCGCGACCGGCGAGCACCACAACCCGCCCTTCGTGCCCTCGTCGCCGACCACCATGCTCGGCTACGTCGCGGCCCGCACCGAGCGGCTGATCCTCTCCACGGCCACGACCCTGATCACCACCAACGACCCGGTGAAGATCGCCGAGGACTTCGCGATGCTCCAGCACCTGGCCGACGGCCGGGTGGACCTGATGCTGGGACGCGGGAACACCGGCCCGGTCTACCCCTGGTTCGGGCAGGACATCCGGCAGGGCATCAACCTCGCCGTCGAGAACTACGCCCTGCTGCACCGGCTGTGGCGCGAGGACGTCGTCGACTGGGAGGGCAAGTTCCGCACCCCTCTCCAGGGCTTCACCGCCACGCCCCGCCCGCTGGACGGCGTACCGCCCTTCGTGTGGCACGGCTCGATCCGCTCCCCGGAGATCGCCGAGCAGGCCGCCTTCTACGGCGACGGCTTCTTCCACAACAACATCTTCTGGCCGGCCGACCACACCAAGCGCATGGTCGAGCTGTACCGGACGCGCTACGCCCACTACGGGCACGGCACACCCGAGCAGGCGATCGTCGGCCTCGGCGGGCACGTGTTCATGCGGAAGAACGCGCAGGACGCGGTGCGCGAGTTCCGCCCCTACTTCGACGTCGCGCCGGTGTACGGGCACGGGCCGTCGCTGGAGGACTTCATGGACCAGACGCCGCTGACGGTCGGCTCGCCGCAGCAGGTCATCGAGAAGACGCTGGCCTTCCGCGAGTACGCCGGTGACTACCAGCGCCAGCTGTTCCTGATCGACCACGCCGGGCTGCCGCTGAAGACCGTGCTGGAGCAGATCGACCTGCTGGGCGAGGAGGTCGTGCCGGTGCTGCGCAAGGAGTTCGCCGTGGGCCGCCCGGCCGACGTACCGGACGCCCCGACGCACACGGCCCGGCTCGCCTCCGCCCGGGGGTGAGAGGACGGTAGGCCCCGGCTCCCGGTTGCCCGAGCCCGGTGAGAGGGCAGTAAGAAGGACGCTCCGACGCAGCGCACAGGGCACCCGGGACCCTGCGGCTTGGCACACTGGACGCGTGCCCCACACCGTGCTGCTCGCCGAAGACGACCGCGCCATCCGCCATGCCCTGGAGCGTGCCCTGACCCTGGAGGGCTACCAGGTCATGGCGGTCGCCGACGGAGTCGAGGCGCTGGCGCAGGCCCACCGCAACCGCCCGGACGTGCTCGTCCTGGACGTGATGATGCCCGGCATCGACGGCCTCCAGGTGTGCCGGGTGCTGCGCGCCGAGGGCGACCGGACGCCCGTGCTGATGCTGACCGCCCTGGTCGAGACCGCCGACCGGATCGCCGGCCTGGACGCGGGCGCCGACGACTACGTGGTGAAGCCCTTCGACGTGGAGGAGGTCTTCGCCCGGCTGCGCGCCCTGCTGCGCCGCACCGGCCCGGCCGGTGCCGGGAGCGCACCGGCGGCCGAGGCGCCCAAGCCGCCCCCGGAGCGGTTCATCGAGGCGGCCGGCATCCGCATGGACCCGCAGGCCCGCCGGGCCTGGCGCGGCGCCCGCGAGCTGGAGCTGACCCGCACCGAGTTCGAGCTGCTGGAACTCCTGGTGCGCAACGCGGGCATCGTCCTCGACCATTCCACCATCTACGACCGCATCTGGGGCTACGACTTCGGGCCCGGCTCGAAGAACCTCGCCGTCTACGTCGGCTATCTGCGCCGCAAGCTCGACGAGCCGGGCGCGCCGCAGCTGATCCAGACGGTGCGCGGCGTGGGTTACGTGCTGCGGGAGGACTGAGTGGGCCGCCTGCGCCGGCTGCTGACCGGCCGGCGGCCGAAGCTGGTCTCCCTGCGCACCACGTTCGCGGTGTCGTTCGCGGCGGTGACTGCGGCCGTGACGATCCTGGTCGGCATCCTGTCCTACAGCGCCGCCGCCCGGCTGGTGCGGGTGGACCAGCAGACGGTGTTCGACGAGGTCGTGCAGGACCTGCGCGACGAGGTGCGGCAGAACCACATGACGCCCGGTGACTTCTCGTCCGCCGCGCCCGGCCACGACCTGGTCCGCCCGGCCCGCACCGACGTGCAGGTGCTCGGCCCGGACGGGCACGTCCTCGACGCCGGCAGTCCGGGCCTGCCGGTCACCGGCACCGACGCGCGGATCGCCGCGGCGGCCGTCTCCGGGCGGGTGGCCGAGCACAAGGACGTCGACGTGGGCAACGACGTCTACCGCGTCGCGACCGTCTCCCTCGGCGGCGGCCGGGGCGCGGTCCAGGTCGCGCAGGAGTTCAGCGACGTCGAGGACCTGCTGCGGGCGCTCCAGCAGCGGACCCTGCTGCTGATGGCCGCCGTGGTGATCGGCGCCGGGCTGTTCGGCTGGTGGCTGGCCCGGCGGATCACACGCCGCCTGGTGGTGCTGACCGACGCCGCCGAGGACGTCGCCCGCACCCGCCGGCTGGGCATCCAGGTGCCGGTGGCCGGTCACGACGAGGTGGGCCGCCTCGGCCGGGCCTTCGACCGCATGCTGGGCCGGCTCGCGCAGTCCGAGGAGGACCAGCGCCGCCTGGTCCAGGACGCGGGCCACGAGCTGCGCACCCCCCTCACCTCGCTGCGCACCAACATCTCCCTGCTGCGCCGGATCGACGAACTGCCGCCCGGGGCGCGCGAGGAACTCGTCGCCGACCTCGGCCAGGAGGCCCGGGAGCTGACCGACCTGGTCAACGAACTGGTGGATCTCGCGGCCGGGCAGTCCGACACCGAGCCGCCGCGCCGGCTGGACGTCGCCGACATCGCCGAGGAGGTGGCGGGGCTGGCCCGGCGCCGCAGCGGCCGGGAGATCCTGCTGCGCGCGAGCGGCGACACCACGACCGACGGTCGGGCCGGGATGCTGACCCGGGCGCTGTCCAACCTCGTGGAGAACGCGGTGAAGTTCGACCAGGGCGGCCGGGCCCCCATCGAGATCGTGATCTCCGGCCCGGCCCGGCCCGGCAGGATCCGGGTCGAGGTCCTCGACCGCGGTCCGGGCATCGCCGACAGCGACCTCACCCGGGTCTTCGACCGCTTCTACCGCGCGGCCGACGCCCGCTCCCTGCCCGGGTCCGGCCTGGGCCTGTCCATCGTCCGCGAGGTGGCCCTCGCCCACGGGGGAGCGCCCTTCGCGTTCCGGCGGGAGGGCGGCGGAACGGCCATCGGGTTCACGGTGGGCGGCGGGCTCGACTGACCGCGGGGGGTCCGGGGTGGGTGCGGTCGGTCTGTGGTCAGGTCGTGTGTCGGGGTGGGCCGGTCAGTCCCCGAGGGAGTAGAACCGCATCGGGGAGTTGGGCCGGAACCCGATCCGCGGGTACACGGGCGCTCCTGCGGCGGTCGCGTGCAACGTCGCCCGGGTCAGCCCGGTGGCCCGGGCCCCCTCGTGGAGCGCCTTGCGGGTCACGGCCTCGCCGTAGCCCCGCCGCTCCCACGCCGGGTCGGTGGCGACCAGGGCGACGAAGAGCCGCCCGTCGGTCTCCATCGTGGCGGCGCAGGTCACGGGCACCCCGTCCCGCAGGCCCAGATAGGCGAACACCCGGCTCTTCCACAGGGCGGACCCCTCGAGCCCGTCCCGCCCGTCCTCCAGCGGGAATCCGTAGGCACGCGCGTTGATGTCCGCGTAGGCCCGCAGCAGTTCGTCGTCGGTCACGCGGACGAAGGTCAGCTCGGGATGGACGGGCTCGGGGATCGGCAGCAGGTCTCCCGCCATGCCGGTGCCGGGGAAGGCGTAGCGCAGACCCGCCCGTTCGGCGGCCTCACCGAGTCCGGCGCGTGCGTGGGGGTCGAGCAGGTCCTCGAAGACCCACACGAACCCGGGGTGGGTCTTGGACCGCATGATCTCGGCGGTCTCGTCCAGCCGCTGCTTCAGCAGCCCGGCGTCCGCGCCGACGTCGGTCAGGGTCAGGCAGTTCCAGAAGGCGAACCGGCAGTCGGCCCACCGCACGGCGATGCCCGGCAGGTCCCGGACATCGGCGCGCGGATCCCGGTCGAGCACCAGGGCCCGCCAGGCCGTGGCGAGCTGTTCCATCGATTCGATCGAGTCCGCGAGATCACGCACAAGGGCCCCCTCAGGTCACGGCCGGACGGCCGCCGTACTCGTCCTGGCCGTCCCGGGGGCCCCTGGCGCGACCCCAAGACTCGTACCGATCCTGCCCGTCGGAGGAGGGGCACTGCGCGTCACATTCCGGCCATCACACCTCAGGCGGCGGTCGACGGCTGGGGCGTTCCACCGGTGTGGCGCTGTTCGGAGTTGAGGCGCCGGGCTTCTTCGAGCTGGTCTTCGAGCCTGATGATCCGGCAGGCGGCCTCGATCGGCGTGCCCTGGTCGACGAGTTCACGCGCGCGGGCGGCGATGCGGAGCTGGTGGCGGGAGTAGCGGCGGTGGCCGCCCCGGGAGCGCAGGGGGGTGATCAGCCGGGCCTCGCCGATGGCGCGGAGGAAGCCGGGGGTGGTGCCGAGCAGTTCGGCGGCCCGGCCCGTGGTGTAGGCGGGGTAGTAGTCGTCGTCGAGACGGCCCAGTGACTCGTCTGCTGTCATCTCACCTCTCTGATGGAACACGTCGAGGGGCCCTGGCACCGTACGGCACCAGGGCCCCGAAGGAACTGCAACACCATCTGCCGGCCCTAATACCTCGCCGGCCTTCTGTTTCCGCCCTGCCGTCCGGTCCTGCGACGGGGGTGCGGGGATCGCGTATGCGTGACCGGAGACCACCTGCCTATCGATGTCCTGCGGTACCCGGACCCATGTCGTGCGTCCGGGCGATCCTGATGGCGCTCGAGTCCTCCGTTCTTCCCTCTGAATCGATCACTTGCCAAACGGGAACTGCGTACTGCGGATGGCGGCCCCTCATCCTGCGGGCCACCCGGTCCGGCCGTCAGTCTCGTCGCCGTCGTACAACCACCTGGCTTCGAAACTCCACCACCGGACCGTCATGCGGGCACTGCTGCCCGGCAGTTCGTGTCTGCCGGGCTTCACTGGATCTCGGCTACGAGAGAAACGATAAAGAGTGCGTCGGAGAATGTCTACTCCGGCGAGCATAGATTTTGCTCCGCTCGGAGGTGAGGGTGTCCCGGCGGCCGGTCTCAGCGCGCCGAGGACCGCCCGCAGCGCCCGGGGCTCCCGGTGCCCGCGGAGGCATGACCAGGGGCGCCCGTTCCGTCTCGGAAGTGCCACCGGCCGAGGCGTCCGGACGGGCCGGTGCATAGAATCCGGTCCCATGCGGAAGCCTGACGAGCTGATCGTTGACATCGCTGCCCTTGTGGAGTCCGGGCAGAGCAACCAGATGTCGTTGACCGTGGTCGCCGGTGGTGCTGTCATCACCGGTCGGCTGGCTCCAGAAGCCGTGTGGCGGCAGAGGGTGTCGGAGGTGCTGACCGGCTCCGCCCGGCTCGGCGAGTTCTCCACCGTCTTCGACACCCCCACGAAGAAGGACGGACCGCCCACGCATCTTCACTTCCATGTGGCCCGGATCCTCCAGGGCACGGTGGGGATCCCGGAGACGGGCGGGATGTACCGGGTCGCCATCGAGGATGTGAGCGCCTGGACCGTGGGGGACTTCAGCTACTCCGACCACTGACCCGCCGCCGCGCCGGCAACGGCACAGCGCGCGGTGACAGCCCTGCCCGGACATCCCGGCAGGGCTGTCACCCGTGTCCGGGCCCGTGCCGGGACCGTCGCGGGGCGGACGCAGGGGCGCCGGGCGTCACCGAAGGACGCCGGACAGGACGAAGGCGGGACACGAATCCCGCCCGCACGCGTGAGAATGCGGCCGGGGGCGCCGCTGCTGACTCCGGGTCGCGCCGTCCCGACCGCCTGAGCCACTCACCCGGGAACAGCCAGGCGCCCCAGCGCCAACCGTGCCACGCGCGGCCAGTCGGCCGTCCCGCCGCCGGCACGCGGTGCGTGGGGGCGATGGCGCGGCACGCGCACCCGGAGCGCCCCGGGCGCGCTGCGGCACACGACGGGTGAGGGAAGAACGACGTGCTCCCCGTCGATGCCGACGGGGAGGGTGTCCGTGCCGGCTTCGACGACGACTTCCCTGGCGCTCAGCCGGAGAAGTCCTCCGGAGCGCGGGCCGCGCACCAGCCGGGCCGCCTGAGCGGTGTTGCCGACCCGCACGCACACCACGCCGAGCAGGCCCGAGTCCAGCCGTTCCCTGCGCCCCGGATGGGCCGCGTCGACGGCACGTCCGTAGGGATTGTTGCTGACGAGGAGTGCCTGAAGTCCGTCGACGTACGTCGAGTCGGCCCGCGACCGCAGTCCGGGCGCGTCCTCGCCCGTGAGGAGGCCGGGGAGGGTGCGCAGGGTCGTGCGGGCCTTGGCGTCCCGGTAGGCGGGGTCGGTGACGACGGACGCGTACGTTCCGAACGAGGCGTTGTTGACGAAGACCCGGTCCGCGGCGTACCCGAGGTCGACGCGGAGTTCCACGCCGTCGGTCAGGGCTTCCAGGGCCGCCGCCGGATCGTCGCGGTCGAGGCCGAGGTCCAGGGCGAAGTGGTTGCGGGTCCCGGCGGGAATCACCACGAAGGGCACGTCGTGGCGTGCCGCGACTTCGGCCACCAGCGCCTGGGTGCCGTCGCCGCCCGCCACCGCCAGCAGATCGGCCCCCTCGGCGACGGCCTGCCGGGCCAGTTCGGCGACATCCTGGCCGCCTTCGAGCAGGACCACCCGGCAACCGGCCGCCCGGGCCTTGTCGACCAGGTGGAAACGGCCCACCTTGCCACCGCCGGAGCGCGGATTCATGAGGATCCAGGGGCTACGGGGTGCCTTGGCGTTCGCCTGCCCGGACTGCTCGGAGGTGGTGTGCCCGGGGCTCAGGGCCGTACGCGCCGCCGTGACGGCCACCACCCACAGAGCCAGGGACAGCAAGGCCGGCCCCAGCATGCCGAAGGTGGCGTAGAGGGCCAGGACAGCGACCGGCGCCACCACCGACAGGACCGCGCCGAGAGCACGGAGCGCTCCGGTGTGCGCCAGGGTCCACCACACCCCCACGGCGGCCAGTGCCAGTCCGGCGACCGCCCGCCAGCGCCCACAGCACGCTCCGCAGACCGGCGGCGACGAGCGCCACCAGGATGCCGGCCAGCAGGGCGAGCAGCGCGAGGCGGGCCCGCCCCGCGGGGCCCATGGATACGGCTGGGCTCATTCCTCCCGGTCCCCTCGTGTTCCGATCGCGTCCCATGAGGTCGGTGGCCGCTTCTCGTGTCCCGGGCCTCGTTCCATGTGATCCGGATGGTCAGCGACCAGAGGTACGGGAGGTGGATCCCGAGCGCTCCGCCGGACCGTGGCCGGTCAGGACCAGGTCCTTCGCCTTGCGGAACTCCTCGTCCGTGATGTCGCCGCGGGAGCGGATCTCGGACAGCCTGGCGAGTTCGTCGACGCTGCTCGTCGGGCCGCCGGCCGCGGTCTGCCTGATGTAGGCGTTGAAGTCCTCCTGCTGTGCGCGCGCCTGCGCGATCTCACGGCGGCCCATGTTCTTGCCGCGGGCGATCACATAGACGAAGACGCCCAGGAAGGGCAGCAGGACGGTGAACGCCAGCCAGCCGGCCTTACCCCAGCCGCTCAGGTCGTCGTCACGGAAGATGTCGACGACGACGCGGAAGAGCAGAACGAACCACATGATCCACAGGAAGAACAGGAGCATGCTCCAGAAGACGCTCAGCAGGGGATAGTCGTACGCCAGGTACGTCTGCGCGCTCATGTCTCTCCTTAGTCCGGGCGCCCGCACGGCCGCCGTTGCGTGCTGCCTTCAGCGTGGGCACGGCAAGGGCCGGGCCGCCTCACCCGATGCGGGTGAGCGTGCGCCGGCCGGCAGCCCGGGGTGACACGCACCATGTCTCATGGGGGGTCTCACGGGGCCGACCCTTCCGTCGCCTGGTCGGCCGCGGTCATGACGTGGTGCCGGGTGACGTCCGCGCCGGAGTCCGGCGGATCCGGGGGTGCGGCGGGATTCATGGGGGCTCCTTCCCGCGTGCGCCGCGCCGGTGGCGACGGGTGCCGGCCGGTAGGCCGAAACGGAGCGCTCGCGTGGTGTCAGGCCGTCGCGGCGGAGGCGTCCGGCCCCGGGGGGTGCGTCTTCCGGAGCGCGGCCCGCCATGCGAGGGCGACCACCGCCTCGGCCAGGCCGAGCAGGATGAGCCACAGGCCGAGCAGCCTGGTCAGGGCACGGACCGACTCGGCAGGCAGGGCGAGCACCACGATCCCCGCCACGATGCCGAGTACGGCGGCGACCATGACGACACCGCGGTGCGGCAGGTCCTCGACGGAGATCGCCGTGTAGAGAGTGAGGATGCCGGACACGAGCCAGACGACCCCGGTGATCAGTGAGAGCGCGGCGATCGTCTGCAGCGGGTTCCTCAGGCACAGCACCCCGGCCAGGACGTACAGCACGGCCAGGAGCAGCCCCGGCAGCCGCTCGTGGCCCTCCCGCGCGAAGACGGCCACGAACCGGAATGCCCCGGTCACCAGCAGGTACAGGCCGATGAGGACGGCAAGGACGTGCAGGGTCGCCTCCGGCCACACCAGCACCAGGACGCCCGGCACCAGCGTCATGACGGCCGACCCCAGGAGCCAGGTCCAGGAACGACCGAGCCGCGCGAGCACGTCTGCGGAGTCTCCCGTCGGACCTGCGCCCACCCCGCCGGACGCGGGGGCCTTTCCGGTACGCGATGCCGGACCACGCGGCATGGTCATGGCTCCTCCTCGCGTGATCAGCCGTCGCCCCCAGGAAGCCGACGGAAAGCCGACGGGTGGGGTGAGGGGGCAGTGGGCGAGCACCTGACCGCTCCAGGGTCACGCCTGCCGCCCGATGATCGGCTCACCCCCCACGGGTGATCCATCGGCTCCGTCGTGGCGGTGAGCCGGAAGTCCCTCGGTGTCCGGCCCACCCGCCCGGGCCGGTCGTAGTCCTGGACACCGGTGACTCTCCCCGAACTCAGCGCGTCGATCCCGTTGTTCCGGCCGGGGCCTCGGCGTCCGGCTGCCCGCGACGGCCTTCCCGGGCGGTCGGCAGGTGCGGTGTGACCAGGAAACCGGCGAGGGCGATGCCGCCGGTGGCCAGGATCGCCGCCTTCAGGCCGTTCAGCTGCGCGGAGACGTAGGAGTCCGCGACGGCGTCGATCTCGGACGGCGGCAGCCCGGCACGCTCGGCCGCCGAGGGCACTGAAAAGGGCGAGGCCCGAAGACCCCGCCCGCATCAAACGAAACCCCAGCTCAGGGCCACACCAGGCAATACGGCTGATGCCCCGCCTCATGAAGCCGATGCGAGAAGTCCTGCCACTCGTGCAGCAGTTGGTAGACGTTGAACGCGTCGCGGGGGCCGCCGCGGTCCGGGACCGTCGACCAGATGAAGGCCGCCGCGCCCACCGCCTCCTCGCCGATGCCGCGCAGGGGGTCGACCACCGTCATGGGGAGCTTGACCACCGCGTAGTCGGGGTGCAGCACGACCAGTTCCAGCGGCGGGACCTTGTGCAGCGGGACGCCCTCGATGCCCGTGAGGACCATCGCCGCCATGGTCTCCGGCTTGATCTTCGTGAACATGCCGTTCATGCCGAGCTCGTCGCCGCCGAGCTCCTCGGGGCGCATCGAGATCGGGACGCGGGCGGCGGTGGCGCCGTCGGGCGCGCCGAAGTACTTGTACGTCACCCCCACCCGACCACCATTCCCGCTGCTCCCGGTCCGAAGATCGTCCAATCGACGTTCAGTACGTCCGGTGACCCGCTCCGGTTCACTCGGTGAACCCGGTGTCTGACGCGGCTCCTGAGCGTCCTCCGCCTCGCGCCGGTGCCTTCCCCGCCGGGCACGTCGAGGACCCAGGTCATCGGTCCCCTCGCCCAGTCCGCCACCGCGATGCATATCTCCACCCGACTGCTTTTCCAGAACGCGTCGCCCCCGCCGCGCAACCCGATCATCGTGTCAGTGACCTCCCCCACGGCCGCCCGCCGAAACGTGCGCTGAAACATCTGACCGCAGGATCCTCGCAGGCTCCGGCCACCCCGGGCCGTACGAGCTGTGTGTATCAGGTACCAGTCTCGCAGACGACGGCGAGCGGGGGGCCGGTTGTCCCACGCCCCGTCCGCACGGCCCCCTGGCCTACCCTGAACAGGTCACTGACACCCGGAGCCCGACAACGTCGGAGAAGGTCGGAGAAGTCGCAGGTCATGAGTGAACTGGCATATCCGTATGAAGCACCGGCCTCGCAGGCTCTTTTCGACCGCGCGGAGGCCGTCACGCCCGGCGGCGTGAACTCGCCGGTGCGGGCCTTCCGAGCCGTCGGCGGCACCCCGCGGTTCATGGTGTCCGGCACCGGGCCGTATCTGACCGACGCGGACGGGCGGGAGTACGTCGACCTCGTCTGCTCCTGGGGGCCCATGATCCTCGGGCACTCCCACCCCGAGGTGATCGCCGCCGTCCAGGACGCCGTCTCGCGCGGCACGTCCTTCGGCACGCCCGGCGAGGGCGAGGTCGCGCTCGCCGAGGAGATGGTCGCCCGGGTCGCGCCGCTGGAGCAGGTGCGGCTGGTGTCCAGCGGGACCGAGGCGACCATGTCGGCGATCCGGCTCGCGCGCGGCTTCACGCGGCGCAGCAAGGTGGTCAAGTTCGCCGGGTGCTACCACGGGCACGTCGACTCGCTGCTCGCGGCGGCCGGCAGCGGTGTCGCGACCTTCGCGCTGCCCGATACCCCGGGCGTCACCGGTGCCCAGGCCGGCGACACCATCGTGCTGCCGTACAACGACCTCGACGCCGTCCGCGAGGCCTTCCGGGCGCACCCGGGCGAGATCGCCTGTGTGATCACCGAGGCCTCCCCGGGCAACATGGGCGTCGTCCCGCCCGCCGACGGGTTCAACCAGGGCCTGAAGGACCTCTGTGCCGAGAACGGCGCCCTGTACATCTCCGACGAGGTCATGACCGGCTTCCGGACCAGCCGCGCCGGGTGGTTCGGGGTCGACGGCGTCGTGCCGGACCTGATGACCTTCGGCAAGGTCATGGGCGGCGGCTTCCCCGCCGCGGCCTTCGGCGGGCGGGCGGACGTGATGGCCCACCTCGCCCCGGCCGGGCCGGTCTACCAGGCCGGCACCCTCTCCGGTAACCCGGTCGCCACGGCGGCCGGACTCGCCCAGCTGCGGCTCCTCGACGACGCGGCGTACGCGAAGGTCGACGCCGTGTCGAAGGAGATCCAGGGGCTGGTCACCGAGGCGCTCACCAAGGAGGGCGTCGCGCACCGGCTCCAGACCGCCTCCAACATGTTCTCGGTGTTCTTCACCGACCGGCCCGTGCGCAACTACGAGGACGCCAAGGCGCAGGAGTCGTTCCGCTTCACCGCGTTCTTCCACTCGCTGCTCGCCGACGGCGTCTACCTGCCGCCCTCCTCCTTCGAGTCCTGGTTCGTGTCCACCGCGCACGACGAACGGGCCGTGGAGCGGATCGCCGACGCCCTCCCGGCGGCGGCCCGTGCGGCGGCGGAGGCGACGGCATGAGCGAGCGGAAGAACGACAGCGGCGAGGACATCACCGTCGTTCACCTCATGCGGCACGGCGAGGTCGCGAACCCGGACGGCGTCCTCTACGGCCGTCTGCCCGGCTACCACCTCTCCGACCTGGGCCGCCGCATGGCCGACCGGGTCGCCGAGCACCTGTCCGGCCGCGATGTGACGTATGTCGTCGCCTCGCCGCTGGAGCGGGCGCAGGAGACGGCCGAGCCGATCGCCAAGGCGCACGGGCTGGACCTCGCCACCGACGAGCGGCTGATCGAGGCCGAGAACATCTTCCAGGGCAAGACGTTCGGGGTCGGGGACGGGGCGCTGCGCAAGCCCGGCAACTGGAAGCACCTGGTCAACCCGTTCCGGCCGTCCTGGGGTGAGCCGTACGTCGACCAGGTCGTCCGCATGATGAGCGCGCTGGGCGCGGCGAAGGACCGGGCCCGCGGGCACGAGGCGGTCGTGGTCAGCCACCAGCTGCCCATCTGGATCGTCCGGTCGTACGTCGAGCGCCGCCGCCTGTGGCACGACCCGCGCAAGCGCCAGTGCACGCTGGCCTCGCTGACGACCTTCACGTACCAGGGCGACCGCATCGTCTCCGTCGGTTACAGCGAACCGGCGCGCGATCTGGTCCCGGCCCACCTCCTCGCCGGCGCGAAGCCGGTGAAGGGCCAGAACAAGGCCTTCGGCGCGTAGCGCGTGGCCCGCGGGCCGGCTGCCGGAGCGGCCGGCCCGCGGGCCCTGCCGTGCGGTGACGATCAGGCCAGCAGGATCTCGCCGAAGATCGTCCCGGCCAGTGCGACATACACCGTGCACGCGACGTAGTTCAGCACGGTCGTTGCTTTGGCCGAGTCGACAAGACGCGCGTGGAAGAATCCCGCCAGAACTCCGATGCATCCGTACAGGATCACTTCCATCAGAACGTTGATCGCGCCAAGCATCGCCATCTGCGATGACGGGTTGTCCGCGCTTCCGATGAACTGCGGGAGCACCGCGAGGAAAAAGAGAATGATCTTCGGATTCGTGATGCTGACGAAGACGCCTCGCAGATACCAGCGCCCGGCCGTGACCTCACTGTTCTCGCTGATCGCGCGACGTGCGTGACGCATCGTCACGTATGCCAGCCACAGGAGATACGCGGCACCCAGAATCCTGAGCGTGTCCAGTGCCAAGGGGTACGATCGCGCGACTTCTCCCAAGCCGGCGACCACGGCGGCGGCGTAGACGCTCATGCCGGTTCCGATGCCGAGGATGGCTTTCACCGCAGCCCGGCGACCGCCTTCGAGGCCCACTGCGAGCATGTAGGCCATATCGGGCCCGGGGGGACCGAGGAAGAGCAGGATCACTGCCACGTAGCCCGGCAGCACCGTCAGATCCACCATGGTCAGCGACCTCCAGACCTGGCGTCGCGTGCGCGCACTCCGCCGTGCCGATCGCGATCACTGCACGCTGGGCTGCCGTCGGCGGGGCGCGAGCACCCGGTGCCGGCCTTGGAGAGTGTCATGAGACCTCCCGGTCGGGATGGAACCACCTGAGGTGGTTCCAGGTACCCGGCAGTGCGGCGGCGAGACCGGCGAATCGGATGGCACGGTCAGCCGGAAAGGCTTGACCGGTTGCGCTTGTTGGCGAGGAAGCGTGCCTTTTTCTCGCGATTGCCGCACGTGTTCATGTCGCACCATCTGCGGGTGTGGCCGCGGCTGGTGTCGAAGAAGGCGGCTCGGCACGTCGGCGACGCGCACAACGAGATTCTTCCTTCTCGTTCTCCCGCCAGGAGGCTGATCGCATCGGCGGCGACCACGCTGAGCGCGTCTTCCACGGAAGCGGAAGCCAGCCTCCATTCCCGCTTGCCCTCGGGCGTCAAGATCGCCGAGGTGCGTCCCTGAACACTGAAGTCATTGATGACTCGGACAGCCGAAGAGGGAAGCGCGTCCTGGTTCGCGACGGCGGTGGCGGCTGCGTGAATCGATTCCCGTAGCTCCCGGGCCTGGTCGAGCTGGGAGTGGTCGCAGGAGTCGACGGCGAGTCCATGGATGTCCAGCCAGTCCGCGAGCCGGGACGGCACAGGAATGCGCTCCAGCGCCTCGCCGTAACGCTCCGACAGGGTTCCCGTGAAGCTGGTCGCGAGCACCTTGCCCAGACGGAACTCGGGGAATTGTGCGACCGCCATGGAACCTCCTCAGCCGGTTGTCGCCTGCGGCGCCAGCATAAGTCGGATTCAATGGGGACCGGCCGGCCCGGGGAGCGGCGGGAAGCGCGTAAGCTCGCGGGCTCGTCGCCGGAGTGGTCGGCGGGGGCGGATGTGCCCCGCGCGGGGCGTTCGGCAGGAGCGAAGGCGTCCAGGCGCCTATGGTTCGGCCCCTTCTGATCGCTTACGACTGCTTCGTTACGGAATCTGCGCATTTCAGCGGAACCTCTTCGTTCGTCACGTCCTCTCACTGGGTGACCAGCACGACGTACGAATCGGGGATGCCATGCGCGCTCTCTCCCGCAGGGGAATGCTCGGAATCGGCGCGGGAGCCGCCGCCGTCTCGCTCGCCGGCTGCGGCGGTCTCACGGGGTCGGACGACTCCGGCCGCGCCGACGGTTCCGGCGGTGACTCCGTGCGGGGCGGATCGAAGCCGAAGTCCAAGCCCGCCGCCCGCCCCATCGGCGACGGCTCCACCGCCCACACCGGCAAGCAGCCCCACCAGCCCGCCATGCCTGAGCCGCTGGAGCCGGGTCAGACGCCCCCGCAGTTCGTCGTGTTCTCCTGGGACGGCGCCGGCGAGGTCGGCAACGGCCTCTTCCCGCGCTTCCTGGACCTGGCCAAGGAGCACGGCGCGAGCATGACCTTCTTCCTGTCCGGGCTGTATCTGCTGCCCGAGTCGAAGAAGCGCCTGTACGACCCGCCGAACAACCCGCGCGGCGCCTCCGACATCGGCTACCTCACCGACGCGCACATCAAGGACACGCTGAAGAACGTCCGCCGCGCCTGGCTGGAGGGCCACGAGATCGGCACCCACTTCAACGGGCACTTCTGCGGCGAGTCCCACGGCTCGGTCAAGAACTGGACCCCGCAGCAGTGGCGCAGCGAGATCGACCAGGCGAAGTCCTTCGTCAAGGAGTGGCGCACCAACACCGGCTGGACCGACCTGCCGCCGCTGCCGTTCGACTACGACAAGGAGCTCGTCGGCGGCCGTACGCCCTGTCTGCTCGGCCAGGACAACCTGCTGCCCACCGCCCGTGAGCTCGGCTGGCGCTACGACGCCTCCTCGCCCGGCGGCCTTCAGGTCTGGCCCCGCAAGCGTCAGGGCATATGGGACCTGCCCTTGCAGCAGATACCTTTCCCCGGCCGTGGCTTCGAGGTCCTGTCGATGGACTACAACATGCTGGCCAACCAGTCCCTCGCCACCACGAAGGCCCCCGCCCACAACTACCCGGGCTGGCGGAAGCAGTCGGCGCAGGCGTACATCCAGGGATTCAAGCGGGCATACGAGACGAATCGGGCGCCCTTCTTCATCGGCAACCACTTCGAGCAGTGGAACGGCGGCATCTACATGGACGCCGTCGAGGAGGCCTTCAAGTACATCGCGCGCGAGAAGGAGAAGGGCGCGGATGTGCGTCTCGTCTCCTTCCGGCAGTTCACCGACTGGCTGGACGCGCAGAAGCCCGAGGTGCTGGACAGGCTCCGCACGCTGGGCGTCGGACAGCAGCCCGCCGGTGGCTGGCGGGAGTTCACCCGGCAGGCCCCCGAGCCGGGCGGGAAGGCCTCCGGAAACGCTGCCTGAAATGCGGTTTTCCGCCCGCAAGGGGGGTGGGCGAGACCCCCAGAACGGGCATGCGAAACTTTTCACATGAGTGCTGCCAGCGCCCCCCCGCGTTCGAACCGCACGGCCCGTGCCACCGGGCGCACCCGACGTGTCCGCCGTCACGCCGCCCTGACCGCCGGCCTCGCCGCGACCGCGCTGCTCGTCTCCGCGTGCGGCTCCGGCGGCACCTCCGGCGGGGGCGGGAACACCAACTTCGTCACCGGCACCGACGGCGTCGCCACCGTCGCGCAGGGCAAGCGCACCCCGGCACCCGACCTGTCCGGCAAGACCATCGCGGGCAAGACCCTCGACGTCGCCGACTACAAGGGCAAGGTCGTCGTCCTCAACGTCTGGGGCTCCTGGTGCAACCCCTGCCGTGCCGAGGCCAAGTACTTCGCGAAGGTCTCCAAGGAGTACGCCGGCAAGGGTGTGCAGTTCGTCGGCATCAACACCCGGGACACCTCCACCGGCGCGGCCCTCGCCTTCGAGAAGGACTGGGACATCACCTACCCCAGCCTCTACGACCCCACCGGCAAGCTGCTGCTGCGCTTCAAGAAGGGCACGCTCAACCCGCAGGCGATCCCCTCCACGCTCATCCTCGACCGGGACGGCAGGATCGCGGCCCGCTCGCTGTCGGCGCTCAGCGAGGAACGGCTGCTGAAGATGCTCAAGCCGGTCGTCGCCGAGAAGTGAGCGGAGCCGGGACGTGAGCGCAGTCACCACCCTCGCCGCGGTGGCGGACCCCAACGGCACGGTGCTCAAGGGCGCCCTGCTGGCGGCTCTGCCGATCGCGCTGCTCGGCGGACTCGTCTCCTTCTTCTCGCCCTGCGTGCTGCCGCTGGTGCCCGGCTACCTGTCCTATGTGACGGGGGTCGCCGGCACCGACCTCGCCGAGGCGCGGCGCGGCCGCATGGTCGCGGGCGCCTCGCTGTTCGTGCTCGGCTTCACCGCCGTGTTCGTCTCCTCCGGGGCGCTGTTCGGCTACTTCGGCGCCACCCTCCAGGAGCACAAGGACGTCCTGTCCAAGGTGCTCGGCGTGCTCATGATCCTCATGGGCGTCTTCTTCATGGGCCTGATGCCCTGGTTCACCCAGCGCGAGTTCCGCCTCCACCGCAAGCCGGTGGCCGGGCTGGCCGGCGCGCCCCTGCTCGGCGCGCTCTTCGGCATCGGCTGGACGCCCTGCATCGGCCCCACCCTCGCCTCCGTGCTCGCCCTCTCCTCCGATCAGGGCAGCGCCGGACGCGGTGCCGTCCTGACCGTCGCGTACTGTCTGGGCCTGGGCGTGCCCTTCGTGCTCGCCGCGGTCGCCTTCCGCAAGGCCCTCGGAGCCTTCGGCTGGATCAAGCGCCACTACGTCTGGGTGATGCGGGTCGGCGGCACCATGATGATCGTGACCGGTCTGCTCCTGCTGACCGGCGCCTGGGACCGCATCGTGCAGGAGATGCAGGTCTGGTCCGACGGCTTCACTGTGGGGATCTGATCGATGAGCAAGACCACCGCCTCCGACCCGGCCCCGTCCGCCGCCGAGGACCAGGAGCTGGGCGACGCCGGCTCCCAGCTGTCCACCGCCCCCAAGGAGGACGCGCCCCACCTCCCCGCCCTGGGCGTCGTCGGCTGGGTGCGCTGGTTCTGGCGGCAGCTGACCTCCATGCGGGTCGCCCTGCTGCTGCTCCTGCTGCTCTCCCTGGGCGCGATCCCCGGCTCGCTCATCCCGCAGTCCGGTCAGGACGAGACGAAGGTCGCCGACTTCCGCAAGGCCCACCCGGCCCTCGCGGACGTCTACGACAAGATCGGCATGTTCCACGTCTACAGCTCGGTGTGGTTCTCCGCGATCTACATCCTGCTGTTCGTCTCCCTCATCGGCTGCATCGTGCCCCGCACCTGGCAGTTCGTCGGCCAGCTGCGCGGCCTGCCGCCCGGTGCGCCCCGGCGGCTGAACCGGCTGCCCGCCCACACCACCTGGCGCACCACGGCCGAACCCGAGCAGGTCCGCGAGGCCGCCCTGGCCCTGCTGAGGAAGCGCCGCTTCCGCGCCCACCTCACCGGGGACGCCGTCGCCGCCGAGAAGGGCTACCTGCGCGAGGTGGGCAACCTCGTCTTCCACATCGCCCTGATCGTGATGCTGGTCGCCTTCGCCTGGGGCCAGCTGTACAAGTCCGAGGGCAACAAGCTGGTCGTCGAGGGGGACGGCTTCTCCAACACCCTCACCCAGTACGACGACTTCAAGTCCGGCAACCTCTTCACCTCCGACGACCTGGTGCCCTTCAGCTTCAACCTGAAGAAGTTCACCGGCACCTACGAGCGCACCGGCCCCAACAAGGGCACCCCGCGCGTCTACCAGGCCGACATCACCTACAGCACGGGCGCCTACGGCAAGGACGAGCACGACACCGTCGAGGTCAACCACCCGCTGGAGATCGGCGACTCCAAGGTCTACCTCGTCAGCCACGGCTACGCCCCGGTGATCACCGTCCGGGACGGCAAGGGCAAGGTCGTCTTCGACGACGCCGTACCGCTGCTGCCGCTGGACGCCAACGTCACCTCCTCCGGTGTCGTCAAGGTCCTCGACGGTTACCGCAACGCCCAGGGCAAGAAGGAACAGCTCGGCTTCAACGCGTTCTTCGTGCCGACGTTCGGCGGCTCCGCCAGCGGCACGATGCTGTCGCAGTTCCCCGCGCTGGACAATCCGCTGCTCGCGCTGTCCGCCTACCACGGCGACCTGGGGGCCGACTCCGGCATCCCGCAGAGCGTGTACCAAATGGACCGCAGCAACATGAAGGAGTTCAAGGACTCCCAGGGCAAGCTGTTCAAGAAGCTGCTGAAGCCCGGTGAGACCATGAAGCTCCCGAACGGCGCCGGTTCGGTCACCTTCGGCAAGGACATCAAGGAGTGGGCCGGCTTCCAGGTCGTCCAGCAGCCCGGCAGCGGCTGGGCCCTCGCCGGTGCCCTCGCCGCGATCGGCGGCCTCGCCGGATCCCTGTTCATCCAGCGCCGCCGCGTCTGGGTGCGCGCGGTCAAGGGCTCCGACGGCGTCACCGTCGTCGAGATGGCCGGCCTCGGCCGCAGTGAGTCCGCCAAGGTCCCCGAGGAACTGGGCGACCTCGCCGGGGCCCTGTACGAGCAGGCCCCGGGTGCGCCCGGCCCGGACGACCCCACCGATTCCCCCGACACCGACCCGGAGCCGGGTACCGCAACCCCCGTACCTGCCGAAGGGGCTGAGAAGCAGTGACGCTCGCCGCCGCCACGAACGAAAACCTCGCGAACATCAGCAATGTGCTGATCTACTCCGCGATGGCCGTCTACACCCTGGCCTTCTTCGCGTACATCGCCGAATGGCTCTTCGGCAGCCGCAGCAAGGTCGCCCGGACCGCCGCCGCGCTCACCAGCAAGGCGGACGCCAAGAAGGCGGCGCCGGCCGTCACCGTGAACCAGGCCGGCGGCACCGCCGTGCTGGAGCGGCCGAAGGTCACCGTGCGGGCCGCGTCCGGTCAGCGCGACGTGCCCGACGGGCCCGGGGCGCACGGCGGGGACGAACAGGGCGACCTGTACGGCCGGATCGCCATCTCCCTCACGGTGCTCGCCTTCCTGATCGAGTTCGGCGGTGTCCTGACCCGCGCCCTGTCGGTGGAGCGCGCGCCGTGGGGCAACATGTACGAGTTCAACATCACGTTCTCCACGGTCGCGGTCGGCGTGTATCTCGGTCTGCTGGCCCTGAAGAAGAACGTGCGCTGGCTCGGCCTGTTCCTGATCACCTCGGTCCTGCTCGACCTGGGCCTGGCGGTCACGGTCCTGTACACCGCCAGCGACCAGCTGGTCCCGGCGCTGCACTCGTACTGGCTGTACATCCACGTCTCGACGGCGATCTTCTGCGGCGCGGTCTTCTACGTGGGCGCGGTCGGCACGATCCTGTACCTGTTCAAGGACTCCTACGAGAGCAAGCTCGCGAGCGGCGGCACGCCCGGCACCTTCGCGACCTCCGTCCTGGAGCGGCTGCCGTCCTCCGCCTCCCTCGACAAGTTCTCCTACCGCGTCAACGCGGCCGTCTTCCCGCTGTGGACGTTCACGATCATCGCGGGCGCCATCTGGGCCGGTGACGCCTGGGGCCGCTACTGGGGCTGGGACCCGAAGGAGACCTGGTCCTTCATCACCTGGGTCGCCTACGCCTGCTACCTGCACGCCCGCGCGACGGCCGGCTGGAAGGGCCGCAAGGCCGCCTACCTGGCCCTGATCGCCTTCGGCTGCTGGCTGTTCAACTACTACGGCGTGAACATCTTCGTCTCCGGCAAGCACTCCTACGCGGGCGTCTGAGCCCTCCCGACAGGTGTGCGACGACAAGCCCTGCCGGTCAGTAAGTTCAGCCATCCGGGGTATGTAACTGTCGGCGAGCGGTTGAATACGCGATGCTGTGTAGGTCACGCAGCACGCCACAACCGTCTGGGGGGTAGACGATGAGTGTGACGATTGACGAGCGGGCGATTTCGGACCACGAGGACGACATCGTGATCGTCGTGTCCGACGCCGACTACCGGGCTGCCGCGCAGCGAGCCCTGGACGAGCTCGGACTCACCTACGCCGAGCTCGAAGAGCAGGCGAAGGAGGGGAACTTCACCTCGTCGCAGGCGCATGCTCTGTGGGTGTCCATCGGCGGCACGGTTGATCTCTGACCTGTCGAAACAGGCCTACAAGTTCGCCAGGGAGTTACAGGAGACCCTCAACGGGACCGTGTGCCAGCATGTGCGGATCACCGCCGTGCTGCGCCCGCGTTCCGCGGTCGGTCCTGTCTTCACTCTCGGACACGGCCTGTCCGCTGCCAATCCCACCCAACCGACAGCCTTCCCGCTCCGCATCGACCAGAAGAAGCCGCGGTCCTGGATGAACCTCTCGTTCCAGGTTCGCCTCGATGACGAGGGCGACTTCTTGACGGTCCATTCGTCCTACTGCGGCATCTTCACCGATGAGGCTCTGGAAACCTGTCTGATCCACTGGGACTACGAACGGGAGAAGGACAAGTACGCCAGCGCGCACGTCCAGGTGTACGGCACGTCGCCCGCGCTGGAGGCGCTCAACAGGAACAACGATCACAAGCGGTCCCTGGACAAGCTTCACATCCCGGTAGGGGGAAGGCGCTTCAGGCCCTGTATCGAGGACGTCATCGAGTTCCTGATCGACGAACGGCTGGCCGACGGCCGTGAGGGCTGGGAGAAGCGCGTCGAGGAGGGGCGCAATCGCTATCGGCGCGGTCAGTTGCTGGCGGCGATGAGGCGCAATCCCGATGTGGTCGAGGAGTACCTCAAGGGTCGCGGCGAGTAGCCGCTCCCCGCGCTGCGACGCCCTGCTCGGTGTGTCCGGGCAGGGCATCATCGTGTTCCGCCCGGCTAGGGGCGGCGGACCGTGCCGGTCACGATGTCCCGCAGGCGTTCGGTGTACAGCCGCAGGTTCTTGTGCGCGACGTCGGTGTCGGGGTAGCGGGCCGCGAACCACAGGCCCTCGTGGAGGCGGGTGATCCAGGTGCAGACCTGGTCGCCGTAGGAGACCCTGATCAGGCCGTAGGCGTTGCGCTCGGTCCAGAGGGCGGAGTCGGGGGTGTCGCGGGCGTCGGCGAAGGACACGATGGAGTACATGTCGGGGGACGTGGGCCGGAAGTCCGCGCCGAGCAGGCGCAGTACGCGGGCCAGGGGCATGCGCGCGAGCGGCCGGTTGGCGTGCAGGGCGGCCCGTACGGTCTTCAGCACGTCGGGGAAGTCGGGGGTCCCGGCGACGGGCACCTCGATGGGGGCGCCCCCGACGTACCAGCCCACGGAGTCGGAGTACGCGGACTTCGCCCGGGTGTGGAAGGGCACCACCGTGCGGTAGACGGGTTCGCCGCCGATCTCGTGGACGATCAGGGCCGTCGCCGCGAGGAGGCCGACGAGGGAGCCTCCGTAGGGGCGGCAGTACGCCTCGAACGCGGCGGCGGTCTCCGCGTCCACGAGCATCTCGCGCATGAGCTTCTGGGCCGGCAGCCCGCCCCCGGCATCCAGCCCGAGGTCGACCGGGAAGCTCGGCAGCCGCCCGTCGCAGCGGCGGATGAACTCCCGCCAGCGGGCGACGATCTCGTGGTCGGCGTCGATGCGGTCCGCGTTCGCCCGCTCGGCCTCGCAGAAGTCGACATAGCTGCTGACGGGGGGCTGCTGCGAGGTGCGTCCCGCGAGGTGCCCGGCGTACAGCTCATGGATCTCGGCGGGGATGCGGTAGATGGAGAAGGCGTCGACGTTGCTGTGGTCGAAGGCCATGTAGACGCTGGTGGAGTCGTCCCGGACGACGGCCGTGTAGATGAGGTTGGGCCAGCGCAGCGCGTCCGCCGTGGTGTCGAAGCGGTCCTGGAGGTGCTGGGCGAGCTCGGCCGGGTCGGTGAACTCCCCGCCGTCCTCGCGGTGCAGGGCCACGGCGTCGGCGTCGAGGGTGAAGCGGCGCAGCGAATCGCCGGGGCCGCCCGCCCAGCGGAAGCCGCTGCGCAGCGTCTCGTGCCGCAGCGTCCAGTCGCGCAGCGCCTCACCGAGCGCGTCCAGGTCGGCCCGGCCCGGGAGGTCGAAGGCCGCGCCGATCCAGGTCGGCACGAACAGGCCGTCCTCGCGCACGGTCCGCGCCGTGCGCAGGTGCGACTCCTGGATGTAGGCGGGCGGCCTGGAGTCCTCCGGCAGGGCCTTGGCCGTCGCGACGGTCGCCGGACTGAGCGTCCATTCGACGAGTCGTCCGGGCCGGACGTCGCAACGCTGGATGTCAGTCATTCGCACGAGGCGTCTCCGTTCGCAGATGGGACAGACCCGACCAAGGGAATGACGACGGAGCCACCGCCCACACCGGGTGTCGCCACTTTTCCGTGGAACGGATGGCTCCTCGAACGGTGATACGGGCCCCGAGCGGGGTGCGGCGTTGACGTGTGGGCCGATTCCTCAGATCAGAGGCCCGGTGTCACCGCGTGGCTTGGCGATCGCAACCGTCCGCTTCGAGGGACTCCAGATGCGCGTGCAGGGCGCCCGCGCCCTCGATCATGGCCCTGGTGCGGGCCGTCAGCGCCTCGCCGCGGGCCGTCACCGCCGCGTGCAGCGCCGTGCTGCCGCCCTCCCGCCGCAGCCCCTCCAGCACCGGCCTGATCTGGTCGAACAGATAGTGGCTGCGGCGCAGGGTGTGCACGAGCCGGGCGTCGCGCACATCGGCCGGTGCGTAGGTCCGGTAGCCCGTCCCGCGTTCGCGCCCCGGCGTGAGCAGCCCGGCTCCCTCCCACACCCGCAGCGCGGACGTGCGGACGCCCAGCAGCGCCGCCACCTCGCCGATGCGCAGTCCGCCCGAACGCGGCAGCGGGGCGGGCGGCCCGGCCGCCAGCAGCTCCAGGGCCTCGCTCGCCGCCCGCAGTGACACCCGCTCCTCGTGCAGGGCGGCGTGGGCGGCGTCGAGGAGGGCGAGCGCGCCGGGGACGTCCCCCTCGTGCAGGGTCCGCATGATCGCGGTGGCCGTCACCGGCCCGTACCCCCGCATCAGTGCCCGGTACGCCAGCAGCGCGCCGCGGTGCACCTCCCCGAAGACGCGGTAGCCGGACGCGGTCCGCGCCGCCGGTGGCAGCACACCGGCGTCCTCGTAGTTGCGGATCTGCTGCGTCGAGACACCGGCCAGCCGGGCCAGGTCGACGGAACGGAGGCGACGGTCGTTCGTCATCGGTGTGAAGGTTACGAAACTCGAAGGGATGGACGACCGCTTCGCCCGGGAGCTGAACCGATCCGTAGCCCCCCACGTCTTCGTCGCGTATCAACCCCGCCGGAGCGCACGCTCCCCAAGGAGGCTCACCGATGAAGGCGTCACTCCCACGCGTCGACCAAGGCCCCGCACGGGCGCTGCTCGCGGCGACCCTGCTCTCACTCCCGGTGGGCTGCACGGTGACGTCCGCGGACGGCGGCGGGCGCGCCGAGGCGTCCTGCGCGTACGTCGTCGAGTACGACAGCCGCAGGTACCTGGGCCGCGAGGAGACGGACATCCCGGTGGGGGAGTCGCTCGGCAGCGCCACCCGCCCGGCGTGCGACGACACCCCCGGTGACGGCGACGACGGAGAGGGCCCGGCCCTGATGACGGCGTTCGCCGTGCGGGGGGTGGATCCGGCCGTCGCCGTCGCGGTGGCCGAGGACCCCGGCGCGTACCGTCTCGTCGTCGCCGAGTCCGTCCGAGAACTCCCGCCGGAGCTGCGGAAGATGACCGACCGTTCCTGACGGGCACCGGGCGGGGCGTCAGCCCTGCCGCTCCAGCACCGCGTAGTCGGCGAAACTGCGGCGGTAGCGCAGGTGCCTCGTCTCCTGGGTGTGCCTGCGCTGCCACTCCTCGACCTCGCCGGGCGCCAGGCACGGGCCCGAGCCCGCCCCGCAGTCCTCCTCCTCACCGGAGACGCAGAACGCCTCGTACTCGGGTTGGGCCGACGCGTCCTGCACGATCGAGTACGGCACGTACCGGAAGACCCTGCGGCCGGCCGACTCCCCACCGTGCTCCGCCCGTTGGTGCTGGCGCAGCAGCACGTTCGCGTCCGTCACGGCACTGCCGTCGAACGCCGCGCGCGCCCGGTCCCGCCGCAGGGCGAGTTCTGCGCACGCCGCGCACCCCCGTACCGGCAGCGGAGGCCGTGCCGGGTCGGCCGACAGCCCGTCCCTGGACCGGTCGTTGACCGCCCGCACTCCCGCGCTCAGCCGCTCGTCCGGCGTCGCCGGCCTGATCTTCTCCGGATCCGCCTGCCACTCCCGGCCGCCGCCGACCGGGCGCAGCATCACATACGGGCCGGTCCTGTCCTGGTACTCGCCGACCTTGTTCGTCAGCAGGTCGTAGACGAGCGTTCCCGGTTCCATTCCGCGCACCTCCGTCACTCTGGGTGTAGTGAGCGTTGCGCAGGGGAACGGTCCGGATCAATGCTTTGCGTGTGACACCGGTGCACTGTCACGGAGGGGGAAGCCGTGAGCCGACGCAATGGCGGGGCGGAGTCGGGGGCGAGCACGGCGGCCGTGTTCGGGGAGGTGCTGCGGCATTTCCGCGAGGCCGCGCTGCTCACGCAGGAGGCGTTGGCGCGGCAGATCCCCTGCGACCGTTCGCACGTGGCGCGGGTGGAGGCGGGCACGAGGGTGCCGCAGGACACGTTCGCCAAGACCTGTGACGAACTGCTGGGAACGGGCGGGGTGTTGCTCCGGTTGTGGGGCCGCATCGACTGGTACCCGCAGGTGGAGCATCCCGACTGGTTCCGCCGCCGCGCCGAGATGGACGAGGAGGCGGTGACCCTTCGGGAGTATCAGGAGCGTGTCATGCCGGGTTTGTTGCAGACCGCGGACTACGCCCGGGCGCTGTTCTCACGGCTTGTGAGCGGCGAGGAGCTGGAGGACAGGGTGCGAGCCCGATTGAGCCGCCAGCAGCGCTTCCTTGCCGGGGGAGGCCCGCTGTACCTCGTCGTCCTCGATGAGAGCTGCCTGCGCAATGTGATCGGCGGCCCGGGCGTGATGAGAGACCAGTGCGCGCACCTGCTCGACGTCGGGCGGCGACCCAACATTCGCATTCAGGTGGCTCCCGCTGACCGGCTCGGGCTGTTCCGCCCCAGTGGCTCGATGTCGTTGATCGAGCTGCCGGATGGCCACCGGTGGGTCTACTCGGAGTCCCTGGACCGTGGGCACTTCAACGACGATCCAGCCCTCTACGCCCGCCACAGCCACTCCTATGATGTGCTCAGGGCGGACGCTCCGTCAGCCCCCGAGTCCGCCGCTCTGATCAGCGACGCGATGGAGAGGTACGAGCATCATGAAGAAGCCCGAACTCAGCGCGGCGAAGTGGGTCAGGAGCAGTTACAGCGACGCCAACGGCGGCAACTGCATCGAAATAGCCCCCGGTTTCCCCGAAACCGTCCCCGTGCGCGACAGCAAGAACCCTGACGGACCGGTCCTGGTCGTCGGCCGGTCCGCCTGGTCGGCGTTCATCGGTTCCGTGCGCTGACCTACTGCCCGCTCAGCATCTGAAGGACCCGGTTCGCGGCCTCCGCCACCGGCTGCCCCACCGCCCCGACGGCCGCGGCGATCGCGGCGACGGCCATCAGCGCGCGGTGCCGCTCGGCCGGCGGCGCCGCGTCCGCGGCCAGCACCGGCAGCGACTCGTCGATGAGCTGCACGCTGGGCTGCGGCAGCTGCTCGCGCAACTCGCGCACCCCCTGGAGGAGTTCGGCGAGGGCCAGTCGCAGGGCGGGGTCGGGGTCGCCGCCCGTGCCGTTCCTCACGATGCCCGTGTTGCCGCTGCCGCCGTGCATGGTGACGTTGTCGCCGTAGTAGTAGTTGTTGCCGCTCACGCCGCGATCCCCACGTTCCCGTTGCCGCCGTACATGTTGACGTTGTCGCCGAAGTAGTAGTTCGTGGGCGAGCTGATCGTGAGCCGCTCCACGGTCACCCGGAACTCGGTGTCGGGGTTCTCCAGCGCGCCGGCGACGTAGCCCACGAGCTGGTCCAGGTGCTGGGGGTTGTGGCTGGTGACCATCGCCGTGGACGGGCCGGCCGTCTCGACGGCGAGGACGTAGTGCGACGGGGCCGTGAGCACGGACAGCATGTCGACGAAGAAGTAGATGAGCGCGGCGCCCGCGATGAGCCACACGAAGACGAGGAGCCCGCCGGCCGTGGACTCGTCGGCGAGGACGGTCAGGCCGGCGATGATCGACAGACCGACCGCCACGGCCAGGATGATCCCGGTGCGGGCGAGGAAGCGGATGACCGCCTCCTTGCGCCGGGGGTGGAGGGTGAACGTGTACACCCGGGCGATGTTGCGCAGCGGGTAGGCCGCGCCGCCCACCCATAACAGCCCCTTGGCGACCCGCAGTTCGACGTCGGTGACGGAACGGGGCGGCGTGGCGGGCGGGGGCGGCACGTCGTACTGGCCCGGTGGCTGCTGTGTCTCCATGTGATCCCCCTGAGCGCCGGCGGGTGCGATGTGGCAGCCGTGACTGCGTGAACACCATTGACGACGATGCGTGTCCCCAGGGCAAGTGATTTCACGAACCGGGCGGGGGACCGGACGGGTCAGGACTCGTCGGGGCGCCTGGGGTCGTCGTCCTTCTTCTTGTCCTCGTCGAGGGACTTCAGGAAGTCGGGGTTGTCGTCGGGGGCGACCCACTGGCGGGAGCGGCCGCCCCGGGCCCCGGACCAGCCGTCGGCGGCGGGGCTGCGCTTCTTGCCGGCGATCAGCCAGGAGATCGACCCGACGAGCGGGAACAGCAGCACGAGGATCGCCCACAGCGGCTTGGGCATGTGGCGGATGTCGTCGTCCTTGGTGCTGATGCAGTCGATGAACGCGTACACGCTCAGCGCCAGCGGCACGAGGAACATCAGTACCCGGAGCATGCGCGGCCTCTCAGCAAAGCGGTGGGCGGTTCCAGGCCAGGGTAGCCGCTCGGGGATACTGGACCCCATGGCTTACGACGATCTTCGCTCCCTGCTCAGGGCGCTGGAGCGCGAGGGCGACCTCAAGCGCATCAAGGCCGAGGTGGATCCGTACCTGGAGGTCGGGGAGATCGTCGACCGGGTGCAGAAGTCCGGCGGCCCCGCCCTGCTCTTCGAGAACGTGCGCGGGTCGAGCATGCCGCTCGCGATGAACGTGTTCGGCACGGACCGGCGGCTGCTGAAGGCCCTGGGCCTGAAGTCGTACGCGGAGATCACCGAGCGGATCGGCGGGTTGCTGAAGCCCGAGCTGCCGCACGGCTTCGTCGGTGTGCGCGAGGCCTTCGGCAAGCTCGGCGCGATGACCCACGTGCCGCCGAAGAAGGTGAAGGACGGCCCGGTGCAGGAGGTCGTCCTGACCGGGGACGATGTCGACCTGGATCAGCTTCCGGCGCTGTTCACGTGGCCGAAGGACGGCGGGTCGTTCTTCAACCTGGGGCTGACCCACACCAAGGACCCGGAGAGCGGTGTCCGCAATCTCGGGCTGTACCGGCTCCAGCGCCACGACAAGCGCACCATCGGCATGCACTGGCAGATCCACAAGGACAGCCGCAACCACTACCAGGTGGCGGCCAGGCGTGGGGAGCGGCTGCCCGTCGCCATCGCCTTCGGGTGCCCGCCCGCCGTCACCTACGCCTCGACCGCGCCGCTGCCCGGGGACATCGACGAGTACCTGTTCGCCGGGTTCCTCGCCGGCAAGCGGATCGAGATGGTCGACTGCAAGACCGTCCCGCTCCAGGTGCCCGCGCAGGCCGAGGTCGTGATCGAGGGCTGGCTGGAGCCGGGCGAGATGCTGCCCGAGGGGCCGTTCGGCGACCACACCGGCTTCTACACGCCGCAGGAACCCTTCCCGGCGCTGAAGATCGACTGCGTCACGATGCGCAAGCGGCCGCTGCTCCAGTCGATCGTCGTGGGCAGGCCCCCGACGGAGGACGGACCGCTGGGCCGCGCGACGGAACGCTTCTTCCTGCCGCTGCTGAAGATCATCGTGCCGGACATCGTGGACTACCACCTGCCGGAGGCGGGCGGCTTCCACAACTGCGCGATCGTCTCGATCGACAAGAAGTACCCGAAGCACGCGCAGAAGGTCATGCACGCCATCTGGGGCGCCCACATGATGTCGCTGACCAAGCTGATCGTGGTCGTCGACTCCGACTGCGACGTGCACGATCTGCACGAGGTGGCCTGGCGGGCGCTGGGCAACACGGACTACGCCCGGGACCTGAGCATCGTCGAAGGCCCCGTCGACCACCTGGACCACGCCTCCTACCAGCAGTTCTGGGGCGGCAAGGCCGGAATCGACGCGACGAAGAAGTGGCCCGAGGAGGGCTACACGCGCGACGGCGGCTGGCCCGACATGGTGGAGTCCGACCCGGAGACGGCGGCGAAGGTGGACCGCCGCTGGAAGGAGTACGGCCTGTGACCTCCGCTTCCGCCGCGATCCCGCAGCCGGGACGCACCAAGGCCTTCCTCCGGCTGGTGATGATCGAGCACTCGGTCTTCGCGCTGCCCTTCGCCTACATCGCCGCGCTCACCGCGATGTTCCAGTGGGACAGGAACATCCACTGGGGCCGGCTGCTGCTGGTCACCGTCTGCATGGTGGGCCTGCGCACCTTCGCGATGGCGGTCAACCGGATCATCGACCGGGAGATCGACGCCCGGAACCCGCGCACGGCGCAGCGCGAGCTGGTGACGGGCGCGATGTCGGTGAAGCACGCCTGGACGGGCGCGCTGATCGCGCTGGCCGTCTTCCTCGGCGCCGCCGCCCTGCTGAACCCGCTGTGCCTGGCGCTGGCCCCCATCGCGGTGATCCCGATGGTGGTCTACCCGTACGGCAAGCGGTTCACGAACTTCCCGCAGGCCATCCTCGGTGTCGCCCAGGCGATGGGCCCGATCGGCGGCTGGCTGGCGATCACGGGGGAGTGGTCCTGGGACGCGGTGATACTGGGTCTCGCCGTGGGCATCTGGATCGGCGGCTTCGACCTGATCTACGCCTGCCAGGACGTGGAGACCGACCGCGAGATCGGCGTCATGTCCGTCCCCGCGCGCTTCGGCATCCCGTCGGCGATCTGGGGCGCCCGGGTCTGCCACGCGCTGACGACGGCCCTGTTCGTCTGGTACGCCCTGGCGACCGGCGCCGGAGCCTTCTTCTGGCTGGGCCTGCTGATCGTCGCCGCCGCGTTCCTCTACGAACACTCCATCGTCCGCCCCCACGACCTGTCCCGCGTCAACCGCGCGTTCTTCAGCGTCAACGGCTTCATCGGCATCGCCCTGTTCGTGTGCGCGCTGCTGGACCTGCTGGTGCGCGGCCTCACCGTGTGAGAGCGGGCGGCGCGGGGCGGCGGCCCAGCACGAACGCCGCCGCCACGCCCGCCAGCAGACCCAGCAGATGGCCCTGCCAGCTGACGCCCGTCTGCGTCGGGGCCAGGCCCGCGAGGATCGACCCGCCCCAGACCGAGGCGATCAGGACGCCGACGGCGATCCCCAGCGGGCGGCGCTCCACGAAGCCGCTGACCAGCAGGAAGCCGAACAGGCCGAAGATCAGGCCGGAGGCGCCCGCGGTGTTGGTGCCGTCCGGGGATATCAGCCACACGCCCAGGCCGTCGGCGACGACGACCAGTGCGCACACCAGCAGGAAGCGGCGGATCCCCGCGAGCGCGGCCAGGAAGCCCAGCACGAGCAGCGGCAGGGTGTTCGCCGCGAGATGCGCGAAGCCGAAGTGGATGAACGCCGACGGGACGACGTCGACCAGCTCCGACGGCTCGCGCGGGGTGACGCCGAAGCGGTCCAGGGCGTGCCCCGTCACCGCGTCCACCGCTTCCAGCAGCCACAACAGCGCGATCCAGGCCGCCATCAGCTTCCCCGCGGCCAGCGCGCGGTCGCCTCTGGTCCACCCGGCTCCGGCATCCGACATGGCAACCCCCAGTGCTCGCTCGTCCCCTCCGGGCAACGGCCCGTACCCCTGGGCCGGTTCCCACCCTGTGACGCCGGATAGGCTCGGTGTTGTGAACCCAGTCAAGCCAGGCGAGATGCCGCGTACGCCTTGGATCGTAGGGGTGTCCGGGGCCTCCGGCACCCCGTATGCCGCTGCTGTGCTGCGTGCCCTCCTCGCCGCCGGCGAGAGCGTCGACCTCGTGGTGTCCCGGGCGTCCCGGCTCACCCTCCTGGACGAGACCGGGATCGCCTTCCGGGACGCTCACTGGCAGGACGACCTGCGGGAATGGCTGTCCCGGGGTGCCGACGGCAAGCCGCACTCCTTCTCCGTCGACATCGGTGCCGTACGGCACTGGAGCGCCGGGGACCTGGCCGCCGGGCCCTCCTCGGGGTCGTACCCCACCAAGGGCATGCTGATCGTGCCCGCCTCGACGGCGAGCGTGGCGGGGGTCGCGCTCGGGCTGTCGAAGGACCTGTTGCAGCGGGCGGCGAGCGTGACCCTCAAGGAGGGACGCAAGCTGATCGTGGCCGTACGCGAGACCCCGCTGAGCGGCCAGACGCTGCGGCACCTGGTCACCCTGGACGACGCGGGCGCGACGGTCCTGCCCGCCTCACCCGCCTTCTACGCGGGCGCGACACACATCCAGGACCTGGTGGACTTCGTCGCCGGACGCGTACTCGACGCGGCGGGCGTGCCGCACGGGCTCTACCGCCGTTGGCAAGGTGAGCTCGGCGGCGGCGCGCACCGCGACGGCTGAGCAGCACCCCAACCTCATCCGACCACAGACAACTTCAGCGGAAGGCTTCGATCGCAATGGACGCGGTGGACAGGCAGCTCATCCAGGCCCTGAGGGAGAACGGCCGGGCCTCCTACGCGGAGCTGGGACGCCTCGTCGGACTGTCGGGACCCAGCGTCACCGACCGCATCAACCGGCTGGAGGCGGCCGGGGTCATCACCGGCTACCGGGCCACCGTCGACGCCGCCTCGCTCGGCCTCGGCGTCACCGCCCTCATCGGCATCTCGCTCTCCGACGCCACCGACCACGAGGACGTGGCGCAGCGTCTCAAGGACCTCTCGGAGATCGAGGACTGCTGGTTCATCGCGGGTGAGGACTCGTACATGCTCAAGGTGCGGGCGGCCGACGTGGACGGCCTGGAGAAGATGATCCGGCGGCTCAGCGGCATCGAGGGCGTCTCCCGCACGCGTACGACGATCGTGCTCTCCACGAAGTGGGAGAACCGGGTCGGGGAACTTCCCGAAGAGGAGTAGTCGTACGGTAAGGGACGTCGTCGTAGAAAGGTGTGGGCATGGATCTCGGGCTCAAGCGCGAGCTGGAGGAGAAGGTCAGGGCGGGTGTCCGTCTGAGCCGTGAGGACGGCATCGCGCTGTACGAGTCGGACGACCTGGCCTGGCTCGGCGGCCTGGCGCACGAGGTGCGCACCCGCAAGAACGGCGACGTCGTGCACTTCAACGTCAACCGGCACCTCAACATGACCAACGTGTGCACGGCCTCCTGCGCGTACTGCTCCTTCCAGCGCAAGCCGGGGGAGAAGGACGCGTACACGATGCGCATCGAGGAGGCCGTCAAGCTCGCCAAGGCCATGGAGGGCGAGAACCTCACCGAGCTGCACATCGTCAACGGGCTGCACCCCAACCTGCCGTGGCGGTACTACCCGCGCTCGCTGCGGGAGCTGAAGGCCGCCCTGCCGAACGTGTCGCTGAAGGCCTTCACGGCCACGGAGATCCACCACTTCGAGACCATCTCGGGGATGAGCGCGTCGGAGATCCTCGACGAGCTGATCGACGCCGGTCTGGAGTCGCTGACCGGCGGCGGCGCCGAGATCTTCGACTGGGAGGTCCGGCAGCACATCGTGGACCACCGCACCCACTGGGAGGACTGGTCCCGCATCCACCGGCTCGCGCACGAGAAGGGTCTGAAGACCCCGTGCACGATGCTGTACGGGCACATCGAGGAGCCCCGGCACCGGGTGGACCACGTGCTGCGGCTGCGCGAGCTCCAGGACGAGACCGGCGGCTTCCAGGTCTTCATCCCGCTGCGGTACCAGCACGACTTCGTCGACATGCAGGACGGCAAGGTGCGCAACCGCCTTCAGGCGCGGACGCAGATGGCGACGGGCGCGGAGGCGCTGAAGACCTTCGCCGTGTCGCGGCTGCTGTTCGACAACGTGCCGCACGTGAAGGTGTTCTGGGTCATGCACGGGGTGCAGACGGCACAGCTCGCGCTTCAGCACGGTGCGGACGACATGGACGGGTCGGTCGTCGAGTACAAGATCACGCACGACGCGGACAACTACGGGACGCCGAACAAGCTGACGCGTGAGGATCTTCTCGATCTGATCCGGGATGCCGGGTTCCGGCCGGTGGAGCGGAACACTCGGTACGAGATCATTCGGGAGTATGAGGGGCCCGACCCCTTGCTTCGCGAGGCGCCGCAGGCCATGCGGGTGTGATGGCGGCTTTCGGTGTGTGGGGGCTGGTCGCGCAGTTCCCCGCGCCCCTGGGTGGGGTACCCGGCGGGCATGGGCAGGACCGAGGCACCTGAGGATGCCTACACCGCTGAACCCTTTGTTCCCGGTCGCGGTGGGCTTGCCGCTCTGCGGCGGGCCGCTGCCGAGTGCCGGGGGTGCCCCTTGCACCGGGACGCCACGCAGACGGTTTTCGGGGACGGGAGCACGGACGCCCGGGTCATGCTCGTGGGGGAGCAGCCCGGGGATCAGGAGGACCGGCAGGGGAAGCCGTTCGTGGGGCCGGCCGGGAAGCTGCTGGACCGGGCCCTGGCGGAAGCCGGCATCGATCCCTCCGAGGCCTACGTCACCAACGCCGTGAAGCACTTCAAGTTCACGCAGGCCGAGCCGCGCAAGCGGCGGATCCACAAGGCGCCGACCCTGCGGGAGACGGCCGCGTGCGGGCCCTGGCTCGCCGCGGAGCTCGCGGTCGTGGAGCCGGAGCTGATCGTCGTGCTCGGAGCCACCGCCGGAAAGGCGCTGCTCGGGTCCTCCTTCCGGGTCACGCAGGTGCGCGGCACGGTGCTGGAGGAGGAGATCCACGGGCGGCCGGAGCGGCTGGTGCCGACCGTGCATCCCTCTTCGGTGCTGCGCTCCGACGACCGGGAGGCGGCCTACCGGGGGCTGGTGTCGGACCTGAAGGTCGCGGCGGACGCCTTGGCGTAATAGCTACAATCGCGACATGCCCCTTACCTTCACGCTGGAGCCCGCCGTCACCCCCGCGTTGCGTGACGGCCTGCTCGATCTGTGGACCGATGTCTCCAACGCCGGGGGCGCCGTCGGATACGTGCCGCCGGTGACCCGGGAGGAGATCCGCCCCGCGCTGGTGCAGCACTTCGCGGCGATGGCGGAGGGGCGCGTCAAACTCCTCGCCGGGCACGACGAGGAGGGGCGGGTCGCGGCGACCGCGTTCCTGACGTTCAACACGCACCACCTGATGACCCACTGGCTGTGGCTGTACACGGTGATGGTGCATCCGCGCCACCAGGGCAAGGGCTGCGGTCGCGAGCTGCTGGCCACCGCCGCCGACGCGGCCCGGCGCATGGACGGGATCGAGGCGATCCGGCTGACCTGCCGGGGCGGTCTCGGCCTCGAGCGGTTCTACGCGTCCTGCGGCTACAAGGAGGTCGGGCGGGTCCCCGGAGCCATCCGGGTGGCACCCGGGGAGGACCGGGACGACGTCATCATGCTGCTGCCCCTGGCCTGACCCCCGTGCGGGACCGGCCGCCCGGCGTGCTTCACTGGACGGTGCCCCTTTGGGTGCGTTCCGACCGTTCGAACCGGAAGAGTGGATTGAGATGCTCCGCTACACGCTGATGCGCCTCGGGATCTTCGTGGCATGCCTCGTGGTCGTCTGGGGCGCGGTCTACTCCGGCATCGCCCCGCGCGGGCTCGGCAACAGCAACGGCCTGTGGGTCGTGATGCTCGCCCTGCTGATCTCCGCGCCCATCAGCTTCGTCGTGTTGCGCGGGGAGCGGGACCGGGCGTCCATCCAGGTCGCGCAGCGGGTCGACCGGATGAAGGCCAACCTGGACGCCAACCGCAGCCAGGAAGACGTGGCCGACGACTCCGCCCGCGCCCAGGGGCAGGCCTCGTAAGGTCCCTCACACGCCCTTCCGGCGCCCCGTTTCCGTACATGCTCGGAAACGGGGCGCTTTGCGTTGTAAGGGTGTGTGTGCGTAGTCACCTATCAAAGCCAGGCTTTGGGGTACTCAAAGTTCAGGTGTTAAGGTCGTTGTCATGAAGTCAGCAGTCGCGCCCCCTGCGTCCCCGAGCGTTGTGCTCGTGGCGCGGCTGCACGTGGATCTCTGCCGGTGCGCGTCCGCTTTCTGTCGTCCCTGACGTCACGCAACCCCCGTCGTCTCCCACGTCAGTCCCCCACGCGTCCCCCCAACCGGAGTCAGTCCGTGTCCTCACACACGAAGTCCTTCAAGGTGCCCTTCTGGGCTCAGATACTCGCCGGCCTCCTCCTGGGTGTGTTCCTGGGCTGGATCGCCCGCGACCAGGACCTGTCCTGGCTGACCACGACCCTGGAGAAGGTCGGCGACACCTTCATCGGCCTGCTGAAGCTGGCCGTCGCCCCGCTCGTCTTCTTCGCGATCCTGGTGTCGATCACCAACCTGCGGAAGGTCAACAACGCGGCCCGCCTGGCCTCGCGCACCCTCCTCTGGTTCATGATCACCTCGCTGATCGCGGTCAGCATCGGCCTGGTCATCGGCCTGCTGACCAACCCCGGCGCCGGTACCGGCCTCACGCCCAAGGACGGCGGGAAGCCCGAGCACACCGGCTCCTGGATCGACTTCCTGACCGGCATCATCCCGACCGACGTCATCACGCCGTTCACGCAGCTGAACGTGCTCCAGATCGTCTTCATGGCCGCCGTCGCCGGCATCGCCGCCCTCCAGCTCGGCGAGAAGGCCCAGCCGATCCTCACCCTGAGCGAGTCGGTCCTCAGCCTGCTCCAGAAGGCGCTGTGGTGGGTCATCCGCCTCGCCCCGATCGGCACGATCGGCCTCATCGGCCATGCCATCGCCACCTACGGCTGGGACCTGATCGGCAAGTACGCCACCTTCACCGCCGACATCTACATCGGCTGCCTCATCGTGCTGTTCGGCGTCTACCCGACGCTGCTCGCGACCGTCGCCAAGGTCAACCCGATCCAGTTCTTCAAGGGCGCCTGGCCCGCGATCCAGCTGGCCTTCGTCTCCCGCTCGTCCGTCGGCACCATGCCGCTGACGCAGAAGGTCACCGAGCGGCTCGGCGTGCCGAAGGAGTACGCCTCCTTCGCCGTGCCGTTCGGCGCGACGACCAAGATGGACGGCTGCGCCGCGATCTACCCGGCCATCGCCGCGATCTTCGTCGCCCAGATCTTCGACATCCAGCTGGGCATCGGCGACTACCTGCTCATCGCGTTCGTCTCGGTGGTCGGTTCCGCCGCCACGGCCGGTCTCACCGGCGCGACGGTCATGCTGACCCTCACCCTGTCCACCCTCGGCCTGCCGATGGAGGGCGTGGGCCTGCTCCTCGCGATCGACCCGATCCTCGACATGATGCGCACCGCGACCAACGTCGCCGGGCAGGCCCTGATCCCGGTCCTGGTCTCGGCCCGCGAGAATCTGCTCGACCGTGACGCCTACGCCACGGCCGACGGCTCCTCGCTGGACGAGCCGCTCGACGAGCCGGCCGACGAGGAGCCGCGCGACAGGACCGGAGCGGTCCACGCGACCGCCTGACGGACCACCGGGGGCATCGCCTGCCACTGCGGCAACTCGCCGAAGAGCAAGCGGTGCCCCCTCGCTGTGTCCATGTGCTCGCGCACCCGGTGGGTCAGCCCGCGCAACCCCAGGTCACGGCACGCCTGCGCGCTGGCGAGATTCCGGCCACAGCGGGCGGTGGTCCGCTCGGCCCGTACGCTAAGCGGTATGGGTGCCGTGAAGACCAAGCGGATGCCGCGCGCGGTCCGTGAACAGCAGATGCTGGACGCCGCCGTGCGCATCTTCGGCCAACGGGGCTACATGGCCGCGTCGATGGACGAGATCGCCGAACTCGCCGGGGTGTCCAAGCCGTTGGTCTACCTGTACCTCAACTCCAAGGAAGACCTCTTCACCGCCTGCATCCGCCGGGAGGCGCGGGCGCTCGTGCAGGCGGTACGCGCCGGGGTCCGCCGCGACCTGCCCGCCGACCGGCAACTGTGGGAGGGCCTCGGCGCCTTCTTCACGCACACCGGTGAGAACCCGGACGCGTGGTCCGTCCTGCACCTCCAGGCGCGTACGCACGGTGAGCCGTTCGCCGCCGAGGTCACCGCCATGCGCGAGGAGATCGTCGCGTTCGTGACGCAGCTGATCCTCGCCGCCGCCCGGGAGGCCCACCGCGACCCCGACCTGCCCGAGGGCGAGGTCGCCGGGCTCGCCGAGGCCCTGGTCGGGGCCGCCGAGTCGCTCGCCGCCTGGGCCAACGCCACCCCGGGCGTCACGGCCCGCCAGGCCGCGGCCACGCTGATGAACTTCGCCTGGGCGGGCCTCGGCGAGCTCATGGCGGGGCGGCCCTGGGCACCTCCGGAGGATCAGGAGGGTCCTCAGGCCGGGTAGACGTCCCCCGTCACATGGATCCGGTCCGCCCCGCCGCGCAGCTCGAACCGGCCGTCCCGCGCCGCGTAGGTCACCGTCCCGGGCAGCAGGACCGGCGCCCGGAACTCGGCGCGCAGATGGCAGCGCTCCGTGACGCCGTGCGCGGCCAGACAGCGGGCCACGGTCCACATGCCGTGGGCGATGGCCCGCGGGAAGCCGAACAGCCGGGCCGTGAGCGGGGACAGGTGGATGGGGTTGCGGTCCCCGGAGGCGGCCCCGTAACGGCGCCCGACGTCCCCGCCGAGCCGCCACTGGGCGACCTCGGGCAGCGGCTCGCGCACCCGCGTCCCGTGCGGGGCCGCGGCCGGCCCGTGGGTGCGGTGCCGGGCCAGGTACGTGCTCCGCGACTCCCACACGAGGTCTCCGCGCTCGCGCATCTCGGTGACGACCGTGGCCTCGGTGCCGCGCCGGTGGGGGGCCAACCCCTCGACGTGCACGGCGAGTTCGTAGGCGTCACTGGCCGGCATCCGGGCGTGCCGGGTGACGGTGATCGACGTGTGGACGAGGCCGAGCAGCGGCAGCGGGAAGTCCCGGCCGCTCATCAGCCGCATGGCCAGCGGGAACCCCAGCACGTGCGGATAGGTCACCGGCAGCGCGTCCTCCCCGGTCGGGAACCCGCACACCCGCTCGTACGCCGCGAGCCGCGCGAGGTCGGCCCGCGCACCGGGCAGGACGAGCCGGGTGCGGGGGAACCGCGCCCCGGGGCCCGGGCGTTTGAAGGGGGACAGCAGGGCGCCGCGGGCGAGGAGCGGGGCGAGGGAGGGGGACTCCCCGAGCACGAGGGCGGTGGCGCCGTCCATCACGCCCCCAGCAGGCTCTGGCCGCAGACGCGGACGACCTGGCCGTTGACCGCGCCCGAGGCCGGGTGGGCCAGCCAGGCGGTGGTCTCGGCGACATCGGCCGGAAGTCCGCCCTGGGCCAGGGAGTTCATCCGGCGGCCCGCCTCGCGGATGAACAGCGGGACGGCGGCGGTCATCTTCGTCTCGATGAAGCCGGGCGCGACCGCGTTGACCGTCACGCCGTGCTCCTCGAGCGCGCGCGGGGCGAGGGAGCGGACCATGCCGACGACGCCCGCCTTGCTCGCGCCGTAGTTGGTCTGCCCGGCGTTGCCGGCGATCCCCGCGATCGAGGCGGTGGCGACGATCCGGCCGCCGCGCTTCAGTGTGCCGTCCTTCAGCAGGGCGTCCGTGGTGCGCAGCACGCTCGCCAGGTTCACCTCGAGGACGGAGATCCAGCGCTCGGCCGGCATGTTCACCAGCCGCCGGTCACGGGTGGTGCCCGCGTTGTGGATCAGCAGGTCCAGGCCGTCGGGCAGGGCCTCGGCGATGCGCGCGCCCGCGTCGGCGGCCGTGATGTCGAGCGCCAGCGCGGTGCCGCCGAGCCGCTCGGCGACCCGCCGGGCGTCCTGCTCGGCCTGCGGCACGTCGAGGACGACGACCCGGGCCCCGTCGCGTGCCAGGGTCTGGGCGACCGCCTCGCCGATGCCCCGGGCGGCGCCGGTGACCAGGGCGGTGCGCCCGGCCAGAGGCCGGTCCCCGTCCGGGGCGGCGGTCTCCCGGGGCGCTCCCACCTCGATCACCTGCCCGCTCACGTACGCCGATCTGGGCGACAGCAGGAAGCGCAGCGTGGACTCCGCGGCGGCCGCGTCGGTGAGCCGGACCAGGTTCACCGTCCTGCCCCGGCCGATCTCCTTGCCGAGGGAGCGCGTGAAGCCCTCCAGGGCCTGCTGGGCCGCGGCCTGGTGATGGTCGGCGGGGTCCAGCGGCGCGCCGAGCACGACCACGCGTCCGCTCGTGGCGACCGACCGCAGCACCGGATGCAGGGCGGCGTGCACCTCGGCCAGGCCCTCGACGTCCCGCACTCCGGTCGCGTCCAGGACGACGGCGGCCGTGCGCCCGGAACCGGCGGGGCCGAGTCCGCTACGGGCCAGGACCGGCGCCAGGCCGAGGCCGGACCGGCCGGCGGTCAGGTGCAGCAGACCGCCGTCCAGGGCGGGCCGCTCGGGGGAGAAGCGGGTCAGCGCCGCCGGCTGCGGCAGTCCGAGCCGGCGGGTGAGGAAACGGCCGGGCGCGGTACCGGTGAAGCGCAGATAGCGGTCGGCCATGTCCAACTCCCAGTTCCGAGGAGGGCTCACTGAAGCCCGCAGGGTCCTTACTCTGGAGTAAGGTTACCGGAGGTAAGGCTATGTCACAGACGAGGAGCAGGTCGAGATGAGCCCCCAGCAGCTGTCGCCGTCCATCCGGCACGTGGCGATCATCGGCGGAGCGCGCATCCCCTTCGCCCGCTCCGACGGCCCCTACGCCACCGCCTCCAACCAGCAGATGCTCACCGCCGCCCTCGACGGCCTCGTCGAGCGGTACGCACTCCAGGAGCCCGGCGCGGTCGGCGAGTTCGTCGCCGGGGCCGTGCTCAAGCACAGCCGCGACTTCAACCTCGCCCGCGAGACCGTCCTCGGCTCGAAACTCCACCCCAGCACCCCCGCCTACGACATCCAGCAGGCCTGCGGCACCGGTCTCCAGGCCGTCATCGCCGCCGCCAACAAGATCGCCCTCGGGCAGACCGAGTCGGCCGTCGCGGGCGGCGCCGACACGGCCAGCGACGCACCCCTCGGCGTCAACGACTCCCTGCGCCGCATCCTGCTGGAGGTCCGCCGGGCGAAGTCGCCGGGCGCCCGCCTGAAGGCCCTGGCGAAGGTGCGCCCGGGCCACCTCGTCCCCGACATCCCGCGCAACGCCGAGCCGCGCACCGGCCTGTCCATGGGCGAACACGCCGCCGTCACCGCCCGAGCCTGGGGCATCGCCCGCACGGCACAGGACGAACTCGCCGCCACCAGCCACCAGCGGCTGGCGGCGGCGTACGAACGCGGCTTCTTCGAGGATCTGGTGGTCCCCTTCCGCGGCCTGGCCCGCGACCAGAACCTGCGCCCCGGCTCGACGGTGGAGAAACTCGCCACCCTGAAACCGGTGTTCGGCCTCGACCACCCCGACCCGACCATGACGGCCGGGAACTCCACCCCGCTGACCGACGGCGCCGCCACGGTCCTGCTGGCGAGCGAGGAGTGGGCCCGCGAGCGCGGCCTGGAGCCCCTGGCGTACCTCACCGCCTACGAGACGGCGGCCGTCGACTTCGTGGGCGGCGATGTGGCCGGCGGTGAGGACGGGCTGCTCATGGCACCCGCCCACGCCGTCCCGCGCATGCTGGAGCGGGCCGGCCTCGGCCTGGACGACTTCGACCTCGTCGAGATCCACGAGGCGTTCGCCTCCCAGGTGCTGGCGACCCTCGCCGCCTGGGAGAAGCGCGGCCTCGGCACGGTGGACCGCGCCCGGCTGAACGTGGCCGGCTCCTCCCTCGCCACCGGCCACCCCTTCGCCGCCACCGGCGCCCGGATCGTGGCCACCCTGGCCAAACTCCTCACCGAACGCGACGCCCCCGCCCGCGGGCTGATCTCCGTCTGCGCGGCGGGCGGCCAGGGGGTGACGGCGATCCTGGAACGGGCCTGAGGGACTTCGCCGACACGCGCTGGGGCGCACCGAACCTGAAGAACCCTCACGTAACCCCCGAGCATGCACAGGCCTGGCTCCGGACCATCCCCGAACCCGCACGAACCCGCCACGTGAACGCCGTACGATCCCGTTCCTACCGGCAGTAACCCATTTCGGGGGTTCCGCCGGTTGAGCGCCTCGGCGTGCGAGGCACGTACGTCATGCAGCAAGCAGTTCCCCGCTGCACGCCCCAGGAGCCGCCCCGTGTCCACTGCGCATCCCCCCTCCGCCTACGACGACGCGTACGGCGGGCCGATGCTGGTCGAGCCCGAGGTGCGGCGGCTGGACGGAGCCGTGCGGGAGGCCTCCGTACCGCCGCTGGCCCCGCCGTGGACCCACGGATCGCTCGCCGACCTGCCCTTCGACAACGCGAGCGCGAACCCGGCGGCCGTGGCGCTCAGCCGCAAGGACGCCGACGGGCGCTGGAGCGACATCACGGCGGCGCGGTTCGCCGAACAGGTGCGCGCCGTGGCGAAGGGGCTGATCGCCGAGGGCCTCATGCCGGGCGACCGGGTCGCCGTGATGGCCCGCACCGTCTACGAGTGGACGATCCTGGACTTCGCCGCCTGGGCGGCCGGACTCGTCACCGTCCCCGTCTACCCCACCTCCTCCGTCTTCCAGGCCCGCTGGATCCTCCAGGACTCCGGCGCGGTCGCCCTGGTCACCGAGACCGCCGCACAGGCCGCCGCCCTCGGCCCCGAACGGGAACGCCTGCCCGACCTCAAGCACTTGTGGGTCATCGAGAAGGGCCATGTGGAGCGGCTCGCGGAAGCCGGGGCCCATCTGCCCGACCAGGAGGTCGAGGTGCGGCGCGGCATGCTCGGCCCCGACACCCTCGCCACCCTCGTCTACACCTCCGGCACCACGGGCCGCCCCAAGGGCTGCGCCCTCACCCACGGCAACTTCTTCGCCGAGGTCGACAACGCCATCGAGCTGCTCTACCCCGTCTTCCGGGTGAAGACCAGCGAAGAGGCCTCGGTCCTGCTGTTCCTGCCGATGTCCCACGTCTTCGGACGCATGGTGGCCATCGCCTGCGTCCGGGCCCGCGTACGGCTCGGCCACGCGCCCAGCATCAAGGCCGAGCACCTGCTGCCCGACCTCGCCGGCTTCCGGCCGACCTGTCTGCTGGCCATCCCGTACATGCTGGAGAAGGTCTTCAACTCCGCCCGGGCCAAGGCCGAGGCGGGCGGCCGGGTCGCCTCGTTCGACCGTGCCGTGGCGGTCGCCCAGCGCTACGGCGAGGCCCTGGAGGCCCAGCAGACGGGCACCGGCCCCGGCCCCGGCCGCGCCCTCAAGACCGCCCGGGCCTTCTACGACCCGCTGGTCTACCGTCGCATCCGCAACGCCATGGGCGGCCGGGTCCGCTACGCCATCTGCGGCGGCTCCCCGCTCGGCCGCCGCCTGGCCGCGTTCTACGCCGGTGCCGGCATCGAGATCTTCGAGGGCTACGGCCTGACGGAGACCACCGGCGCGAGCACCGTCACCCCGCCCCTCAAACCGCGCCTGGGCACCGTCGGCTGGCCCCTGCCCGGCACCCGTGTCCGCATCGCCGCCGACGGGGAGATCCTCGTCGCCGGCGACCACGTGCTGCGCGGCTACTGGGACCCGCAGGCCGGCGGCGTCGTCCCCGCCGCCCCCGACGGCTGGCTCGCCACCGGCGACATCGGCGAACTCGACGACGAGGGCTATCTGACGATCACCGGCCGCAAGAAGGAACTGCTGATCACCGCGGGCGGCAAGTCCGTCGCCCCGGCCCCGCTGGAGAACTGGCTGCGCGCGCACCCGCTGATCTCCCAGTGCCTCGTCCTCGGCGACGGCCGCCCCTTCGTCACGGCGCTGATCACCCTCGACCCGGCCGGCATCACCCACTGGCGCCAGATGAACGGCAAACACCCCGTGCCGCCCGGACTCCTCGTCGACGACGAGGAACTGCGCGCCGTGCTCCAACGGGCCGTCGACGAGGCCAACAAGATGGTCTCCCGCCCGGAGTCCATCCGCCGCTTCGCCGTCCTCCCCGAGGACTTCACGGAGGAGGCGGGCCTGCTGACGCCCTCGATGAAGCTGCGCCGGGAGGCCGTGCTGCGCGCGTACGCCGCCGAAGTGGAAGGCCTGTACGAGCGGTGAGGCACCTTTGCGATCTCTTCACACGTGGTTCTTGACGACGCACGGCGTCTGCCCGTTGGCTTTCGACCACCTCGTCACGATGCTCCCCCCTCGGAAGGCACCAGCAGTGATAGCGCGCAACCCCCGTCAGGCCGCCGTGCGGCGCATCGCCATCGCCCTGACGGTCTCCGTATCGGCCCTGTCCCTCGCCGCGTGCGGCGACGGCGGGAGTGACGACGCCGCCGCGAAGAAGGGCGACGACATCACGGTGGGCCTCCTGCTGCCCGACCGGGACACGGCACGCTTCGAGAAGTTCGACTACCCGCTGATCAAGCAGGAGGTCGCCTCCCTCACGAACAACCAGGGCACGGTCCGGTACGCCAACGCCGAGGCGAGCACGTCCAGACAGAGCGAGCAGTTCCGCAAGATGATCGCGGACAAGGTCGACGTCATCCTGGTCGACGCGCTGAACTCCAAGACCATCGCCACGGACGTCCAGAAGGCCAAGAACGCGGGCATCCCGGTCATCGCCTACGACCGGCTCGCCGAAGGGCCCATCGACGCGTACGTCTCCCACGACAACGAACTCGTCGGCCAGGTGCAGGGCCGCGCGATCATCGGGGAACTCGGCGACAAGGCCGAGAAGAGCAAGGTCGTCATGATGAACGGCGACCCCGCCGACCCCAACACCGCACGCTTCAAGGACGGCGCGCTCAGCGAACTGCAGGGCCAGGTCGACATCGTCGAGCAGTACGACACCAAGGAGTGGAAGCCCTCGATCGCCAAGGCGAACATGGCGAAGGCGATCCGGGAGGTCGGGCTGAACAACATCGCCGCCGTCTACTCGGCCAACGACGGCATGGCGGGCGCCGTCATCGAGGCGCTCAAGGAGGCCGGCGCCACCAAGATGCCCCCGGTCACCGGCCAGGACGCCAACCTCGACGCGGTGCAGCGGGTCGTCTCCGGCGAGCAGTACATGACCGTCTACAAGTCCTTCCTGCTCGAGGCGACCAACGCCGCGAAGATCGCGGTGGCCAAGGTGCAGGGCCGCGCGATCGAGTTCGCCGCGCTGACCCGGGAGACCGTGGACAGCCCGACGCAGAAGAACATCCCGGCGATGCTGGTCCCGGTGGTCGCCCTCACCAAGGACAACATCCAGGACACGGTGATCACGGACGGCGTGTACACCGTGGACGACATCTGCACGCCGAAGTACAAGGCGGACTGCGCGGCGATCGGCCTGAAGTAGCGCGAGCACGGTGGTACCGCACGGGTCTTGACTTCCTCAGGTGCCCGCGCGACATTCCCCACCCCTTTCGCGTTCTCGTCGGGCTGGAGCGGCCATGACCACACGCACGGACACCGCGGGCACCGCCGGCGCCCCCTCCCGGAGACGACTGCTGGCCGGGGCCGCCGGCGCGGGTCTCGCGACCGCCACGGGCGTGCAACCGGGGGCCAGGTCAGCCGGCTTACCTCCGCTCGGCACCTACGACGTCGTCGTCATCGGCTCCGGCGCCGCCGGCATGACCGCCGCGCTGACGGCCGCACGCCACGGCCTGAGCTGTGTCGTCGTGGAGAAGGCGCCGACCTTCGGCGGCTCGGCCGCCCGCTCCGGAGCGGGCATCTGGATCCCGAACAACCCGGTGCTCCTCGCGGCCGGGGTCCCGGACACCCCGGCGAAGGCCGCCGCCTACCTCGCCGCGGTCGTCGGCCCGGACGTCCCCGCCGACCGGCAGCGGGCCTTCCTCACCCACGGCCCGGCGGCGATCTCCCTCGTCATGGCCAACAGCCCGCTCCGCTTCCGCTGGATGGAGGGCTACAGCGACTACTACCCCGAGCTGCCCGGCGGCCTGCCGAACGGCCGTTCCATCGAACCGGACCAGCTCGACGGCAACCTCCTGGGCGCCGACCTGGCGCACCTGAACCCGCCGTACATGGACGTCCCCGCGGGCATGGTCGTCTTCAGCGCCGACTACAAGTGGATCGCCCTCGCCGCGGTGAACGCCCGCGGCGCGGCCGTCGCCGCGCAGTGCCTCGCCCGTGGCGCGAAGGCGGCGACGCTCGGCCAGAAGCCCCTGACGATGGGCCAGGCGCTCGCGGCGGGCCTGCGGGCGGGGCTGCGAGCGGCCGGGGTGCCGGTCTGGCTGAACACGCCCCTGACCGACCTGCACGTCGAGAACGGCACGGTGACCGGAGCCGTCGTCACCCGCGACGGCGCCCCCGGCCTGGTCCGCGCCCGCCGGGGCGTGATCGTCGGCTCGGGCGGCTTCGAGCACAACGCCGCCATGCGCGAACGGTTCCAGCGGCAGCCCATCGGCACGGAGTGGACCGTCGGGGCGAAGGAGAACACCGGCGACGGCATCCGGGCGGGGGAGCGGCTCGGCGCGGCACTCGACCTGATGGACGACGCCTGGTGGGGCCCGGCCATCCCGGCCCCCGGCCGGCCCTACTTCTGCCTCGCCGAGCGCACCCTGCCCGGCGGGCTGCTGGTCAACGGCTCGGGCCGCCGCTTCGTCAACGAGGCCGCGCCCTACAGCGACGTCGTGCACACCATGTACGACGTCCACGACACCGACCCGGCCATCCCCTGCTGGCTGATCGTCGACCAGAACTACCGCAACCGCTACCTCTTCAAGGACGTCCTGCCGACGCTGCCCCTGCCCGACGACTGGTACGACTCCGGCGCGGCGCACAAGGAGTGGACCCTGGACGCCCTGGCGGCCTCGATCGGCGTCCCAGCGGCGGCCCTGCGCGCCACCGTGAACCGCTTCAACGCCCAGGCGCGGCAGGGCGAGGACCCCGACTTCCACCGCGGCGACAGCGCCTACGACCACTACTACACGGACCCCTCGGTCCTCCCCAACTCCTGCCTCGCCCCCCTCTGGCTGCCCCCGTACCACGCCTTCCGCATCGTCCCCGGCGACCTCGGCACCAAGGGCGGCCTCCGCACGGACGCCCGGGCCCGGGTGCTGCGCGAGGACGGCTCGGCGATCCCGGGCCTGTACGCGGCGGGGAACGCCAGCGCGGCGGTCATGGGCCACAGCTACGCGGGGGCGGGCTCGACGATCGGCCCGGCGATGACGTTCGGGTATGTCGCGGCGCGGGACATCGCGGGGGTGGTGTAGGGCGGGGTGGGGTGGGGCGGGGTGGGGTGGGGCGGGGTGGTGGTGCGGGGCCGGGGTGGTGGTGCGGGGGTGTGGAGGGGGGCGCTGGTGGGGCGTGGGCGCTACCCCTGCTTCCGGGCCACGAGGCTCGCCTGCGCGACCGGCTCGCCCTGGGCCTCGTCGGGCTCCCGCACCGTCGTGACCCGGACGGTGAACCCCGCACCGCTCAGCAGCGCCGCGACATGCTCCGGCCGACGGCGGCGGAAGGTCAGGCCCACCGAGTGGCCGAAGGCCTCCTCGTAGTGGCGGGGCTCGTCACCGCACTGGAAGCCGAGCAGGAGATGGCCGCCGGGGCGCAGGACCCGGTGGAAACCGGCGAACAGGGCGGGCAGGTGCTCCTCGGGAGTGTGGATGGTCGAGTACCAGGACACGACACCGTCGAGCGAGTCGTCCGGCAGGTCCAGCTCCTGCATCGAGCCCTGCACGAACCGCAGGCCCGGGTTCTCGCGCCGGGCGATCGCGAGCATCGACTCCGACAGGTCCAGCCCGAACACCGACAGCCCCCGCGACGCCAGGAACGCCGTCACCCGCCCGGGCCCGCACCCCAGGTCGGCGACCTCGCCCCCCTCGCCCACCAGCCCGGCGAACCCGTACAGCACCCCCAGGTCCAGCGGCGTCCCCGCGCCCAGGTCACCGAAGTGGGCGGCGTACTCCTCGGCGACCGTGTCGTAGAACCGGCGGGTCTCACTCAGGAAGTCGGCAGCTGTCATGGCCGCAGACCCTAGCGCGGGTCGTCGTCCCCCTGGCCCGGCCGTGTCGCCCCCATGCCCGACCCCACCCCCGCTCCGATCGCCGTGCCGAAGCCGATGCCCAGGGCCAGCCCCAGGCCGAGATTGTCGAAGACGGTCATGCCGAGCACGAGTCCGAGGGCTGTGCCGACAGCCACACCCGTCGAGAGGCCCATGGCCAGGGCCTTGTCGGCGGGGGAGCCGTCCTCGGCCTTACCGGGTCTTGTCGGCGGAGGCGCCGTCCTGGGCCTTGTCGGCGGGGGAGCCGCCGGCTTCTCCGCTCATCTCCGGATCGTTGCGCATCCGACCATCGTCCCACGGCCGGAATTCGCCGGGAATTCACCGGGCGGCAGAGCCCGGAAAGGGCAGGAGCCCCGTCGCCTGGCGGCGCGGGGCTCCTTGGGTACTACGAATCAGACCGGCGTGACGTTCTCAGCCTGCGGGCCCTTCGGACCCTGCGTGACGTCGAAAGACACCTGCTGGTTCTCCTCGAGCGACCGGAAGCCGGTCGCATTGATCGCGGAGTAGTGGACGAAGACGTCGGGGCCGCCGCCCTCCTGGGCGATGAAACCAAAGCCCTTTTCGGCGTTGAACCACTTAACGGTTCCGGTAGCCATAAGCCCTCCTTGGGCCCAAAAGGGTTGCCCTGCTCCAGAACCAGCAAGTGTGAAGATGAATTCTGCACAACTGCATATGTCTGAGAATGACGAGAGCCCGCGGTCACATGCTCCGCAGGCTCTGTACTGCAAGGGAAACCAAACTGCAACTTGCGACGAGCCTAGCACGCAGACCGGGGAATGCAATAGGGGTCAAGATCACGTCACCCGAACGTTTGAACATCGTCCCGCCGACTGGCGGAGGGGGTCCCCACAACGGCCCACACCCCGACGCCGGGCCCGCGCGCCGGTCCGCGCGCCCCGAGGGCTAGCCTCACGATGTGGACAATCCTCGCACCCGGCCGCGCGTCGGCCACATCCAGTTCCTGAACTGCCTGCCCCTGTACTGGGGGCTCGCGAGAACGGGCACGCTCCTCGACTTCGAGCTCTCCAAGGACACCCCCGAGAAGCTCAGCGAGAAGCTGGTGCAGGGCGAACTCGACATCGGTCCGATCACCCTCGTCGAGTTCCTCAGGCACGCCGACGACCTGGTCGCCTTCCCCGACATCGCCGTCGGCTGCGACGGCCCGGTCATGTCCTGCGTGATCGTCTCGCAGGTCCCCCTGGACCGCCTGGACGGCGCCCGCGTCGCCCTCGGGTCGACCTCCCGCACCTCCGTCCGCCTCGCCCAGCTGCTCCTGGCCGAGCGCTACGGCGTCCAGCCGGACTACTACACCTGCCCGCCCGACCTGAGCCTGATGATGCAGGAGGCCGACGCCGCCGTCCTCATCGGTGACGCGGCGCTGCGCGCGAACATGCTCGACGGGCCCCGGTTCGGCCTGGAGGTGCACGACCTGGGCGCGCTGTGGAAGGAGTGGACGGGCCTGCCGTTCGTCTTCGCGGTCTGGGCGGCCCGCCGCGACTACCTGGAGCGCGAGCCGGTCATCACCCGCCGGGTGCACGAGGCCTTCCTCGAATCCCGCAACCTCTCCCTCCAGGAGGTCGGCAAGGTCGCCGAGCAGGCGGCCCGCTGGGAGGCCTTCGACGAGGAGACCCTCGCCCGCTACTTCACGACCCTCGACTTCCGGTTCGGCGGTCCGCAGCTGGCGGCGGTCGCCGAGTTCGCCCGGCGGGTCGGCCCGACGACCGGCTTCCCGGCGGACGTGAAGGTGGACCTGCTTCAGCCCTGAGCCGGGCGGCGCTCCCGCACTGCCCTGCTGGGGGATGCGGGCGTACCGGGACCGGAGCCGTTCCCGCCGCCCACGGGGGAGGGGTGACGCCCACGCGACCGCTCGACGCCGGCGAACCCACGGCCGTGGGGCCCTACCGGCTGCCCGGCCGGCTGGGCTCCGGCGGCATGGGCCGGGTCTGCCTGGGCCGCAGCGCCGGGGGCCGCACCGTCGCCGTGAAGATCGTGCATCCGCACTTCGCGCTGGACGAGGAGTTTCGGGCCCTGGCGCAGGGAGCCCTGCGGGAACCGGCGCCGTGGGACGCCGCCGTGCCCCAACCCCGGGACGCGACCACCCAAGCCCCTGCCCCCCTCTCCGGTCCCCGCCCCGGCCGGATCACCGTCTCCGTGGCGGCGACCTCCGCCCCCGAGGGAGACGGGCGGGTGCGCAAGCTGAGCTGCTCCGTGGCGCTGCCGGTCGCGGGGGCGATGGCGGCCGTGACGATCGGGTCGGTGTTCGTGTTCGACCTGCTGCCGGGCCGGGGCGGCCAGGACGACGCGGACTCGGGCAGCGGCTCCGACTCGCCACCCGCCGCCTCCGCGAGCTCCGCGGGTGAGGTGCCCGCCGCGTACGTCGGCACCTGGGAGGGCCCGGGGCGTCGCCCTCGACGGCGGACTGTCCCTCGGCACGTTCCGCATCACCGTCGAACGGGCCTCCGATGGGCAGGAGTTGGGCAGACTCCGCCAGACCGACCAGATCGGCGGCGTCTGCGTCGACGTACTCACCCTGAAGCAGGTGACGGACAAGGAGCTCGTCGCGACGTCGGCCGGCGCGAAGACCAACCACGGCCCGGCGGCTCAGCTCGACGAGCAGGGGTGATCAGCAGTGCGGCCGGAGCAAGGGTGGCGAAGAGGACCAGCGGCACGAGGAGGACGAAGTCGGGGAGCACCATGCAGCAGAACAGGCGTCCTCGACACTAATCCTCACCCGAAGACGGGAGGCCGGACGCCCTGGCTTGTGCTCGTACTGCAAGGCAGGCCCAGTCACCTTCCTCGGCTTCGGCTTCGCCGAACTTCCGTTCAGAGCCCCATTCCTCACCCTTCGTCAGGCGCTCACTACTGTGTCTGCGATAGCGAACACCATCAGACGCGTCTGACGCGCCACATCGCGTAACGCCGGGAAGGCCCCACCATGGAGACACTGCAGCCGGACGATCCAGTGGAGTTGGGCACCTACCGGCTCCTGCGAAGACTCGGCGTCGGCGGCATGGGCCGTGTGTACCTCGCCCGTTCGCAGGGTGGCCGCACCGTCGCCGTGAAGGTCGTACGTCCGGATCTCGCCGCAGACGGAGACTTCCGGGACCGCTTCCGGCACGAAGTCGAGGTAGCCAAGGCGGTCTCCGGACGCTTTACCGCCCCGGTCGTGGACGCCGATCCGGACGCGCCGCTGCCCTGGCTGGCGACGTCGTACGTGCTCGGCCCGGACCTCACTGACGTGGTCGCCGCGCACGGCGCGCTGCCGGAGCACACTGTCAGGGCACTGGCCGCCGGTCTCGCCGCTGCCCTCCAAGAGGTGCACGCGGCCGGACTGATCCACCGTGACATGAAGCCGTCGAACGTCCTGCTGGCGGCAGATGGTCCGCGCGTCATCGACTTCGGGATCGCGCGGGCGGTGGACGGAAACCGTATGACCCAGACGGGAGTCGTGGTCGGCTCTCCCGGCTACATGTCACCGGAGCAGGCGCTGGGCAAGGACATCGGTACGGCGAGCGACGTCTTCTCACTGGGCGCCGTACTCGCCTTCGCCGCCACCGGCCGGGGCACATTCGGCCATGGAGCCGTCTCACACGCCTCGTTGCTCTATCAGGTCGTGCACGGTGAACCCGACGTCGAGGGCGTCCCGCAGCAGCTGCTGGGCCTCGTCCGCGCATGCCTCGCGAAGGACCCGGCGCAGCGGCCCGTACCGGCCGAGATCGTAACGGCGCTTGCCCCACAGGGAGTCGAGGGTGTCCTCAGCGACTGGCTTCCGTCGGCGGTGGCCTCGACAATCGCCACGCATGCGGCCGGCATCCTGGACCTGGAGGCACCGCAGCAGCCTCGGCCCATGGCCGCCGCGTCGTTCGGGCCGGCCCCGGTGATGACGGACGCCACAGCGCAGCCACCCGGCACACCGGCCCCGGGCTACGGGTATCCGCAGACTCCGGGATACGGCGGCCCCCCGGTGTCTGCCGCACAGGGAACGCCGGTCCCCGGCTACGCCACACCGCCGGGCGGCCTTCCCACCCCCGGGTACGGGACGCCCCCGCCCGGCCACGGCACTCAAGGACAGCCGGGCGCCTCGGGATCGGCCTCCAGCGCCCCCTCCCGCCGCCGTGTCCTCGGTCTCGCGCTCGGCGGTGCCGCCGCCGTGGCGCTGGCGGGCGGCGGCACCGCCTGGTGGCTGGGCCGGGACCGAGACCCCACGGACGGGGCGACCGGCACGAACGGTGCCGGTTCCGCCCAGCCCGTCGAGGAGAACTTCACCACCCCGCCGGCGGGAGTCGCCCCCCAGCCCCTGTGGCACGAGACAGCTGCGGAAGACAGCACCACCACCGACGTACCGCTCCTCATCCATGACGGCCTGCTCCTGATCAGCGGTGACCCTCTGGTGGCATACGACGTGAAGACCGGTGAAGCCCGCTGGTCGAAGCCCGACGTCTGCGCCCCCGGTTCCCCGCTTCTCTTCCACGGCGGCAAGGTGTTCCTCACCGACAGCGGCGTCGAGGGAGTCCTCGTCGCGCGGGACGTGAAGACCGGCGAGGAGGTGTGGCGCAGCCGCCTCGGCAGGAAACTGGGCATCGAGAGCACCATCGCCATCGACGACAAGAACGTGTACGTCACGGCAACCGACTACGCCCAGGCCCAGAGCGCCACCGACTACCGCACCGCCATCGCCGCGATCAGTCACAGCACGGGGAAGAAGGTGTGGCTTCAACACCGCGACTGGGGCACGCGGGACTACGACGTCCAGGGCACCGTCTCCGGCAAGTACCTTGTCTACGCGGACTCCAACCACAATCTCACCGTGCGCGACACCGCGACCGGCGAACAGCTGTGGACGCAGAAGATCGGCGACGACTGGGCCTGGCAACCCACGGTCGCGAACGGCCTGGTCTTCCTGCCCGGCGAGAAGCTGACAGCGGTCGACGCGGAGACCGGCCGCACCCGCTGGACGCTCTCCCCCGAGGGCCGCCGTGGCTTCAACAACCCGGCCGTCATCGACGGTGTGCTGTACGTCAGTGACTACGACCGCGGCATCTGGGCCGTCGACGTCAAGACGCACCGGCGGATCTGGCTCTGCGAGGACCAGAACCGTGGCGGGCCAGGGACGTTCGTGAGGGCTGGCACGACGCTGTACTGCGCCGCCGGGCCCCTCTCAGGAGGCGTCATCGCCCTCGAGGCGAAGTCCGGCACAGTGCGCTGGACCTGGACGGACGACAAGGACTCCGGCGCCCCGTGGCAGATCGCGACGGCGGGAAACCGGCTGTTGGTCACGAACGGACCGGAGATCTACGCGATGCCGGCGGTGTGACGCCGGGGCGCTGGGGTGCGATGCGGGGGACTGCCATAGTCTCCGTTAGCTGAAGTTAACGAACGTGGCCACAGGGGCCGACGGGGAGGATGACCATCATGCGGATGCTGGTCACGGTCGTACGCGAAGGCGGTGAGCCGGAGGACGTCGTCGTCACCGCCGACGACACCGCCACGGCAGGTGATGTCGCGGAGGTGCTGGCCCAGGCTGTCGGACAGGCCACCGAGCCCCGAGGTGTCGGCTCGGGGAACGTCATGGTCATGCCCGGTACCTCACTGGCTTCGCTGCCCGGCTACGGAACGGCGGTGGCAGGGGCACCGGTGCTGTGGGCAGACGGTGAACTGTGCGATCCCGCGGCACCTGCGGCCGGCGTCCTACGGGACGGCATGCGCGTCTCCGTCGACCCCTCGATAGGTCCGCTGCTGCGCAAGGGCGAGCCGGCCGGGCAGTACGAACTGCGGGTGGCGGGCGGCCCCGGCTCGGGGCGCGTGGTCCGGCTGGGCGTCGGCGCGGCAACGGCCGGATCGGCGCCGACCTGTTCGCTCCCCCTGCCGGACGCCTCACTGCCGGCGGTCGCCCTCCGGCTGACCATCGACCTCCAGGGCAACGTCACCCTCACCCCTGAAGCCGGCGCCGGTGTCCGCCTGAACGACGACGCGGTGACGGCTGGGACGCCCTGGCCGCTGGGCGGTGTCGTACGGGTGGGTGACTCGCTCTTGGTCCTCGACAAGGTGGCCGAGCCCGACGCGCATCTGTCCCTGATGAGCGAAGGCGGTCTCGCCTACAACCGCCCCCCGCGGCTGTCGCCGCTGCGGCCTCGGCGGCGGCTGGCCGTGCCGGTCCCACCCAGCAAGGGGGAACGAGCCAGATTCCAGTTCATCATGGCGTTCATGCCCATGCTGTTCGGGCTGGCCATGTACTTCTTCACCAAGCAGATCTACATGCTGCTGTTCTGCCTGATGAGCCCCCTCATGATGCTGGGCCAGTGGATCAGTGAGAACCGTGAGGGCAAGAAGAAGCACAAGACGTCCCTCAAGCAGTACAGGAAGGACCTCGCAGCCCACGAGTCCGAACTCGTCAGGCTCAGCAAGGAAGAGCAGCGCGCCCGCCGCGAGGACAACCCCGACCCGGCAGAGATTCTGCTCTTCGCGACCGGCCCCCGCCGCCGCCTCTGGGAACGCCGGCTCACCGACCCGGACGCCATGCAGCTGCGCATCGGGCTCGGCGCCCTGCCCTCCGACGTGGAACTGGTCTTCGCACGTGGCGGCTCGGCGCACGACGAGGAGCCCCCGGAGCCCCCGGTCCTTCCCGACGTCCCTGTCACCCTGCCCTTCTCCCGGCTCGGCGTGGTCGGCATCGCGGGCGACCGCGCCCGTGCCCTCGCCACCGCCCGCTGGCTGAGCGTGCAGGCCGCCGTGCTGCACAGCCCCCGCGACCTGTCACTGGTTTCCCTGGCAGCCACGCCCGCCGCCGGCGCCGAGTGGCACTGGGCGCACTGGCTGCCGCACACCAACCCCGACGAGGGGCAGGACTGCGTCGCCCTGGTCGGTTTCGACTCGGAGGGCATCAGCCGCCGGGTCAACGAACTCCTGAATGAACTGGCTCGACGCAAGGCGGCCCGCGAGCAGCACAACATGACGGGCCAGCTGTATCCGGACGCCAACGTACTTCTGATCCTCGACGGAGCACGGCTCCTGCGCCGTGTTCCGGGCGTTCCCCAGCTCCTCACCGAAGGACCGCAGTACGGCATCTTCGCCCTCTGCATCGACGAGGACGAACGGCTGCTCCCCGAGGAGTGCAAGGCCGTCGTGGCCTGGTCGCCGGACGCGGCCCACCACGTCCGGCTGCGTGGCTACGGCCTTGAGGCGGTCGGCGACGTGCTGGCCGACCAGGTCCCGTACGAATGGTGCGAACTCCTGGCCCGCTCCCTCGCCCCCGTCCGCGATGTCAGTCGCGACGACGCCGACTCCGCGCTGCCCACCTCGGCCCGGCTGCTGAACCTGCTGAACATGCCCAACCCGACGGGCAGCGACGTGGAACGCATCTGGCAGGCGGGCGGCTCGACCACGGCCGCCCCCATCGGACTCGCCGCCGACGGTGCGTTCGTCCTGGACATCCGACGTGACGGACCGCACGCGCTGGTCGCCGGTACGACGGGTGCCGGTAAGTCGGAGCTGCTGCAGACGATCATCGCCTCGCTCGCAGTGGCGAACCGTCCCGACGCCCTGAACTACGTCCTCATCGACTACAAGGGCGGCAGCGCGTTCATGGACTGCGCTCGCCTGCCGCACACCGTCGGCATGGTCAGCGACCTCGACGCCCATCTGACCGAGCGGGCCCTCGCCTCTCTCGCGGCCGAGCTGCACCGCCGGGAACGGATCCTCTTCGACGCTGCCGCCAAGGACATCGAGGACTACAACGACACCCGCAAGCTCCGCCCCGAACTGGAGCCGATGCCACGGCTGGTGCTCGTGATCGACGAGTTCGCGTCCCTGGTCGCCGAACTGCCCGACTTCATCGCGGGCCTGGTCGACATCGCACGCCGGGGCCGCTCGCTCGGCGTGCACCTGATCCTCGCGACGCAGCGTCCGGCGGGCGTGGTGAGCGCGGACATTCGCGCCAACACCAACCTCCGCATCGCCCTACGGGTGACGGACGCCTCCGAGTCGATGGACGTCATCGACGCTCCGGACTCGGGCGCGATCGCCAAGTCGACGCCGGGCCGGATGTACGTCCGCTCGGGTGCCCAGTCCCTGGTGGGCGTGCAGTCGGCCCGTATCGGTGGCCGCCGCCCCGCCACGGGCCAGACGGGCCCGAAGGCCACGCTGATGCCGTTGCCCTGGAACGCGTACGCCCGCCCGTTGCCCAAGCGCGAGGAGGCCGAGGACGACGGCACGATGGTCACGGACCTGGCCGTCCTGGTGGACGCGGTACGCGAAGGCGCGCAGCGGATGGGCTTCGGTGAGCAGCGCAGCCCGTGGCTGCCGCCGCTGGCGGAATCCATCACGCTCGATGAACTGTCTGCCTACGGTGGTGCACCGGCCGCTCCGGGCGGCGACGTGGCCCCGATCCCGTACGGCCTCGTCGACCTGCCGGCGAAGCAGAGCCGCGTGCCGGTGTCCCTGGACCTTGTGCACGGCGAGCACACCCTGCTGCTCGGTGGCGCCCGCTCCGGTCGCTCGACGGCTCTTCGTACCCTGGCCGGCTCCCTGGCGCAGAACACCTCCCCGCTCGACGTGCACGTCTACGCCATCGACTGCGGCTCCAACGCACTTCTGCCGCTGGTGCGTCTGCCTCACGTGGGCGCTGTCGTGACCCGCGACGAGCCAGACCGAGCCCGCCGCCTGATTCAGCGCTTGCAGGTGGAGGTCGCCCGCCGACAGCAACTGCTGGCGATGGAGGGTGCGTCGAGCGCGGCGGAACAGCGGGCGGGTGCCGCTCCGGAGGAGCGCCTGCCCTGGATGGTGCTGCTACTGGACAGCTGGGAGGGCTTCGCCTCCACCTTCGAGAACTACAACTACGGTCAGCTGCTGGAAGCGGCTCAGAGACTCTTTCGCGAGGGTTCGGCAGCGGGACTGAAGGTCGTCATGACGGCCGACCGCAGTGGCCTCAGCGGTCACGTCTCCTCGGCCTTCTCCGATCGTCTCGTCATGCGCTTCGCCGACCCGAACGACTACTCCACCGCAGGACTGCAGGCCCGCGAAGTGCCGAAGAACATGCCGCCCGGACGCGCCCTGCGCATCACGGACACGGGCGTCGACGAGACGCAGATCGGGCTGCTCGCGCGGGACCCTGCCGGCCAGGCCCAGGTCCGTGCGCTCCGCGAGATCGCGGAAGAGGCGCGAACCCGCCACGGTCGCGTTCCGGCGGGCCGGCGCCCCCTGCGAGTCGACGCTCTGCCGACGCGCGTCACAGCGTCGGAGGCGATGTCCCTGGACCCGGACTTCGCCCCGCCGTCGCCCCTGTGGGCACTGCTCGCCGTGGGCGGCGACGAACTCCACCCCATCGGCATCGACCTGGAGGAGAACGGACCCGGCTTCGTCATCGCGGGTCCACCGAAGTCCGGCCGCTCGACGGCACTGCTGTGCGCTGCCGAGTCGCTTCTGCGCGTGGGAACGCCGCTGGTGGTCGTGACACCTCGCCGGTCCCCGCTGCGGGACCTCGAGGGGCGAGAAGGTGTTCTCGGCATGCTCACCGCGGACAGCTCGGGTGACGACCTGGAGGAGATTGAAGATCAGCTCGACGGGCGGCCGTACGTCGTTGTGGTCGATGACGCCGAACTCCTCTACGACGCGCCGCTGGACGAGCCGCTGGAAGGGGTCATCCGCAAGGGAGCCGACGGCGGCGTGGGCCTGCTCGCCGCCGGCACGACGGACTCCCTGTCCGGCCAGTACCGTGGCTTCGCGGTCGAGGCCCGCAAATCCCGCAACGGCCTGCTGCTGACGCCGCAGAGCTCCTCGGACGGCGAACTGTTCGGCATCCGGCTGCCCGCGAACAGCGGGGGCGGGGCAGCGGGTAGCGGGTTGTTCGTGACCGGGGGGGCGTTTGTGCCGGTGCAGGCTGTGATGAACGCGTAGGACATAAGAGGGCTCCCGCCCATTGGGCGGGAGCCCCCGTTTTGCCGGACGCCTGACACTGGTCTGCAAATCAGTCTCTTACGACTTCGTCAGGGTTCTTCTTGGCACCAGTTGACGATGCAGGAGGTTCCTCTGGCCCGAAGGTGCGCAGGATCCAGAGACGGCGCCAGATCACCGCCGTGGCGAGGCCGAGGCAGATAACAGCCAGGGCTGAGGTGCCGAAGGCGGGCAGGTTTGCCGGCGGGTCTTCCACCCAGGCACGGGTAAGGATTCGTGACGGGTCATCGCGATCGTACGTGACGACCAGTGATGCAGCGGTGTGCGTGTCGGGGTACATCCCGGCGTAGTCCGACAGCTTGACCTCTGTACCGGCCTCGGGCCCGGTCACGAGGCGAACCTTCACATACTTGGGTTTCGAGTCGACGCCGACGACCGTGGCAGCGGAATCGACGCCGCGGGAACGCAGGTCCTGCACCAGGAGATGCGGAGGAAGCCACAGAGCAAGAGATAGGCCGATGCACAGCAGAAATACCCCTGAAATCGCCCAGATTACCCGACGTTGAGGGAGCTTCGGTCGCGGCTTCCAAGCCTTCGCTTTGGCGCTTGCTTTGCGCGCCTCCTCCACGTGGGGTGGGAGTTGATGCTGGCTCGCACCGGATTTTCGCTTCTTCTTAGCCATGACTAGGACACCTCATGAGAACCATCCACTCACCGTACTCTTTACGCTCGATGCGGCGTCGCCAATCGCCTTGCCTGCGCTCTTGGCAGCTCCTGTAACAGCGTTGACAGCCTTCCTGCCTGCTTCCGTCTTGATGGCATACGAAACGGCGTAACCAACGCCGAAACCCACCACGACACCTGCAGCGATACCCCAGCCGACCGGACCTCCAACGGCAGCAACCGTTGCGGTAGCGGCCCAAGTTCCAGCCATGCCGGCCGCCATACCGCCGACGTTGGCGGCAACAGCTACGTCCTTCTCCTCTCCGTGACTGATATCCCAACCGATGGCGCCAACGGTGAGGAGACTCCCGACCAGAGGTAGCTTTCCGCCGGTCCGCAGCGCGCGACCCCACAGCGATGTAGTGCTGGGCGGCTTGAGCCCGGGAACCTTGCCGATCAGCCAACTTCCACCGTCAGCGATGGATGCCTCCATCAGGCGGGAGAACGAGCCCATTCCGAACTTGGAAAGAATACGCTCCGCCTCGCGTGCAGATTTCGCAGAGGCCTTGGCAGCGCGACTGGTCGCGTTCTTGAACGCCCGCTTTTCTGCCTTGCTCATAGCGTTAAGGCGCTGATCCTTCAACTGAGCCGCTTCATCACTAAATTTCTGCGCTTGGGTCCAGAAGTTACTTGCAAACTTTGACTGGACGCCGATGACGCTGGCCAGCAGCCCAGCAGTGTCAGACCACGTGTCAGCGGGATCGAGGAGCTTCTTCGCAGCGATCTGTGTGTGCTTCCAAGCGATGTCCCACAGCTCCGGGTCGTCCCCCTGCATAAGTGCCCGGTTGAACACAGCCGTGGGCTCGTCCTTCGTGAACTGGCCATGGAAGAGCGCGGCCTTCTTGTCGAAGCCCGGCGCAGGTGTCTCAGCGTTGACCGCCGTGGTGAACGCGGACCCGAATACCTTCACATCGTCCTTGGCCGTTGGGGCATTGGCGGCGACGATTGCCATCGGCAGATTCTTGACCAGGTCTGTATTCATCTTGGCGTAGAACGCCGAGGCGAAGTCTGGGTCACCCTTGTGTTTGGCGAGCTCCTCAGCGATGCGGTGGAATTCTGGTCCTGCTTTACTCGGATCGAGACCAGCCGCCTCGTTTGCATCCTCGGCAAGCTTCTTTCCTGCGCTTCGGGCCTCACTGATCGTCGCGATAGGTTCGCGAAGCTGGACCATGGCGCCAGGTTTCTGAATGCCCTTTTGGTCGAGCTCCATTGCTGCTGCGAGTGCCTGACGGCGGCGAAGCATGGGCAACTCGTCATCGACCCAGCCAGCGATCTTTCCGATTTCTGACAGGTTGCTCGTATCTAGGCCAAATTTCTGAAACCGGCTCACATATGAGGACTTCGCCCCGTGCAGTTTCTTACCGCCGGACTCAAGGTCTTTGATCGTCCTCAAGAGGTTGTCCGGGTTAATACCGGAGAAGTTTGGATCAACCACGGGTCGATTCGCCTTCCGCGCTGTCGGCCAGTTGCGGGTCGATCAGCACTGCGGATGCGCCCGACCCGCTGAGTGCCTTCCCTATTTCCTCGGTGGGGATGATGACCCACGGCTGGCCTTCTCCCATGGCCTCGACCAGTAGGGGGATGGATGTGAAAGCCAGTGCTACGAGCCGCTCCTCGCCGTCATCACCAGCCATGGGCACGAGGATGACGTCGACGGTGCTGCCGCTGAGCGGAGAACCGTCAGGTCCTTGAGGCACCTCGGTCATGGTGGGAAGCACGAGGGCTTTGGGGCCGGCCTGGGCCGTTTCGCTTGAGGTCATTGCGACAGATTATGAGGTGATGGACCGGCAAGCAATGTGATCTCCGAACGGCTTATGTGGCGTCGAGTTGACGCCAGCGGCTTTCCGCTCCCGCTGGGGTCTCCTCCGGAACAGTCGGAGCTCGCTGGTACGGTGAGCGTTCGTCAGCCGGAACTGCGATGAATGAGGGGTGGGGTTGTGGCAGATTCAGATGCCAAGGTACCCAATCCGCGGAAGGCGGACCTTGAGCGGCTGCGGAGCGACCTGGCCAAAGAGGTGGAGAGCATCAAGAAGGCACTCAAGGGACCGACCGAACAGATCGGCGGTGACAAGGTCTGGGTCGGGAAGAACGCTCGAGCCTGGCACAGAGAACTGGACGGGCGGAACAGAAAGTTGGTCGAGCAGGTCGACAAACTGCTGCCTATCATTGATGCCGCGATTCGGAGTGAACCCGAGAAGGTGTCACAAAGCGAAGCGCGTATGTATAACAAGGATATCTGAGTCGCCGCACGTGAGCTGTCGGTGCGGGGCTGAGGCTGCAGCTCCTGTGTCGCTCGACGCCATTCCTTGACGTGCTGACGTCGCGCACAGTGACTGTCCGCACGTCCTGCACAAATGCCGCCGGGGGCATCCCACTCGAGGTGCGACGGCCTCGAAGGGAATGCCCCGGCAGCTACGACTTCGGCGCGGCAGGGATCAGCTCAGGTCGCGCGCTCGATGTTGTCGGCGCTGGTGTTGGCCGACTTGCTGGCATCGTTCAGCGTGTCGACCCACTTGTCGAACGTCGGCTTGATGTCGTGCCAGTCGTTCCGGAAGCGGTCGGCCTTGGGGCCCTTCCAGTAACCCGAGCTGTGGCTCGTGGCGGACTCCAGTGCCTTGATGAGGCCCTGGAGGTCGGTGGCCTTCTTGCCGAAGAGCTTGGACAGCTCCCGAAGCTGAGTGAGATCTGCACCGCGATCCATGGCGATCCTCCCCGTGTCACACACGTAAACGGACTATCCGTTTGCACCAAGGGACGCTACCGCACCAGAGGTAGCCGCCGCCCATCGCCTTCAGGCATGGGAGTCATGTGTGAACGAGTGGTGTTGACCCTGATGGTGAGCCGAGTCGTGGTGTCTCCGGGCAGAGCGGCCGGTGCAGCGGCAACTCTGTGGCAGGGAGAGGCCGGACTCACGCGCAAATGCGCAGGAAGCGCAGTACCGCGGGAACTTCGGCCTGATCGGTTCAAACGGGGACGATTTGCGCCGTTGGGCGTTGTCATGCAGCAGACACAATGGTTGCGAGTTCAGTCGGTCTCCGGTGCCCGAGGGGCGTAACGAACAATGTTCGAAGAGTGTGAAAATTTAGACAAGATTCGGCCATGTGTGTGCACGCTGGCGCCGGACTACGCGTACGTCAATGACATCACGAACCCTGATCCGGCTCTCTTCTGGCGGGTATCCGCCGGTAGCTTGCCAGGGCGCCTTTGCGACCTTGCTCCGACGCAACCACGCGCCCGGGAAAGTGTTTGACAGATGCGTGGGCGGCATAAGTCTTCCGCGCGCAGCGGCGAACCGCATCGTGCAGGCGGGCGACGCTCCGCATGGCGGCAATGACGAGCACTGTCAACGGGGGCTTTTCTGCGTGATGTTCAGGGAGCCGTCCATATAATGCGCGCAAGCCGGTTGCAGCGCTGGACGTCGCCGATGGCGCACTCCCCGTTCAAGGCCCCTGGTTTCCAGAATGCTCGCCAAATGGGAAGGCGGCCAGGGAAATCTCGGCCGCTTTCGGCAGGATGCAGTATGGGATGGGCTCCCACCATGACTCCGGCCGGTGAAGGGGGCGTGAGGGCAGCTCGGCGGTCGAGGTTCGGACCCCTGGGCAGGGCTTTCGCGGGGCGAGTCGCTCCTTCGAGCTACTCGCTTGTCCGTGTGAGGCGTACCGCATTCTCCGCAAGCCCGGCCACCTTGAACAGCACCCCCGCGAATTCGACGGTGTCACCGACCCTCACGTCTCTGTACAGCGCCACCGTTACCCCGGCACAGTTCGCGCCGAGGCCGGCCGTGCCCGCCGCGGTGTCCACGTACGAAACGGTGAGCGACGGGCCGGTGGGCAGTTGCTTCACACCGCCGTTGTCGAGGAGTGACAGTTTCTGTCCTTTGGCCGGGAAACTTTTCGCCGCGGCGGCCAGAACGGCACGGTTGGTGGTGAAGCACAGGGTGTTGTCGGCGGCACCGCCCGCGAACTCCATGGAATCGGGAGCGGCGGCAAGAGCGGCCTTGTCCTCGGCGTCCTTCGGCTCCAGGACGACACGGTAGGAGCAGACCTGCCGCACGGCGTAGGCGTGACCCGAGACGGTGACCCGGGACCCCGGCTTCACAGTCCACTGCTGCTGTCCCGAGCCGAAACCGGCACCGTCGCGCAGGGTCGCAGTACGCGATGTTCCGTCAGCGCTCGCGGCCGCGTACTGCACGCCTCCACCGCCGGGTAGTCGGAACCCGCCTCCGCGCAGGACATGCACGCCGTCCGCCGGCGCGTCGCCGACGCATTGTGGGCCCTTGTCCCGTGGCGCCGCCTGCGTGCTCGTGGGTGCGGTCGTCGGGTGGTCACCGCTGCCGGACGACGATCCGCAGGCGGTCAGCGCCCACAAGGCCAAGGTGGCACCCGTGATGGCGTACCTACTCGACGGACTGAACACCGGTGTCCTCCTTGCAGCCGACGATCACGTGCTCCAGCACGATGCGGGTGCGGTAATCGACTTCCGCCACCCGCCACCTGTCCCCGGCGATGTTCAGGACGTCACCCGGGGTCAATCCGTCGAACTCGCCGACGGGCCGACCCCCGCAGCCGATCCGGACACGGCCGTGCACCGACGGTTCGGCGAAGACGGACGCCAAGACTTGATACGTCCGGCCGTCGTGTTCGACGGTGTACGGAACCTGGTGACGGAGTGTCCAGCGACCGCCGAATGCGAAGGGGTACTCCACCTTCTCGCCTTCGGACACACTGTTCACCTCCCGGTCGTCACGGGGCATCGAAGGCCTCCGCACCGCCGAAGTACTTGTTGAACTGCTCCTGCGACACGGTGATCGGCGGATAGCCGGAGACGCCCCAGGGGTTTCCGAGGATGACCTTGCCGTCGTCGGTGAACCCCCGAACGTAGTACGCGTGGTTGCTGTGGTAAGTGTTGCCCCATTCGGGCGGGTGGTTCTTGTCCAGCGCCTCGTCGGCCGGGGTGGCCACGGTGACGACCTTTCCGGCGCCGTAGGCCTCCTTCAGCGACTCCAGGCTCTTGTCCTCGTGTTCGCCGATCCCCAGGAAGCCGCCGGTGGTCAGGTCATCGCCTTCCTTGCCGGTGAGGTATGGAGCGGACTTCTTGGGGTCGTCCCCTTCGATCCCGCCGTACCCACGCTCGTCCTCACCGTCGTCCGAATAGACCATCGCGAAGGCCTTCTCGTAGTACGCGGGCCAGCTTTCCCCATTGCCGTACGTGCCAATGGGGTTTCCGTTCTGATCGGACGGCAGGTCGGCCGTCATCGTCACCCAGTGGTAGTTGCCCTCTTTGTCCCAGACGCGGACGCTCACCGTGCCGTTCGGGTTCTGCTTGATGCCCTCCTGCACGAAGGCGGGGTCCTTCTGAGCCAAGCCGGCCAGCGATGCGACGTACCAGCAGTCTCCGAACTGGCGTTGATTCACGTCATCGGCGGACACCCCGTCCTGGAACAAGGGGTCCGGAGGCGGTGCCCAGTGAATGCCGTTGTTGGTCTGGCCATTCTGGCTGTTGCCGCCCGCCTCGTACGCGGCGGTGTTCGTGAACGTGGGCTGCGTGCCCGGGAAGGCCGCCGTGAACTTGCCTACGTTCTCCGGACTCACCTTGGACAGCATCAGACTCAACGTGTCCCGCCGCTTGCCCTCAGGCAGGCCGTTGTCGTCGAACGGGTTCCAGCCCGAGTCGTCGGTGTTGGTCAGCATCTGGTTGTAGAAGGCCAGGTCCTTGGGTGAGGCCTTCGTCACGAAGGAGTCCAGTTCGGCGGCGTTCAGTCCGTCGAGCTCGCCGGAAAACTGCTCCAGATCGTCGCGATTGCCGTTGGTGCCAAAGTCCTTGCCCTTCAGCTCCTGGAGATGGCGCAGGGCATCGTCGATCTTCTTCGCGTCGGGTGCCTTCTCGTCCAGGAAGACGCTGCTGTCACACACGGGGTATCCCCGCTTCTCCAGCTCCTGCAGCCCCTCGATCTGCCTGATGCGGCGCTTCATCGACGACTGCATGTCGTCGAGCTCGCCGCCGAGAGAACCGGGCAGACGCGGGCGACGGAAGAACGACGGCATAGGGACCACATCGCCGACCAGATCCTGGAGGTCGGGATTGCGGGAGGCGTGCTGTCCCGACGGCAGGTTCTGCTGGGCGGTGGTGAGTACGGCGGCCAGCTGGGAATGGAGCTTTCCGGAGTTCTGAGCGAGGGTGTCCAGGTGACCGGCGAGCGTTGTCAGCTTGGCGGCGTCGAAGCCTCTGAAGCCCATCAGCGGCTACCCGTTCCGGCCTGTGCCTTGTCCTTCTCCGCGGCCTGGCGATCCAGTTCGTCGGCCTGGCTCTCCCAGCGGGTGGCGTCTCCCAGCAGTGCGGTGCCCATGCTGTTCAGCGTGCGCTGTCGTTGTTGCAGCTTGGCCGCGCATTCATCTGCGAACGGACCCTGCCAGATGGCGCCGTCGTCGCCGCTGGTTCGGGAGGCTGCGGCGCGCGGAGTGGCCCTCTTCACCGCGTCGTCGAGGTACGGCCCCAGCCTGCGGGCCAGCGCCCTGGCCTCCCGCGCGCAGTCCCGCAGCCGTTCGGCCCGCTTCTTCAACTCGGCTGCATCATCGCCCGGCATGGGCCTCACGTTTGTCGTCCTCCCCCGTTTGCTGCCGACGCCTGCCGCGCCTCTCACATGGATTCACGGCATCGCTGGGGAAGCATACGGGGGTGGTGTCCGACCATTCGAAGTCGTGTGAAATCTCCCCCGAACGCCACATGGTCGCCACAATCCCTACGCCCACTGGCCACACCGGCAGTGATTACACCTGCTCTGATCCGAGAACTTCCGCTATGTCGGATAGTCCTAACGTGGCGCCAACGGGCACCGGGTTACCTGTCTATAGGTGTGACCATATGGATGGGTGACATGTCTCCGCTGAAGCTGATCCAAGCCGTCGGACCGTGCCGCGCAACGGAGAACGCGTTCGCTGCGCGGCAGGCCTGGTCCGGTTAGCTCGAGAGCTCACACTTACCGGTTGACGCTCTGAATCTCCTGGACGGTGACGGCCTGGTCGTTGCCGAAGGTTCCGTTCGGGAGGTCGCCGCCGGCGCCGCCGGTGCCGGTCCAGTCGATCTCCCACGTGATGGTGGCCCGGAGCTTGTATGTGCCGTGGCCGGATGAGCGGAGGTACCTGATGCCACACGGTGGGGTCTGATCGGCCTTGCCCTTGGCGTAGGGCTCGCCGATGGAGCCGTCCGCGTTGATGGCGCACTCGCCCGAGGCCGGGTACGTCACGGCGTCCTTGGTGCCAGGCTCCAGCTTGAGGGACACCGGCTTGGCGGTGGTGGTGGCCTGGATGTTGAAGCCGGGGACGTTGAGGGCCGCCGTCGCTTGGACCTCGTCGAAGACGGCCTTGTCGAGCCAGGCCCAGGTTGGCAGGTTCACCTTGGTGTTGGCCTCGGGGGCGAGGGTGACCTTCGTGTCGGGGAGCTCCATGCGCTGGTAGGCGAGAGCGGCGAGTATCTCCGGTGAGATGGCCTCCTCGTATTGGGGTGGTGGTGCATCGCCGTTCTCCACCCAGAAGGGGAGGTCGGTGCACGAGGTCCGCTTGAGGTAGTCCGGCTCGTCGGGGTTCTCGACGGCGGCCCAGAACATCCCCTTGCCGTCATTCTCGACGTTGTAGTCCTTGTAGCCGGGCGTTCCGGTCCAGCCGTACTCGTCCTCGTAGTGACGCTGCATCTCACCGATCGCCGCACCCGCGGTCCCGGTCATGCCAGGTGTGTTCTTCTTGTCCTCGATGTCCTTGGACATCTCCTTCTTGAAGTCCTTGGCGCCGAGGTACGGGGCGTACCAGCAGGGTGGGGGCGTCCAGTTGACATCCGAGGACGTCACGTTTCCGGTGCCGCCGCCCTTGGCTACGGCGCCGGAGTACTGGATGCGGGCGGCGGCGTAGATGCCGGTCTTGTCGCCGCCACCTTGCTGCTCGGCGCTGGCGCCCTGCCCATTGCTCGTTGGCTCCACCGCATACGCCGGACCGGCAAGGATCAGGGTGCCAAGGGCCAGCGTCAGGGCAGCTGTGTTCGTGCGGAGAGTGGCGTGGCGCGTTCTGCTCACCGGCACTTCTCCGCCTTGGTCTCCACGAAGACCTTGGACGCTTGCCATAGGTCCTGACCCGTGGGAAATTTGACCATCACGATCCTGAAGTAGTCGAAGTCAGCGATGCTGGGCTTGCTTCTCAGGATCTTCTTGGTCTTTAGCTCTTTGCCGTAGAATATGCTTGAGTCGACGCAGAATGCGACTTCCACTGATTTGCCGTTCGGGGCGGACCGCGTGGTCGCTTGGTAGTGGCGTCGGGTGCCGGTGGCCGTCCAGCCGCCATCTACCCTGCTATTGATCTGAGTCTTTGCGTAGTGCAGCCCGTCACCCGTGGAGTAGGCGGTCACCGCTGCGTCATTGGACGTCCGCTTGTAGACACCCCTGTAGATGGCGCGGACGAAATTGGCGGCATCATCCATCGCAGCCGCCTCGTTCTTGTCCTTGGGCCTGTCCCAGTCGAAGACCAGGTCCATGTCGCTGGGCAGAGACACGTCCACGCCGTCCGGCTTGTTCCCTGCCGGTGCTCCCGAGGCGGACGCCGACTCCTTCGGCGTTTCCGCCCCTTGGTCGACGCCGGCGATCTTGTCGTTGTCGCCGGACTTGTCGTCCCCGCTACCGCAGGCCGTCAACATCAGTGCTGCCGTCGCCGTCAACGCGGCAGCAACGGGCAATGAGCGGCGCTTCACAGTGACTCCCCGTGAGAGACAGAAGTTCAGGATGCGCACTGACGGTACCGGGGAGGTTTCCGGTTTCACCAGCGCGAACTTCCCCGGGAACGCGGACAATGCGGATGTATGGGGCTCTCGCAAGGGCCGCTGTGCCCTGATCGTGCCCGCAGGTATGACGGCTCCTGGTGCGGCTGACCGACACGCCGGGTTGACGCGCTCGACCGCCGGGCCGACTGGCTTCTCCGCCTTGGCCGGCTGATCAGGTGGCGCAGCCCGGGCTTCGTGAGACCGGGGGGGGGGACCGTCCTGGTGAATCCGGACTCACGTCGGGGGCTCGGAGTTCTGTGGCCTCACCACGTCGGCAGCCGCAGCACAGGTCCGCGGCCCGGGACGAACCTTCGCGTCAACGCGACGAGTTCCGCGTGCGCCGTAGGTCGACTCGGGCGTGGGGAAAGCGTCTCCTCGGCAGGCTGGTGGCACCCCACGTCAGCCCGGCCACCACGCCGGACAGCAGGAGTGCCATGAAGGCACCCACGAACAGGCCGGGCCAGAAGTCAGTGGAGAACAGGGGCGGGAGGGCGTGCTCGGCCGCTGCGTTCGGGGCGGGGGCCGGGGCGGACTCGTACTGCGGCCGGTCGGTGAGCGGGGTCTTTTCGAGAAAGGTCATCAGCGCTTCGAGGCGCTCGCCGAGGTGGTGGTCGTCGGCCTCGTCCGTGCTGCTGTCACCCATGGTGACGTATTCCGGCAGGTCGAAGGACAGACGGCTGGAGTCGAGGCGCAAACCGTGGTTGTAGACATCGATCGTGCCGTCGTCCGGGTCGGCGACGACGTATACCCCGTCGTCGCCCACCTTGGCATGCACCGCCGCGCTGAACAGGCCCGCGTCACCGGCCGACTCGCTCTCCGGTGTCTGGGGCACGAGGGAGACGTACACCGGGCCGCCGCCCTCGGAGCGCCGGAAGTCCCGGATCCGCTCGTGCAGCCGGTCCAGTTGCCGGGCGTCGAGCACGCGGGCGCTTTCCGGGTCGGCATAGACGGGGTCCTGCTTCAGCCCGGCCGCGACCCGCTCCACGCGGGCCGAAAGATCGGCGGGGCTGGGGGGCTCCGCCGCGCTCGACCTGGTCTGGTCGAACACGGAGGAGGCGGTGAGGGCGATCGCCGCGGCGGTGAGGACGGCCACGCCGGGCACGATCCACCGGGGGGCGCGCCGCGCAGCTCCGGAATGCCGGCGGCGGCGCCGCACGTACCCGGCCGTCAGCACGATCGACAACGGTACGCCGGTGAGCAGGACACCTGTGTGGAACGACTGGTTCTGACGGTCCGACGGACCGATGTACATTTCGGCGGGCGGTTCGTCCCGGTACTTCTCGCGCGCCGCCTCGGCCCTCGCCGTAGCCTTCGTGCCGCCCTGGGCGATGACGTCGACATAGCGCTCGAAGCTCCGCACCGGGCCGGCATCAGGGGGCAGTTCGTAAAGGGTGACGGTCAAGGCCGCCTCGGCCGGGACCCGCACCCCGTAGGCCGCGGCCTGTGACACATCCGTCCCCTCGATCAGCACATACAGCCCGTCGCGCCCGAGCCGGTCGTGCACCGCGCCGAGCAACTGATTGCCGTCCGTTCCGCTCCACATGGGCAGGACCAGGACGTAGGTCGGGACGCCGGTCTTCCTAGCCAGCCTGGCGAAGTCGGGGGCGGTGGACCGCAGAACCTCCCGGGGAAGTTGGTCGGTGACGTAGACCGGGTTCTCGCGCAGCCGGTCGGCGAGGTAGGCGGCCTGGGTGGGGGCCTCCACGGCGGCGGCCTGGGTGGCGGGGGTGGCGGTTGCGAAGAGAGCCGTCAGCGAGCAGAGGGCGAGGACCAGCCGGAGCAGACGGGCGCGGCCTGCACGCGGTGCTCCTGTCCGTGCTGTGTAGACGTTGTTCGTCCTGATTGCTCTCACCGGTGGAGCCCCCCCGCGGGTCCGATCACTGTCCGCGTCGCACCCTACGCAGGGTTCCGCAGGGGTCACAGGTCACCCGGTCGAGTTGACCACGAGGCTCAAGACCATCACCCTCACGAGGCACCTTGCGGCGTCCGCCCGCCGCTTCGTGAGTGAATCGTGCAGGCCTGATGGCCGATAGGTGACGAACCCCGCGGTCGTCCCCGGCCGTTGGGCTCGATGGCGATTCGCTGGCGCACAGGCCGGGGCCTCATGTGCGGCTGGTCGCCGACGGGTTGTGCGGTGCCGGCGTTGCAGATGGATAACAGGCCGCACCCCGCGCCCCACGGGGCCGGGCGCGCCTTGAGGGGCTTATGTGCGGCTGATACGGTGCGATGGCTTGACACTCACCCCCAGTGCCGGCCATTCGCCCAGGTCGGGCGGGTACGTCCGAGCCGACCCGCACTTCTCGTTGCGGGCCGTCGCGGGTGAAGTGTCCGAATTTAACGGCACATGACAGACATCTTCTTGGGTGTACGGGGAGCGGTTGCGTGAAGATCCAAGAGCGTACGGGGGCGGGCGCGGGTCGTGCTGCCGTTCCGGCTCAGCCGTCGGTCGGCGACCGGCTTCCCACCCCGCCTCGCGAGCGCAAACCGGCACTGGCCGCACTCGCCGTGCTGCTGATCCTCGTGGGCGCGCTGGGTGTGACGATGCTCGTGCTGCAGGTGGGCAACCGGATCGAGGTCGTCAAGGTGACGAAGGAGATCCAGGCCGGCGAGGCCGTCACCAAGGACAACGCGACGTCGGTGATGGTCGCCGCCGACGACAGCATCAACTACGTCAAGTGGTCCCAGCTGGACATGCTCAAGACCCTCAAGGCCAAGACGACGATCTACCCCGACACCATCGTGATGGGCCAGATGTTCGCCAAGAAGGCCGATCTCCCCGCCGGCAAGGCCGCCGTCGGTCTCGCCCTCAAGGAGGGCACGTACCCCACCGACATCAAGGCCGGTGACATCGTCTCCGCCTACCGCGTCAGCTCCAGCGGCTCCGGTTCGGGCAACTCGGGCAACTCTGAGGGCAACAGCGGTTCCGGCAACGCCTCCTCCGGCGGCGCGCTCGTCGACGACGCGCGGGTGAGCGCCGTCGCCGCGGACGACGACGCCACCGTGAGCACGGGCAACCTCTCGCTCACCCTTCTCGTCGACCAGGCCGACGCGGCCGCGCTCGCCTCGGCGGCGGCCGCGAACCAGGTCGCCATCGTGCACGTCCCCGGCAACTAGAAGGCGGCACCCACCCCATGGCGCTCATCGCTCTCGCCGCCGACAAGGGTTCCCCCGGCGTCACCACCGCGGCCGTCGCCCTCGCGGCGGTCTGGCCGCGGCGTGTCCTGCTCGCCGAGGCGGACCCGGCGGGCGGTGACCTCGTCTACCGCAGTGCCGCGGCGCACGGCGGACCGCTCAACCCCAACACCGGCATGCTCTCCATCGCCGCGACCGCCCGCCGCGGCCTCGTACCCGACCAGCTCTGGGACCACGTACAGCCGCTGAGCGGGGGGCTCGAGGTCCTCGTCGGGCTCGGGATCGCCGAACAGGCCGCCGGACTGGCCGGGTTGTGGCCGACCCTCGGGCACGCCTTCAGCTCCCTCGCCGACTCCCCGCACGCCGCCGCCGACGTCATCGCCGACTGCGGACGCATCAGCGGGGACACCCCGGTCGTCGAACTGTTCCCGCACGCCGCGCTCGTGCTGCTCATCTCGCGCACCGAGCCGGAGGCCATCGCCCGTGTCCGCGACCGCGCCGCCGCCCTCGCCGGGAAGCTGCACGGCGGATCGCGCGGCGCCGCGAGCCTCGGCACTCCGATGATCGGTGTCGTCCTGATCGCCGACACCGGCACGGCCGGCAAGCTCGCCTCGCAGGTCAACGACATGCTCGTGCACGCCCAGACCGGCGCCCGCGTGGTCGGCACCATCGCCGACGACCCGGCCGGCGCCGACCAGCTGGCCGGCCGCAAGCGCGGCCGTCTCGACAAGTCGCTGCTGATCCGCTCGGCCCGCAAGGTCGCCGCCGACCTCTACCAGCAGTACGGCGCCGCCTGGGCCGCCTCCGCCCGGGCCGACCAGGTGCCCCAGGCCCCCCACGTCCCGCACGCCCCGGGCCGGGCGCAGGGCCACGCGGGGGCCGGCGCATGACCGCTGTCGACCACGGGTTGGTCAAGCGGTTCCGCCAGGACGCCGGCGACCGCATCGCCGAGCAGCGCCGCCAGGACCAGGCCGCGGGCGTCACCCCGATGTCCACGGAGGACGAACGGCAGTACGCCCGTGCCGTCATAGCCCAGATCCTGGAGGAGTACGCCCGCGCCGAGATCAACGCGGGCCGTACGCCGCTGGACGCCGAGACCGAGGAGCAGTACGCGGCCGCCGTGCACGCCGCGCTGTTCGGCGTCGGCCGCCTCCAGCCGCTGCTGGACGACCCCGAGGTCGAGAACATCGACATCAACGGCTGCGACCAGGTGTTCATCGGATACGCCGACGGCCGTGAGACGCAGGGCGACCCGGTCGCCGAGACCGACGAGGAGCTCATCGAGCTCATCCAGGTGCTCGGCGCGTACTCGGGTCTGTCCTCGCGCCCCTTCGACTCCGCCAACCCGCAGCTCGACCTGCGCCTGCCCGACGGTTCGCGTCTGTCGGCCGTCATGGACGTCACCCGGCGCCCCGCGCTGTCCATCCGCCGGGCCCGTATGGGCAAGGTGTTCATCTCCGACCTCGTCGGCAACGGCACGCTGACGCCCGAGGTCGCCCATTTCATGGCCTGCGCGGTCCGCGCCCGCAAGAACATCATGATCGCCGGTGCGACCAACGCCGGAAAGACCACGCTCCTGCGCGCCCTCGCCAACGAGATCCCGCCGCACGAGCGTCTCATCACCGTCGAACGGGCCCTGGAGCTCGGCCTCGACACCTTCCCCGACCTGCACCCCAACGTCGTCGCCTTCGAGGAGCGCCTGCCCAACTCCGAGGGCCAGGGCTCCATCTCGATGGCCGAACTGGTGCGGCGCTCGCTGCGTATGAACCCCTCCCGGGTCATCGTCGGCGAGGTCCTCGGCGACGAGATCGTCACCATGCTCAACGCCATGTCGCAGGGCAACGACGGCTCGCTGTCCACGATCCACGCCAACAGCTCGCACGAGGTCTTCAACCGTATTTCCACCTACGCGCTGCAGGCCACGGAACGGCTGCCCATCGAGGCCAGCCAGATGCTGATCGCGGGCGCGGTCAACTTCGTCGTCTTCATCCAGCGGCGCAACAACTACGGCAACGGCGGCCGCCTCCAGCGCATGGTCACCTCCGTCCGCGAGGTCAACGGCGTCGACGGACGCGTGCTGTCCAGCGAGGTGTTCGCGGAGGCCGCCGACGGCCGGGTCGTGCCGCACGCCCCCATAGCCTGCCTGGAGGAACTGATGGCACACGGCTACCGGCCGTCCGGGACCTGGGGGTGAGCCGGGGGATGAACACGACTCTCGCGGCCATCGGCTCGCTCGGCTCCATGGGCGGCCTGTTCTCCACCACCGTCCTGTACTCGATCGGGAGCGGCGTCGCCGTCGGCGGCGGACTGGCCCTCCTCGTCGTCGCCGTACGCGGGCTGCCGGCCAAGCCCGACCACGAGAAGCAGAAGGCCGCCGAGCGGGCGAGTGAACTCATCCGCTTCGCCGGCCGGCGCGGCTCGCTCGCCGCCATCGTCGGTCTGGTCGTCCTGGTCCTCACCCGCTGGGCCGTCGCGGGCCTGGCCGCCGGTGTCCTCGTCTTCTTCTGGGACCGCCTGTTCGGCGGCGCCGGCGAGGAGCGGGCCGCCATGCGCCGCGTGGAGGCCCTGGCCTCCTGGACGGAGTCGCTGCGCGACACCATCGCCGGCGCGGTGGGCCTGGAGCAGGCCATCCCGGCCTCCGCCCGCGCGGCGGCCCCCGTCCTGCGCCCCCATCTCGACGCCCTCGTCGACCGGCTGCGCGCCCGCACCCCGCTGCCGGAGGCGCTCCAACAACTCGCCGACGAGATCGACGACGCCTCCGCCGACATCATCGTGGCGGCCCTCATCCTCAACGCCCGCCTGCGCGGCCCGGGTCTGCGCCAGGTCCTCGGCGCCCTGGCCAAGTCGGCCCGCGAGGAGGTCGACATGCGCCAGCGGGTCATGGCCCAGCGCGCCTCGACCCGCAGGTCCGTGCAGATCGTCGTCGCGGTCTCCGTCGCCTTCGTCCTCGGCCTGTCCATCTTCAACCGCGACTTCGTGGCGCCGTACGGAACAGCCGTGGGCCAGCTCGTCCTGGCCTGCGTCTGCGGCCTGTTCGCGCTCGGCTTCTGGTGGCTGCGCAAGCTGTCCACCATCGAGACGCCCGAGCGCTTCCTGGTCCGTGACGAGGCCTCCGTCCAGTTCGTCCGCCCGAGGACGCCGTCGCACGCGCAGTCCCCGCAGCGGCTGCCGCAGGAAGAGGGGGCTCGCTGATGGACCTTACGATGCCGCTCGTCGTCGGCGCCGTCCTCGGACTCGGCCTCTACGCCCTCGTCCGCGCCCTCATGCCCGGCAAGCGCAGCGCGATCTCACAGGTCGCGCGGATCGACGCGATGCGGGCCCGGGGCTCGGCCTACGAGTCGGCCCGGGTCGAGCGGGAGAAGGGGCGCATGGGCGCGCTGCGGGCCGAAGTCGGCCTGCGCGTCTCGGAGTTCTACCTCCAGCAGGGCTGGGAGCAGCGCTCGCTGCGTGCGGACCTCGCGGTGCTGGACCGCAGCTGGGAGAAGTTCCTGGCGACGAAGGTGCTGCTGGGCGTGGCCGGGCTGTTCTTCGGTCCGTTCCTGTTCGCCATCGTCTACACCCTGGGCTTCGGCAGGAGCCCGATCATCCCGGTCTGGCTGGCCCTGCTCTTCGCGGTGGTCTTCTTCTTCCTGCCCGACCTGGAGGTACGGCGGGACGCCGCCGAGAAGCGGCGTGACCTGCGGCGGGTGATCGGCGCCTATCTCGACCTGGTGTCGATGAGCCTCGCCGGCGGACGCGGTCTGCCCGAGGCCCTGATGGCCGCGGCCGAGATCTCCGACGGCTGGGCCAACCAGCGCATCCGCAACGCCCTGTCCGACGCCCGCATCACCGGCGTCAGCCAGTGGCAGGCGCTCGGTGCCCTCGGCGAGGAGATCGGCGTCGAGGAACTGAAGGACCTCTCCGCCTCCCTGGCCCTGGTCGCGGACGACGGTGCCAAGGTCCGTGAGTCCCTCGCCTCCCGCGCCGAGACCATGCGGCACCGTGAACTCGCCGAGATCGAGGGCAGCGCGGGCGAGAAGTCCCAGTCGATGCTCGTGGCACAGCTGCTGCTGTGCGCCGGGTTCCTGGTGTTCCTGATCTTTCCGGCGGCGATGCGGGTGTTCCAGGTGCAGTGAGCCGTGCATGAGCCGTGCAGTGAGCTCGCGGTGAGCGACCTTCACAACTCCAGAACTCCGTGAACCGATTTCGAAAGGACAAGACGTCATGAACGGACGCACCTTCCACACCGGCATCCCGGCCGTGGACTTCCTCGTCACCTTCCTCCAGGCCCGCACCGAGCGGGCCCGCTCCGGCGAGCTGGACCGCGGTGCCTCCGCGGTCGAGTGGGTCATCATCTCCGCGGTCGTCGTGGCGATCGTCGGTGTCGTGGCCGCCATCATCAACGCCGCGCTGAGCGAGGGCGCCAACAAGGTCGGCGACTGCATCAAGGGCGCGGACGCGGGCAAGACCTGCTGATCGCCTCAGGACCATCAGGAGCATCAGGGCAACGGGGTTCACGGGGATGCCGGCAGACGTCAGCAGACGGGCACGCCGCTGGGTGCGGGCCGCACGGAAACGGGCGGCCACCCGCGGCGACTCAGGCATGACCGCGATCGAGTTCGTGCTGCTCACCCCCGTCCTCTTCTTCATGATCTTCGCGACCGTGCAGTTCGCCCTGTACTTCTTCGCGGACCACGTCGCCCAGGCGGCGGCCCAGGCCGGGGCCCGCAAGGCCCGTGCCACGGCCGACGAGCAGCCGGGCGCGTGGCGGGGCGAGGCACGGAACGTGGTGGACAGCTACATCCAGCAGCTGGGCCCGCAGCTGGTGTTGTCCCCGAACGTGACGATGGTGCAGCCGGAGCCGAACACGGTGGGCGTGGAGATCGCGGCGAGGGTGCCGACGGTGTTCCCCGGCCTTGACCTGACGGTGCACGCGCAGTCGGTCGGGCCGGTGGAGCGGTTCGTGCAGGACGAGGGGAACTGAATGTCCGTCCCTTCTCTCCCCGGGGGCCGTCGGTCCGCGGACGACAGCGGTCTGTCCACCGTCGAGGTCGTGATCCTCGCGCCGGTGATGATCCTGTTCATCCTGGTCCTGGTGGCGTTCGGCCAGCTCGTGGACGGCCGCGGAGCGCTCGACGGCGCGGCCAGGGACGCGGCCCGCGCCGGCTCGATCCAGAAGGACCACGCGACGGCCATGGCCGAGGCGAAGAAGGCCGCCGAGGCGGACCTCGCGGACGTGTGCTCGGGCCCGGTGTCCGTCACGCAGACCAGCCAGGGCTTCGAACCGGACACCATCTTCACGGTCGAGGTGAGCTGCCAGGTGCGGGGCCTCGCCATGCTCGGCCTGGACGTCCCGACGACTCTGTCGTCGAGCTTCAGCTCCCCGCTCGATCCGTTCCGGAGGTCGGTGTGAGACGTCTGCGGTCCTTCCGGCGGTCGTGGTGGGCGGCCCGGGGTGCGCGCATGGACGACCGCGGCTCCGGCGCCGGCGCGGTCATCATCTTCGCGCTCGTCTTTCTCTCCCTCTCCGCGTTCGTGATCGACGGCGGCCTGTCCATCTCCAAGCGGGAACGCGCCGCCGACATCGCCGAACAGGCGGCTCGTTACGCGGCCCAGGACATCGACAAAGAGGCGCTGTACGAGAACGAGGGCGGCCCGGCGCCGATCAACTTCGAGAACTGCGACGCCCGCGTGAAGGCCTTCGCCCGCGAGATGGACATGACGGGCGCGGACATCGGCGCGACCCACTGCGTGGCGGCGAACGCGGAGCAGGTCGAGGTCGAGGTGCAGCTCACCTACTCCCCGGTCTTCACGGGCATGTTCTACGGCGGTGACGTGGTGGTCCACGGCCAGGCGGTGGCGCAGAACGAGGTCGGCTGAGCCGGAGCGGAACCTCCGGCGAATCTGCACACCGTTCACCGTGAGGTCGGGACGGACAGGGCCGGAAACCGAGACGGGCCCATTTTCCGCCCGGGGGAACGCATTTCCGTACCGCGAAGTGGCAGAAGGCGTGAAGGTCACGGGGGCCGGTGTGACCGATCGGTCACACCCGTGAATGCGCGACCCGAATTTCGAGCACACCTCTTTCCACGGACCGGGCACTGACTGGCCGCCCCTTCTTCCGGCGTGCTTTGATCAATCGCGCTCGAGCACTTCGCATCATTGAACGAAGGGAACCGCCCCCCATGGCCTTCACCCCGCAGATCCAGACCGCCCAGATGTCCGACGCGGAGCTGGACACCATCGCCGGCGGCCAGGCGGGCGGTGTCGCCGCAGGTGCCGGCGCCGCAGCCGGCCTCTACGTCGAGACCACGGCCGCCGGCCTCACCGCCGGCGTCGGCGGCGGCGTGGGCCTCGCCGTCTCGCCGCAGGGCATCGCGGCGGACCTGCACCTCAACGCGGCCGTCGCTTCCTGACACACGCGCGGAAAAGGCCCCGGGTCCACGGACCCGGGGCCTTTCGCGTACCTCTGGCGGGACTCATTCGCGACCCGTACCGCCCTTACCGCCTTTACGGCCCCGCTTGTCCTCGGTCTTCACGGCGTCGTTCACCTTCTTGGCGAGTTCGTCGTCCAGCTTCTTGAACTCGCGCACCACGGCATCGGACATGCTCGCCAGCGCGTCCAGCTGCTGCGTGATGTCCTGGTTGTCGGTCCCCGGCAGGGGCACGTACGTCTGTGTCAGCACCATCCGCAGCGTACGAGTGTCGCCCTCGGCGACGGGTACGTCCTCCACGCCGTAGGTGCGCGCCGCGGTGCCCACTTCGGGGATCTCGACGGTGGTGACCTTGCGCCAGGCGTCACCCTCGCGGCGGGGCGTGATGGTGCGCAGGCTCTCGGCGATGGCACGGACTCTGATCGTGGTGTCACGACCTTCGGGACGGATGTCGAACTCCCACCAGGACTCCGGAACCGCCAGCGAGAAACTGGACATCGATGCAACCTGTCTTTCCCGGTTCGCTCCCCTTACATGCTGATTCCGAGGTCGTTTGTCGCGATGTCGATCAGCCTGCTCTCGGGTACTGGTGGTGTCTTGTAGTTCAGGGCCCTGATGTGCTTCAGGAACTCGTCAGGAAGGGAAACGTGATACGTGGCCACGTAGTACTGGAGGTCCTCGCGCCAGAGCCAAGTGCCATCCGTGTACAGGGACCCGACTCCTGTCATGTCGGGTGCGTCGGGATCCAGGACATCTGGTCCCGCACTCATTTCGCTCCAGATTCCTGTGCCATGCCTGAGATATTCGAGGACGTCGCTCTCGTCCGGCTCGCCTGAGGGCCTGACCGCGTCCCTGATCGAACCGGTCTCCGCCAGTCGCCAGCCGGGAGAGAGTTCGGAAAAGAACCCTACGGGGCGAATCATCGAAACTCCCTGTCGCGCCGTCGTCTTCAGACCATGGGAAAAGGTGAGCCATACTCCCTCGTCCCTGAAGTGCGGTGTGAAGGGACCCTCGCCGAAGCTGGGCACGCCCACTGCGTTGGTAGGAGCCTTGACGGGGACCCCCAGAGGTTCTGGGTGGTCCCGGAATGGCACGGCGGGCCTTGGCGTCCACTTGGTGCCCTGGACCTGGCGGCGCGTCAGCGGTTGATCGACTGGATCTCCTGGACGTTCATGTCCTGTGTCGTCTCGAAGGTGCCGTCGGGCAGGGCGCCGCCGGTGCCGTCGGAGCCCTGCCAGGTGATCTTCCAGGTGACGCTGGCGGAGAGCTGGTAGGGGGTGCCGTCGGTCGCGCGGAGGTAGCGGATGCCGCACGGTGGGGTCTTGTCGGCGGACCCCTCGGTGTACGGGGTGCCGATGGACCCGTCGTCGCCGATCTCGCAGTCGCCTGAGGAGGGGAAGACCTCGGCGTCCTCGGTCCCCGGGTCCAGGTGCAGGGCGACCGGCTCGGCGGTGGTCTCCGCCCACAGGCCCGTACCAGGGAGTTCAGCGCGGACCTCGACGTCCTTGAAGGTGCCCTTGTCCAGCCAGACCCAGGTCGGCAGGTTCACCGTCGACTTGACCGCCGGCTTCAACTCCACCTCTGTCTCGGGCACCTTGACCTTGTCGTAGGCGTAGTCGGCGAGGATCTCCGGGGTGGGGGCGTTCGGCACGTCGGGGATCTCGCCCGCGTCCTGCCAGAACATCAGCCGGCTGCACAGGGTCGTGTCGTCGAGCTCGGTCACCTTCGGTGCGACCCCGCGCCAGAAGTAACCCTTCTTGCCGAGGTTGTAGTCCTTGTACCCCTTCACGGTCGCCGGCTTCGTGAAGATGGTGGTGGCGTCCTTCTCGTCCCTGAAGTGGTCGGTCCACAGCTTCGATCCGTACCAGCCGTCGCGCAGACCCGCGTCGCCGCTGCCGTCGTTCTCCGAGAAGTCCTTCAGCTGCTCAGGGGTGAAGACCGGCTCGTACCAGCACGGCGGCGGCTTCCAGTTGAGGTCCGTCGACGCGACGGTGCCCTCTTTGCCGCCGGTGGGGCCGCTCTTCTGGGTGACCTTGATGCGGGAGTGGGAGGCGGACGCGGAGATCTCGTCGTTCTTGGCCCCGCCGCCGTAACTGCCCTCGCCGCCGAGGGCGACGGCGGGAACGGGGGCGAGGAGGATTCCGGTGAGCGAGAGGACCGTGAGAGGCCGGAAGGCGTGTGAGGGCCTCACTTGGGGCAGCCACCCCGCTCCGAGTGGGCCGACACTGCCTGCCACACACCCTGGGGGCTCTTGCCCATGGAGATCATGTAGAAGACTTCGGGGTCCGTGCCCGCCGGGTTGCCCTTGACCTCGCCGGTCTTGCGGTTCCTCGTGGAGGCCTTGCTCTCGTCGGTGCAGTAGGAGAGGGATGCCGCCGTCTTGTCCTTGGAGAGGGTGACCTTGGGATCGAACACGGGCAACGTCCCGATGACCGTCAGGTTCTTGTCCGTGTAGGACCTGATCCACTGCCGGCTCTGCAGGAAGCCGTTCTTGGTGTCGTAGAAGGCGCGGTCCTTGCTGTCGGGGTCGTTCTCGATGATCGCCTCGTACCCGGCCCGGAGCTGCTCCTTGCCGTCATCGAGCACCGCCCGCTCCACCGGATCGCTGCTCGTCCAGTTCTCGAACGTCAGCTGGAAGCTGTCGGGGAGCTTGATGACCGGGCGCTTGACGCCGGGTGCCGCGGGCGACTTCGACGCCGCCGGGCCGGGGGAGCTGTCGCCCGCGCCCTTGATGTCGTCCGACGACGAGTCATCACCCCCACCGCAGGCGGTCAGAAGCAGTGCCGCCGTCGCGGCGAACGCTGCGGCAGCGGTGGTCAGTGCGCGGCGGGCCACAGTTGATCTCCCCGTGAATTTCGGTGTACGCAACAGGGAACGAAGCTATCAGGGGTGGGCCGGGGCGCTTCGAGGGCCAGCGATGGGTTGCGTGGGGATCGTGAGAGGCCTGCGTGGCACTTGCGAAGGCGATGCCCCCGGGCGTCCGGCTCAAGGGTGAACACCCGTGACGTCAGGGGTAAATCGGACCTCCGCGGAGATCCTCCGATCCGCCCGCGGGGATCCTTCGATCCGCCCTTCGACGACCCCGGGGAGAGTCCATAAGATCTCTGTAGGCTCAGCACACTCCTCACTCCACAGCTCGGCCTCACCCACTTCACACACGACCCCAGGACACCCGCCATGCCGCGACGCCGCACCTCAAGCTCGTCAAGCTCGACGGGAAGTACACCGGGAACGACGGGAAGAACGGGACCGACGGGACCGGCGGGGACCACGGGTGCCCCCAGGAACCGGACGCCGCAACCGGTGAGGATCCGGCGGCGGTCGTTCGGGGACTTCGTCAAGGCGTTCCTCGCCTTCGTCGCCCTGGCCGTGCTGCTCGTCGGCGTGCCGGGCGCGCTGGCCACGCAGATCGGGTGGCCGCTGCCGAACGGGGTGCCGAGTCTGGACTGGCTCCAGCAGGAGATCACGGTCCACACGTTCCTGAACATCCTCACCGTCATCGTGTGGCTGGCATGGGCCCAGTTCACGGCGTGCGTGCTCGTGGAGATGAAGGCCGCGCTGTCGGGCGTCGGCGTGCCGGGGCGGGTGCCCGGTGCCGGTCCGAGCCAGTTGCTGGCGCGCCAGCTCGTCGCCGCGCTGCTGCTCGTCGGCGCGACCGCCGCCAGCTTCGCGCCCGGTCTTTCGCAGCTCGGGCAGAGCTACGACGCCCACCAGAAGCCGGCCGCCGCGGCCGCCCAGGCCACCCCGGGCCTCTTCGCCCAGCAGCAGGAGCAGGCCTCCGGTGCCGCCGCGGCCCTCGCCGAGCAGGCCTCGCACGCCGCCGCCCACGCGGACGCCGGTGGCGGCACCGCCCGGCAGGGCGACACGAAGTTCTACCGGATCCAGCCGCCCGAGGGCCGTCACCACGACTCCCTGTGGGAGATAGCCCAACGGCATCTCGGTGACGGGCGCCGCTACAAGGAGATCTTCGAGCTCAACAAGGACCGCGTGCAGCCGGACGGGTCCAAGCTCTCCGAGGCCAGTCTCATCCGGCCCGGCTGGATCATGGAGATGCCGGGCGACGCCCGAGGCGGCGATCTCGTCGAGATGCCCCACGAGGCGCCCGACGTGTCGCCCGAGGTGCAGCAGCAGATCAGCGACTACGCGCAGACCGGCGACCACGCCCAGGGCGGAGGCGGTGCCCAGGGCGGCAGCGGCCACGCCCAAGGTGGCGGCGCCACCCAGGTGTCCGTCCCCGAGCAGCAGCGGCCCGCCCACGACGCCGGACACCGGCAGGCGACCGCCGTCGGCGCCGAGTCCGACAGCTCCTTCGGCCTGCCCGAGGCCCTCCTCACCGCGCCCCTCCTCGCCGCCGGTCTCCTCGGCGCCCTGGGCCGGCGCCGCCGGCAGGCGCTGTGGCAGTCGGCGTTCGGCTCCCTCGGCGGACGGCGCGGCATGGAGCCGCCCACGCCGACCGGGGACGCGCAGGACGTCCAGGACGCGCTGCTCGTCGGCGCCGACCCCGAGGGCGTACGGCTGCTCGACCGGTCCCTGCGCGGTCTCGCGGCCTCCCTCGCCGAGGAGTCGCGGCCCCTGCCGGTCGTGTACGCGGCCTGGCTCAGCAACGGCGACCTGCACCTCCAGCTCGCCCAGCCCGCCGGCAAGCCCCCGGCCCCCTGGCAGCAGGGACAGGACCAGACGTTCTGGATGCTGTCCCGCGCCGACGCCGAGCGCTACGAGGACGTCGACACGGCCGCGCCCTACCCGGGTCTGGTCAGCCTCGGCACCATGGACGACTCGCGGCTGCTGCTCAACCTGGAGGCCGTGCCCGGCATCGTGTCGCTGAGCGGACGCGAGGCCGACCGGGCCGCCGTCTTCGCGTCCGTCGCCGCCGAGTTGGCGACCAACGGCTGGTCCGACCGCATGACCATCACGCTCGTCGGCTTCGGCGAGGACCTCACCCCGCTCGCCCCCAACCGCATCCGGCACCTCGAGGACGTCGAGGCGCTCGTCGAGACCATGGAGGCCGAGACGCGGCAGCGGCGCGGAGCGCTGGGCGCCGCCGGGCACGACTCGGTCCTCACCGGGCGCACCGGACCCGCCCAGCACACCCGTTGGGCCCCGCACCTGGTCCTGCTCGCCGCGCAGCCGTCCGCCGAGGACGCCGTCAAGCTCGCCGAACTGGCCTCCGACGCGAGCCGCCTCGGCATCGGCTACCTCGTCGGCACCGAGACGGGCGATCTGCCGGGCGCCGCCTGGGAGATGGAGATCACCGGCGAGGGCAAGCTGCTCGCGCCGCTCCTCGGGCTCGAACTCGACGCGCAGTCGCTTCCCGTGGCCCAGCAGCGAGCCGTGGTCGAGTTGTTCGTGGAGGCCGACCCGGAGCGTGGGCCCGACGGGCCGACGACCGCCCCGCCGTTCCTCGTCGACATCAGCGAGCAGGGGCGGCCGGCCGTGTACGCCCGGCTCGTCGGGCCGTACGAGATCATCGGGCTGGAGGAGCCGGACGGGGAGCGCAGCGCGCTGCTGCACGAGGCGCTCGCCCTGCTGCTCCTGCACCGCGAGGGCGTGCACCCGCGGGTGCTGTCCTCCGCGCTGTGGCCGCGCGGTGTCACCGACGACGTCCGCGACGCGCTGCTGGACCGGCTGCGCGACTGGCTCGGCACCGACCCCGACGGCACGCCCCGCCTGGCCACCGACGGTTCGGGCCGGCTGACGCTCGCCAAGACGGTCGTCTCCGACCTGGACGTGCTGCGCTCCCTCTACCACGAGGCCACGCAGGGCAGGGGCGTCGGCAGCCGGGCCGTGCGCGGGCGGCTGCTCACCGACGCGCTGGTGCTGGTGCGCGGGCCGCTGCTCGCCGACCGGCCCGAGGGGCGCTACCGGTGGCTCACCCACGAGATCGTCGACGCCCAGCTGCCGCTGCTCGTCGCGGACACCGGGCTCGCGCTGTGCGCGTTCCACATGGAGAAGGACCGTGCGGAGAAGGCCATCGAGGCGCTGAACGCGGCCCTGCGCACCGCGCCGGCCGACGAGCGCCTGTGGCACGAGATGCTGCGCGCCACGCACGCAACCGGTGACGAGGACCGCCTGCGCGCCCTGGCCGCCGACCTCGTCACCCGCGGTGGTGCGCGCGGGCTGCCGCCGCGTACCGAGGCGCTGCTCGACGAGCTGCTGCCGTCCTGGCGCGACGCGATCGCCGCGGCCGGATGAGCACCGGGGTGCTGGTCCTCGCCGCCGCGCTGTGGGGCGCGGCGGCGGGAGCGCTGCTGCCGCGCGCGGCCTACCGGTTCTCCGCGCCCTCGGGGGAGGCGTGGCGGGAGGAGTGCCCCGGCGGGCACGCCGTCCGGGGCTGGCTGGGACGGGCGGCGTGCGCGCGGTGCGCGGAGCCCGGGTACGGGCCGCGTGCGGCTCCCCTGATGATCGCCGGCGCCCTGGTCTGCGCCGCCCTGGCCGCCGCGACCGGCACCCGCCCCGAGCTCGGGGTCTGGCTGCTGCTCGCCCCGGTCGGCGTCCTGCTCACGGTGGTCGACCTCCGGGTACGGCGCCTGCCCGACCCCCTCACCCTCCCCTTCGCCGCCGCCGCACTCGCCCTGCTCGGCCTCACCGCCCTCGTCCCCGAACACGCGGGCGTCTGGACGACCGCCCTGCTCGGCTCCCTCGCGCTGGGCGCCGGCTACTTCGTGCTGTTCCTCATCAACCCCGCGGGCATGGGCTTCGGCGACGTCAAACTCGCCCTCGGCACCGGCGCGGTCCTCGGCTGGTACGGCTGGCCGACGGTCATGCTCGGCACCTTCGCCGGCTTCCTGCTGGGCGCGCTGTACGGCGTCGCCCTGATGATCGCCCGCCGGGCCACCCGCAAGACGGCCATCCCCTTCGGCCCGTTCCTGATCGCGGGGGCATTCCTGGGGCTTCTGGTGGGTTCCGGCGCGGCCTGACCCGGGGCCCGGCATCCTTGTGATCATGACAAACATCCCCATGTACCCCGCCGCCCCCTCCCCGTACCCCGCGGCCCCTCCGCCCGACGCCACCGGTCACCCCTACCACCGCCTGGACCGCGCCACAGGGCGTCACCGCTGGTGGCGGCCGTTGGCCGGGACCTTGCTGCTGAGCGTCGCCTATGTCGTCGCCGTGCTCGTACTGCTGGCCGTCACCTATGGCCTCGGAACGGCGCTCGGCGTGCCGGAACTGCCGGACGGCGGCCCCGACTTAGGGCCGGCCGGGAACACCGCGATGGATCTGGTGGCCATCGCGGCAGCCCTGCCCCTGGTGCTGCTGGCCACCCTGTGGCCGGCGAGACGGCGGGCCGGAACCGTCTCGTCGGTCGCCGGACGGCTGCGGTTCGGCTGGCTGGGGTGGTGTCTGCTGGCCGGGCTGCCGCCCATCGCGCTGCTCACGGTGACGTCCCTCTTCCTGCCGGACGGCTCGGGCGAGTCCGAGACCTGGGTCGGCTGGCGCTCCTTCCTCACGGCCCTGGCCGTGCTGGCCGTTTTCGTCCCGTTGCAGGCCGCGGCCGAGGAGTACGTCTTCCGGGGCTGGCTGACCCAGGCGGTCGGGGCCTTCGTGCGCTCGCCGTGGCTCGCCGTGATCCCGCAGGCCGTGCTGTTCGCCGCGGCCCACGGCTGGGGCACCCGCTGGGGCTTCCTCGGGCTGCTGGTGAACGGCCTGGTGATGGGGCTGCTCACGATCCGCACCGGGGGACTGGAAGCGGCGATCGCCCTGCACGTCCTGAACAACCTGCTGGCCTTCGGCGTCTCCGCCGCGATCGTGGACGGACTGTCGTCGGACGAGACCGCCGCCGACGCGCCCTGGTCGCTCGCCCTCACGGCGGTGGTCACCGACCTGCTCTACGCGGCGCTCGTGCTGTGGCTGGCCCGGCGGCGCTCGCCGCAGCGCCTGTCCGCCCCGGCGCCCCACGACTCCGCCCGCACGGCCTGACGTCCGGCTGCCCGAACCCCTGGCGTACGCTGGGCTGGTCCGTCCACAACCCTTACGAAAGGGACGCCCGGTGACCGAGAAGGCCGACCTTCAGCCCATCCTCGACCGTGCAGCCGCCGGTGGGCGGATCACCCCGGACGAGGCGCTCGTGCTGTACCGGGACGCCCCGCTGCACGCGCTGGGCGCCGCCGCCGACGCCGTGCGCCGGCGCCGGTACGCCGGGACCGAGCACATCGCGACGTACATCATCGAGCGCAACATCAACTACACGAACGTCTGCGTCACGGCGTGCCGGTTCTGCGCGTTCTACGCCGCTCCCAAGGACACCGCCAAGGGCTGGACGCGCGACCTGGACGACATCCTGCGCCGCTGCGCGGAGACCGTCGAGCTGGGCGGCACGCAGATCATGTTCCAGGGCGGCCACCACCCGGACTACGGCGTGGAGTACTACGAGAAGCACTTCGCGGCGATCAAGAAGGAATTCCCGCAGCTGGTCATCCACAGCCTGGGGGCGTCCGAGGTCGAGCACATGGCCCGGATCTCCAAGGTGTCCGTCGAGGAGGCGATCCAGCGCATCCACGCCGCCGGTCTGGACTCCTTCGCCGGGGCCGGCGCCGAGCTGCTGCCCGAGCGGCCCCGCAAGGCCATCGCCCCGCTGAAGGAGTCCGGCGAGCGCTGGCTGGAGATCATGGAGATCGCGCACAACCTGGGCGTGGAATCCACCTCCACCATGCTCATGGGCACCGGCGAGACCAACGCCGAGCGCATCGAGCACCTGCGCATGATCCGGGACGTCCAGGACCGCACGGGCGGCTTCCGCGCCTTCATCCCGTACACCTACCAGCCCGAGAACAACCACCTGAAGGGCCGCACGCAGGCGACGCTCTTCGAGTACCTGCGGATGATCGCCATCGCCCGGCTGTTCATGGACAACATCGCGCACATCCAGGGCTCGTGGCTGACCACGGGCAAGGAGGTCGGCCAGCTCTCCCTGCACTACGGCGCCGACGACCTCGGCTCGATCATGCTGGAGGAGAACGTGGTGTCGTCGGCCGGTGCCAAGCACCGGTCCAACCGGATGGAGATCATCGATCTGATCCGGAAGGCGGGCCGGGTGCCCGCCCAGCGCGCGACCACCTACGAGCACCTCGTGGTCCACGACGACCCGGCGAACGACCCGGTCGACGACCGTGTGGTCTCGCACATCTCCTCGACGGCCATCGAGGGCGGCACGGCTCACCCCGAGCTGAAGCTGCTGGCGCCCAACTGACCAGACCGTGCTGACGATTCACACCGCCCCGCTGGTGTTGCCGGCGGGTGCGGACCCCGTGGTGGACGGTGCCGTCGTGGTGGACGGGGACCGGATCACCGCCGTCGGGCCGTACGAGGAGGCCGTCGACGACGCGCCGGGCGCGCGAGTGCGGCGCTGGCCCGGCGTGCTCACCCCGGGGCTGCGCCAGTGGCACCCGCTGTGGCTGCTGCGCCAGTGCTACCACCCCGACCCGCGCGAGGCCGACGAGCTGGGCGAACAGCCGCTGTGGGGCGAGCGGTTGGCGGCACTGGGTGACCTCGGCGAGTCCCGCTGGTCGGGCAGCGTACGGCGCGGGGTGCAGCGGATGCTGCGCCACGGCACGACCGCGGTCGCCTCGCCCGGGGCCCGTTTCCGCGATCCGCTGGTGGCCACGGCCGTCGCCCGGTCCGGGCTGGCCGTCGTGGGGACGACGAACGCTCCCGGTGTGCTGCTCGGTGAGCGGCCCGACCTCGACCCGTTCGCCGAGGGGTACGACCTGCCCGGCACGGTCCACGGCCCGATGACCGTCGGCGGCCGGGCCGACCTGGCCGTGTTCGACGTACCCGACGAGAGGGCCCTGCGGGAGCGCGGCGCGGCCACCTGCGTGGCGACCGTACTGGCGGGCCGGCTGGTGTACCGGGCCCGCTGACCCCCCGGGGCGGGTCAGCCCGCGAACGCCTCGCCGAACGCCCCGGCCCCCTGCGCGACCCCGCTGCAATCGGTCGCCGCCTTCGCCGGCTCCGAGCCGTCCGCGCACTGCCGGTCCCGGGCCGTCGACCACATCGACACCCAGGCGATGCCCTTCTCCTCGGCGAACGCGCGGACCTCGGCGGCGTCCGCGAGCGTGAACGTCTCGTCCGTGACGTCGTTGACGCCGATCATCGAGGTGAGCGCCATGCCCCGCCAGGCGGTCGCGTCCGAGGTGGCGAAGGTCTTCTTCAGCTGGGTGTGCGCGGCCTCGGCGGCGGCGAGGGCGTAGCCACCCATGTCGCCGTCGTACGACGAGCCGTAGTTCATCGTCATGAGATTGACGGTGGAGACCTGTACGCCGTGGTCGTTGGCGGAGGCGAGCAGGGTGAGACCGTCCTCGTCGAGCCCCGACGGCATCACCGGGAGCGTGAACGAGACCTCCAGGCCGTCCCGTTCCTCCTGCAACCGCGCGATCGCCTCCGAACGCAGCGCGACGGAGGCCGGGTCGGACAGGTCGTCGCCCTCGACGTCGAAGTCGGCCAGGGTGGCGCCGGCCGCGTCGAGGGCCTTGCCGTAGGCCGTCGCCAGCTGCGAGGCGCTGTCGCAGTTCACCGCGAGTTCCTTGCCTGAGGCCCCGCCGAAGGAGACCCGGACCCGGGCGCCGTCCCGCGTGAGCTTCGCTATGCGGGAGGCCACCTTCGCGTCGCCGATGGCGTGCGTGCCGTTCCAGCGCGGGGTGCAGTCGTCGCCGTCGGCTATGACGAACGCCAGGTTGTACGTCGTGGGGGAGCCGGCGGAGTCGGTGCCGGCGGCCTCGGTGGCGCTGAGGTACGGGGCGTAGGAGGTGCCGGCCGTGGGGGAGGTGGCGGAGGCGGAGGCCTCGGAGTCCGCAGGGCCCGCGTCGCCATGCCCGGAGCATCCCGCGGTGGCGAGGGCGAACAGAGCGCCCAGCGCGGCCGCCACCGGTTTCCGGTAACTCCTCATGTCGTGCGCTCCCGTTCTCGTGAGGCCGGTGGTCGGTCAGGACATACGTTTCCCGGCAGCAAACGTCTCATGATGTCGGTTGCGCACGGCGAGTTCCGCGGGCATTCCCGAGAACTCTCAGAGAAAGGACAGCTTCCGTCGTTTCTCATGGGCCTCTCACAAGGAAACCCGAGTTTAGAGCACATAAAGGCGCCCTACTGTCCGGGGAATGCATTCCGAGCCTGCCATCGAAAACAGCGCCCCTCGCGGTCGCCGCCGCAAACGCGGCAACGGGTCCGTCGAAGGCCCCGTGTTCGTTGACAACTCCGGACGCCGGGCCCGGCTGCTGCGCCGGATCGGCCTGCTGCTGGGGGCCGTCTGCCTCGGGTACGCGGCCGTCCTCGGCGCCGCCTTCCTGGGCTGGGGGACGTCCCTGACGCCGTCGCAGTTGCTGCCGTTCGCGGGTGCGGGGCCCGACGGCGGTCGGCCGGAGGGGGTGCCGGGCGGTCCCGGCGGCCCGGGGGTCCGGCCGAGCGGCGCCCCGTCGGCTCCGGCCGGGGAAGCCGTGAGCGGCGGCGGCACCACCCCGTCCCCGTCCGCCTCCGCCGGCGCCAACTGACCGGGGCGCGCCATGACCACGACCACCCCGTCCCGCGGCCGGCGCCGCGCCCCCTCCCGGATGGAACGGGCCGCCGGCAAGGCCGCCGCACTGCAACGGCCGCGCGTCATCCTCGCCCTGCTGCTCCTGCTCGCGCTGGTCTGCGTGCTGCTCCTCGACGGCTATCTGCGCGCCGAGGTCGGCGGCGACCAGCGCGTGCGCACCGGGGCCGCCTCCAGCGACGTACCGGACGACGTCCTCGACGGCGGGCCGATCGTCACCTTCCGCGGCGGACAGGCCACGACCGTCTCCGTCCCCGACAGGACCATCGCGCTCACCTTCGACGACGGCCCCGACCCGACCTGGACGCCCCGGGTGCTGGCGATCCTGGCCAAGTACGACGTGCCCGCCACGTTCTTCCTGGTCGGCTCGATGGTGTCGCGCTACCCGGGCGTCGTGCGGGACATGGTCGACCAGGGCCACGAGGTGGGGATCCACACCTTCACCCACGTCGACCTGTCGTACCAGAGCGACGCCCGGGTCCGGCGCGAGATGGAGCAGACCCAGCTCGCCCTGGCGGGCGCCGCCGGCATCACCACCACCCTGTTCCGGGCGCCGTACTCCTCGCAGACCGACTCCATCGACAACTACAGCTGGCCCGTGTACGAGAAGCTCGGCCAGGACGGCTACACCAGCGTGTTCGTCGACACCGACAGCGACGACTGGAAGCGGCCGGGTGTCTCGAAGATCGTCCGGTGGGCCACGCCGAAGAAGAACAAGGGCGCCTCCGTCCTCTTCCACGACGCGGGCGGCGAGCGCTCGCAGACGATCGAGGCGCTCCCCGAGTACATCGAGAAGATGCGGGCGAAGGGGTACAGCTTCACCACCATCAGCGGCGCCCTGGAGCAACAGCGGCAACAGGCCCCGGCCGGAGCCGCACCGGGCACCGGCGGGTCCCGGCTCCAGGCCGCCCACCGCCGGGCCACCGGCGCGATCCTCTACGAGGGCAAGGCCCTGGTCGCCGCGGTCGCCGTCGCCGAGTGGGCCGTCCCCGCGCTCTCCGCCGGCCTCATGGTCGTCGGCGTGGCCGTCCTGGGCCGCTTCGGGATGATGCTCCTCCTCGCCCGCCGCCACCACCGGCTGCGCAACAGACGCCGGTTCGGCTGGGGACCGGAGGTCACCCGGCCGGTGTCCGTGATCGTCCCCGCGTACAACGAGAAGGAGTGCATCGCCAACACCCTCGACTCGCTGGCGCGGAGCACCCATCCGATCGAGATCATCGTCGTGGACGACGGCTCCACGGACGGCACGTCCGAGATCGCGCGCGAGGCGGCCCTGGCACGCGGCATGACGAACGTCCGGGTCGTCCGCCAGGAGAACGCGGGCAAGCCGGCCGCCCTCAACCACGGTGTCCGCAGCGCCCGGTACGACATCGTCGTGATGATGGACGGCGACACCGTCTTCGAGCCGGACACCGTACGCCGGCTCGTCCAGCCCTTCGCCGACCCGGAGGTCGGCGCGGTGGCGGGCAACGCCAAGGTCGGCAACCGCGACACGGTCATCGGCGCCTGGCAGCACATCGAGTACGTGATGGGCTTCAACCTCGACCGCCGCATGTACGACCTGCTGCGCTGCATGCCGACGATCCCCGGCGCGATCGGGGCGTTCCGCCGCGAGGCGGTGCTCCAGGCGGGCGGCATGAGCGAGGACACCCTCGCCGAGGACACCGACATCACCATCGCCCTGCACCGCGCCGGGTGGCGGGTCGTCTACCAGGAGCACGCCCGCGCCTGGACCGAGGCACCCGGCTCCCTCAAGCAGCTGTGGTCGCAGCGCTACCGCTGGTCGTACGGCACCATGCAGGCGCTGTGGAAGCACCGCAAGTCCCTCACCGACACGGGGCCTTCGGGTCGTTTCGGACGGGTCGGCATGCCGCTGGTGGTCCTCTTCCAGATCGTCACGCCGGTGTTCGCCCCGCTGATCGACGTGTTCACCGCCTACTCGATGATCTTCATCGACTTCACGGCGGCCCTGCTGGCGTGGCTCGCGGTCCTCGGCGTCCAACTGGTCTGCGCGGCCTACGCGTTCCGCCTCGACCGCGAGAAGTACCGCTACCTGCTGATGATGCCGCTCCAGCAACTGGCCTACCGGCAGATGATGTACCTCGTCCTCATCCACTCCTGCGTCACCGCCCTCACCGGCGGCCGGCTGCGCTGGCAGAAACTGAAGCGGACCGGCGAGGTCGGCACCCCGGCGGGGGCGAGCTGATGGGAGCGCACAGCAAGGGGGCCGTCCTGGCGGCGGCCCCGGCCCCGCCCGCGCCCGTGGGAAGGGACCGTTACTTCGACACCCTCCGGGCCGTGGCCCTCGTCCGCGTCGTCGCGTATCACACCTTCGGGTGGGCCTGGGCCGGGCTGGTCTTCCCTTCCATGGGGGTGATGTTCGGGCTGGCCGGCACGCTCATGGCGCGCTCCCTCCGGCGTCCCGCGCTCCAGGTGATCAGGAGCCGGGTCCGCCGGCTGCTGCCGCCCTTCTGGTTCTGGGGCGTCTTCGTGGTGGCCGCGATGCTGGTGCACGGCTGGATGCCGGGATGGCAGATCGTCTACTGGGTCGTGCCGCTCGGCGACCCGCCGGGCAGCGCCTGGGGCGAACAGGCCTGGGAGATCCTCTGGTACCTGCGCACCTACCTGTGGTTCGTGCTGCTCTCGCCCCTCCTGCTGCGGGTCTTCCGGCTCGCGCCCGTCCCGGTGCTCCTCGCCTCCCTCGCGCCGGTCGCCGTCATCCAGTTCGTGTGGCAGCCGCCGGACGGCCGGTTCGGTGCCGCCCTGTGGGACCTGGCGACCTTCCTGTGCTGCTGGCTCCTCGGCTTCGCCCACCAGGAGGGGGTCCTGGCCCGGCTCGAGCCCGCCGCGGTGCTCCCGCTCGCGCTGGCCGCCCTGGCCTTCGGCGGCTGGTACGCCGTCACGCACCAGGCCGAGTACGGCACCTACGACCTCGACGAGAACCCGCTCGCGCAGGCCTTCTGGTCGGCGGGGTTCGTGACGCTGCTGATGTACGCCAAGGCCCGCTTCGCCACCGACTTCGCGCACCTGGTCCGGCTGCGGCGGCTGGACCGGCTCGTGACCGTCTTCAACGCGCGGGCGGTGACGATCTACCTCTGGCACGAGATCGCGCTGGTCCTCGCCGTCCCGCTGATCGACCGGTTCTGGGACGTGCCCGCCTTCGAGGCGTACCTGCCGCTGGACAGCCAGTGGTTCATGTTCGGTGTGGGCTGGGTGCTGATCGCGGTGTTCGTGCTGCTGTGCGGCTGGGCGGAGGACGTGGCGGCACGCCGGAAGCCGCGGCTCCTGCCCGGCGGGGGTGCTGCAAGAATGGGCCCGTGACCCGCGCATCCCTGGACAAGCAGCCGCACGAAGTCGCCTCGATGTTCGACGACGTGGCGGAACGGTACGACCTGACCAACGACGTGCTGTCCCTCGGCCAGGACCGGCGGTGGCGCAAGGAGGTGGCCAAGGCGGTCGACGCGCGTCCCGCGCAGAAGATCCTCGACCTGGCGGCCGGCACGGGCACCTCCTCGCTGCCCTTCGCGCAGACCGGCGCCTACGTCGTCCCGTGCGACTTCTCGCAGGGCATGCTCCAGGTCGGCAAGCAGCGCCGGCCCTGGCTGCCCTACACCGCGGGCGACGCCACCAGGCTTCCCTTCAAGGACGACAGCTTCGACGCCGTCACCATCTCCTTCGGGCTGCGCAACGTGCAGGACACGGACGCGGCGCTGCGCGAGATGCACCGGGTGACCCGGCCCGGCGGACGGATCGTGATCTGCGAGTTCTCGCATCCCACGTGGGCGCCGTTCCGCACGGTCTACACCGAGTACCTGATGCGTGCCCTGCCGCCGGTGGCCCGGGCCGTGTCCTCCAACCCCGACGCCTACGTCTACCTCGCCGAGTCCATCCGCGCCTGGCCCGACCAGCCCGCCCTGGCCGAGCGGCTGGGCAAGGCCGGCTGGTCGCGGGTGGCCTGGCGCAACCTGAGCGGCGGGATCGTCGCGCTGCACCGGGGCTTCAAGGAGAGCTGAGGGCCCCACGCGGGTGCCTGTGCGTGACCGTCGGCTACGGTGCGTCGACGCCCTGGAGGTCGAGCCGGTAGCAGTGGCCCGTCCGCTGCGAGGCCGGTGTCGTGAAGGTCTCGGCGAGCCGCATGCCCAGGCGCCGGGTCACCGCGATGGACCGGCTGTTGCGGGCGTCGACCAGGGCGACGACGCCCGGCACGCCACAGGCCCGCATCCGCTCCAGCGTCTGCCGCGCGGCCGCGGTGACGTAGCCCCTGCCCCAGTGCTCCCGGCCCAGCCGCCAGCCGATCTCGATCTCGCCCGTCGGGCCCCAGGTCCGCTCCCACGGCTGGGCGCCCGTGAAGCCGATGACCCGGCCCGCCTCGTCGAGCACGGTCCACAGGCAGAAGCCGAGCTCGGCGTCGTGCCGGCGCTGGCGGGCGGTGAGCTCTTCGTAGACCGAGAGTTCTGCGGCCCTGCCGCCCTGGAACTCCATGACGTCCGGGTCGTCGAAGATCCGGTGCCAGGCGACGGCGTCCTCGTGGGTGGGGACGCGGAGCCGCACGACGGGGAGAGCTCGGTTCATGGAGGCAGCCCTTCAGCCGGGTGATCAATGCCGCTGCATAGACTGCCCATGTCCAGTGCCGGTCGGCACGCAAGATTGACGAACTTGGGGAGATCCCGCCGTGACCGTCGTGACCGAGCCCCTCTCCGAGAACACCGCCGATGTGATCGTCGTGGGCGCGGGGCCGGCCGGCTCCACCACCGCCTACCACCTGGCCAAGGCCGGACTCGACGTCCTCCTGCTGGAGAAGACCGAGTTCCCGCGCGAGAAGGTCTGCGGCGACGGCCTCACCCCGCGTGCCGTCAAGCAGCTGGTGGCCATGGGCATCGACATCTCGGAAGAGGCCGGCTGGCTGCGCAACAAGGGCCTGCGCATCATCGGCGGCGGGGTGCGGCTCCAGCTGGACTGGCCGGATCTCGCCTCCTTCCCCGGCTACGGGCTCGTCCGCAAGCGCGACGACTTCGACGAGCAGCTCGCCCGGCAGGCCCAGAAGGCCGGTGCCCGGCTGTTCGAGCGGTGCAACGTGGGCGCCCCGATCGTCGACGACCGCACGGGCCGCATCACGGGCGTGCACGCCAAGCTCGGCGAGGACAAGCGCGAGGTCACCTTCCACGCGCCGCTGGTCGTCGCCGCCGACGGCAACTCCACCCGGCTGTCCCTCGCGATGGGCCTGCACCGCCGCGAGGACCGCCCGATGGGCGTGGCGGTGCGCACGTACTTCACCAGCCCGCGCCACGAGGACGACTACCTGGAGTCCTGGCTGGAGCTGTGGGACCGCCGCGGCGCCGAGGACCGTCTGCTCCCGGGCTACGGCTGGATCTTCGGCATGGGCGACGGCACGTCCAACGTCGGCCTCGGCGTCCTCAACACCTCCGAGTCCTTCAAGGAGCTGGACTGGCGCGAGGTCCTGAAGGCCTGGTGCGCGTCCATGCCGGAGGACTGGGGCTACACCCCCGACAACATGACCGGCCCGATCCGCGGCGCCGCGCTCCCCATGGCCTTCAACCGCCAGCCCCACTACACCAAGGGCCTGCTGCTCGTCGGCGACGCCGGCGGCCTGGTGAACCCCTTCAACGGCGAAGGCATCGCCTACGCCATGGAGTCCGGCCAGATCGCCGCCGACGTCATCGTCCAGGCCCACGCCCGGCCGACGCCCGCGAGCCGCGAACTGGCCCTCCAGCGCTACCCGCGCGTCCTGAAGGACACCTACGGCGGCTACTACACGCTGGGCCGCGCCTTCGTGAAGCTCATCGGCAACCCGAAGGTCATGCAGATCGCCGCCCAGCGCGGGCTCACGCACCCGATGCTGATGAAGTTCACCCTGAAGCTCCTGGCGAACCTCACGGACCCCACGGGCGGCGACGCGATGGACCGCATCATCAACGGCCTGAGCAAGGTGGCCCCGAAGGCCTGATCAGGCGTTCGGCGCCACGATGTCGGCGGCCCGGCGTGCGTACCCCGCTTCCGCCGGTCCGCCGGTCCGCCGGTCCGCCGGTCTGCCGACCTGCCGCAGAGCGGCCTTCCGCTCCCGTGCGGAGAGCCGGTCCGGAGCCGTCCTCGCGGTGACCGGCCTCGTGCGTGAGGCAGCGGGCGAAGGAGCCGGTGCCCTCGATCACGAGCGGCTCGCCGTCCCGGTCGACGTCAACACCCGGCCAGGCCGTGACAATTCGGGCGTGAGATGCGGGAGTGACGGGAGCGCACAGGCGGGCGGCGATGCCGGGTGGCCCTCAGAAGGGCCCTGGCGGCCTCTGGAGCGGCCCGGAGCCGGGCCGAGGGGGTCCGGGCGCCTGGACGGTCCCGGACAGGCCGGGAGGGCCGTTGCCTTCGTGCGGCAGCGGCCCTCAAGCCCGAATGTGCGGATGTGTCAGGAGATGCCCGTGGTCACAGGACGCGGACCGCGCCCGACGCCGGGTAGCCCGACAGGTCCTGGATGACGACGCCCTTGGACGGGTTGGCCGCGTCCAGGTACTGGCCGTTCCCGATGTAGACACCCACGTGGTAAGCGGAGCCCTTGCCGCCCCAGTACAGGATGTCGCCGACCTGGATGCTGGAGAGCGGGACGTCCGTGCCGGCCATCGACTGGTCCTGCGAGACGCGCGGCAGGTCCACACCAACCTGCTTGTACGCGGCCTGCACCAGGGAGGAGCAGTCCCAGGCGTTGGGACCGGTGGCGCCCATGACGTAGGCGTCGCCCAGCTGGGCCTTGAGGAAGGAGATGACCGTCGCGACGCTGCCGCTGGCGGGCGCCGAGACGGACGTGGAGGTGGACGCGGACGCGGTCGCGGAGGCGGACAGCGTCGCGCGCTCGGCGCTGCGCGTGGCGCGCTCGGCGGCGGCCTTGCGGGCGGCCTCGGCGGCCTTCTTCTTGGCCTCGGCCTTCTTCTTCGCCTCGGCGAGGTCCTTCTTGGCCTCCGCGGCGGCCTTGGCGGCGGCCGCGTCACGCTCGGCGCGCAGCTCGTAGTTGGCCGCGGCCTGCTGGGTGGCGGCCGCGGACTGGGCCACCTGAGTGGACAGGTCGGCCGTCAGGGTGGGCAGTTCGATGGTCTGCGTCACCGGCTCGGCGGCGCTCGCCGAAGCCGACGCACCTGCCGCCGCCATGCTGAGGACGCCACCGGCAACTCCGGCACGCACGGCGATCGAAGAGGTCGCGCTGCGGCGGGGCTTCCGGTGGCTGCGTATGTGAGCGGTGTGGGACATGGGAATAACCGGTACCAGGGGCTCCTTCATATCTTCAAGAAACGTGTGCTGCGCCACAGTTGTTCAACCGAGGCCCCAAAAACCCTCGATGAGCCCCTCTATTGACGCCGTAACGGACATTGCGGGCGCACCGTGACCGGCCTGTGATCACGGTGTTTGATCAATACGCCCGAATTGCCCCGCGCCTACCATCGGTTGGCCCGATTGGCCAAGCCCCGTTCTCACGGGCCTCTCATCGGTGTGACGGAGGTCACGGAACGGCCGCCCCGCCGACCGCGTCCCGGCGCGTAGATCACGGCCGGGTCACGACCTCGCGAAGATCGTGAACGCGTGCACGTGTCCACACCTCGCCCCGCGCGCCCCCCGACGTGTGAACGCGCCTCTATCAAGAGATCAAGTCCACCGCCAATTTGCATGCACGCGAACCATCTTGATATTGAGACGCCCCCTCCCGCCTGCGCTGACGAGGCAAAATGTCACCTCTCGTGATCACTCGGACGCTTCGCGTGTGAAGATCACCGCTCATCCGACTTCATGATTGATCGTCAGGTGGTGGAGATCACAAAGCTTGTGCAATACCCCGTGTCGCAGATCACAGAGTGTCGGGCATAAGATGCACGCGGTTGGGCTTGTGACCTGCTTCACATGTTCTCGATCTTCGCCGGGGCGGGCGGGGTTCAGGAAACAGGTGGGGCGGATGTGAGCCCGACGCCAACCGCCAGCAGTCAGTGCCGACTGAGAGGAGCGAGGAGCGGTGAACGCTTATGCGCCCATCCTCGTACTGGGAGCCCTCGGGGCAGGCTTTGCGATCTTCTCCGTGGTCATGGCCACGTTGATCGGGCCCAAGCGGTACAACCGGGCCAAGCTCGAGGCCTACGAGTGCGGAATCGAGCCCACCCCCACGCCGGCCGGCGGCGGGCGCTTCCCCATCAAGTACTACCTGACGGCGATGCTCTTCATCGTCTTCGACATCGAGATCGTCTTCCTCTACCCCTGGGCCGTCACCTTCGACGCCCTGGGGATCTTCGGGCTCGTGGAGATGCTGCTCTTCGTGCTCACCGTCTTCGTCGCGTACGCGTACGTATGGCGGCGCGGCGGCCTGGAATGGGACTGAGGGGCCACTAGTCATGGGACTCGAAGAAAAGCTGCCGAGCGGCTTCCTGCTGACCACCGTCGAGCAGGCCGCGGGCTGGGTGCGCAAGGCGTCCGTCTTCCCCGCCACCTTCGGCCTCGCCTGCTGCGCCATCGAGATGATGACCACGGGCGCGGGCCGCTACGACCTGGCGCGCTTCGGCATGGAGGTCTTCCGCGGTTCGCCCCGCCAGGCGGACCTGATGATCGTCGCCGGCCGGGTCAGCCAGAAGATGGCGCCCGTGCTGCGGCAGGTCTACGACCAGATGCCGAACCCCAAGTGGGTGATCTCCATGGGGGTCTGCGCCTCGTCCGGCGGCATGTTCAACAACTACGCGATCGTCCAGGGCGTCGACCACATCGTGCCGGTCGACATCTACCTCCCCGGCTGCCCGCCCCGGCCGGAGATGCTGATGGACGCGATCCTCAAGCTCCACCAGAAGATCCAGGGCTCCAAGCTCGGCGTGAACGCCGAGGAGGCGGCCCGCGAGGCGGAGGAGGCGGCGCTCAAGGCCCTGCCCACGATCGAGATGAAGGGGCTGCTGCGATGAGCGACGCGAACGGCGTGAACCCCGAGAAGGACCTCAGCGCGTCGAACCTCCCGGGCCAGCGCGGCCAGGGCGGCGAGGAGATCCGCGTCCAGCGCGGCATGTTCGGCGCCGACAAGGGCACCGACACCTCCGGCTACGGCGGCCTGGTCCGCTCGGTCCGGCTCCCGGGACCGGCGACCCGCCCCTACGGCGGCTGGTTCGACGAGGTCGCCGACGAACTGGAGGGGGCCCTTGAGGAACAGGGGCTGCTCCCGGAGAACGCCATCGAGAAGACGGTCGTCGACCGCGGCGAGCTGACCTTCCACATCGAGCGCGAGCACCTGGTCCGCGTCGCCCGCACCCTGCGCGACGACCCGGCGCTGCGCTTCGAGCTGTGCACCGGCGTCAGCGGCGTGCACTACCCGAACGACAAGGGCCGCGAGCTGCACGCCGTCTACCACCTGCGCTCGATCACCCACAACCGGGTGATCCGCCTGGAGGTCAGCTGCCCGGACGGCGACCGGCACATCCCGTCGCTGTTCTCCGTGTACCCCACGAACGACTGGCACGAGCGCGAGACGTACGACTTCTTCGGAATCGTCTTCGACGGCCACCCGGCCCTGACGCGGATCATGATGCCGGACGACTGGCAGGGCCATCCGCAGCGCAAGGACTATCCCCTCGGCGGCATCCCCGTCGAGTACAAGGGCGCCCAGATCCCGGCTCCGGACCAGCGGAGGTCGTACTCATGAGCACTTCCCACGCCTCCCCCCGGGAGACCACCGAAGGCACCGTCTACACGGTCACCGGCGGCGACTGGGACGAGGTCGTCGAGTCCGCGGCCCGCGCCGACGACGAGCGCATCGTCGTCAACATGGGCCCGCAGCACCCCTCCACGCACGGCGTGCTCCGCCTGATCCTGGAGATCGAGGGCGAGACCGTCACCGAGGCCCGCTGCGGCATCGGCTACCTGCACACCGGCATCGAGAAGAACCTCGAGTACCGGACGTGGACGCAGGGCACCACGTTCGTGACGCGCATGGACTACCTGACGCCGTTCTTCAACGAGACGGCGTACTGCCTCGGCGTCGAGAAGCTCCTCGGCATCGAGGACCAGATCCCCGATCGCGCCTCGGTCATCCGGGTGCTCCTGATGGAGCTGAACCGGCTCTCCTCGCACCTGGTGTGCATCGCCACCGGCGGCATGGAACTGGGCGCCACCACGATCATGATCTACGGATTCCGTGATCGTGAACTCATTCTCGACATCTACGAGCTGATCACCGGCCTGCGGATGAACCACGCGTACATCCGCCCCGGCGGACTCGCCCAGGACCTGCCGCCCGGCGCGGTGGACCAGATCCGCGAGTTCGTGAAGAAGATGAAGAAGAACCTCCCGGAGTACGACAAGCTCGCCACCGGGAACCCCATCTTCAAGGCCCGTATGCAGGACGTCGGCTACCTGGACCTGGCCGGCTGCATGGCCCTCGGCGCGACGGGCCCGATCCTGCGCTCCACGGGCCTGCCGCACGACCTGCGCAAGTCGCAGCCGTACTGCGGCTACGAGACGTACGACTTCGAGATCCCGACCGCCGACACCTGCGACTCCTACGGCCGCTTCCTCATCCGGCTGGAGGAGATGCGCCAGTCGCTGCGGATCATCGAGCAGTGCCTGGACCGGCTCCAGCCCGGACCGGTCATGGTCGCCGACAAGAAGATCGCCTGGCCCGCCCAGCTCGCCCTGGGCCCCGACGGGCTCGGCAACTCCCTCGACCACATCAAGAAGATCATGGGCACCTCCATGGAGGCCCTGATCCACCACTTCAAGCTGGTCACCGAGGGCTTCCGGGTCCCGCCGGGCCAAACCTACGTGGCGGTCGAGTCGCCCAAGGGCGAACTCGGGGTGCACGTCGTGTCCGACGGCGGCACCCGCCCCTACCGGGTCCACTTCCGCGACCCGTCCTTCACCAACCTTCAGGCCATGGCGGCGATGTGCGAGGGCGGCCAGGTCGCCGACGTCATCGTCGCCGTCGCGTCCATCGACCCCGTGATGGGAGGCGTCGACCGGTGACCACATCGTCTTCCGAGCGGGGCGTCAGCCTGGGCATGCCCGAACTGCCCGCACCCGCCTACCCGGACGACGTCCGGGCCCGGCTCGAGACGGACGCGCGCGAGATCATCGCCCGCTACCCGGACTCCCGGTCCGCCCTCCTGCCGCTGCTGCACCTCGTGCAGGCGGAGGAAGGGCACGTCACGCGCACCGGCATGCGGTTCTGCGCGGACGTGCTCGGCCTGACCACGGCCGAGGTCACCGCGGTCGCCACCTTCTACACCATGTACCGGCGCAAGCCGAGCGGTGACTACCAGGTGGGGGTGTGCACCAACACCCTGTGCGCCGTGATGGGCGGGGACGCGATCTTCGAGGAGCTCCAGGAGCACCTCGGCGTCGGCAACGGCGAGACCACCGGCGACGGCAAGGTCACCCTGGAGCACATCGAGTGCAACGCGGCCTGCGACTTCGCGCCGGTCGTGATGGTCAACTGGGAGTTCTTCGACAACCAGACCCCGGCCAGCGCCAAGAGCCTGGTCGACGACCTGCGCGCGGGACGGCCCGTCACGCCGACCCGCGGGGCGCGCATGTGCACCTTCAAGGAGACCGCCCGGATCCTGGCGGGCTTCCCCGACGAGCGGGACGGGGCCGTGGAGTCCGGGGGCAGCGCGGGACCCGCCTCCCTGGTCGGCCTGAAGCTCGCCAAGGGCGAGACCTCTCCCGCGCGCGTGGTGCACCCGCGCGGTGAGGCGGCCCGGACCGGGGCACCGCACGAGCCGTCCCCGACGGAGCACCTGAGCTCGCACGACGCGCCGCAGGACACATCGGCCTCCGACCCGGCCCACCCGGCCGGGCCCACCGCCGAGGAGGGGGAGTGATGACCTTGGCACCCGAGCTGAAAGACACCAGCCCCGAGAAGCTGCTCGCACCGGTGCTGTCGGCCTTCTGGGACGAGGACAGGTCGTGGACGCTGGACGTCTACCGCCGGCACGACGGGTACGAAGGGCTGCGCAAGGCGCTCGCCATGTCGCCGGACGACCTGATCGCGTACGTCAAGGACTCCGGTCTGCGCGGACGCGGCGGCGCGGGCTTTCCCACGGGCATGAAGTGGCAGTTCATCCCGCAGGGGGACGGCAAGCCGCACTATCTCGTTGTCAACGCCGACGAGTCGGAGCCGGGGACGTGCAAGGACATCCCGCTCCTCTTCGCGAACCCGCACAGCCTCATCGAGGGCATGATCATCGCGTGTTACGCCATCAGGTCGTCGCACGCCTTCATCTATCTCCGGGGTGAAGTCGTCCCCGTGCTGCGGCGGTTGCACTCCGCCGTGCGCGAGGCGTACGAGGCGGGCTTCCTCGGCGAGAACATCCTCGACAGCGGACTCGACCTCGACATCACCGTGCACGCGGGCGCGGGCGCGTACATCTGCGGTGAGGAGACCGCACTGCTCGACTCGCTGGAAGGCCGCCGGGGTCAACCGCGGCTCCGTCCCCCCTTCCCCGCCGTGGCGGGCCTCTACGCGTGCCCGACTGTGGTGAACAACGTCGAATCGATCGCCTCGGTTCCCGCGATCCTCCAGCGGGGCAAGGAATGGTTCCGGTCGATGGGCAGTGAGAAGTCGCCCGGCTTCACGCTCTACTCCCTGTCCGGCCATGTCGCCAGCCCCGGTCAGTACGAGGCGCCGCTCGGGATCACGCTCCGCCAGCTCCTCGACATGAGCGGCGGGATGCGCCCCGGGCACCGCCTGAAGTTCTGGACGCCGGGCGGCTCCTCGACCCCGATGTTCACCGACGAGCACCTCGACGTCCCCCTTGATTACGAAGGAGTGGGCGCCGCGGGTTCCATGCTCGGCACCAAGGCCCTCCAGTGCTTCGACGAGACGACCTGCGTGGTCCGAGCCGTCACCCGCTGGACGGAGTTCTACGCCCACGAGTCCTGCGGCAAGTGCACGCCCTGCCGCGAAGGGACCTACTGGCTCGTGCAGCTGCTGCGCGACATCGAGGCCGGCAAGGGACGCATGTCCGACCTCGACAAGCTGAACGACATCGCCGACAACATCAACGGCAAGTCCTTCTGCGCCCTCGGCGACGGCGCCGCCTCGCCGATCTTCTCCTCGCTCAAGTACCTCCGCGAGGAGTACGAGCAGCACATCACGGGCCGGGGCTGTCCCTTCGCCCCGGCCAAGTCGACGGCCTGGGCCGACCGCACGGAGGTGAACGCATGACCGTGACCACCAGCTCTCCCTCCGGCGGGGGAGAGGCGGCGGTCCCGCCGGAGGACCTCGTGTCGCTGACGATCGACGGCGCCGAGATCAGCGTGCCCAAGGGCACCCTGGTCATCCGGGCCGCCGAACAGCTCGGCATCGAGATCCCCCGGTTCTGCGACCACCCCCTCCTGGACCCGGCCGGCGCCTGCCGCCAGTGCATCGTCGAGGTCGAGGGCCAGCGCAAGCCGATGGCCTCCTGCACCATCACCTGCACCGACGGCATGGTCGTCAAGACGCACCTCAGCTCCCCGGTCGCCGAGAAGGCCCAGAAGGGTGTGATGGAGCTCCTGCTCATCAACCACCCGCTGGACTGCCCGGTCTGCGACAAGGGCGGCGAGTGCCCGCTGCAGAACCAGGCCATGTCGCACGGCGACGCCGAGTCCCGCTTCGAGGGACGGAAGCGGACCTACGAGAAGCCCGTCCCGATCTCCACGCAGGTGCTGCTCGACCGCGAGCGGTGCGTGCTGTGCGCCCGCTGCACCCGCTTCTCCAACCAGGTCGCGGGCGACCCGATGATCGAGCTGATCGAGCGGGGCGCGCTCCAGCAGGTCGGCACCGGCGAGGGCGACCCGTTCGAGTCGTACTTCTCCGGCAACACCATCCAGATCTGCCCGGTCGGCGCGCTGACCTCGGCGGCGTACCGATTCCGCTCCCGCCCCTTCGACCTGGTCTCCTCGGCGTCGGTGTGCGAACACTGCTCCGGCGGCTGCGCCACCCGTACCGACCACCGGCGCGGCAAGGTCATGCGGCGCCTGGCGGCCGACGACCCCGAGGTCAACGAGGAGTGGATCTGCGACAAGGGGCGGTTCGCCTTCCGGTACGCCCAGCAGCGGGACCGGCTGACGACGCCCCTGGTGCGCAACGCCGAGGGTGAGCTGGAACCGGCCTCCTGGCCCGAGGCGCTGCAGATCGCGGCCCAGGGGCTGCTGGCCTCCCGGGGCCGCACCGGCGTGCTGACCGGCGGCCGCCTCACCGTCGAGGACGCCTACGCGTACAGCAAGTTCGCGCGCGTGGCCCTCGACACCAACGACATCGACTTCCGCGCGCGGGTGCACAGCAGCGAGGAGGCCGACTTCCTCGCGGCCGAGATCGCCGGGCGCGGCCGTGACCTCGACGGCACGGGCGTCACCTACACCGCGCTGGAGAAGGCACCGGCCGTCCTGCTGGTCGGGTTCGAGGCGGAGGAGGAGGCGCCCGGCGTCTTCCTGCGGCTGCGCAAGGCCTGGCGCAAGCACGGGCAGAAGACCTTCTCGCTCGCCACGCACGCCACCCGGGGTCTGGAGAAGGCCGGCGGCACGCTGCTGCCCGCCGCGCCCGGCACCGAGACCGAGTGGCTGGACGCGCTCGCGAGCGGCGCCGGCCTGGAGGACGATGGTGCGCTCGCCGCCGAGGCGCTGCGCACCGAGGGCGCGGTGATCGTCGTGGGCGAGCGGCTGGCCGCCGTGGCCGGCGGACTCACCGCCGCCGCACGCACGGCCTCCGCGACCGGCGCCCGGCTGGTGTGGATCCCGCGCCGGGCCGGGGAACGCGGCGCGGTCGAGGTGGGCGCGCTGCCGTCGCTGCTGCCGGGCGGGCGCCCGGCCATGGACCCCCGCGCGCGGGACGAGGTCGCCGCCGTCTGGGGCGTCGCCGGTCTCCCGCACCGCTACGGCCGTGACACCGGCCAGATCGTGGAGGCCGCCGCGACCGGAGAGCTCCAGGCCCTGCTGGTGGCGGGCGTGGAGATCGCCGATCTGCCCGACCCGGCACGCGCGCGTGCGGCGCTGGACGAGGTGGGCTTCCTGGTCTCGCTCGAACTGCGGCCCGGCGAGATCACCCGCAAGGCCGACGTGGTCCTGCCCGTCGCCGCGGTCGCCGAAAAGGCCGGCACCTTCCTCAACTGGGAAGGCCGCATCCGCTTCTTCGAGGCCGCGCTCAAGCCCGACCAGATGACCCGCACCCTGGCGCCCACCGACGCGCGGGTGCTCCAGATGCTCGCCGACGCCATGGACGTCCACCTGGGGCTGCCGGATCTGCGCACCGTGCGCGGCGAGATCGACCGGCTCGGCGCCTGGGACGGCCCGCGGGCCGGGGAGCCCCTGGAGACCGCGGCCGCGCTGCCCAGGCCCGCCGCCGGAGAAGCCGTCCTCGCGGGGCACCGGCTGCTGCTCGACCAGGGCGTCCTCCAGCAGGGCGACGAGGCACTCGCCGGCACCCGGCACGCCGCCCGCGCCCGGCTGTCGTCCGCGACGGCCGCCGAGGCGGGCGTCAAGGAAGGCGACCTGCTCGCGGTGAGCGGTCCACGGGGAGTCGTGGAACTTCCGCTCCAGATCAGCGACATGCCCGACCGGGTGGTGTGGCTGCCGCTGAACTCCGCAGGCGGCGGCGTCGCCTCCGACACCGGGGCGCGGCCCGGCTCCCTCGTCCGCATCGGTCCGGCGACCCTCGCCGGCGAGGCCCCCAAGGAGGTGGAGGCATGAGCCCGTACCTCGCCGCTGAAGACCTCTCGATGTTCGGCACCGACCCCTGGTGGCTGGTCGTCGTCAAGGCGGTGTTCTGCTTCGCCTTCCTGATGGTGACCGTGCTGGTCTCCATCGTCATGGAGCGCAAGGTCGTCGCCTGGATGCAGCTGCGCATCGGCCCGAACCGGCACGGCCCCTGGGGCATGCTCCAGTCGCTCGCCGACGGCATCAAGCTGATGCTGAAGGAAGACGTGATCGTCAAGCGCGCGGACAAGGTGGTGTACGTCCTCGCGCCGGTCGTCGCGGCCATCCCGGCCTTCATGGCGATCGCGGTGATCCCCTTCGGCCCGGCCGGAAACGAGATCTCGATCTTCGGCCAGCGCACCACGATGCAGCTCACCGACCTGCCGATCGCGATGCTCTACATCCTCGCGGTCGCCTCGGTCGGCATCTACGGCATCGTGCTGGCGGGCTGGAGCTCCGGCTCGACGTACCCGCTGCTGGGCGGCCTGCGCTCCTGCGCGCAGATGATCTCCTACGAGATCGCGATGGGCGCCGCCTTCGCCTCCGTGTTCCTCTACTCGGGGTCCATGTCGACCTCGACGATCGTGGAGCAGCAGGCCGACCGCTGGTACATCGTGCTGCTGCCGGTCTCCTTCCTCATCTACATCGTGACGATGGTCGGCGAGACCAACCGCGCCCCCTTCGACATGCCGGAGTCCGAGGGCGACCTGGTCGGCGGCTTCAACACCGAGTACTCGTCGATCAAGTTCGCGATGTTCATGCTCGCCGAGTACGTCAACATGGTGACCGTCTCGGCCGTCGCCACCACGCTGTTCCTCGGCGGCTGGCGCGCCCCCTGGCCGATCAGCACCTTCTGGGAGGGCGCCAACCACGGCTGGTGGCCGCTGCTGTGGTTCACGGTCAAGGTCCAGCTGCTGCTGTTCATGTTCATCTGGATCCGCGGCACCCTCCCGCGCGTCCGCTACGACCAGCTGATGAAGCTCGGCTGGAAGGTCCTCATCCCGGTCTCGCTGGTGTGGCTGATGCTCGTCGCGAGCGTGCGTGCCTTCCGCAACGAGGGCTACGACTTCGCCGACATCGCCCTGTACGTGGGCGGCGGCGTCCTCGCCCTGCTGCTGCTCTCCTTCGTCGCCGACATGTTCCGCGAGAAGGCCAAGAAGGCCGAACAGCCGGCCGAGACCCCGGCCGCCTTCGACCCGATGGCGGGCGGATTCCCCGTACCGCCCCTGCCCGGACAGGAACTTCCGCCGGTCCCGCGCCGCTCGCGCCGTGAGCGGGAGCTGATTGTCAGTGGTGGGCCCGATACTCAGAGTGACGAATCTCTGGGCGGAACTACGGATGGAAAGGAGGCGTCCGATGGCTGAGGAACTCGAGCGTTCGAAGGCCGAGGAACCCAAGGACACCAAGCCCGGCTTCCAGAACCCCGTGGCCGGCTTCGGCGTGACCTTCAAGGCCATGTTCAAGAAGCGGCTGACCGAGCAGTACCCGGAGCAGCAGAAGACCACGGCTCCGCGCTTCCACGGCCGGCACCAGCTCAACCGCCATCCGGACGGCCTGGAGAAGTGCGTCGGCTGCGAACTGTGCGCCTGGGCCTGCCCCGCCGACGCGATCTACGTGGAGGGCGCGGACAACACCGACGAGGAGCGCTACTCGCCGGGCGAGCGCTACGGCCGCGTCTACCAGATCAACTACGCCCGCTGCATCCTGTGCGGCCTGTGCATCGAGGCCTGTCCCACGCGCGCGCTCACGATGACCAACGAGTTCGAGCTGGCCGACTCAAGCCGCGCCAACCTCATCTACACCAAGGAGCAGCTGCTCGCCGGTCTGGAAGACGGCATGGTCGACTCGCCCCACGCCATCTACCCGGGCACGGACGAACAGGACTACTACCGGGGCCTGGTGACGGAGGCCGCGCCCGGCACCGAGCGGCAGGTCGCCCACTCCAAGGGCGAGGTGGTGCAGGAGGCCGACTCGACCTTCGGCGGGACGGAACCCGCGTCGGAGGGGGTGACCGGGCGATGACCTCCCAGCTCGCCGCCTACTCCACCTCCACCGGAGAGGCCGTCCAGTTCTGGATCCTCGGCACCGTCGCGGTGATCGGCGCCCTGTGCACCATCCTCATGAAGAGGGCCGTGCACAGCGCGCTCTGCCTCGCCGGAACCATGATCATCCTGGCGGTGTTCTACCTCGCCAACGGCGCCTACTTCCTGGGCGTCGTGCAGATCGTCGTCTACACCGGCGCGATCATGATGCTGTTCCTGTTCGTGGTGATGCTCGTCGGCGTCACCGCGGCGGACTCCCTGAAGGAGACCATCAAGGGCCAGCGCTGGCTGGCCCTGCTGTGCGGGCTCGGCTTCGGCGTCCTGCTGATCGCCGGGATCGGCAACGCGTCCCTGACGGAGTTCAACGGCACCGGCCAGGCGAACGCCGGGGGCAATGTGGAGGGCCTCGCCGCCCTCCTGTTCACCAAGTACGTCTTCGCGTTCGAGATCACCGGCGCCCTGCTCATCACGGCCGCCGTCGGCGCCATGGTGCTCACCCACCGCGAGCGCACCGAGCGCGCCAAGACGCAGCGGGAGCTCGCCGAGGAGCGCGTCCGCAAGGGCACGTACCTGCCGCCGCTGCCGGCGCCCGGTGTCTACGCCCGGCACAACGCGGTCGACATCGCGGGCCTGCTGCCCGACGGCACCCCGTCCGACCTCACCGTCAGCAAGACCCTGCGCGAGCGCGGCCAGGTCCGTGACGTGTCGCAGGAGGCGCTCAACGACCTCAAGGCCCTGGAGCAGCGGGCCGAGGAGCGTCTGGAGCGCAGGGCGGTCGGGCCGGCGAAGTTCCAGCGGTCCGAGGAGGCGTCGAAGTGAACCCCGTCAACTACCTCTACCTCGCGGCCCTGTTGTTCACGATCGGCGCCACCGGCGTGCTGATCAGGCGCAACGCGATCGTGGTGTTCATGTGCATCGAGCTGATGCTCAACGCCTGCAACCTCGCGTTCGTCGCCTTCTCCCGGATGCACGGCAACCTCGACGGCCAGATCATCGCCTTCTTCACGATGGTCGTCGCCGCCGCCGAGGTCGTGGTCGGGCTCGCGATCATCGTGTCCCTGTTCCGTGCCCGCCACTCGGCCTCGGTCGACGACGCCAGCCTGATGAAGCTGTAAGGGGTCGGAAGAATCGTGGAGAACCTCATTGCGCTGCTGGTGGCGGCGCCCCTGCTCGGAGCGGCGGTCCTGCTGTGCGGGGGCCGGCGGCTGGACGCCGTCGGCCACTGGATCGGCACCCTGCTCGCGGCCGTCTCCTTCGTGCTCGGCCTGGTGCTGTTCACCGACATGCTGGGCCAGGACGCCGAACACCGCGAGATGGCCCAGCACCTGTTCAGCTGGGTCCCGGTGGAGGGCTTCCAGGCGGACGTCGGCTTCCAGCTCGACCAGCTGTCCATGACGTTCGTGCTGCTGATCACGGGCGTCGGGTCGCTGATCCACCTGTACTCCGTCGGGTACATGGAGCACGACGAGCGGCGCCGCCGCTTCTTCGGCTATCTGAACCTGTTCCTCGCGGCGATGCTGATCCTCGTCCTCGCCGACAACTACCTGCTGCTGTACGTCGGCTGGGAGGGCGTCGGTCTCGCCTCCTACCTGCTGATCGGCTTCTGGCAGCACAAGCCCAGCGCCGCCACGGCCGCCAAGAAGGCCTTCCTGGTCAACCGCGTCGGCGACATGGGCCTGTCCATCGCGATCATGCTGATGTTCCTGTGGTTCGGCACCTTCGCCTTCGGGCCGGTGCTCGGCGGTCACGGGGAGGCGGGGCTGGCCGGTGCCGCCGGTGAGGACAAGCTGACCGCGATCGCGCTGATGCTGCTGCTCGCCGCCTGCGGCAAGTCCGCCCAGGTGCCGCTGCAGTCCTGGCTCGGGGACGCGATGGAGGGCCCGACCCCGGTCTCGGCCCTCATCCACGCCGCGACCATGGTGACCGCGGGCGTCTACCTGATCGTCCGCTCCGCCGCCGTCTTCAACGGCGCCCCGGACGCGCAGCTGGTCGTCACCATCGTCGGCGCGGTCACGCTGCTGTTCGGTGCGATCGTCGGTTGCGCGAAGGACGACATCAAGAAGGCCCTGGCCGGCTCGACCATGTCACAGATCGGCTACATGATCCTCGCCGCCGGACTCGGCCCCATCGGCTACGTCTTCGCGATCATGCACCTGGTGACGCACGGCTTCTTCAAGGCCGGCCTGTTCCTCGGTGCCGGTTCGGTCATGCACGGCATGAACGACGAGGTCGACATGCGCCGCTACGGCGGCCTGAGGAAGTACATGCCGGTCACCTTCGTCACCTTCGGCCTCGGCTACCTGGCGATCATCGGCTTCCCGGGCCTGTCCGGCTTCTTCTCCAAGGACAAGATCATCGAGGCGGCGTTCGCCAAGGGGGGCACCGAGGGCTGGATCCTCGGCGCCTGTGCCCTGCTCGGCGCGGCCATCACCGCGTTCTACATGACGCGCGTGATGCTGATGACGTTCTTCGGCGAGGAGCGCTGGCGCAACGCCCCGACCCCGTCGCCGGCCAAGCCCGATGTGGAGCCCGCCGCCGAGACGCGCGGCGAGTACACCCCGCCGCATCCGCACGAGTCGCCCAAGATCATGACGATCCCGATGATCGTGCTGGCCGTCGGATCGGTGGCCGGTGGCGCGTTCTTCAGCATCGGCGACCGGTTCATGCACTGGCTGGAGCCCGTCACCGGGCACAGCCACGGCAACCCGCCGATCAGCGCGGGCGTGGTCACCGGCGCGACCGTCGCGTGCATGGTCGTCGGCGTCGCCCTCGCCTGGGCCCAGTACGGCCGCCGCCCGGTCCCCGCCGTCGCCCCGCGCGGCTCGCTGCTCACCCGGGCCGCTCGGCGCGACCTGCTCCAGGACGACTTCAACCACGTCGTCCTGGTGCGCGGCGGCGAGCACCTCACGCGGTCCCTGGTCTACGTCGACCACACCCTGGTCGACGGCGTCGTCAACGGCACGGCGGCCTCGGTCGGCGGCCTGTCCGGGCGGATGCGCAGGCTGCAGAACGGCTTCGCCCGCTCCTACGCGGTCTCGATGTTCGGGGGTGCGGCGGTCATCGTCGCCGCGACCCTGCTGATGAGGGCGGTCTGATACCGATGTCCTTTCCTCTGCTGACAGCGACAGCGGCGCTCCCGGCCGTCGGAGCGATCGCCACGGCCGCCGTACCGGCCGCGCGGCGCACCGCCGCCAAGTGGCTGGCGCTGCTCTTCTCGCTCGCCACGCTCGCCCTGGCGGTCACCGTCCTGGTCCGCTTCGACCCGGACGGCGACCGCTACCAGCTCACCGAGTCGCACGCCTGGATCGCCGACTTCGGCGTCCGCTACGAACTGGGCGTGGACGGCATCGGCGTGGCGCTCATCGCGCTCACGGCGCTGCTGATGCCCTTCATCATCCTGGCGGGCTGGCACGACGCCGACCCCCTGGAGACCGGCAGCAGCCGGTGGCGCCCGACGCAGGGCTTCTTCGCCCTGATCCTGGCCGTCGAGGCGATGGTGATCCTCTCCTTCGAGGCCACCGACGTCTTCCTCTTCTACATCTTCTTCGAAGCCATGCTGATCCCGATGTACTTCCTCATCGGCGGCTTCGGGGACCGTGCCCACGAGCACGGCGAGAAGGCGGCGGCGACCCAACGCTCGTACGCGGCGGTGAAGTTCCTCCTCTACAACCTGGTCGGCGGCCTGATCATGCTGGCCGCGGTGATCGGCCTGTACGTGGTCGCCGGGAACTTCTCGCTCCAGGAGATCGCCGAGGCCCGCGCCAACGGCACGCTCGACATGGCGACGAACACCGAACGCTGGCTGTTCCTCGGGTTCTTCTTCGCCTTCGCGGTCAAGGCGCCGCTGTGGCCGCTGCACACCTGGCTGCCCAACGCGATGCAGGAGTCCACCGCCCCGGTCGCGGTGCTGATCACGGCGGTCGTCGACAAGGTCGGCACCTTCGCGATGCTCCGCTTCTGCCTCCAGCTCTTCCCGGAGGCCAGCAAGTGGGCCACGCCCGCCATCCTCGTCCTGGCGCTGATCAGCATCATCTACGGGGCGCTGCTCGCGGTCGGCCAGCGGGACATCAAGCGGCTGGTGGCGTACGCGTCGATCTCCCACTTCGGCTTCATCATCATGGGCATCTTCGCGATGACCAGCCAGGGCCAGTCCGGCGCGACGCTTTACATGATCAACCACGGCATCTCGACGGCCGCGCTGATGCTGGTGGCCGGCTTCCTGATCTCCCGGCGAGGCTCGCGGCTCATCGCCGACTACGGCGGAGTGCAGAAGGTCGCCCCGGTGCTCGCAGGCACCTTCCTGATCGGCAGCCTCGCGACGCTCTCCCTGCCGGGTCTTGCGCCGTTCGTCAGCGAGTTCCTGGTCCTGGTCGGCACGTTCACGCGCTACCCGGTGATCGGCATCATCGCCACGTTCGGCATCGTCCTCGCGGCGCTCTACACCCTCGTCCTCTACCAGCGGACGATGACGGGCCCGGTGAAGCCGGCGGTGTCCGCGATGCCGGACCTCAGGGTGCGGGAGCTCGTGGTCGTGGCGCCGCTGGTCGTCCTGCTGATCTTCCTGGGCGTCTACCCGAAGCCCCTCACGCAGATCATCGACCCGGCGGTCAAGCAGACCATGTCCGACGTCCAGAAGAAGGACCCCCAGCCCGAGGTGGAGGCGGCCAAGTGAGCGCAACAGCCGTCCACAGCCTGTGGACAACCGCGGCCGATCCGATCACCAAGATCGACGCGCCGAAGTTCGAGTACGGCCAGCTGTCACCGGCCCTGATCGTCGTCGGCGCGGCGATCATCGGGATCCTGATCGAGGCGTTCGTCCCGCGAAAGTCGCGCTACTACGCCCAGGTGTTCGTGTCCGTCGTCGCCCTGGTCGCCGCCTTCGCCGCGGTCGTGGCCCTGGCGGCCGACGGGTACGGCACCACCAAGGCGCGCATCGCGGCGATGGGCGCGATCGCCGTCGACGGACCCGCCCTGTTCCTCCAGGGCACTATCCTGCTGGCGGCCCTGGTGGGCCTGTTCACCTTCGCCGAGCGGCGCCTGGACCCGGTGGCGCACGGCAACCGCGTCGACTCCTTCGCCGCGCAGGCCGCGTCCGTGCCCGGCAGCGAGAGCGAGAAGGCGGCGGTCAAGGCCGGGTTCACCACCACCGAGGTGTTCCCGCTGCTGCTGTTCGCCGTCGCCGGCATGCTGATCTTCCCGGCGGCCAACGACCTGGTGACGCTGTTCGTGGCGCTGGAGGTCCTCTCCCTGCCGCTGTACCTGCTGTGCGCGCTGGCCCGCCGCAAGCGGCTCATGTCGCAGGAGGCGGCGGTCAAGTACTTCCTGCTCGGCGCCTTCGCCTCCGCGTTCACCCTGTTCGGCATCGCGCTGCTGTACGGCTACGCGGGCTCGATGTCGTACGCCACGATCGCGCAGGTCGTCGACGGCACCGTGCAGGACGTCAATCCGGCGCTCGCCGACACCATGGGCAACGACGCGCTGCTGCTGATCGGCGCCGCGCTGCTGGTGATGGGCCTGCTGTTCAAGGTGGGCGCGGTGCCGTTCCACATGTGGACGCCGGACGTGTACCAGGGCGCGCCCACGCCGGTGACCGGCTTCATGGCGGCGGCGACGAAGGTGGCGGCGTTCGGCGCGCTGCTGCGGCTGCTGTACGTCGTGCTGCCCGGCCTGCGCTGGGACTGGCGGCCGGTCATGTGGGCCGTGGCCATCGTCACCATGCTGGGCGGTGCGATCGTCGCGATCACGCAGACCGACATCAAGCGGCTGCTGGCGTACTCGTCGATCGCGCACGCCGGGTTCATCCTCGCGGGTGTCATCGCGACCACGCCCGACGGCGTCTCCTCCGTCCTGTTCTACCTGGCGGCGTACTCGTTCGTGACGATCGGCGCCTTCGCGGTGGTCACGCTCGTGCGCGACGCGGGCGGTGAGGCGACGCACCTGTCCAAGTGGGCCGGGCTCGGGCGCAGGTCCCCGCTGGTGGCGGCGGTGTTCGCGGTGTTCCTGCTGGCCTTCGCGGGCATTCCGCTGACGTCCGGCTTCGCCGGGAAGTTCGCCGTGTTCAAGGCGGCGGCGGAGGGCGGGGCGGCCCCGCTCGTCGTGATCGGTGTGATCTCGTCGGCGATCGCTGCGTTCTTCTACATCCGCGTCATCGTGCTGATGTTCTTCAGCGAGCCGCGGCCGGAGGGCCCGACGGTGGCCGTGCCGTCGCCGCTGACGATGACGGCGATCGGGGTGGGCGTGGCGGTCACGGTGGTGCTCGGCGTGGCGCCGCAGTACTTCCTGGATCTGGCGGGGCAGGCGGGCGTGTTCGTTCGCTGAGGTCCGCGTGTGTCGGTGCGGGACCCGGTCTCCTTCGGGAGCCGGGTCCCGCGGCGTGTCCGGGAAGACGGGCTGCCCGCCGGGGCCATATCGAACGTATGCATGGGCACCTTCTCCATCGGGCGGGACCTGTGGACAACTCCGGGGCTGTCGGTGCGGGCGCCTATGGTGGACGCAGTGGTCGAGGCGCGACACACGGGGGACACGACGATGGGCGCGACGGGCGGTACGGGTGTGATGACGGAACGGGACGCGGTGACCGGGGCCGAGAGCGGGTCCGGCACCACAACCGTGGCCGGTGCGGGCAGTGGCTCCGCCGGGCCCCTCGGTGCCGATGCCGGCGAGGCGCTCGTCACGCTGCACCGGGTCTTCGGCTACGAGGCCTTCCGCGGCGAGCAGGAAGCCGTCATCGACCATGTCGTGGCCGGCGGCGACGCCGTCGTGCTCATGCCGACCGGCGGCGGCAAGTCGCTGTGCTATCAGATCCCGTCCCTGGTCAGGCCAGGCACGGGCGTGGTCGTCTCCCCGCTCATCGCCCTGATGCAGGACCAGGTGGACGCGCTGCGGGCCCTGGGCGTGCGCGCCGGGTTCATGAACTCCACGCAGGACTTCGACGAGCGGCGGACGGTCGAGGCCGAGTTCCTCGCCGGTGAGCTGGACCTGCTCTACCTGGCGCCGGAGCGGCTGCGGCTGGAGAGCACCCTCGAGCTGCTCTCCCGGGGCAAGATCGCCGTCTTCGCGATCGACGAGGCGCACTGCGTCTCCCAGTGGGGCCACGACTTCCGGCCCGACTACCTCGCGCTGTCCCTGCTCGGCGAGCGCTGGCCGGACGTGCCGCGGATCGCGCTCACGGCGACGGCCACGCACGCGACGCACCAGGAGATCACCCAGCGGCTTAACATGCCGACGGCCCGGCACTTCGTGGCGAGCTTCGACCGGCCCAGCATCCAGTACCGGATCGTGCCCAAGGCCGACCCCAAGAAGCAGTTGCTGAGCTTCCTGCGCGAGGAGCACGCAGGCGACGCGGGCATCGTCTACTGCCTGTCGCGCAACTCGGTGGAGAAGACCGCCGAGTTCCTCAACCGCAACGGCGTCGAGGCGGTGCCGTACCACGCGGGCCTGGACGCGGGCACCCGCGCGGCCCACCAGTCCCGGTTCCTGCGGGAGGACGGCCTGGTCGTGGTGGCGACCATCGCCTTCGGCATGGGCATCGACAAGCCGGACGTCCGCTTCGTCGCCCACCTTGACCTGCCCAAGTCGGTCGAGGGCTATTACCAGGAGACGGGCCGGGCCGGCCGCGACGGGCTGCCGTCCACGGCCTGGATGGCCTACGGACTGAACGACGTCATCCAGCAGCGCAAGCTGATCCAGTCCGGCGAGGGTGACGAGGCCTTCCGCCGCCGGGCCCAGGCCCATCTGGACTCGATGCTGGCGCTGTGCGAGACGGCCCAGTGCCGCCGGGGGCAGCTCCTGGCCTACTTCGGCCAGGACCCGGACCCGGCCGGCTGCGGCAACTGCGACACCTGCCTCACCCCGCCGGAGACCTGGGACGGCACCATCGCGGCGCAGAAGGCGCTGTCGACGGTGGTCAGGTTGCAGCGCGAGCGCGGACAGAAGTTCGGCGCGGTACAGATCGTCGACATCCTGCTGGGCAAGCGCACCGCCAAGGTCATCCAGTTCGACCACGACCAGCTGTCCGTGTTCGGCATCGGCGAGGAGCTCACCGAGGGCGAATGGCGCGGCGTCATACGGCAGCTGCTCGCGCAGGGGCTGCTCGCGGTGGAGGGCGACTACGGCACGCTGGTGCTGACCGAGGCCAGTGGCGCGGTGCTGCGGCGCGAGCGGGACGTGCCGCTGCGCAAGGAGCCCAAGAAGCCGGTGACCTCCCGGTCGGGTGCCTCGTCCACGGGCTCCGGGCGGGGCGAGCGCAAGGGCAAGACGGTCGCCGCCGAGCTGCCCGAGGAGCTGCTGCCCGCCTTCGAGGCGCTGCGCGCCTGGCGTGCCGAGCAGGCTCGTGAGCAGGGCGTCCCGGCGTATGTGATCTTCCACGACGCCACACTCCGGGAGATCGCCCTGGCATGGCCGGCCTCGGTGGGGGAGCTCGGCGGGATCGGCGGGGTCGGCGAGAAGAAGCTGGCGACGTACGGCGAGGGTGTGCTGGAGGTGCTCGCCTCGCTCGGCGGACCGGCGCGGTCAGCTCCGGCAGCGGACTCGGCTCCGGCCGCCCAGGCCCCTGCCCACAGCCCTGGTCAGGACGCGGGCGAGCCGGACCACTGGCCGGAGATGGACGAGGAGCCGGAGCCCGACGACTGGATATGAGGCCGGGCTCCGGCCGGGGTCACAGGGAACCGGGATCCGGGCCGGTCACAACGCCCGTCCCGCGTACGCCCTGACATCCGCGTCGGAGTCGGTCGTCGCCGTGGCGAGGGCCGCCCGGGCCTGCTCGGTGGCGCGGTGCCGGGTCAGCGCCAGGACGGCGGCCTTGCGGACATCGGCGTTGGGATCCGCCAGGGCCTTGGCGAGGGCCGGGACGGCCACCTCGGGGTCGGCGACGGACAGGGTCGTGGCTGCTCCGGCCCGGACCTGCCACGCCTGTTCGGCCAGGGCCGCCACCGCGCGTGCGGTGAGGGGCTCCGGGCAGCCGGTGGTGCCCAGCGCTCCGTAGGCCGCTGCCCGCACCAGTGCGTCGGGGTCGTCGAGGAGGCCGGTGAGGGCCGCCTCGATGGCGGCGGTGGCGGGATCGGGGCCGGTCGGGGCGTCATCCGCCGACCGCTCGGCATCCGCCGTGGCCGGGTCCTTGGCAGTCGGTTGTTCGGCATGCGCCGTGACCGGGTCCTTGGCGGGGGGCCGTTCGGCATCCGCCGTGCCCGGGCCCTTGGCGGTCGGCTGTTCGGCACCCGGCGTCGTCTGGTCCTCGGTGGTCGCCCGCTCGGCATCCGCTGTGGCAGGGCCCTGGGCGATCGGCCGCTGCGCGCTCACCGTGGCCAGGCCCTTGGCGATGGCGACCCGGACCTCGCGGGAGGGGTCGGTGACCGCCGCGCCGGCCAGTTCACCGGCGGCGTCGACCGACACCAGGGCGCGGACGGCCTCGATGCGGACGGCGATGTCGGAGTCGGCGAGGGAGGGCGCGAACAGGGCCGCGTCTCCGAGGCGCAGGGCGCGCAGGACGTCCAGCGCCGCGGCGCGGACCACGGGGTCCGGCTCGGCCAGGGCGGCGGCGAGACCCTCGCGTAGGTCGGGGTCGGCCGGGAGCGTCTCGACGAGCTCACGCAGGGACGCGGCGGCTGCGGCACGCACCTCGGCGTGGCTGTCGCGCAGGGCGGCGGCGAGGGCGGTGCCCGTCCCCGGCGGCAGCGTCTCGGTGAGCACGGCGACGGCCTCACGGCGGACTGCGGGCACCGGGTCCGTCAGATAGGGGAGCAGGGCGTCGAGTTCGTGCTCCTCCTCGGCCAGGGCGACGAGTTCGAGCAGGCGGGTGGAGGACTGCTCACCGGACGGCGCGGTGACCGCGGCCGAGGGGGCCGGGGCCGGCTCCGGCACCGGCGTTCCCACGGCCGAGGCGACCGGCGCCACGTCCCGCGACCCCGCCGTGGCCACATCCTCGGCATGCACCTCGCCGAGAGCACGGGAGGGACCGCCGACGGGGTCGAAACCGTCGACCGGAACGAGATAGGGAGCCACGGGCCGGGCCGTGAACTCCATCGCACCAGAGGGGGACTTGTGCAGATCGAGGTGGTGGAACCAGGACGCGTCGTCGCGCCGGGGGTGGTCGAGACGATCGTGGTAGAGGCCCCAGCGGGACTCCGTGCGGGCCAGGGAGGAACGCGCGGCCATCTCCGCGCAGTCACGGATGAAGGTGACCTCGGCGCAGCGCATCAGCTCGTGCGGGGTGCGGGCGCCCATCTCGGCGATGTCGGTGCGCATCCGCTCGAAGGCCTCCAGCGCCAGCGACAGCCGGGCGCCGGACTTGGGCGGGGCCACGTAGTCGTTCACGAAGCGGCGCAGCTTGTACTCGACCTGGGGCTGCGGCGGGCCGTCGGGGTTGCGCAGCGGACGGTAGATCAGCTCGTGCGCCTCGCGGAGCTGGTCGCCCGGCAACTCCCCCTCGTACGCGGAGTACTGGGACGCGTCCGCTCCCGCGAGGTCGCCGAAGACGAACGCGCCGATCATGTAGTTGTGCGGCACGCAGGCCAGGTCGCCGGCCGCGTACAGCCGGGGCACGGTGGTGCGGGCGTGGTCGTCGACGCGGACGCCGGAGGCGGAGTGGCCGCCGCACAGGCCGATCTCGGAGATGTGCATCTCGATGTCATGGGTGCGGTAGTCGTGGCCGCGCCCGGAGTGGAAGGTGCCGCGGGTGGGCCGCTCGGTGGAGTGCAGGATCGTCTCCAGGGCCGAGACGGACTCCTCGGGGAGGTGGCTCAGCTTCAGGTAGACGGGGCCCCGGTCGGACGCCACCTCGGCGGCGAACTCGGCCATCATCTGGCCCGACCAGTAGTCGGAGTCGACGAAGCGTTCGCCGTGCCGGTTGACCTGGTAGCCCCCGAAGGGGTTGGCGACGTAGGCGCAGGCCGGGCCGTTGTAGTCCTTGATCAGCGGGTTGATCTGGAAGCACTCGATGCCGGTGAGTTCGGCACCCGCGTGGTAGGCCATGGCGTAGCCGTCGCCCGCGTTGGTGGGGTTCTCGTAGGTGCCGTAGAGGTAACCGGAGGCGGGCAGGCCGAGGCGGCCGCAGGCGCCGGTCGCCAGGATCACCGCGCCCGCCCGCACCTGGACGAACTGCCCGGTGCGGGTGTTGAAGCCGGCCGCTCCCACGGCCCGGCCGCCGGCGGTGAGGACACGCACCGGCATGACCCGGTTCTCGATGCGGATCCTCTCGCGCATCTCGCGCCGCCGCAGCTGCCGGTAGAGCACCTTCTTGACGTCCTTGCCCTCCGGCATCGGCAGCACGTAGGAGCCGGAGCGGTGCACCTGGCGGACGGCGTAGTCGCCGTGCTCGTCCTTCTCGAACTTCACGCCGTAGGACTCCAGCCGCTGCACCATGCCGAAACCGCGGGTGGCGGTCTGGCGGACGGTGGACTGGTCCACGATGCCGTCGTTGGCGCGGGTGATCTCGGCGACGTAGTCGTCGGGTTCGGCCCGGCCCGGGATGACGGCGTTGTTGACGCCGTCCATGCCCATGGCGAGTGCGCCGGAGTGGCGGACGTGGGCCTTCTCCAGCAGGAGCACGTCCGCGCCGTGCTCGGCGGCGGTCAGGGCGGCCATGGTGCCGGCGGTGCCGCCGCCGATGACGAGGACGTCGCAGGTGAGTTCCTCGGCGTCGGCGAGCGAGGGGACGGCCAGGGGGGTGTCCGCAGGGGGGTTCACGGAGGTGGTCACCGGGGTGCCTTTCACGTACCGAGCGAGGTGAGGACGTCGCGCCGCAGGGCCACGCGCGCCGGGTCGTCGAGCGCGCCGCGCTCGCGCGGGCGGGGGATGTCCCGGACGGCGAGGAGGCCGCCCGCGCCGAGCAGGGCCACGCGGTCGCCGAGGAAGAGGGCCTCGTCCACGTCATGGGTGACGAAGACGACGGTGGCGCCCGTGCCCCGCAGGACCTCCACCAGCAGGTCCTGCATGCCCGCGCGGGTCTGCGCGTCGAGCGCGCCGAACGGCTCGTCCATCAGGACGGCGCGCGGGCGTCCGGCCAGGGCGCGGGCGAGCTGGACGCGCTGGCGCTGCCCGCCGGAGACCCGGTGCGGCAACTGCCGTGCCCGGGAGCCGAGGCCGACCCGCTCCAGCCAGGCCTGGGCCTGCACCCGGCGCTCGGCGCGGGGCACGCCGCGGATGGCGAGGGGCAGTTCGACGTTGGCGCGCAGGGTGCGCCAGGGGAGCAGGGCGTCCTCCTGGAAGACCAGGGCGCGGTCGGCCGAGGGACCGGTCAGGGGCCGTCCGTCCTGGGTGATCTCGCCCGTGAGCGGCGGCAGCAGCCCGGCCAGGGTGCGCAGCAGCGTCGACTTGCCGCAGCCCGAGGGGCCCACGACGGTGAGGATCTCGCCGGGGGCGATGTCCAGGCCGACGCCGTCCAGGGCGATCGCGCCGGGCCGTCCGAGGGAGGCACCGGTGAGGGTGAGGCGGGTGCCGCGGTCAGGGGCGCCGGTGGTGGCGGCGGCCTCGCGGGAGCCGCTGGGGCCGGGCCGGGCCAGGCTGTCCGGGCTCGTCCCGGGCGGGGCGTCCGGGACGGTCTCAGACGAGGTGCTCATCGCGGGCCTCCTCGGATCGGGCCCCGTCGGGGACGGCGGGGGCGGCCGGCGCGGGCTTCACGGACCGGTCGGGCCGGGGCGGCCGGGCGCCGGGGGCGTACGCGGTTCGCGGCAGCCAGCGGGTGAGGCGGCGGCCCAGGAGTTCCACGGCGGTGGAAGTGAGCCAGCCGAGGACGCCGATGGTGACCATGCCGACGAACACGCCGGGGTAGTCGACGACGGTGTAGTCCTGCCAGGTGCGGTAGCCGACGCCGTACTGGCCGGAGATCATCTCGGCGGAGATCACACAGATCCACGAGACGCCGATGCCGACGGACAGACCGCCGAACACGCCGGGCAGCGCGCCCGGCAGGACGACGGAGCCGAGGATCCGCCACCGCCCGCCGCCCATCGTGCGCACCGCCTCCTCCCACACCGGCGTCAGGGCGCGCACCGCGTGCCGGGTGGAGACCAGCACCGGGAAGAAGGCCGCGGTGCAGGTGATGAAGACGATGCCCTGCTCGTTGGAGGGGAACAGCAGGATCGCGACGGGCACCAGGGCGATGGCCGGGATCGGGCGGATCACCTCCAGCACCGGGCCGAGCAGGTCCTCGGCGAGCCGCGAGCGCGCCACGAGCACGCCCGTCGCCACGCCGAGGACGGCGGCCAGCAGGAAGCCGGTGAGGATCCGGACGAGGCTGTCGGTGAGGTCCGTCCAGTAGTCCGGCCCCGACACCCGGACCGCGAAGGTCCGGGCCACGTCGGTGACCGTCGGGAACTGCGAGAAGCGCAGCCACAGGTCGACGTTCAGGCTGGTCACCACCTGCCACAGCCCCAGCGCGCCGGCCAGCGACACCGCGCGGAGCGCGTACCGCTTCACGACGCCCGCTCCAGAGCGTCGCTGTACGGGACGACCCGCGCTCCGCCGTGGCCCGCGATGTAGGCCCGCGCGGTGTCGGGGGTGACGAAGGGCAGCAGCTTGCCGCCGTCGGCCACCCACACGGCCTTGTCGGCGAACCAGAGGGTGCCGGTGGTGGTGTCGGGGACGTAGGCGGCCCGCACGGCGTCGCGGTGCTCGGCCACGTAACGCAGCAGCAGGGAGGGGGAGGTGAAGGTGACGGTCTTCGAGGCGCCCTTGGGCCAGACCTCGCTCGCGGCCGGTGCGGGCTCGGTGGCGAGGTGCTTGGCGTATGCCGCCGGCCCGAGGGCCTTCTTCACGTACCGGTCGTCGACGAAGGAGTCGACGTCCACGTCCCCGGTCAGCTTGGCCGACTTCAGGATCGACACGTCCTGCTTCAGCGCGGACACCAGCCGGGGCTTGATGGCCGGGTCGAAGGTGGCGATGCCGTGATCGCCGTTGTAGAGGTAGACGACCTCGGCGGGCAGGCCGGTCGCCTTCGCGACCTTCTCGGCGGCGTCCACCGGGTGCTCGTCCAGGTAGTCGGTCGCCTGAGCCTGGGCCTTGAGGAACGCCTCCAGAACGGCCGGGTGCCGCTCGGCGAAGTCCTCGCGGGCGGTGACGCCGTGGAAGGTGGGCAGGTTCAGCCGGGCACCGTCGTAGATCGCCTTCGCCTTGCCCTGGAAGGCGAGCAGGCCCGGCCAGGCGACGAACTGCGACAGCGCGTCCGTGCTGCCCGCCGCGAGGGCGGAGGCGCCGACGGCGGGCTGCTGGTTGAGCTTCTCGATGCCGCTGCCGGGGTCGATGCCGGCCCGCTGCAAGGCCCGTACGAGGGTGCCGTCCGCGGCCGAGCCGACGCTGGTGGAGACCTTCCTGCCCTTGAGGTCCTTCAGGGAGGTCAGCTTCGAATCCCGGGCGGTGACGATGGTGTTGAGGCCGCCGCGCAGGTTGTAGCCGGTGACCGACACCAGGCGGGTGGGGTTGTTCAGCTGCTTGCCGCGGGCGGCGTTGATGAGCAGCGGGAAGTCGCCCATCGAGCCGATGTCGATCTTCCCGGCGGTCATCTGGGCGGTGATGGGGGCGCCGGTGGCGTAGTCCTGCCAGTCCACCTTGTAGTGGACGCCGTCGTGCAGGGAGTTCAGCTGCTTCTCGAAGGCTCCGAGGGAGCGGAGCAGGGTGCCCGCGGTGACGGTGTTGATCGTCCTGGACTGGTAGCCGACGGTGACGGTGACCGTGGAGCCGGCGCCCGCCTCGGCGTCACCGCCGCAGGCGCTGAGCGGAAGCAGGAGGACGACGGCGGAGAGCGCGACGGCTGTGCGTTCGATGGTGGTTCGGGACATGACGATTCGGGCCTCTCACCGGAGCAGATAGGGCATGTTGACCGTGACGGCTCCGGTGGGGCAGCGCGCTGCGCAGGGGCCGCAGTACCAGCACTCGTCGACATGCATGTACGCCTTGCCGTTGCGCTCGTCGATGGCGAGGGAGTCCAGCGGGCACATGTCCACGCAGAGCGTGCAGCCGTCGATGCACTTCGACTCGTCGATGGTCACGGGCACGTCGGCCCGCTGGGGCGCCAAGGGCATGGCTGTCTCCAGGGATGTGCGCGAGCGGGGTGGTTACCGGGTCCGGTGCAGCAGGCCGCTCATGGTGATGCGGTCGCCGCGGAAACGGATGAACTCCAGGTCGACCGGGCGGCCGTCCGCGAGGTGGGTGAGGCGTTCCAGCATGAGGACGGCGGCGCCGCGCGGGGCCTCGAGCACGGCGGCCGAGTGGGTGTCCGCGCTGACCGCTTCCAGGGTGATCTCGGCGTGGCCGAGGCGCCGGCCGGTGGCGGCTTCCAGGAGGCGGAAGACGTCGTTGTTCTCCAGATCGGCGCCGAGCAGCTCGGTACCGATGTCCAGGGGGATGTAGGTGAGGTCGAGGGACAGGGGCAGACCACCCAGCCTGCGCAGACGCTCGATGTAGAGGACGTCCGTGCCGGGCGCGAGCCGGAGGCGGTCGGCGACCGGCGCGGGTGCGGGTGCGGGGCCCATGGTGCGGACCTCGTTGGTGACCTGCCCGTGTTCGCGGAGGGTTTCCGCGAGGCCCATCAACCGGTCGAGGCCGTGGGGGTACTTGTGGGCCACGACGACGGTGCCGACGCCGGGCTGGCGCTCCACCAGGCCCTCGGCCCGCAGCAGGTCGAGTGCCTCGCGAACCGTGTTGCGGCTGGCGCCGTACTCGGTGGCGAGGGTCGACTCGTGGGGGAGGACACCGTCGGGGAAGGCGCCGGTGAGCAGCAGCCGGCGGAGCGGATCGGCCAGTTGCCGGGCCCGGTCGGCGCGCAGCCGTCGCCGCGCGCGGTGGGCGGCGACGGTGGTCGCGGCTCCCTGTCCGGCGTGGTCTCGGATGCGGTCACTGGGCATGGATCGGACCATACCTATCCGATAGGAAAAGTGGTGTTGCGGGAATGTTGCGCCACCCCGAATGTGACGCGTCCGACGAGCGAGCTGGCCTTTTGCCCGGCCCGTGACCACATCCGCCACCGACCGCCCGGCCGGTGCGGCCCGCGACAGCCCGTTGCCCGACCGGCGCCGCTCCGGCCACCGGCCACCGCCCGGCCGGTGCCGCTCCGGCCACCGCCCACCGCCGGTCGGTGCGGCTACGACAGTGCCGTCAGCCCCGGGGCGAAGGCGATCAGCAGGGGCAGCAGCGGGACGAGCGCGGCCGTGGTGGTGGTCAGGGCGCGGTGCCGCCGGTCCAGCCGGGGCGGCGGTTCGAGGAGCCGGTCGACCCGTTCGCCGAGCAGACGGTGGCTGGAGGCGCAGGACAGCACGCCACGGTGCTGGTTGAGCTCGATCAGCGCCAGGGCCGTGGTCAGGTGGCCGCAGCGGCGGGAGGCCGTGTCGTCGGCGGCCAGTTCGACCAGGCGGTGGGTCTGGTCGCAGAAGTGGGCGAACAGCGGGACGCGCGGGAAGCCGGTGGCGAGGGCCGTGGACAGGTGCAGCAGCCAGTCGTGGCGGGCCCGGGCGTGGCCCCGCTCGTGGGTGAGGACGGCGTCGAGCTGGTGGCCGGTGAGACGGTGCAGCGCGCCCGTGGTGACGATCAGCTGGGGCGGGCTGCCGGGCATCCACCAGGCGTCCGGGTACTCGTCCTCCAGGACCAGCAGCGGGCCCTTCGCCGCGGGCAGGCCGGCCGGCAGGTCGGGGGCGCGTTCGCGCAGGTGGGCGCGGGCCTGGGCGCGGCGGCGGCGCGCCTCGACGAGTTCGCGCGCGAGCATCGCGGTCGTCCAGGCCGCGCCGCAGGCCAGCAGTAGGGTGAGGCCGGCGGCCCACGGCGGCGCGGTGGACAGGTCGTACGCGGCGGTCACCGCCGGCGGCGCCGGTGCGAAGAGCTGGGCGCGGACCGTGCCGAAGACGGCCGCGGCGCCCAGGGAGAGCGCCGCCACGCAGCACAGCAGGACCGTGGCGACCAGGCACTGCCACACCCACAGCGCGACCACCGGTTCCCGCTCGGGCCACGCGGCCCTGGTCAGCGCACGGGGAACGGGGACGGCGGCCGTCACGGCGACGACGCTCAGCAGGAGCAGGCAGACGGTCATGGCCACGGGCTCCGGTTCCTCGCAGGAAGAGGGGCGGCTACGGGTCGTGCGCAGGAGAGCGGTCGCCGTGCGCACCGGCGACCACGACGAGCGTGGTGGAGGTGCGCGCACACCGCCCTGCCCAGTATGACGGGCCGGGCGGTGTGCGTCAGGGGCTCGAAGGCGACAGAAGGGGCCGGAGGGACGGCTGCCGGGCGGCTCCCGGCGGGGCGGCGTCAGCCCTGGACCACCCGCCCCGTCACCTCGCCCAGACCCACCCGCGCACCATGTGGCCCGGGCGCCCAGGCCGAGAGGGTGACCTCGTCGCCGTCCTCCAGGAACGTCCGCTTGCCGTCGGGGAGTTCGAGCGGCTCGCGGCCGTTCCAGGTCAGCTCCAGCAGAGAACCGCGCTCCCGTTCCGCGGGGCCGCTGACCGTGCCGGAGCCGTAGAGGTCGCCGGTGCGCAGACAGGCGCCGTTGACGGTCATGTGGGCCAGCTGCTGGGCGGCCGTCCAGTACATGGTGGAGAAGGGGGGCTCGGAGACGACGTGGCCGTTGACGGCGACGCTGATCCGCAGGTCGTAGCCGCCGGGCTCCTCGTCGCTGTCGTCCAGGTAGGGCAGCAGCTGGTGCGTCCTGGCCGGAGGCGCCACGAGCGCCTCCTCCAGGGCGTCCAGCGGGGTGATCCACGCCGACACCGACGTGGCGAAGGACTTGCCGAGGAACGGGCCGAGGGGGACGTACTCCCAGGCCTGGATGTCGCGGGCGGACCAGTCGTTGAGGAGGCACAACCCGAACACGTGCTCGCGGAAGTCGCCGAGGGCCACCGGCGCGCCCATCCGGGAGGGCACGCCGACGACGAAACCGACCTCGGCCTCGATGTCCAGCCGGACGGACGGGCCGAAGACGGGAGCGGCGTCGGTGGGCGCCTTGCGCTGGCCGGAAGGGCGTGCGATCTCCGTGCCGGAGACGACGACCGTGCCGGAGCGGCCGTGGTAACCGATGGGCAGGTGCTTCCAGTTGGGGGTGAGGGAGTCCTCCGCGTCGGGCCGGAAGATCTGGCCGACGTTGCGGGCGTGGTTCTCGGAAGCGTAGAAGTCGACGTAGTCCGCGACCTCGAAGGGCAGGTGCAGGGTCACCGACGACAGCGGGTGGAACAGGGGTGCGACGGTCTCCCGGTGGGACGGCACGGTCACCCAGGCCGTCAGCGCCCGGCGCACGTCGGACCAGGCCGTGCGCCCGGCGGCGAGCAGCGGGTTGAGGGTGGGGCGCGCGAGAAGGGAGGCGTACGGCGAGCCGAGCGCGTGGGCCGCGGCGCCCGCGTCCAGCACGTGGTCGCCGAGCCGGACGCCCACGGTCCGGTGGGACGAGCCGGGGAGGGAGAACACGCCGTACGGCAGGTTGTGCGGGCCGAAGGGGTCGCCCTCGGGGACATCGAAGGGGGGCATCGGGTGCTGCCTCGCTTTCGGGTGTGCCGTGTCGTCACCACGCATTCGTGGTCGTGCCACACGTTACGGGTGACACGACGGTCCTGGGCAGGGGCCGAGGAGGCGCAGAGGGGCGAACGGGGCAGGTGGCCCGGGTGGGACCGGGCGGGGCGGCTCCGGCGCACCGGACGGGACGCCGTATTCGTACGTGCCGGAAGTTATCCACAGGACGCGACGCAATCTTGACGGAGCGGTGCGAACGGGGCGACTCTGGGCGGGTGCCGGAAGGCCTCGGGGAGGGGGCTTTCCCACGGCACATCTGGGGGGCGGATGGCCAAAGGGGAGGCCGGTCCGGGTCCGGTGCGGCATGGCGCACAGCCGAAGCGGCTGGAAGAGACCATGCGCGTCCGGCTCGGCCGGGAATGTGTGTACGTACCGTCGTGCCGTTTCGGGCTGTACGTGGCGCTGCGCCACTGGTGCCCGCCCGGCGGGCGGGTGCTGATGTCACCGGTCAACGACGACGTGATCTTCTTCGTCGTGCTCGCGGCCGGACTGCGCCCGGTGCAGGCGCCGTTGAACCCGCTCGACGCGTCCATCGACGTCGATGCCGTGCCGGACGAGGTGTGGGGCTCGGTGTCGGCCGTGCTCACCACGAACCTGTACGGCAATCCCGACCCGGCACCGCGCCTCAGACAGAAGTGCGACGCGCTGGGGATCCCGCTCTTCGAGGACGCGGCGCACGCGATCGGCAGCCGGGTGGGGGACCGGCCGGTCGGGGCCTGGGGCGAGGCCTCCGTGTTCAGCCTGTCCAAGCACGTCGGGGCCAAGGCCGGAGGCATGCTCTCGCTCGCCGACCCGGGGCTGCGCGAGGCGGTGGAGGGGACCTGCGCGGGACTGCTCGCACCGCGCCGCACGAGCGCCGAACTCGCCTATCTGGTCCGGCCGTACGCGGAGGCCGCGGTGCGTGGACTGCGGCTGCGGCGGGCCGCCTGGGCAGCGATCCGGCTGCTGGGCCTCGCCGACCGCGAGGAGATCCGGATGCCGCTGCGCCCGGACGAACTCGCCCTCGCCGCCCGCGAGACGCCCGGACTCGACGCCCACCACCCGTGGGTGCGCGTCGACATGCACGACTACCGCCTGGCGTCCGGCCGGCTGCGGCTGCGGCGCATCGGCCACAGGCTCGACCGGCTGGACGCGGTGCTGGACGCCTGCCGGGCGGGCACGGAACTGCTGCTGTCCACGCCCTGGGCCAAGCCGCGTGACGGCCACGGGACGCAGCCGCTGTTCCGGGTGCCGCTGTTCGTGGCGGACCGGGACGCGGCGATCGCGGCGCTGGCACGGCAGGGCATCGTCGTCGGCTACCTCTACGACCCGCCGCTGGACGACTACGCCGGCGCGGAGTTCACCGACCCCTCACCGGCTCCCGAGGCGGCGCGCTGGTTCGCGCGGCACGCGCTGCCCGTGGACCCGCTGCGGGCGCGGACGGTGATCGAGGTGCTGGAGCGGTCCGGGGCGCGACCGGTCCGGGCACCGGGGGAGCGGTCCGGGCACACGCCGGCACCGGGAGGGCTGGGACAGTCCCGTGGCTGAGATCCAGGTGCACGAGCCCGCCGCCGCGCGCACCGACGGCGGCGGGCCGAAGCCTGCCGACCGCGACCACACCCACGACTCGCTGTTCAAGAACGCCTACTTCCTCATGCTCAGCACCGGCGTCTCCGCCGTGCTGGGCCTGGGATTCTGGCTGGTGGCCGCCCGCTACTACACGGAGGAGGCCGTCGGCCAGGGGTCGGCCGCGATCGCCGCGATGCGGTTGCTCGCCAGCATCACGGCGACGACGATGATTGGCGCCGTCGTCCGCTTCGTGCCGCGGGCCGGCCGGGAGACCGGGCGCCTGGTCTGGGGCACCTACGCGGCCAGTTCGCTGGTCGTGGCGCTCGCCGCCGCCGTCTTCCTGCTCACGCTCGACGAGTGGGGGGCCTCCTACGCGCCTTTGGGCACCCCCATGGCGGGGGCGGTGTTCGTCGCGGCGTGCGTCGCCTGGGCCCTGCTCACCCTCCAGGACGGAGTGCTCACCGGGCTGCGCAAGGCGGAGTGGGTGCCCGCCGGGAACGCGGTGTTCTCGGTCGGGAAGCTGGCCCTCCTGGCCGTCTTCGCCGGCACCCTGCCCGTCCTCGGCATCTTCGTCTCCTGGGCGGTCGCGATCGCCTTCTCCACCCTGCCGCTTGGCTGGCTGATCTTCCGCCGGCTGATCCCGCGCCAGGCGGAGGCCGACCGCGACAAGGAGCCCCCGAAGATCAGGGACATGGGCCGCTTCCTGGCCGGGGACTCGCTCGGCGCGCTGTTCAGCCTGGCGATGATCAACCTGCTGCCGGTGATGGTCGCGGTCCGCTTCAGCGCCGCCGAGAACGGCTACTTCTACGTGGCCTACACCGTCGGCGGCACGATGGAGTTCATGGCCATCAACATGGCCTCGTCGCTCACCGCGCACGCCTCGCACGACCCGCGCCGGCTCGCCGACGGCGTCCGGGGCGCCCTGCGGCGCATGACGCTGCTGCTGGTCCCGGTCGTGGCCGTGCTGGTCGTCTTCGCCCCGCAGATCCTCACGCCCTTCAGCCCGGACTACGCCGAGCACGGCTCGACCGTGCTGCGGCTGCTCGCCCTCGGCGCCCTGCCGCGGGTCGTGGTGGAGCTGTACATCGGCGTGCTGCGCGTTCAGGGGCGCACCGGTGTGCTGGCCGCGCTCCAAGGGGCCATGTGCGCCCTGGTACTGGGCAGCGCGGCCGTGCTGTTCACCCCGTCGGGGATCGCCGGAGCCGGCTGGGCGGTGCTGCTGAGCATGACGCTGATCGCGGTCGTCGCCGCGGCCGGGCTGCGCAAGGCCCTGCGCCCCCACGACAGCGCGCCGGCCGTCCGCCCGCCCGCCGACCTCCCCTACGGCACCCGCTGGGCGAAACTCAACGCCACCGCCGGGTACGGCACGACCTGGGCCCGCCGGGCCGCCTACCGGCCCGAGGAGGGCGACCAGGACACGGTGACGCTGTTCATCGGGCGCCCGGGGTACGAGCGGGAGGCGTTGCAGGCGGACACGCTGGCCCTGATCGTGCGCCCGGAGGGGCCGACCGGGGAACCCCCGCCCCACGAGCCCCGGGAACCGGACCAGGAGCCGTGGGAGCGGCGGCTGAGAGGCGCCCTGTGGAGCCTGCTCGCCGTCGCGGTGGTGTTCTTCCTCGCACCGCTGCGGGACCTGCCCCGGCCCGACGGCGCCTCCGAAGCGGCGCTCACCGGACGCCGGCTGCTGGAGGGCATGCCGCTGCCGTCGCTCACCGCGGGCGGCCTGCTGCTCGTGGTGTTCGTCGCCGCCGTCACCCTGAGCACCCGGCGCGACCCGTGGCTGCCGGGCACGGCACTGGGCGCCGCCCTGCTCGCCCTGTACGCCGCCCCCCTCGCCCTCGGGCGGGAACCGCGGCCGGTGGAGGGGGCGTTCTACGACAGGACGGCCGGTTTCCTCGCGGACGCGGTGGGGCTCGGCGGCCCCGAGCCGCTGCTGCGCTGGGCGCCGCCGGTCTGCCAGCTGCTGTGTCTCGTCCCGTTGGGCCTGCTGCTCGCGAGCGCGGGCGGCCGGCTGCCGTGGCCGGGGCGCTGGGGGGTTCTGTATCTCGTCGCGGTCGGCGGCTGGGTGTGGCGCGACGCGCTCGCACCCCTCGCGCCGCCCCTGCTCGCCGCCCTCCTGCTGCTCCTGCCGCTCCAGCGCGCCGCGTCGGCGTGGACGCGCTCCCGCACCACAGCCCCGACGGGTCCCCCAGCCGGCCGAACGGCCGGCGCACCACCGAACGACCGGCCCCGCCACTGATCACACCCGAAGCCGAGACCGACCGAGCCCGGGCCCGGACAGGGCCGAGCAGAGCCGAAGAGAGCAACCGCCAGGGGGGAACCACCGTGCGTCCGCCAGTCACACCGAGGGAGAGAGCCACGCCGGAACCCACACCCGCGCGGGGCGGCGCGAACACCCCCGGCAGCGGCCCCGAGACGGCCAGCCAGTCCTCCAGCCCGTCCTCCTCGGAGTCGTCGCGTCCCGCCCGCGAGCCCGTGAGGGATCTGTCCGACCTGGCCCCGGCCTGGTCCGGGCGCGGCGCGCTCGCCCGGCCCGCCGTCCCGCTGGGTCTCGCGCTCGCGCTGTGGGCGTACGCCGTGCGGCACACCGACGTCTCACGGCTCGACGACTACGGGCTGGTCAGCGCGCTGCACCCGGCCTTCTGGGCCGGGCTCGCGGTGCTCACCACCGGCTTCTGGTTCACGGTCCGCGACGCGCGCCGCCCGGGTGCCTGGTCGGCGGCGTACGTGCTCGGTCTGCTGGTGATGGAGCGGGCCACCCAGGCCGTGCTCTACCCGACCCCGCTGTACGCCTGGGCGTGGAAGCACGAGGCGGTCATCGACCATCTGCTGACGGCGGGCGGGCTCCAGACGGCCGATCAGGTCGGCGACATGGCGGTGTACGACCAGTGGCCGGGGTTCTTCGCGGCCCAGGCCGCCCTCCAGCGGCTGCTGGGCGTGGACTCGACGGCGATGTTCATGGCCTGGTGGCCCCTGGCCTCCAGCCTGATGCTGTTGCTCCCGCTGCTGCTGATCTACCGCACCTTCACCGAGGACCGGCGGCTGATCTGGACCGCGGTCTGGCTCTTCTACGTCGCCAACTGGGTCGGGCAGGACTACTTCTCCCCCCAGTCCGTGGCCTACGCGCTGCACGTGGGCGTCCTCGCCGTGGTGCTGCGCCGCTTCGGCCGGTCCGCCGTGGGGCGCGGCCGGCCGCGGCAGGCCGTGTGGACGGTGGTGATCACCGTCATGATCGTGGCGATCGTCATCTCCCATCAGCTCACCCCGGGCATGCTGGTCGTCTGTCTGCTCGCCCTGTGCCTGAGCCGCCGCTACCGCGACTGGGTGCCGGTGGTCACGACCGTCGTCATCTTCCTGGCCTGGTGTCTGACGGCCGCGCTGCCCTTCCTGTCCGCCGCGATGCCGGACATGATCCGTTCCATCGGCGACGTCGGCGCCAACGTCGAGACGGGCTACGGCGCCACCCCGACCGGCACCGGAGCGATCGCGACCTCCTGGGCGGCCCGGCTGCTGTCCGGCACCGTACTGCTACTCGCGGCCGTGGGCGTGCTGCGCCAGCGGGTGCTGCGTCACCGCGCCCGGCCCCTGCTGCTGATCGCTGCGGCCCCGCTGCCGATGTTCGCGGCGAGCAGTTACGGCAGCGAGATGATCTTCCGGGTGCTGCTGTTCATGCTGCCCGGTGCGGCCTTCTTCGCCGCGGCGGCGCTGCTGCCGAAGGTCCGCACCCTGGCCGCCGACGCCGCCGCGCGGCAGTCGGCCGGCCGGCTGCCCACCGGCTCCGCCGCGGCCCGCCGGCGGGCCGCGGTCGGCACCTGGGTGCCGCTGGCCGCGTTGCTCGGCGGCACCCTGGCGTTCGTCCCGGCCTACTCCGGCAAGGACCGGATCAACTACTTCCCGCCCGGGGAAGTGGCCCTCGTACGGCAGCTCTTCGACCAGGCGCCCGACGGCTCGCTGGTCGTGGCCGCCAACCGCAACTACCCGGACGCGTACGCCTCCTACTGGAGCGTCGACCACTACTGGTTCCTCGACGACGGCCGCAGCCACGTCGACGAGATCGTCAGGAGCCCGGCCACCACCCTCGCGCGGGACATGGCCGGGGTGGAGCCACCCGGCCGGGCCTACTTCCTGCTCACGCAAGGGCAGTTGGCCAACTCCGAGATGAACGGGCAGCTCGACCGGGCGCAGCTCGACCGCATCCAGAAGTCCGTCGCCGCCTCGCCCCGGTTCCGGCTGGTGGCGAAGAACGGCGCCGGATGGCTCTACATGCTGAAGCAGTCAGGGGGAGTGCGGCGATGACACCGCAGGAGCTCGTGGTCCGGATGCTGCCCCCGTTCGGCGGCTGGCTTGCGCTGGCCGCGCTCGCCCTGCCCGGCGGTTCGCCGCTGCGGGGCGCCGCGGTCGTGCTCTTCCTGGCGGCCGGTCCGGGCGCGGCCGCGGTCAGAGTCTGCGCACCCGCCCTGGGGGCCCGGCCCGCCGAAGGACCGGTGGAGCGCCGGGACGCGGACTTCGCCCGCCACTCCGACCTGCTGGAGCGGCTGATGCTGACGCTGTTCCTGAGCATCGGCGCGGTGATGCTCGTCGCGACCGTGCTCATCGCCACGCACACCTTCAGCGCGCAGCGGGTGCTGCTGACGCTGACGCTGCTGACCACACTCGCCGCGTTCTGCCCGCCGCTGCGCGCCTCCCCGCCGCCGAGGTCGACGAGGACACCGAAGGGTTCCACTCAGTGAGGTTCAACCGCCCCCACCGCCCCCACCGCCGCACACCGGGCACGACCGCGGGACAGCACCGGAAGGAGCCGCACGAGGCGCGGACCGCCGGCCCGTTGGCATCGAGCCGGCGCCGACTGCTGATCACGTCCGCCACGGTCGTCAGCGCGGTCCTGGTCGCCGTGCTCGCCCTGCGGGACGCCTCGGGACCGCAGGAGCACGGAGCGGCCGGTTCCAAGGCGGACTGCCGCCCCACGGCCCTGCTGGAGCCGCCCTGCGGCGCCTGGTTCGGCGCGTTCGTGCCGCACGAGCGCGACGACCTGCCCGAGAAGGTCCGCGCCTACGAGGAGCGCGTGGGCCGCGCACTCGACATCGTGTACACGTACCACGACATGTCCCTGCCCTCCGGCACCCGGCGCGAGGGCCAGTTGCTCACCCCCGAAGAGCGCCGCGTCGGCGAGGACCACCTGCTGCTGCTCTCCTGGGAGAGCAAGTGGTGGGGCGGCACGGAGCGGCAGCAGCCCACCTGGAAGCAGATCGCGGCCGGCGAGCTGGACGAGAAGGTCATCGACGTCCAGGCCCGCCGCGTCAAGGACTACGGCAAGAAGGTGTTCCTCTCCTTCGACCTGGAGATGGACACCCGCACCCCGGCCAGCGGCACGCCCGCCGACTACGTGAAGGCCTACCGGCACATCCACGACCGCTTCCGCGCCCTGGGCGTCGACAACGTGGTGTGGACGTGGATCACCACCGGCTACCTCGACCACGCCGACGAGATGAAGCGGATGTACCCGGGCGACGACTACGTCGACTGGATCGGCTACAACCAGTACAACTACTACCGCTGCCACGACGCGGGCTGGCTGACCTTCGCGCAGACGCAGCACGCCACACACGACTGGATCCGCGCGCACCTCTCCGACGACAAGCCGCTGATGCTCTCCGAGTTCGGCACCGCCGCGGACGGCAACCGCCCGCGGCGGCAGGCCGAGTGGTACGCGCAGGTGCCCGGGGTGCTCAAGGACCTCGACGGCGTCAAGGCGGCCCTCCAGTGGAACTACCGCGACCCGGGACCGCACTGCAACCTGGCCCTGGCGAACGACGCGGCCTGGGACAGCCTGCGCGAGGCGGTCGCCGACCCGTACCTCAACCAGCCGCTGAAGTAGCCACCCGGCGGGGTCAGCCCGCGAACTCGGGCCCGCGCACCACCGCACGGGACCGCCGGTACCAGCGCCACGCGATCGTCTTCGGCCCGTCGCGGTACGGCGCGACCCGCGCACCCGACCCCGCCAGCCAGCCCTCGACGTCGGCGACGGTGTGGGTGCGCCGGACGATGAGCCGGGCGATGCGGTACCGCTCGTCGCGCTCGGAGCTGAGCGCGTGCCGCACGGCGGTGGCCGTCTCGTAGCCGGCCCGGGCCGACAGGGCCCGTACACGGGGGCTGTTGTAGCCGTGCGGGTAGGCGAGGTGCCGTATCTCGTGCCCGAGGGCGTCCTCCAGCACGGCCTTGGAGGTGCGCAGTTCGTACGCGAGGGCCTTGGCGGAGAGGGTGTCGAGCTGCGCGTGGGTGACGGTGTGGCTGCCGATCTCCATGCCGGAACGTTCCAGCTCCGCCACCCGGGCCAGGGTCATCATCGGGGCGGGCGGCAGCAGACTGCGGCCGCCCGGAGCGAGGGCTCCGGTGGTGAGGTAGGCGGTGGCGGGCAGCGAGCGCTCGGCCAGAGCCTCGGCGGTCGGGCCGGGCAGATCGGCGAACCCGTCGTCGAAGGTGAGCAGCACGGGCCGGGGCGGCAGCGGCGCCCGGCCGGCCAGGTGGTCGGCGATCGCGCTGATCGTGACGGGCGTGCGGCCGCTGCGGACCACGGCGTCGAGATGCGCGGCGAACTGCTTCGGCGTGACCGTGAACTCGGCGATCCAGTCCGGCGGATCGTCCATCACGCAGTGATACAGGAAGACGGGGACGGCTGGGGTGGCCGACGGCCCTATCGGCCCCTCGCCGTCCTGCCCGCCCCGCCCCACCCGGCCTCTGCCGTCCGTCCTCATCTCGCCCCCCGAGCCGTCTTCTCACGCGACGCCGCGCGCAGCGCCCGCCGCGCCTTCAGATAGCCCACCGGCCCGTACGCCATCCCCCGGCGCTGCAACCGCGACAGCCGCCCGGGCCAGGGGTGGGTCCGCACGTCGTGATCGCCCGGGGTGCCCCCGCCGTCCGCCGCCCCGGCCCCGCGCGCGGCCGTCAGCGCGCGGGCGTGGGCGAGGCCGCGGGGCAGCCTCGCCAGGAAGGCCGGCAGCAGCGCGGGCCGGTTCACCAGCACCGCGGTGAGGTACGCCGTGAGCCCGGCGCCGTAGCCGTACGCCTGGGTCTCCAGGTCCCGCCAGGTCTCCCGGTGGTGGTGCCACACCAGGGCGTACGGCGTGTAGCGCAGCCGGTGGCCCTGGGCCAGGACGCGGACGAAGCCGTAGAGGTCGTCCCCGCCCCGGGCGGCCGTCCCGGCACCGGTGGCCGGGTCGAAACCACCCACGGAACGCAGGACCGCCGTGCGGAACGCCATGTTCGCGCCCGAGCCGAACCGTCCCGCCGTGAACGGGAACAGCGGCTCGTCGCCCGGCGGGTGCGCCGGGTCGTACGTCCTTGGAGTGAAGCCTTTGGCGAAACCGCCGTGGCTCTCCAGCAGCACCTGGGCCGGAGTGGTCAGCCGCGCGGGCAGGATCAGCCCGGTGCTGCACCCGAGCCCGGGATCGGCGGTGAAGGGCGCGGTCAGCTCGGTCAGCCAGCGCGGGTCGGCGACCACGTCGTCGTCCGTGAAGGCGACCACCTCCCCGCGCACGGCCTCCAGCCCGGTGTTGTGGGCGGCCGCGAGCCCCGGAACGGGCTCACGGACGTAGCGCACGCGCTCGGCGTACTTCGTCTCGATCAGCCGGCGCGTCTCGTCCGTGACGGGCGCGTTGTCGACGACGACGATCTCGAACCGCGGATGGTCCTGCGCCAGCAGCGAGTCCAGCGCCCGGGCCAGCTGCCCGGCCCGCTCCCGGGTCGCGACGACGACCGTGGTGAACGGTGGCTTGCCGCCTTCGCCGAAGACGGCGGGCCCGCACTCCGCCCGGGCCCGCCCCGCCAGCACGGCCTTCGGATCCGCCCCTTCCGGCACCCGCCCGAGCAGCGTGCCCACCGGCCGGCCGGACCTCCTGACCAGTACGAACACCTCCCCGTGGGTCACGGGCGGACTGCCCGGACCGGGTCTGAGCACCGCCTCGTCGCCGTCGAGGTCCAGCTCGGCGACCTGGACCGCCCCGATGTCGAGGAACCGTCGTATCTCCTCCTGCGCACGCGCCGAACGGGCCATGCGCCCACCCCCCTTGTGTGTCAGGTACGGCGCAGCCGGGCCGCGCCCTTCAGCGTCCGCGCGGCCAGCGCCGCGAGCCGCGGCCTGCCGCGGACGAAGCTGTGCGCGCGGCGGGCCGGCTCACGGCCCAGCCAGTACAGCGCCGCGCCCGCCCCCGGCCGCGTCACCGCACCCTCGTACACGGGCAGTTCGCCCGTCTTGAGCGCGTCCTTGTACTCGGCCGCGCCCCGCCCCAGGTCGAGCATGCCCACCCCCTCGGCGGCCGCCGCCTCGGCCATGCGCAGATGCAGCACCAGCCCCGGCGAGAACTTCGCGAACTCCGGGTCGTAGGCCGGGAACCAGCAGGCCAGCACCGAGGCCGAACGCAGCCCGAAGTGCGCGGCGACCGGCCGCTCACCCGCGTACAGCACGGACAGCGTGCCGCTGCACTCCGGCGCCCGGGTCCGGGCCAGCTGCCCGACGAGCCGGGTGATCCACTCCTGGGCGAACCGGTCGCGGCGGCCGGTCCTGCGGTACTGCGCCGACTTCCACTCCATGAGCGTGCGCAGCGCGGCCGGGTCGCGTTCGTCGAAGACGAACCGCAGCTCACCGACCTGCCGGCCCAGCCTGCGCTCCTTGGCCAGGGTGGTCTTCAGGAACTTCGGCGACTGCGCGCGCAGCACCGACTCGTACGTCTCGTAGCCCTTCTCCACGTCGATGACGTAGGTGGCGTACCCCTCGGCCGCGTACCGGACGAACAGCCGCTGCTCGGCCTCCAGGTTGTCGAAGGCGAAGCTCGACACCGAGCAGGCCCTCAGCAGTTCACCCGTCTCCAGGTCCAGGCCCGGCCGCAGGATCGCGCCCTGGGCGTCCGAGACGCCGAACCCGATCGCCCGGCCCTGCCCCAACGGGCCCCGCTCATGGGGCAGGAAGCCGGCCGGCTCGAGCCCCTCGTACACCACGGCGACCCGGGCCCCCGGCCTGACCCGGCCGACGGCTTCGGTGAACTCCGGTTCCATGAAGGGGTTGCGCGGTGCTCCGGAGGCCGCGCGCAGCGCACGCCAGCGCTCCTTCTCTTCTTCACCGAGCTCCCCGGCCCCCGCCACGCGAATGCGCCCACTGCTCAACCTGACCCCCCGATCAAGTCCCCCCTGGACACATGGAAGGTACCGCTCTATGCGGCCTCTCGGGTAGGTAGCGGAGCATGTTGTTGCCAACCGGTGCAGAGGCCTTCAACCGGGCAATCGGCGTGCCCTGTGCGATGAAACGAAGGGCCGCGTTGTCCGTATTCTCTGATCATGGCCGCACCCCTCGCATATTCACTCATCGCCACCGATCTGGACGGGACGTTGCTGCGCGGCGACGACACCCTCTCCGAACGGTCCCTCGCCGTGCTCGCGCGGGTGGCGGACGCCGGTGCCCAGCACCTCGTGGTGACGGGCCGGCCGGCGCCGAGAGTGCGGCCGCTGCTGGACGACCTCGGCTGCACGGGGCTCGCGGTGTGCGGGCAGGGCGCGCAGGTGTACGACGCCGGCGCGGACCGGCTGCTGTGGTCCATCACGCTGGACCGGGAGCTGGCCGAGACCGCCCTCGGCAAGATCGAGGCCGAGGTGGGGCAGGTGTACGCGGCGGTCGACCAGGACGGGGTCGACGGGCTCACGCTGATCGAGCCGGGCTATCTCATGCCGCACCCGACCCTGCCCGCGGTGCGGGTCGAACGGCGCGACGACCTGTGGGGCGAGCCGATCAGCAAGGTGCTGCTGCGCCATCCGCACCTGTCGGACGACGCGCTGGCGGCGACGGCCCGCTCGGTGGTGGGTTCCCTGGCGACGGTGACGATGTCGGGGCCCGGCACGGTGGAGCTCCAGCCGTGCGGGATCACCAAGGCGACGGGCCTGGCGCTGGCAGCCGAGCATCTGGGGCTGCGTCCGGCGGACACCATCGCCTTCGGCGACATGCCCAACGACATCCCGATGTTCGACTGGGCCGGCCACGGCGTCGCGATGGCGAACGCCCATCCCGAACTCAAGGCCGTGGCCGACGAGGTCACCCTGTCGAACGAGGACGACGGCATCGCCGTCGTCCTCGAGCGACTGCTGGGCGGGGCGGCTCAGTACGGTCCGTTGACGTTGTCGATCGAGCCGTAGCGGTCGGCCGCGTAGTTGCAGGCCGCGGTGATGTTGGCGACCGGGTCGAACGGGTCGAAGGAGGTGCCGTCCACGTGGTAGGCGGCGAACGTCGGGTCGATGACCTGGAGCAGGCCCTTGGACGGGGTGCCCGCTGCGGCGTTCGAGTCCCAGTTGTTGATCGCCAGCGGGTTGCCGGACGACTCGCGCATGATGTTGCGGTAGATGCCGTCGTAGGACCCGGGGATCCCCTTCTGCGCCATGATGTCCAGCGACTCGCGGATCCAGCCGTCCAGGTTGTTCGCGTAGGTCGTGGCCGACGCCTGGGTGGCCTGCGCGACGCCCGTGGCGGGCTTCGCGGCCGGCTTGGCGGGGGCGGACGACCGGGTGGCCGTCTTCTTCGCGGCGTTCGCCTTGGTGGTCTTCACCGTCAGCTTCAGACCCGGGTGGATCAGCTTCGGGTTGTCGCCGACGGCGGCGCGGTTGTCCTTGTAGAGCCGCTTCCAGCCGCCCCGGACGTCGTACTTGTCCGCGATGCGGGCCAGCGAGTCGCCCTTGACCACGGTGTACGTGAGCGATGTGGCGGGCTGGGCCGCGCGGGGCGCGGACTGTGCGGCGACGGGGGCGCTCTGGGGCTCGGCGGCGCTCGCCTGGGCGGCGCCGAGGAGCGGGAGGGTGAGTGCGGCTCCGCCGGTGCCGACGGCGATGAAGCCGCGGGTCAGCGGGTTGGTTCTGGGGCGACGGTGCTTGCCTCGTCCGGCCATGACGATGTTCCTCTCCGGCGCCTGCGAGGTGAGCTGTCGGGTTCGGGCCGGGAGGTGCCCGGCCGCGTACGGCGCTGTGTGCCGTGCGCGGCTTCACCCCGAGCCGTGCCGCTGTGCGGACCGGCGACTTACCTGGGTCCCCCGCTCCTGCCCTGCGTGAGTGAGTCGGTTCCAGTGGGGAGTCCGGGCGGCGGCAGGATGAGGCGTCCGCCGGACAGGGCGGGAACGTATGCGAGAGCACATGTCCGGAACAAGCGCCTCAGTCACATATCACGTAGTTGACCTTGGTCGGAGGCATTTGGGCCGCTTGATCCTTTGCGGCAGCCAAGGGCTCAACTTGCTTTCCGGAAAAGGGGGTACGGGGCGAGGTGGGAGGAGGGCGGGAAAGCGGAGGCAGTGATTCAACTCACTGATCACGAGTCCGCAGGGCATTTTTCACCAACAGGAATTTGCTTACCCAAAGCGGCAAATGGTGCATAGTTCACTACCCTTGGGTAAGTCGATAAATATCTGTTCTTATGGGTTGATCGAAAACATTGCGGTCGTGATCGGATACCGCCCGGCCTGTAACCCTGGGCGCTGGCGGTGATCGAAACGTGACCGGATACGCTGACTCGAGTGAGGGCAGCGACCTATCGACAAACCGCGTAATCACCGGCAGACACAGCAGACAGGAGACCCCTCGTGACCGACGTCGGGCCGTTCGGGCTGAGCGTGCGGGACCAGGCTCTGGAAGCCGATGTCCAGGCCGGACTGACGGCTGTCGAGGAAGGCTTGCTCGAGGCCACCAAGAGTGAGGTGCCCTTCATCACGGAGGCCGCCCAGCATCTGGTGCGCGCCGGCGGCAAGCGGTTCCGTCCGCTGCTCGTGATGCTGTCCGCCCAGTTCGGCGACCGGCACGCCCCCGGGATCGTGCCCTCGGCCGTCGTCGTGGAGCTGACCCACCTCGCCACGCTGTACCACGACGACGTCATGGACGAGGCCGCCGTGCGCCGCGGCGTCGCGAGCGCGAACACCCGCTGGGGCAACTCCGTCGCCGTCCTCACCGGCGACTTCCTCTTCGCCCGCGCCTCGCACATCCTGGCCGACCTCGGCCCGGAGGCCGTGCGGGTGCAGGCCGAGGCGTTCGAGCGCCTGGTGACCGGCCAGATCCTGGAGACGGCCGGACCGCAGGACGGCCGCGACCCCGTCGAGCACTACCTGGACGTGCTGGGCGGCAAGACCGGCTCGCTGGTCGCCGTCTCGTGCCGGTTCGGCGCGATGATGTCCGGCGCCGACGAGACGGTCGTGCACGTGCTGACCCAGTACGGCGAGCGCCTCGGCGTCGCCTTCCAGCTCGCGGACGACGTCCTGGACATCGCCTCCGACTCCCACGAGTCCGGCAAGACCCCCGGCACCGACCTGCGCGAGGGCATCCCCACCCTGCCGGTGCTGCGGCTGCGCGAGCGGGCCGCCCGGCTCGGGCTCGCCGAGGACGTCGCCCTGTGCGAGCTGCTGGACTCCGACCTCACCGACGACGCACGGCACGCGGAGGCCCTGCGCCTGCTGCGGGCCCACCCGGCGCTGGAGCAGGCCCGGCGGGACACCGTCCGTTACGCCCAGGACGCCCGCGCGGCGCTGGCCCCGCTGCGGGACTGCGCCGCGAAGACGGCGCTCCTGGAGCTGTGCGACGCCGTGGTGCACCGGGCCGGCTGACACCTCCTCCCCGTACGACCCCTACGGGTCGGGGGAGAAGCCCGGCCTCCGTGTCATACCCCAGCAGTACACGGAGTTGAGCCCGGGGTCTGACGTATCTCCCTGGCCGATTTGGTCAGATGGTGACCACGGAAAGCACCACTCCTCACCTGTTCGGGTGAGAATGGCGGCTCAGGGACGAGTGCGTGCACGACACGGACAGCCGCCGCCGACCACGGAGGTAGGGCACACATGGCACCGTACGCATCCGACGACAGCACGACCGCCGGGGAGGCCGACGAGCAGCGCTCCGGGCGGCGCACCGCCGCGCGGTACATCGTCCCGGTCACGGTGATCGGGGTGGCCGCCGCGACGATCGGCCTGGTCCCCGCGCTCGCCGACTCCGGTGACCCCGACCTTCCGAAGATCACCGCCCAGCAGCTCATAGAGAAGATCGCCAAGTCCGACGTCGAGCAGCTGTCCGGCACCGTCAAGATCAGCACCGACCTCGGTCTGCCGAACCTCGGCGGCCTGGAGTCCGGTCTGCTGTCCGGTGCCGCGGGCGGGGGCGAGGACGGCTCGTCGGCCGACCCGACGGCCAAGCTCACCGAACTGGCCTACGGCACGCACACCCTGCGCGTCGCCGCCGACGGCCCGGACCGGCAGAAGCTGTCGCTGCTGGAGAACGCCGCCGAGTACAGCCTCATCCACAACGGCAAGGACGTCTGGGGCTACGACAGCAAGTCCAACGAGGTCTACCACGGCACCTCCTCCGAGAGCCGCGAGCGCGGCAAGGACCAGCAGCCGCCGGCCCTGCCGAAGGACTTCGCCGAGGAGGCCCTGAAGGCGGTCGACGACACGACCTCCGTGACCGTGGACGGCACCGCCCAGGTGGCCGGCCGGGACGCCTACAAACTCGTCGTCGAGCCGAAGCAGTCCGGCTCGACGGTCGGCGCGATCACCGTCGCCGTGGACGCCGAGACCGGCATGCCGCTGAAGTTCACGCTCACCCCGGCGAGCGGCGGCGCCGCCGTCGTGGACGCCGGCTTCACGAAGGTCAGCTTCGCCAAGCCGCCCGCCTCGACCTTCGACTTCACCCCGCCCAAGGGTGCGAAGGTCACCGAGGAGAAGGACGCCGAGGCCTCCGGCGAGGCTCACGGCAAGCCCTTCGGCCTCGGTGAGGCGCCCGGGCACGCCCCCAAGGGCGGAAAGGACCTCGACGAGGGTCCCGACGGCATGAAGACCATCGGCGAGGGCTGGAACGCCATCGCCACCTTCGACACCGGCGGCGAGGGCGTGCCCTCCGGCAAGGCCGGCGGCGACCTCGGCGGCTTCATGGACTCGCTCGGCGAGAAGGTGCACGGCACGTTCGGCTCCGGCACGGTCTTCTCGACCCGCCTGGTCAACGCCCTCATCACCGACGACGGCAAGGTCTACGCGGGCCTGGTCACCAAGGACGCGCTCGTGAAGGCGGCCGACGCCGCGAAGTAGGTCCCGCGGGCGCACGGTGCGCCGGGAGGACGAGGAAGCCCTGCGGGACGTCGAGAGAACGGGGAAGCCGATGGGCGAACCGTCCGCCAGGCAACCGGAGAAGCGGGGTGCGGCGCGGGCCGGTACCGGGGAACCGGTCATCGCCACCCGCGCGCTCACCAAGCGCTACCGCGGCGGACAGCTCGCCGTCGACGGTCTCGACCTGACCGTCCCGGCGGGCAGCGTCTTCGGCTTCCTCGGGCCCAACGGCTCCGGCAAGACCACCACCATCCGCATGCTGATGGGCCTCATCGAGCCCACCTCCGGCACGGCGCGGGTGCTCGGGCAGCCCATGCCCCGGGCCACCCGCGCCGTGCTGCCGCGGGTCGGCGCCCTCATCGAGGGCCCGGCCCTCTACGGCTTCCTCTCCGGCCGTGACAATCTGATCCGCTACGACAGCGCCGACCCGGCCACCGACCCGCGCACCCGGCGGGCCCGGGTCGCCGCCGCCCTGGACCGGGTGGGCCTGGCGGCGGCCGGGTCCAAGAAGGCCAAGGCGTACTCGCTCGGCATGAAGCAGCGTCTGGGTCTCGCGGCGGCGCTGCTCAGCCGCGCAGGTTGTTCGGGCAGGATGCCCGCGGCACGCGCATCACCGTGCCCGTCATGTGGCAGTCCCTCTTCACGAGCGTCAGCGACAAGCCCGTTCGATACGTGCGCCTGCCCTTCCGCGGCGTAACAGCTTGGTGGCTCGACCGCTGGTGACTGGACTGCTACTCGTCATGGGAAGTGGCAGGGGCTCTTTCTCGCTCGATCAATTCTTGGACGGAGAAGCACGGCGCAGAGACGAAACCATGCCGCTGCTGGGTTCGAACGTGGATCACCGCCAAGCGACAGCAGCGCGAGAGTCTCAGCGCCGAGAAGTGCAGCAGCCACTAGCAAGTAGAGCCACACAACTCGGTGCCTGACTGGCGCTTCCTCCTTATACAGGGACTCCAAGTTGCCAGCGACGGCAGCCGTCACCTCGGCCAGCAGTTCCGGAGTCCGGAGCCCCTCCCGCTTGCCTATCCGGCGAGAGCAAGGTTGTGCATCCGGGCGATGCCGAGCATGGCGTGGTGGACGCCGTCCCCCTTGAGGCGGCAGTCGCGGAGGATCTTCCAGGTCTTCATACGGGCGAAGACGTGCTCAACCCGGGCCCGGACCTGCTTGTGTGACCGATCATGTTCCTCTTTCCACTCCGGCAGTTCGGTCTGGCCGCGCTCGCGGCGGTGCGGGATGACGAGTCCGGTTCCTGGGTAGCCGCCGTCGGCGATCGTCATGGTCTTGCCTACGGCGGCCTTGGCGCCGGACTCATCCCACGCCTTGCAGTCGTTTCGGTTCCCGGCCAGCGGCCGGCGACCACGACGACCAGCCGAGTGTGTCGGCGTCGATGACGACCTGATGGTTGGTGGAGTACCGGTAGTTCTTCGACCGCTCCGCGATGGTGTGGTCACGCGTGGGGACCAGCGTGCCGTCCACGACGAGCACGACGTCCTTCGCGAACCGCTTGCGGGGCCTGAGAGCGAACATCGGCCCGAGGTGGTCGATGATGCGGTCCGCGGCCGACTTCGAGACCCCGAACAGCGGGGCGAGCTGTCACATGGTCAGGTTGGTGCGCCATCAGGCCACGACGAGCAGGGCCCGGTCTTCCAGCGGAAGGCACCAGGGCCGGCCCTTACGGACCGCGTCCGCACCCTCGCGCCGCAGACCCGTCACCAGCTTCCCGAAGGCACGAGGACTCAGCCCGGAGAACGGGGCTGTCTAGGAAGACTCCGACGCCGTGATCACACCAGCCATATCGAGATCGTTCCACGGGTGTGATCAACGGTTCGGCCGCCTGTCAGCTGCCGCTCAGCGGAGATGCCCACGTGGGGTCGTGTCGGGATCTCCTTGTGAGGTGGGCCAGCAGATGCTCCGCCGTGATGGACGCAGTGTCTTGCGGCGCGCCGACCACGGTCAGGGCGGCGACAAGCCTTGCGGATGCTGTTTCCGGCATGTCCGGGTCGGTGAGGAGGGGAAGCAGTAGCAGTAGCAGGAGGCGGGTGACTGTGTCCTGGACGCCTTCGGCCGCCAGGGCTGGGTTGTCGGCGATCCGGATCAGTTCGAGCCACGTCAGCCCCGTGCCCGAGAAGTCGCCGTCCCAGCTGGCGATCTGCTCGACGTAGCTTCTGCCTGGATGGGTGAGGAGGTAGTCGGTGCCGTAGTCGCCGTCCAGGTTGCGGTAGATCACCACGGCTCCGGGGCCGTCTTCCACCGGCACCCTGAACACTGGCCAGCGTTCAGGATCGAAGAGGACCTCGGACAGGGCGTCGGCATCGGCGCCGTCCTCGCCGAACCACTCCGGAACCGGGCGCTCGGCACACCCCCCGTCGCTACACATCGCCATGAGGTAGTTCGACCAGAAGCCCGGGTGGACCAGAAGTGACTCACCCGGCACCAGCGGGCCGACGTCGTATCCCTTGATCAGCACCTCTCGATCCTGGCACCAGCCACTGACATGGCGGGATCCGGGATCGGCAAGGAGGCGCAGCCCAGTTACGGGACAGCCCTAAGGCGCTGCATGTAAGGCGAGCCGTTCGTCTGGCCCTACTTCGTCACGTTCGATGGTCACGTCCTCTTCATCGACCCTGACGTGAGCCACGACGTTGTAGGCCGTGCTGCGTCCCCGGCGGAGCATGGCGTACTCCCCGGGAGCCACCCACTCTCCTTCCCAGCGGACGTCATGGACCTCGACGCTTCGCTCTTCCTGGCGATCGGCCAGTTCGTTCGCTTCCCGTGCGAAACCGTTGGCCTTCGGACAGTCGGTTCGCCTTTCGGGCGATGAGATTGGATTCAGCGCTCTTGGCGTTCGCGACACGGGAGAGATTGTTGGCCTCCTTGGCCAAGCGGTTCGCATCCCCTGACTTGGACAGCCCGATCAGCCGTGTGGGGACGGCGTGTCAGACGCCGATCGCAGCGAGCGCCCGGCCGCTGTCCGACAGTCCGTCCAGTACGAAGTGGGCGCCAGCTGCGCGCAGGTCGCTCGCCGAGGTCTTGCCCGTCGCGACCGCCACCACGCGAACGCCGGCATCACGCCCCCCTGTCACGTCCGCCGGAGTATCTCCCAGGAACACGGCGTCCTGCGGAGCCACTGCCGCCCGCTTGAGGGCCGCACGCAGCAGCTGGGGACGCCCCTCCCCGTCCTCGCCGTACGCCCCCTCATCGAGCCGCATGTAGGCGTCGAGGCCGAATACGGCCAGCTTCACCTCTGCGGCCTGCCGGACGTTGCCGGTCACCACGGACTGCCGCACGCCCCGGTCCGCGAGAGCAGCGAGCACCGCAGCAGCGCCCGGCAGCGCATGGCCCCGCTCGCGCATCTCGGCCGCCCGCCGAACGTGCACCGCGCCGAGCGCGTCAGCGAACCGCGCGAATAGGTCGTCGCTGTAAATAACGTCGTTCAGCCGCGCGGTCTCCCGCAGGATCACCCGCTCCGTCGACCCGGTCACAGACGCCTGTTCGCGCAGCGCCACACCCGTCACCTGCTCGAACGCCTCGGCCCACAGCTCGCCGCCGAGTCCCCGCGTCGCCATCAACGTGTGGTCGATGTCCCACAACACCAGTTCAGGCACCAGCGCCTCCCCTCTTCACGAACTCCCGGTCCCCACGCAGCGGGCACCCTACGCTCAGAACAAGCAGCGAGGAGCAGGCGCATGGTTGCAGCAGACCTCCCCATCGGGGACAGGGTCCGGCACTACCGTGGCGGGCGCCGACAGGACGCGGTCGCCGGCCTGGTCGGGATCTCACCCGACTATCTGTCGCAGATCGAGCGCGGCCTCAAGGTGCCGTCGCTGCCCATCCTGTACGCCCTCGCCCAAGAACTCGGCGTGCCCACGGCTGCCCTGCTCTCGGAGCAGTCGCCGGCCGAGGAGGAGGCGACGGACACCGCAGAGGCGGCCGTCGGTCGCGCGCTCCTCGGCTACGGCCCGGCCCTCAGTGCCCCGCCCGTATCGGCAGCCGGACTGAGGGACCGGGTGGAGGCTGCGTGGCAGAGCTGGCAGACCGCGGGCGACCGGTTCACCAGGGCCGCCGAGACGTTGCCTGGCCTGGTCGCCGATACTGAGCACGCTGTACGCGCCGCCCGGGCGGGAGCGGACCAGGCGGAGCGCCGCGCCGTACTTCGCGCGGCCTCAGACCTGTACTGCCTGCTCCGCTCGTATCTGCGCCGCACCGGCCGCGTCGACCTCGCCACCCTCGCCGCCGACCGCGCGATGCGTGCTGCCGAGGACGCCGACGACCCGCTGCGCATCGCTGCCGCCCAGTGGAACCTCGGTCATGTGCTGCTCGCCGCCGGCCAGCCCGGCGAGGCCGAGGAACTGGCCCTGCGCGCCGCAGAGCAGGTAGCGACGGCCCGGGTACCGGAGGCGGACCGCAAGGCCATGGGCGGCGCCTTGCAGCTCGTCGCGGTGGTGGCCGCCGCCCGTAGGCGCCGGTGGTGGGAGGCGCGGGAGCGGTTGCGAGAGCACGCGGCACCGGCCGCCCGAGCCATGTCCGACAGCAGCAACGTCGCCTGGACGGTTTTCGGGCCCACGAACGTGGCGCTGCACGCCGTGTCCATCGAGATGGAGGCAGGCGAAACCGGTGAGGCGCTGCACACCGCGGACGCCATCGACACGAGCGGGCTGCCCTCGCTGGAGCGGGAATTCACGTTCGGGCTGGAGGTGGCTGCCTGCCACAGTCAGCGCCGGGACGACGCCGCCGTGCTGCTCGCGCTCCTCGGCCTGGAATCGATCGCCCCGGAGGATCTCGCCCGGACGCCACTCGCACGGCAGTTGGTCCTGACGGTGATCCGCCGAGCACGGGCGATGCACGCCCGGCAGGCCGAGCAGCTGGCTGTGCGCATCGGTCTCGTGTAGGGCTGCCGAGCCTCTGGTTCACCCGAACTGTCAGCTCGGGTGAACTCGGGGCCGCCTACCTACGGTCGTTGGTGTGAGTCGGATCGACCGTGGAGGTCCTCGTGCTTGGCGAGACACGCACCAGCAGCAGCGCTGAGGCCGGCGTTCTTGCCCTGCTACCGCTCCCCGATGTCTCGCGCCTGTCGGCGTTACAGGCCCGCGGCGTTGAGACCGCGGTCGACCTCGGCGAGCGGCCCGGGCCCGGCGGGGTGACCCTTTTCCCTCGCGGATGCCCTGTCTGCGTACGCGCTGCGGCGCTCCGCACGTACGGCGCGCATACCGACCACTGCGAGCAGTGCGTTGCCAACCCCATCCTGTGCGATACGCGACGTGCTCTGCGCCGCCTCGCGCTGGAGGTGCACGGATGATTCTCGCCGAGACGCCCGAGCAGGCCGCCCTGTGGGACCACTGCCTTTCGTGCCCAACCTGCCGGGCCGTCGACGCACAGGGCGCGAACCTCAACCTCCCCTGCGAGGCCACGGACCGACTCACCGCGGAGTACCGGCAGGCGCGCCGCAGCGCCTGACCGACTCAAGACTCCCGCCTCGGGCCGCCACCTTGGACGGTCCGGCCCGGGGTGGGTCTACACACTCCACTACGACGACACAAGGGAGAGGCATGTTCGTTCACTCCGACCGTCTGCCCACCAGCCCCGCCATCCCACAGGGCCTGGCCACCGCCCGACCCTGGGGCCTCGGCCGCATGGCGCCCTACCCCACCATGGCCCCCGCCTACGCCCGGGCCACCCTGGACCCGGACACGCAGACCGCCCGCTTCTACGACGGCGCCGGCCAGGTGCTGGAGATGGGCAAGCACGGCACCAGCACCGGCACCTCCCCGTCGACGGGGACCAGCCCGGACGGGCAGGGCGGCGGCGACACCGACACGAGCAGCGACAGCGACCAGTGACTGATCCACGTCCGGTGTTGGTCGTCACCAGCCTGCACGACCCCACCGCCGACGTGGTGATCAGCGAGCTGCACGACCGGGAAGTCCCGGTCGTGCGGCTCGACTCGGGGGACTTCCCCGCATCACTGTCGGTGGAGGCAGAGATCACCGAGCACGGTCTCCGTGGCCGCCTCCTCACCCCCTCCCGCACCGCGGGCCTTGCGAACGTGCGCGCCTTGTACTACCGGCGCCCGTCCGGCTTCGCGTTCCCGCACCTCGACGAGCAGGACGCCCGGTTCGCCGTCACCCAGGCCCGTTACGGGCTCGGCGGCGTCCTCGCGGCACTGCCCGGCTGCCTGTACGTGAATCACCCGCACCGCATCGGCGACGCGGAGTTCAAGCCAGCCGGGCTGGCCGCGGCCGCGGAGGCCGGGTTCCTGCTGCCGCCCACGCTCGTCACTTCCAGCCCCGATGCCGCCCGCCAGTTCGTCAAGGCGCACGACGCGGTCATCTACAAGCCGCTGAGCAACCCGGTCTACCGAGTCGACGGCGTCTCGTCCGCGGTGAAGGTCGCCGAGGTTTCCGCAGACGACATCGACGACGACATCGCAGGCACCGCGCACCTCTTCCAAGAGCGCGTCCCGAAAATCGCCGACGTCCGGGTGACCGTGATCGGCGGACACGTGTTCTGCGTCCGCATCGACTCCGACCTCCTCGACTGGCGCACCGACTACAGCCGACTCACCTACACCCCCGTCGAAGCACCGCCCGGCATCCGGCCCGCGGTCCACCGCTACATGGCGCACTTCGGCCTCGTATTCGGAGCTTTCGACTTCGCCGTCGGCGAGGACGGCCAATGGTGGTTCCTGGAGTGCAACCCCTCCGGCCAATGGCACTGGCTGGAGGACGAGACCGGCCTGCCCATGTGCGCAGCTCTGGCCGACCTTTTGGAGAGGACATCGTGACCGATCAGGGACAGCTGCACCGGCAGCTCATCGACAGGATGACGAACAACGGCAGCCTGCGCACCGACCCGTGGCGGAAGGCCGCCGCAGCCGTCCCCCGGCACGAGTTCCTGCGCGGCGGGTACTTCCGGCGCGTGGCCGGGCCGCGATTCCACTCGGCATGGGAACCGGTGCAGGCAGGCGACGCGGACTGGCTCGAAGGCTGCTACGCAGACGAGAGCTTGGTCACCCAGATCGCCGGCACCATCGTGCCCGAGGACATCCGCGGCCCGATCACGCGCGAGCCCACCAGCTCCAGCACGCTGCCCTCCCTCGTGCTGCGCATGCTGGAGGACCTCCAGGTTGAGGACGGTCACACAGTGTTGGAGATCGGCACCGGCACCGGCTACTCGACCGCCCTGCTCTGCGCCCGGCTCGACGCCGAGAACGTCACCTCGATCGAGTACGACGAGCGCGTGGCGTCCCGGGCCCGGGCGGCCCTCGGCCACATGGAGGCGTACCCGACGCTCGTCACCGGCGACGGCCTCCTCGGCCACGGCGCGGGCGCCCCGTACGACAGGATCATCGCCACCTGCGGCGTGCGCACCGTGCCCCAGGCGTGGATCGAGCAGACCCGCCCGGGCGGGCTGATCCTGGCGACCATCTGCGGATGGCTCGGCTCCTCGGAACTCGCCCGCCTGACGGTGCACGACGACGGCACGGCGTCCGGTCCGCTGCTGGGCGGAGGGGTGAGCTTCATGCTCGCCCGGCCGCACACACCGCCGCCCCTGGGCCTGCTCCCCGACCTCGACGACGGCAAGGAACGGGAGACCGCCATCGGGGCCGATGTACTGAGCAACTGGACCGCTCGGTTCGTCATCCAACTCGCCGCGCCGGGCGCCCAGCGCCTGACGCTGGAGCGCGACGGGCGGAGTGAGGAAACTCTGGTCGACGTCGAGACCGGCTCGTGGGCCGCGGTGTACTCGGAGGGCGGCCGATGGCTCGTCCGGCAGGGCGGCCCGGAGCCTCTCTGGGATGCCGTGGAGGACCTCTTCGGTCAGTGGCGGCACGCCGGCGCGCCAGCGCTGGAGGAGTTCACCGTCACCGTCACTCCGGCGGGGCAGACGATCCACTGGTGAACTCCGTAGCTGGACGCGTTCCAGCTCGTACGGCGCCCTCTCCCGAGAGGGAGCCACTACAGACGCCCGCCCGTCCGCGGCGCTAGGCCTGTTCGTGTCCACCCTGACGGGCAGCGGCATCGCGGCGATGGCGACGACGGTGGGGCTGCTGATCACCGTGCAGATCCTGGACCAGATCCCGCAGTTGCACGTCCTTCAGCCGTACTTCTTCTCGCACTACTGGCTCTCCTTCGCCGACCTCATGCGCGAGCCGGTCCTCTGGGACGGCCTGGCGAAGAACCTCGGCCTCCAGGCCCTGTACGCGGCGGTGTTCGGATCGGCGGCGTGGGCCCGCTTCACGGCGAAGGACATCACGGCCTGACCCTCAGGCCGTGACGTCCTGCTCGTACAGGAACCGGGCGAGCGGCGCCTCCTGCGCGAAGAACGTCTTCGCCCGGGTCAGCGCCGCGTCGTCGGCCAGCACGTCACCGGGCTTGCTGCCGTTGCCCAGCAGCACCCCGCCGAAGCGCATCCCCATGTACGCGGCCGAGTTGTGCAGCGTCCCGACCAGCGGGTCGGCGACGATCTCCTCCCGGTGCGCCAGGGCGGTGACGCCCCACATGGTGCGGCCGGCCAGGGTCGCCTTGAAGTCGAGGCCCGGCGTGCGCAGCCAGCCCGACCAGTGGTCCAGGTAGCGCTTGGTCTGCGCGGAGACCGAGTACCAGTACAGCGGCGAGACGATCACGATGTCCGTCGCCGCGAGCGTGGCGTCCAGCAGCCGGGCCACAGTGCCCTCGGTCGGGCGGACGTGGTCGCTGTCGTGCCGCAGGTCCTCGAAGTCGGGCAGCGGGAACTCCGTGAGGTCGATCCACTCCTGCTCGACGTCCGGGGGCAGTTGCTCGGCGGCCCGGCGGGCCAGCAGCTCGGAGTTGCCCTCGGCGCGAGCGCTGCCCAGGACGAAAAGGAAACGGCGGGTCATGGGGTGCCCCTCTGACGGTCGGCGTACGTCAATTACACGCGTGTGCATCATATGCGCGCGCAAGTAAATGTGCCAGGGGTGCCGGTCAGCGGGCGCCGCGCTCCTGCGCCTCCCGCGCCACCGCCAGCAACAGCGCCTCCCGCCCGTGCGGCGCCACCAGCTGGAGTCCGGCCGGGCAGCCGTCACCGCCGAAGCCCGCGGGCAGGCTCAGCGCCGGATGCCCGCTGAGGTTGAACGCCCAGGTCAGCGAGGTGGAGTAGCGGTCCCCTGGCCCGTCGTGACCGTGCGGGGCGGTGGGCGCCGTCGGGGTCAGCAGCAGCGCGGCACCGGCGAACAGCTCCGTCAGCCGACGGTCGTTCTCCGCCCGGACGCGGTGCGCCCCGGCCGGGTCGGCACCGGGTGTGCGCAGGGCGAGCCAGGCCGGCCCGGGGTCCACCAGCCGCACGGGCGTCCGCGGCCGTACGAGCCGGACGACGCCCGCCGCGACGAGCCGTTCCACCGCGGCCCGCGCGAGCGCGACGGGCTCGGGGTCGGGGTCGGCGAAACCGAGGTCCGGCGACCAGACGGCGCTCACCGGAAGGTCCGCCGCGCCCGGCACCGGCTCCCCGGACACCACGCGCCACCACAGCTGCGCGTCCGACGCCGAGCGGGCGAGCACCCCGGGAACCGCGAGCCCCGTACGGTCGCCCGAGGGCAGCCGTCCCCTCGTCGTCTTCAGCCCGGCCACCCCGCACCACGCCGCCGGGATGCGCACCGACCCGGCCCCGTCGCCGCCCGTGGCCAGCGGCACCAGCCCGGCCGCCACGGCCGCCGCGGCCCCGGCCGACGAACCACCCGGCGTACGGTCGGCCCGCCACGGGTTGACGGTCCGGCCCCGCGCCCCGAGCCCCCAGGTCTGCCAAGCCGTTCCCGGGCCGGGCACGGACGTCGCTCCCACCGCCACACCCCCGGCCGCGAGCAGCGCACCCGCCGCGCGCAGACCGTGCCGTCCCTTGACGGCGATCGGCACCCCCGCCAGCGGCAGGGACGGGGCCGCGCCCCGGCGGTCGAGTCGCGTGTCCAGCTCGTCCGCTCGCCGCAGCGCCTCCTCGCGCCACACCTCGACGAACGCGCACAGCCCCGGATCGGCCCGCTCGATCCGCTCCAGGGCCGCCGCGACGACATCCGCGGCACGCAGTTCCCGGGCCCGGACCGCCGCCGCGATCTCCCCGGCCGGCGCGGGTGCGTCCGGCACGGCCGTCAGCGGGGGGCTCCTGTCAGCCGGGCCAGGTCAGCCGTCTCGCGCGGCGGAGCACCCGGCGCGCCGAGCCGCCAGGACGTCACCCACGGCACGCGGTACACGTCGATGACCGACTCCAGGGCCCTGACCCGCTGGGCGAGCGGGCGCGGCAGCCGGCCCGGGGCGTCCGCCACGAGGACGACGGCGTCCAGGTCGAGCCCCGGCGGAGCCTGACCGCGCCGGAAGAGCTCCACCGCCCCGGCGACCGAGTCCAGCCCGGCCGCGTGCGTCCGGGCGACCAGCAGCACCGACGGGGGATCGCCGGGCCGGGGCCAGGACCGGCCGCTGTCATGGCCGCCGTAGACCGCCGCGAGGGTGGAGACGCCCGCGCCGCCGTGCGTGCCGACGAAGGAGAAGCGCCGCCCCGCCGCATGGGCGTGCGCGGGCTCCGGCCGCCCCGGATCCGGGGTGGTCACCGGTCCGCGCAGCCAGATCTCCGGTCCCTGTCGCATGCCTGTGTGCATGCCCCTCTCCTCCCTCGTACGCCCGCACCTCATGCCCTCCGCCACGACCGCGCCGGGGCCGGCGGCCCTTGGGACGAGCCTGTGACACCGTGGTGACGTGAGAAACGGGGGCGAGCGGACACACTCGACAGTAGGTGTACGACGCCCAGTGAGGGGACGATGTCGCGACTCAGCCGCGAGAAGAAGCGGGAACAGAAGCAGGCCGCACGCGCGGCGACCCCGGCGGCGCCGATCGACGTCCACGTCCCCGGGCCCGGAACGGACGCGGGAGGGGGAGCCGGCGGGATGTCCGGCGGTGCCTCCGTCGGCGGCGTCGTCGTCCACGCGGCCCCCGGTGAGGAGATCCAGCGGGCCGTCCTGAACCGGCTCCACCACATCGCCCTCGCCACCGGCCACCCCGTCCTCGCCACGATCCACGACGAGCGCATCGGCTACGTCGTCCCGCTCCAGGTCGACCCGGACGGCTCCAGCCGCTTCACGGCCGAGCCGATCGCCACCACCCCGCCGGCACGGCAGCACCCCGGCAGCGACGCCGCTCCGACGCCGCCCGTGCGTCAACCGGCCGGCGGAGGTGTCCCAGCGCCGCCACCGCAGCACGCCGTCGGCGACGCCGCACCGGCACCGCAGCACCCCGGGGGCGATGCCGCACCGTCACGACCGGCACCGCAGCACCCCCGGAACGACGCCGACGCGTTCCCGGCCGGACCGCAGCACCTCCGAAGCGGCGGCGCCGCGACCCCGCCCGAGCCGCAGCCCGCACCGCCCTCGCCGGGTGACAGCGCGACGCACGTGCTGCGTCGCGCGTCGGGGCCCGCCCGGGGCTCGACCCCGACGTTCCCGCTGCGGGCGGTGCCCGAGCCGCAGCGAGCCGATGAACCCGTGCCGACGTTCGAGCTGCGGGCCGTACCGGAGGTCACGGAGCCCGCGCCCGAGGACGCGCCACCGGCCCCGGATCCGGCGACGCCGCCCGGTACCGTCGCGCCGCCCGTCGGTGCGTTCGGGCCGCCCCCGCCCATGGACGCGAGGCCGCTGCCGGTCCCCGAAGCCCCTCCGGCTCCGCGGGCCCGACCGGTCCCCCAGGACGCCCTGCTCGCCGCCGACCCCGACCCCAAGCCCACGCCCCCGCGCGGTTTCGACGCCGTCGCGGAGGCCGTGCTCGGGGACGAACCCCTCACCGCCCCGGGTGACCCCGCCGCGCCCGCGCTCCTGGCGGAGCCGGTCGGGCGGATCAACGAGGCGGTGAAGGAGGGCCGGATCGACTCCGCCGCCCAACTGGCCGAGCAGACCGTCGCGCAGGCGTCGGGGACGCTGGGGCCGGAGCACCCCGAGGTGCTCCGGCTGCGCGAACTCAACGCGTACATCGCCTACTTGGCGGGTGACCCGCTCCGTGCCTGCCGGCTGTCGCTCGACCTGGCCGGCGCCCGCCGCCGGGCCGGCGACGCGGAGGCCGCCTACGGCAACGTGGAGAGCGCGGCCACCGCCTGGCGCGCGGTGCGCGACCCGGCGCCGGGGCTGGAACTGGGGCGCGAGCTGATCGGCCTGTGGACGGAGCTCGCCGCCGAGGACGGCCCGGCCGCCGAGGAGGTCGAGCAACTGGAGTCGGCCCGCGCCCGCATGGGCCGCCTCACCGAACGCGCCCGCCGGCAGTAGGCGTGGCCCGCGAGGGCTACTCCGACAGCTCCCACACCGCGTACGCGAGGGCGTCGCTGTTGCGGTTCAGGGCGGTGTCGTTGATGTTGGCGGTGGTGTCGCAGGAGGAGTGGTAGCAGCGGTCGAAGGCCCGGCCGGCCGTTCCGCCCCACTTGGCCGCCTGCGCCGACGTCATCGTCCGGCTGGCCCCGGTGAACAGACCGCCCACCGGCACGCCCGCGCTCTTGAAGGGCGCGTGGTCGGAGCGTCCGTCGCCCTCGGTCTCGATCTCGGTCGGGACGCCGATGCCGCCGAAGTAGTCCTTGAAGGTCTTCTCGATCGCCGGGTCGTCGTCGTAGACGAAGTAGCCCGGGTTCGGCGAGCCGATCATGTCGAAGTTCAGATAGGCGCTGATCCTCGAACGGTCGCCGGTGGTCAGCCGGTTGACGTAGGAGCGGGAGCCGACCAGGCCGAGCTCCTCCGCGCCCCACCAGGCGAACCGCAGGTGCTTGGTGGGTTTGTACTGCGCCCGCGACACCGCCAGGGCGGTCTCCAGGACGGCGGCCGAGCCGGAGCCGTTGTCGTTGATGCCGGGCCCCAAGGTGACGCTGTCGAGGTGCGAGCCGGCCATCACGACCTGGTTCGCGTCGCCGCCGGGCCAGTCGGCGATCAGGTTGTAGCCGGTGCGGCTCGACGCGGTGAACTGCTGGATCGTGGTGGTGTATCCGGCCGCGTCCAGCTTGGCCTTCAGGTAGTCGAGCGAGGCCTTGTAACCGGCCCGGCCGTGCGCCCGGTTGCCGCCGTTGGCGGTGGCTATGGACTGGAGCTGGGACAGGTGGGCCTTGACGTTCACCACGGGTATGTCCGGCGCGGCGGCCGCTCTGGAGGGAGCGGGGGACGCGGCGTCGGCCACGGCACCGCCGGTCAGGAGCACGGCTGTCGCCATGCCTCCCGCCGCGACGGCGCGCGCGGAAACGGAGAGCTTCATGTGGGGGCTCCGGATTCCGTCGGGCGGCCCGTGGGGTGTCCACGGGCCGCCCACAGTGAATGGGGTGCCTGGATGGTGAAGCTGGGACTGACTCTCCGTCAAGGTCCGTATTCGGCCAGGGCGTTACGGAGTGCGGGTCTCCGCAGCCGGCGTCACTGCACGCAGAACTCGTTCCCCTCGGGGTCCGCCATGAGCGCCCACTCGCCGCCCTGCTCCTTCACCCTCCGCAGCACACTCGCGCCGAGCCCCTCCAGCCGTGCGACCTCCTCGTCGCGCCGTCCCTCGCCCGGGTGCAGATCGAGGTGCAGCCGGTTCTTGACCGTCTTCTCCTCCGGCACCCGCTGGAACAGCAGCCGCCGCCCGAGCCCGGTCCCGCTCTCCTCGTCGAACGGGTCCCCGGGGTGCCGTACCGCGATCAGGTCCCGGAAGGCGCGACGGCCGTGGAAGTCGACCGTGGCCTCCTCGGGCAGGGCGCCGAAGCCGAGCAGCTTCCCGATCAGGGCGCTGTTGTCCTCGACCTCGTAATGGAGGGCGGCGGCCCAGAACTCGGCCTGGGAGTGCGGGTCGCTCGCGTCGATGACGACTTTGAAGTGCACGGGTGCGGGGGAGGCGGGTGTCTGCGTCATGTAACCAGTTATACTGGTTAGGTGAGTGGACGCGCAGGGGAAACGCCGGACCGCCCGCCCGGCCTGACGCTGGTCTCGCACGAGGGCAAGCCCTACCGCTTCGACCCCGGCACCCTGTGCCTGGAGCTGACGGCCACGGGCGGCCCCGGCGCCTTCGCCCGCTGGGAAGTGCTGCACGAACCTGCCGACCTGATCACCTGGGCCGGGCGCAGCCGGCTGGCGGACGGGCTCGACCTCACCGTCTCCACCGCGGAGCTGGAACGGGTGCGCACCCTGCGCGACGCCGTGTTCCTGCTCGCCGCCGCCCGGGCCCACGGCCGCCCCCTGGTGGCCGCCCACCTGGACGTCGTCAACGCCGCGGCGGCCGGGCCCCCGCTGGTCGCCCGTATCGAACCGGGCGGCATCCGCTCCTGGGCCCCGGGCGCGACCGGCGCCCACCTGCTCTCCACCGTCGCCCGGGACGCGATCGACCTGTTCACCGGGCCCTTCGCCGACCGGGTGCGCGAGTGCGGCGCCCACGACTGCCGGCTGCTCTTCGTCGACACCTCACGCCCGGGCCGCCGCCGCTGGTGTGCGATGGAGCACTGCGGCAACCGCGAGAAGGTCCGGGCGCACCGCGCCCGCCACGCCCCTACGAAGCCGTAGTCTCCGCGTCCTGGGCCACGCGGGTGTCGTACGCGGACCGCGCCGCCGCGATCTCCTCCTGGTGCCTCTCCGTCCAGGTCACCAGGGACTGGATCGTGGTGTGCAGCGTCCTGCCGAGGGAGGTCAGTTCGTACTCGACCCGCGGGGGCACCACCGGATACACCGTCCGCTTCACCAGGCCGTCCCGCTCCAGCGAGCGCAGGGTCACCGTCAGCATGCGCTGGCTGACCCCGTCGATCTCCCGGCGCAGCTCGGTGAAGCGCAGCCGCCGGTTCTCCAGCAGCGCGATGACCAGCAGCGACCACTTGTCGGCGATCCGGTCGAGGATCTGCCGCACCTGGCAGTCCTCCCGGGTGTCCCACTGGAAGGGATCGGCGTCGCCGTAATCAACGGTGCTCTCGCAGTGACTCGGTGACTTCGAAGTGCCTTCTTCCATGTCTGTCGATGCTGCCGCAGGGTGGGCGGTGGTTACAAGAGGGAACCGACCCTCACTTGCGTAACCGCCCTTTACCGGAGGAGTGTTGACTCATGGGCACCCGTGCCTGGGCGCTGCTGCTCGTTCTGTGCGGAACGATCTTCCTCGAAGGCATCGACGTCGCGATGATGGCGGTGGCGATCCCGGCCGTCCGCGCCGATCTCCACCTGACCACCGGCACCGCGGCCTGGGTGATGAGCGCCTACGTGCTCGGTTACGCCGGCTTCACCCTGCTGGGCGGCCGCGCCGCCGACCTGCTCGGCCGGCGGCGGATGTTCCTGCTCTGGCTGACCGTCTTCCTCGCCTTCTCGGGGCTCGGCGGCCTGGCCACGGAGGGCTGGATGCTGATCGTCGCCCGGTTCGTCACGGGCGTCGCCGCCGCGTTCATGACCCCGGCCGCGCTCTCCCTGATCACCACGTCGTACGAGGAGGGCCCGCAGCGCAACAAGGCCCTGCTGGTCTTCGCCGGAACGGGCGCGGCCGGTTTCTCCCTCGGCCTGGTCATCGGCGGACTGCTCACCGAGATCGGCTGGCGCTGGGTGTTCTTCGCGCCCGTCCTGCTGGCCGCCGCGCTGCTCGTCACGGCCGTACGCCTGATCCCCGGGCGCGACGCCCCGCCGCGCCGCCGGCGCACCTTCGACCTGCCCGGCGCGATCACCGCCGCCGGCGCCATGCTGCTGGCCGCCTACACCGTCGTCCGCCTGGAGCACGGCCTGCACGACTGGCCGCTCACCCTGGCCTCGGGCCTCGCGGCCGTGCTCCTTGCCGGTGCCTTCGTCGTGGTCGAGCGCCGCTGCCCCGACCCGCTCGTCCGGCTCGCCCTGCTGCGCAAGGGCCCGGTGGTGCGTGCCGACCTGGGGGCGCTGCTCTTCCTCGGGGCGTTCTTCGGCTTCCAGTTCGTCGTCACGCTCTACTTGCAGGAACTGCGCGGCTGGTCGTCCCTTCAGACGGCGGTGGCCCTGGTCGTCATGGGCATCGACGCCGTCCTCGCGCCGACGCTCACACCCAGACTGGTCACCCGCTTCGGCAACGCCCGGGTGATCACCGGCGGTTTCGTCCTGGCCGTGGCCGCGTACGCGCTGTTCCTGCCGGTCGGCATGGACTGGTCCTACGCCATGATGTTCCCGACCCTGCTGCTGTCCGGCTTCGCGTTCGCCCTGGCCTACGGGCCGCTGACGATCGCGGCGACGGACGGGGTCGCGGGGGCGGAGCAGGGTCTGGCGGGCGGACTGCTGACCACCGCCACCCAGTTCGGGTCGGCGATCGGCATCTCGGCGGTGACCGCGGTCTACGGCCTGGCGTCCACCGGGTCCGGTCCCGAGGCCACGCTGTCGGCGTTCCGCGCGGCACTGACCGTGCCGGTCGCCCTGGTGGTGCTGGGCACGCTCATCTCGCTGGTGAGTGTGCGCGAGGCCCGGCGGGCGGTGCGCAACGCGTCCCAGGTGAGCAGCGTCAACGCCAGCCAGACCAGCGCGAACCCGGCCCAGCGCTCCGGCGGCATCTCCTCGTGGAAGTAGAAGATGCCGAGCAGGAACTGGAGGACCGGCGTCGAGTACTGCAACAGGCCGATGGTGGACAGGGGCACACGGATGGCGGCCGCGCCGAAGCAGACCAGGGGCAGCGCGGTGACGATGCCGGCCGAGGCCAGCAGCGCCGCGTGCCCCGCGCCCTCACCGGTGAAGGTGGAGCCGCCCCGCGCGGTCAGCCAGGCCAGGAAGGCGAGGGCGGGCAGGAACTGGATCGCGGTCTCGGCGGCCAGCGACTCGATGCCGCCGAGGCCCACCTTCTTCTTCACCAGCCCGTAGGTGGCGAACGAGAAGGCGAGGCAGAGCGAGATCCAGGGGGGGCGGCCGTAGCCGACGGTCAGCACGACGACCGCGGCGCAGCCGGTCCCGACCGCCGCCCACTGCACCGGGCGCAGCCGCTCCTTCAGCAGCAGCACCCCCATCGCGATGGTGACCAGCGGGTTGATGAAGTACCCGAGCGAGGCCTCGACGACGTGTCCGGAGTTCACGGCCCAGATGTACAGGCCCCAGTTGACGGTGATGACCGCCGCGGCGACCGTGATCAGCGCCAGTTTGCGCGGCTGCCGCACCAGCTCGCCGGCCCAGGCCCAGCGGCGCAGCACCAGCAGGGCGGCGCCCACGAAGACCAGCGACCACACCATCCGGTGGGCCAGGATCTCCGCCGCGCCGGCCGGCTTCAGCAGGGGCCAGAACAGGGGGACGAGGCCCCACATCCCGTAGGCCGCGAAGCCGTTCAGCAGTCCTATGTGCCGCTCACCCCTCGGCTTGCCGGTCACGGGCCCCTCCTTCGCGCCTTGCGTGTGTCCGCGTGCTCGACGGTAACGCCGAGCGCCCCCGGCTGTCATGCCCGTATCGGCATACGGTCATGACAGTCCGGGGGTGGCGGGGCGAGGCGGGGTCAGCTCTTGAGCGCCGCGGCGATGGCCTCGGAGAACGGGGTGGTGGGGCGGCCGGTCAGCCGGGACAGGTCGCCGCCGGTAACGACCAGTTCGCCCTTCTCGATGGAGGCGTCCACGCCCGCGAGGATCTGCGCGAACGGCTCGGGCAGGCCGGCGCCGGTCAGGATGCCGACGAGGGCGTCGGGGGAGACGGCGTGGTAGGCGATCTCCTTGCCGGTCTGCCGGCTCAGCTCGGCCGCGTACTCGGCGAAGCTCCAGGCGGTGTCGCCGCCCAGCTCGTAGGTCTTGTTCTCGTGTCCCTCGCCGGTCAGCACGGCGACGGCGGCGGCGGCGTAGTCGGCGCGGGCGGCGGAGGAGACCTTGCCCTCGCCGGCCGCGGCGACGACCGCGTTGTGCTCCAGCACCGGGGCGAGGTTCTCGGTGTAGTTCTCGTGGTACCAGCCGTTGCGCAGCAGGGCGTAGGGGACACCGGAGTCCAGCAGGAGCTCCTCGGTGCCGCGGTGGTCGTCGGCGAGCGCGGCCGTCAGGGTGCCCGGGGCGCTGGTGTAGGCGAGCAGGGCGACACCGGCGGCCTTGGCGGCGTCGATGACGACCTTGTGCTGCCGCACGCGGCCCTTGTCGAACTCGTTGCCAGAGATCAGCAGCACCTTGTCGCCGGCGGAGAACAGGCCGTCGAAGGAGGAGGGGGTGTTGTAGTCGGCGAGCGCGATCTTCACCCCGCGGGCCGCGAAGTCGGCGGCCTTCTCCGCGGTCCGCGCGACCGCCGTGATCTGCTCGGCGGGGACCTTCTCCAGCAGCTGCTCCACGACGTGGCGGCCGAGCTGTCCGGTGGCTCCGGTGACGATGATGCTCATGGTGAGGACTCTCCTTGTGGGGTGCGTTGACACTAACCCTAAGAGATGCGCTAACTCTTGGAAAGTACCCACTTTGAAGTAAGGTACTGGCATGGCGGTAAGTGAGAACGAAGCCCTGTGCCCGTACCGGCTGGTCCTGGAGCATGTGACCAGCCGCTGGGGCGTGCTCGTCCTGATCGAGCTCCTGGACCGCCCGTACCGGTTCAGCGAGCTGCGCCGGGCGATCGGCTCCTACGGCGGCCGGGGCGTCAGCGAGAAGATGCTCACCCAGACCCTCCAGACGCTGGAGCGCGACGGCCTGGTCCACCGCGACGCCAAGCCGGTCATCCCGCCGCGCGTCGACTACTCCCTGACGGGCCTGGGCCGCGAGGCGGCCGAGCAGGTGCGGGGGCTCGCGGCGTGGACGCACCGGCGGATGGACGAGGTGGAGAAGGCGAGGCGGGCCTACGACGAGGCCCGGGCCGCCTCGTAGCGGTCCGGGCCTCTCGGTGCCGGTCTCTCGGTGTCGCCGTCGCTCAGCCGACGACCGTCCAGGTGTCGCCGCCGGCCAGCAGCGCGCCCAGGTCGCCCTTGCCGTGCTGCTCGACCGCGGTGTCGAGCTGGTCGGCCATCTGGGTGTCGTAGACGGGCCGGTCCACCGAGCGCAGCACACCGATCGGCGTGTGGTGCAGGGTGTCCGGATCGGCGAGCCGGGACAGCGCGAACGCCGTGGTCGGGGACGGCGAGTGCGCGTCGTGGACGAGCACCTGGTCCTCGTTGTCCGGCGTCACCGCCACCACCTTCAGATCACCGGTGAGCGGGTCCCGCACGACGCCCTTGCCCTGGTCCGCGCCGAAGCGGATCGGCTTGCCGTGCTCCAGCCGGATCACGGCGTCCTCGGCCTGCTGCTTGTCCTTCAGCGCGTCGAAGGCGCCGTCGTTGAAGATGTTGCAGTTCTGGTAGATCTCGATCAGAGCCGTGCCCTGGTGGGCGGAGGCCTGGCGCAGCACCTCGGTGAGGTGCTTGCGGTCGGAGTCCACCGTCCGCGCCACGAACGACGCCTCCGCGCCGATCGCCAGCGACACCGGGTTGAAGGGCGCGTCCAGCGAGCCCATCGGCGTCGACTTGGTGATCTTCCCGACCTCGGAGGTCGGCGAGTACTGGCCCTTGGTCAGACCGTAGATCCGGTTGTTGAACAGCAGGATCTTGAGGTTGACGTTGCGCCGCAGCGCGTGGATCAGGTGGTTGCCGCCGATCGACAGCGCGTCGCCGTCACCGGTGACCACCCACACCGACAGGTCCCGGCGCGAGCTCGCGAGCCCCGTGGCGATGGCGGGCGCGCGGCCGTGGATGGAGTGCATCCCGTAGGTGTTCATGTAGTACGGGAAACGGGAGGAGCAGCCGATGCCCGAGACGAAGACGATGTTCTCCTTCGCCAGCCCCAGCTCCGGCATGAAGCCCTGCACCGCGGCGAGAATGGCGTAGTCGCCGCAGCCGGGGCACCAGCGCACTTCCTGGTCGGACTTGAAGTCCTTCATCGACTGCCTGCCCTCGGCCTTGGGGACCAGGGACAGCGCCTCGACGGTGCGGGTGCCTGTCGTGGACGTCTCAGCCATCGATGGCCTCCTTCAGAGCCGCGGCGAGCTGCTCCGCCTTGAACGGCATGCCGTTGACCTGGTTGTACGACTGGGCGTCGACCAGGTACTTCGCCCGGATGAGCGTGGCGAGCTGCCCGAGGTTCATCTCGGGGACCACCACCTTGTCGTAACGCTCCAGCACCGAGCCCAGATTCCGCGGGAAGGGGTTCAGGTGGCGCAGATGCGCCTGCGCTACGGACTCCCCGGCCCGGCGCAGCCGCCGCACCGCCGCCGTGATCGGCCCGTACGTCGAGCCCCAGCCCAGCACCAGCGTCCTGGCTCCGTCCGGGTCGTCCACCTCGACGTCCGGGACGTCGATACCGTCGATCTTCGCCTGCCGGGTGCGCACCATGAAGTCGTGGTTGGCCGGGTCGTAGGAGATGTTGCCCGAACCGTCCTGCTTCTCGATGCCGCCGATCCGGTGCTCCAGACCCGGCGTGCCCGGGATCGCCCAGGGACGCGCCAGCGTCTGCGGGTCCCGCTTGTACGGCCAGAACACCTCCGAACCGTCGTCCAGCGTGTGATTCGGGCCCTGCGCGAACTGCACCCGCAGGTCGGGCAGCTCCTCGACGTCCGGGATGCGCCAGGGCTCGGAACCGTTGGCCAGATAGCCGTCGGACAGCAGGAACACCGGCGTCCGGTACGTCAGCGCGATCCGCGCCGCCTCCAGCGCGGCGTCGAAGCAGTCCGCCGGGGTGCGCGGCGCGACCACCGGCACCGGCGCCTCGCCGTTGCGCCCGAACATCGCCTGGAGCAGGTCCGCCTGCTCGGTCTTGGTGGGCAGACCCGTCGACGGGCCACCGCGCTGGATGTCCACGATCAGCAGCGGCAGCTCCAGCGAGACCGCGAGACCGATGGTCTCCGACTTCAGCGCCACCCCCGGACCGCTCGTCGTCGTCACGGCCAGCGACCCGCCGAAGGCAGCGCCCAGAGCGGCCCCGATGCCGGCGATCTCGTCCTCCGCCTGGAAGGTCCGCACACCGAAGTTCTTGTGCCGGCTCAGCTCGTGCAGGATGTCGGAGGCCGGAGTGATCGGGTACGACCCCAGATACAGCGGCAGATCCGCCTGCCGCGAGGCGGCGATCAGCCCGTAGGACAGGGCGAGGTTGCCGGAGATGTTGCGGTAGACACCCGGCGGGAACGCCGTGGCTGCCGGGGCGACCTCGTAGGAGACCGCGAAGTCCTCCGTCGTCTCGCCGAAGTTCCAGCCCGCCCGGAACGCCGCGATGTTGGCCGCCGCGATGTCGGGCTTCTTGGCGAACTTCGACTTCAGGAACTTCTCCGTGCCCTCGGTGGGCCGGTGGTACATCCAGCTCAGCAGACCCAGCGCGAACATGTTCTTGCTGCGCTCGGCCTCCTTGCGGCTGAGGTCGAACTCCTTCAGCGCCTCGACCGTCAGCGTGGTCAGCGGCACCGGGTGCAGGTGGTAGCCGTCCAGCGAGCCGTCCTCCAGCGGCGACGTGTCGTAGCCGACCTTCTGCATCGCCCGCTTGGTGAACTCGTCCGTGTTGACGATCACCTCGGCGCCGCGCGGCAGGTCGCCGATGTTCGCCTTCAGGGCCGCCGGGTTCATCGCCACCAGCACGTTCGGCGCGTCGCCGGGGGTGAGGATGTCGTGGTCGGCGAAGTGCAGCTGGAAGGACGACACACCCGGCAGCGTCCCCGCGGGCGCCCTGATCTCGGCCGGGAAGTTCGGCAGGGTCGACAGGTCGTTGCCGAACGACGCGGTCTCCGAGGTGAAACGGTCACCGGTGAGCTGCATACCGTCACCCGAGTCCCCCGCGAACCTGATGATCACCCGGTCCAGGCGCCGGACGTCCTTCGCGCCCGCCGCTTTGCGCTGCTCCCCTACGACTGCTCCGTCGGCCTGCTCCGCTGGGCTACTGACCTGGCTGGTCACTGAACTGGACCTCCCTCGAGGCGGCTGTCCGGGACAGGCCTTCCCGCAGGCCGTCCCAGGATCAACCCTACGACCGCAAGGGCCGCGTTCTTCGGGTCATTCGCATCTTGGACACGACTTTGGGACGGTTGTCCCGTCCGGACTTGTCAGGATTTCCCGATGTCAGGAGTTGAGATACGTCAGCACCGCCAGGACCCGGCGGTGATCGCCCTCGCTCGGGGACAGCCCCAGCTTCAGGAAGATGTTGCTGACGTGCTTCTCGACCGCTCCGTCACTGACGACGAGCTGCCGCGCGATCGCCGAGTTCGTGCGTCCCTCGGCCATCAGCCCCAGCACCTCGCGCTCCCTCGGGGTGAGCCCCGCGAGCACGTCCTGCTTACGGCTGCGGCCCAGCAACTGCGCGACCACCTCCGGGTCGAGGGCCGTCCCGCCCTCGGCCACCCGCACCACCGCGTCCACGAACTCCCGCACCTCCGCGACCCGGTCCTTCAGCAGGTAACCGACGCCCCGGCTGGAGCCCGCGAGCAGCTCCGTGGCGTAGCGCTCCTCCACGTACTGCGACAGCACCAGCACCCCGAGCCCCGGGTGCGCCTTGCGCAGCTGCACCGCCGCCCGCACTCCCTCGTCCGTGTGCGTCGGCGGCATCCGCACGTCCGCGACGACCACGTCGGGCAGCTCGCCCGCCGCGTCCAGCTCGGTGATGGTCTTGATCAGCGCCTGGCCGTCACCCACACCGGCGACGACGTCGTGCCCGCGGTCGGTCAGCAGCCGGGTCAGGCCCTCCCTGAGCAGCACTGAATCCTCGGCGATGACCACTCGCACCCTGTCCTCCACGATGTCCGGCCCCCCACAGCCCGATGCCGCCCGTGCGCAGCCCACAACGGCTCCGCCCACCCGTGCGACGGGTCCAGCATTTCAGGGTCGGGCGGTGAATGGGGACGGGACCGGCTTCTTGCCCGGCCGATCGGGCGCAGGGGAAAAGCCCTGAGGCCGGAGGTGAAGCCCCCCGGCCCTGTCACAGCGCGCGGGAGCCGGGCCCCCGCCGACGGTCAGCGCACGTGCTGCCCCCGCCACGGCAGCTCGGCGGTCACCCGGGTCGGCCCGCCCGCCGGCGAGTCCACCACCAGGACCCCGTCCACCGCGTCGAGCCGCTCCGCGAGCCCCGCCAGACCGGACCCCCGGGAGGCGTCGGCCCCGCCCACGCCGTTGTCCACGACCTGGAGCATCAGCCGGTTCTCCGTGCGCCACACCTCCACGCCCGCCCAGGTGGCCCGGGCGTGCTTGCTGACGTTCTGGAGCAGCTCCGACACCGTGAAGTACGCGATCCCCTCGATCGCCGGCGCCGGCCGCTCCGCCAGGTCGACCTCGACCCGTACCGGCACCGTGCACCGCGACGCCACCGACGACAGCGCCGCGTCCAGCCCCCGGTCCGTCAGCACCGCCGGGTGGATCCCCCGGGCCAGGTCCCGCAGCTCCTGGAGTGCCGTCTTCACCTCGCCGTGCGCCTCGTCCACCATCCGCGCGGCCGTCTCCGGGTCCTCGTGGAGCTTTTCCTTCGCCATCCCCAGATCCATGGCCAGCGCCACCAGCCGGGCCTGCGCCCCGTCGTGCAGATCCCGCTCGATGCGCCGCAGGTCGGCCGCGGCCGTGTCGACCACGACCCCCCGGTCCGACTCCAGCTCCACCACCCGCGAGACCAGCCGCGACGGCCCGAGCAGCCCGTGCACCATGAGCCGGTCCACCATCGTCAGCGCCCGCACGATCCACGGCGAGGCGATCGTGAACAGCAGACCCACCAGCGCGGTCACCGTGATCTCGAACGGGTTGTCGAGGTAGATCCGGTGCGCCCCGTCGCCGTACAGCTGGATCCCCCCACCACCCGCGTACATCGGGAACACCCAGAACCACAGCGGGTACGTCAGCAGCGCCAAGCCCAGCACCCAGACGTTCACGGCGACGACGAAGGAGAACACCGCCCAGGGCAGCTGGAGCACCGCGTAGAGCAGGGCCCGCCAGGAGGCGCCGCTCTTGAGGACGGCCCCCATCCACGCCAGGGCGCCCGGCTTGCGCATCCGCAGCGGATCCGGCTCGGCCACCTCAAGACCCAGCAGTGCCCGCGCCCGCGCCCGCTCCAACGCCCCGATCCCGCGGCACCCGGCGAGCGCCACCGCCAGCACCGGAACGCCCAGGAACGTGATCAGCAGGCCTACGCCCAGGGACACCATCGTGACCGCGTAGGTGAACAGAAGGATGCTGATCGGCAGGCTGAGCAGCACGTGGGTGAGCTCCAGCCAGCTGCGGCGCTCGACCGGCGCCCGCAGCGCGGCGGGCAGCCGGCGCCACCGTTCGGTGCTCCCGGGGTGTCCGGACCCGCTGTCCAGCCCGTATCCCTGTCCGTACTCCGTGGCCATCGGCGTCGTCCTTCTCCTCGTCCTACGGCTGTGCTCCGGTATCCCCACCCTCCTCCACGGCAGCCCACCTGACCATGGAGTCCGTCGGCGTCCGGGGAGGGGGGTTTTCCCTACCCGGGCCCTGGCCGGGCGGTGGCTGTGAGAACCCGCCCGGTGGGGCGTGGCCTGCCGGGTGAGGCGAGCGGGGTGCGGCATCGGGGGCCGCAGGCGGGGTGCGGCGGGTCGGGGAGGCGTGGCCTGCGAGTGCGGTGGCCTGGTCCGGCCTTCGGGGATCTCCGGCCCGGCGGCCTGGTGCGCTGTGGTGGGGCGGGGCCGGCGTGCCATGCGGGCAGGCGGGGGTTCGGCGAAGGCCGTTTCGGTTCGGTCGGGCGGGGTCGGCGGCCCGGTGTGCCGTTTGGGGCAGGCCGGAGGGGGTGGCGCGGGCCGTCTCGGCCCGCGCCGGCCCCTCGTCTAGCGCACGCCCGTGCCGTCGGCCGCGTCGTCGCGGTGGCGCCAGGGCAGTTCCGCCGTGACCGTCGTCGGGCCACCCAGGGGTGACTCCAGGACGAACAGACCGTCGACCGCGTCCAGCCGGTCCGCCAGGCCCTTCATCCCCGTACCGCCGTCGAGGCTCGCGCCGCCGACCCCGTCGTCCCACACCTGGATGAGCAGCCGGGTGTCCGTCCGCCACACCTCCACCGAGGCCGCCTTCGCCCCGCTGTGCTTGCTGACGTTCTGGAGCAGCTCCGAGACGGTGAAGTAGGCGATGCCCTCGATGGCCGCGGCCGGCCGCTCCGGCAGATCGACTGTCACCTTCACCGGCACCGTGCAGCGCGAGGCCACCGACGACAGGGCCGCGTCGAGCCCACGGTCGGTCAGGACCGCCGGGTGGATCCCGCGCGCCAGATCCCGCAGCTCCTGGAGCGCCAGCTTCACCTCACCGTGCGCCTCCTCGACCATCGCCGCCGCCGCGTCGGGATCCTCCAGCACCTTCTCCTTGGCCAGACCGAGCCCCATGGCCAGATTGACCAGCCGGGCCTGTGCCCCGTCGTGCAGATCCCGCTCGATGCGCCGCAGGTCGGCCGCCGCCGTGTCCACCACGACTCCCCGGTCCGACTCCAGCTCGGCGATCCGCCGCTCCAGCTCGTCGGAGGGCGACAGCAGGGCCCGCACCATGGCCCGGTCGGCGTTGGTCAGCCCCCGGGCGATGAACGGCAGCACCGGCCACAGCACGAACAGCGAGGCCAGCGTGACGGTGAACGTGAGGACACCCCACGGCAGCCGGATGAACTCGTAGAGGATCGTGCGCCAGCCCACCGGGTCCTTCAACTGCATCCACAGCCGCTGGAAGAACCCGCCCGCGCCGCGCATCCGCAGCCGGCTCGGCTCGTCCACCCGCACCCCGAGCAGCGCCCTGGCCCGCGCCCGCTCCATCCTGCCCAACTGCCGCGCGCCCATGAGCCCGGCGGCGAGCAGCGGGAACCCGACCACCGTGACGGTCAGCCCGAAACCGGTGAACAGCACCGTCACGACGTAGGTGAAACCGAGCAGCGCCACCGGCAGGTTGGCCAGCAGGTGCGCGATCTCTTTCCAGGTGTGCCGGTCGAAGGCGAGCCGGGCGGGCGGCGGACGGTCGTCCGGCCCGGCGTCCTGCCGGGTCGCCGTCGTGCCCTGGGACGGGATGCGTTGGGTCATATGCGTTAGCGTGCCGGGCGGCGGGCGGCCGCGCCATGAGGTGGGCCGCCAGGATCCACTGAGGAAAACCCCACCCCCCTGTCCCGGGCGGTGACGGGCTGCTTACCCTGCCTTTATCAGGGCCTAGACTCCCGTGCGTACAGATCGTCGAACGGCGGCGTCCTGGTGAGCCGCGGCGTCGCGCAGGATCCAGGTCCGAGATTCAGGGAGCGAGGGACGGACGTGCCGGAACCGACCGTCGTCACCACGACCGTCGTCGCGGCGGACTACTTCCAGTCCTATTCGGTCGTCGGACTGCTCGCCGTGGTGGGGGTGCTGTTCGTCGCCGTCGCCTTCGGGGCCGGCCGCCTGCTGCGACCCGTCGTCCCCACCCCGGAGAAGCTCCTCACGTACGAGTGCGGCGTCGACCCCGTCGGAGAGGGCTGGGCCCACACGCAGGTCCGCTACTACGTGTACGCCTTCCTCTACGCGATCTTCGCCGTCGACTCGATCTTCCTGTTCCCCTGGGCGACCGTCTTCGCCGCCCCCGGCTACGGCGCCGCGACCCTGGTCGAGATGTTCATCTTCCTCGGCTTCCTGGCCGTGGGCCTGCTCTACGCGTACAAGAAGGGCGTCCTGGCATGGACGTGAACCCCTCGGTGTCCGAACCTGTAGCGCTGCCCGAGCCCAAGCGGCTGGGCGCCCTGGCACGCCTCGCCCCCGAGCCGATGAAGGTCGTCCTCAACTGGGGCCGCCGCTACTCGCTCTGGGTCTTCAACTTCGGCCTCGCCTGCTGCGCGATCGAGTTCATCGCCGCGTCGATGGCCCGCCACGACTTCATCCGGCTCGGCGTCATCCCCTTCGCGCCGGGCCCGCGCCAGGCCGACCTGATGGTGGTCTCCGGCACGGTCACGGACAAGATGGCCCCGGCGGTCAAGCGCCTCTACGAGCAGATGCCGGAACCGAAGTACGTCATCTCCTTCGGCGCGTGCAGCAACTGCGGCGGCCCCTACTGGGACTCCTACTCCGTCACCAAGGGCGTCGACCAGATCATCCCCGTCGACGTCTACGTCCCCGGCTGCCCGCCCCGCCCGGAGGCGCTGCTCCAGGGCATCCTCAAGCTCCAGGAGAAGATCGCCCGCGAGTCGCTGGGGGAGCGGTACGGCACCGGCGCCGGCCGTCCGTCCGCAGCGGCCCTGCAAAGCGGTCTGGTGCAGCCGCCCGCCTCCACCGCTGGCACCGACTCGCCGGGGGAGGGACGATGACCGCCGTCGGCTGGCTGCCCGCCGGCGCCGAGGAACTCTTCGGTCCCGACGCCACCGCCGAGGAGTCCTACGAGGTCCTGACGGTCGACGTCCCGCCGGCTGCCTGGATCACCGCCCTCAAGACCGCCCGCGACCGGCTCGCGTGCACCTACTTCGACTGGCTGAGCGCGGTCGACGAACCGGGCACCGGCTTCCTCGTCACCGCCCACGTCGCCGCGCTCTCCCCGGTACGGCGGCTCCTCCTGCGCACGACCGTGCCGCACGACGCCCCCGCCCTGCCCTCGGCGATCGACGTCTACGCGGGCGCGGCCTGGCACGAGCGCGAGACGCACGAGATGTTCGGCATCGTCTTCGAGGGCCACCCGGCGCTGGACCACCTCCTCCTGCCCGAGAACTTCGAGGGCCACCCCCTGCGCAAGGACTTCGTCCTGGCCGCCCGCGTCGCCAAGGCCTGGCCCGGCGCGAAGGAACCGGGCGAGTCGGAACACGGTGGCCCCAAGCGCCGCCAGATGCTCCCGCCCGGCGTCCCCGACCCCAACGAATGGGGTCCCCTCAAGGGCCAGCTCCCCCCTGCCCCCGCCCGCCCGGCCCGCGGCGCGACCCGCACGGCGGCCGACCGCCCGGCCCGGGCCGCAGCCCGCCCGGCCGGAGAACGCCCCCCACGCCGCACCCGCTCGGTGTCGGAGGGCTCGGCGAGCCAGTCCCCGCAGGGGGAGTCGCCCGCCCCTAGCTCTGCGACCCCAGACCATTCAGTCTCCCCGTCGGGTGAGGCGCCTGCCGCGGCTTCGTCCAGCCGTGCTGGTCAGCCCGCGTCCGGCGAGCGGCCCGCCCCCGCTTCGCCCCGGCCGCGCCGCACCCGCTCGGCATCGGAGGGCTCGGCGAGCCAGTCCCCGCAGGGGGAGTCGCCCGCCCCGACCCCGGCGGCCCCGGACCATTCCGTCTCCCCGTCGGGTGAGGCGCCTGCCGCGGGGGCGGCTGGTCGGTCGGCGTCCGGTGAGGCATCTGCTCCGGACTCGGCGAGCCGGCCGACGTCGGGCGAGACGCCTGCCGCAGGGGAAGCCGGTCAGCCCGCGCCTGCTTCGCCCCGGCCGCGCCGTAACCGCACGGCGTCGCAGGGTTCTGCGAGCCAGCAGCCCACGGCCCCGGCAACCTCGGACGCCCCGACGACGTCGGGCACCCCGGCAACCCCCGCAACCTCGGCCACCCCAGCCACACCCGCAACCCCAGCCACACCCGCAGCCCCGGCCACCCCCGCAACCCCGGCCACTCCCGCAACCCCGGCCACCCCCGCACCACCGCCGGCCCCGGCACCCCCGACCCACCGCCCCGCATCGGCAACGCCCGACCCGGAAGTCGGCCCGAGTCGGCGGACCGCGTCCACACCCGGCGACAGCCGGCCCCGCAGCGCCCCGAGCGCCCCGCGCAGCTCGGACGCCCCCTGGCACCACGCCCGCCCGGCCTTCGACGAACCGGCATCCGAACCGTCGCCGGAGACGGACCGACCACCGTCGCCCAAGTCACCGGACGGGCCGGAGATCCCCGAGCCCGCGGACGACGGCGCCAAGCCCGCCAGGACTGCCGACACCCCCGACACCCCGAACACCACCTCCGAGGACCCCGAGGGAGGCCCGCAGTGAACGACGTGCTCGACGTCGCCCTGCGACTCCTGATCGTCTTCGTCGTCTTCCTCACCCTCCCCCTGGTCATCGGCCAGACCGAACACAAGGTGATGGCCCACATGCAGGGCCGCCTCGGCCCCATGTACGCCGGCGGCTTCCACGGCTGGGCCCAGCTGGTCGCCGACGGCGTGAAGTTCGCGCAGAAGGAGGACATCGTCCCCGCGGGCGCCGACCGCCGTGTCTTCCAACTCGCCCCGGCCGTCGCCCTCCTTCCCTACCTCCTCGTCCTGCTGGCGATCCCCGTCGGCCCCGGCGAGGGAGCCGTCGGCCAGGTCATCGACGCGGGCGTCTTCTTCGTGCTGGCCGTCATGGGCGTCGGCGTCCTCGGCTCCCTCATGGCCGGCTGGGCGTCCGCGAACAAGTTCTCCCTGCTCGGCGGCCTGCGCACCGCCGCCCAGCTCCTCGCCTACGAACTGCCGATGCTCCTGACCGCCGCCTCCGTGGCGATGGCCGCCGGCACCGTCTCCCTCCCCGGCATCCTCGACGCCTTCGAGTGGTGGTGGCTGCCCTGGCAGATCGTCGGCGCGATCGTCTTCTTCGTGGCCGGCCTCGCCGAACTCCAGCGCCCGCCCTTCGACATGCCCGTCGCCGACTCCGAGATCATCTTCGGCGCGTACACCGAGTACACCGGCCTCCGCTTCGCCCTCTTCCTCCTCGCCGAGTACGCCGGGATCGTCGTCCTGTGCGGTCTGACCACCGTCCTCTTCCTGGGCGGCTGGCACGGCCCCTGGGGCGCCGACGGCCTCGGCTGGGTCTGGACCCTGCTGAAGACCGCAGTCCTCGCGTTCCTGGTGATCTGGCTGCGCGTGACGTACCCCCGCCTGCGCGAGGACCAACTGCAGAAACTCTCCTGGACCCTCCTCGTGCCCCTCTCCCTCGCTCAGATCGCCCTCACCGGAATCGTCAAGGTGGTGATCCAGTAACCATGGCCCCGATCCCAGGAAGTGGCCTGGCCAAGGGCCTGGCCGTCACCCTCCGCACGATGACGAAGAAGTCCGTCACCGCGCAGTACCCGGACGCCCAGCCCGAGCTGCCGCCCCGCTCCCGCGGTGTGATCGGCCTGTTCGAGGAGAACTGCACGGTCTGCATGCTGTGCGCCCGTGAGTGCCCGGACTGGTGCATCTACATCGACTCCCACAAGGAGACGGTCCCCGCGGCGACCCCGGGCGGACGCGAACGCAGCCGCAACGTCCTCGACCGCTTCGCCATCGACTTCTCCCTGTGCATGTACTGCGGTATCTGCATCGAGGTCTGTCCTTTCGACGCCCTGTTCTGGTCCCCCGAGTTCGAGTACGCCGAGACCGACATCCGCGACCTCACCCACGAGCGCGACAAACTCCGCGAGTGGATGTGGACCGTCCCGGCCCCGCCCGCCCTCGACCCCGGCGCGGAGGAACCGAAGGAACTCGCCGCCGCCCGCAAGGCCGCCGACAAACTGGCCGCCCAGCAGACCCCGCCGGCCACCACACCGCACGCCGACGAGCAGGCCCGCGCCGCCGAGCAGCCCACCCGCCCGCAGGGCGACTCCAAGCAGCAGACCGACCAGCCGAAGCCGGGACGGCAGTCGCCGGGACAGGAGGGCTCGGAATGACCCTCGCCACGACCGCCGCTCTCCTCGCGGCCGGCCCGGCCAACGGGGCCGCCGCCGACACCCGCGGCTTCCTCTCCCCGACCGGCGTCGAGATCGCCTTCCTCCTCGTCGGACTGGTCACCTTCGGAGCCGCGCTCGTCACCGTCACCACCCGCCAACTGGTGCACGCCGCGCTGTGGCTGGTCGTCGCCCTCGGTGGCCTGGCCGTCGAGTACCTCCTGCTCACCGCCGAGTTCATCGCCTGGGTGCAGGTCCTCATCTACGTCGGCTCCGTCGTCGTCCTCCTCCTGTTCGGCCTGATGCTCACCAGGGCCCCCATCGGCCGCTCCCCGGACGCCGACTCGGGCAACCGCTGGGCCGCCCTCACCGTGGCCGTCGCCGCGGCGGCCGCCCTGGTCTGGGTCGTGGTCGACGCCTTCCGCGCGACCTGGATCGACCTGGACGGTCCCGCCGCCGGCTCCACCGAGGTGACCGGCGCGAGCCTCTTCCAGAACTGGGTCCTCCCCTTCGAGGCCCTCTCCGTCCTCCTCCTCGCCGCCCTGGTCGGCGCGATCGTCCTGTCCCGCAAGGCCAAGGCCGAGGCCACCACCCCGGGCGGCGCCGACACCCGGCGCGACACGGAAGGGGCCCGCTGATGCATCTCGCCTATCCCGCCGTGCTCTCCGCCCTCCTCTTCTGCACGGGCCTGTACGGCGTCCTCGCCCGCCGCAACGCGATCCTGGTCCTGATGTCCGTCGAGCTGATGCTCAACGCCGTCAACCTCAACCTGGTCGCCTTCGACGTCTGGCTCAGCAAGACCGCCGAGGAGACCCTGCACTCCGGCCAGGCCCTGACCCTGTTCACCATCGCCATCGCCGCCGCCGAGATCGGCATCGGCCTGGCGATCGTCCTCGCCGTCCACCGCAACCGCGGCACCGCGGACATCGACAAGCTCCGCGACACCGCCGAACGGCACGACCCCGACGGCACCGACGGACCGGGCCACGACGCCCGCACGGCCGGCCCGACCGACGAGGCCCAGAAGGCTGAGGCCACCGCGTGACCACGACCACCCTCGCCGTCCTCGTCCCCCTCCTTCCGTTCCTCGGCGCCGCCGCCGGCCTGCTCCTCGGTCGCACGGCCCCCGGCTTCGTCCGCCCGCTCGCCGTCCTGCCGACGCTCACCTCCCTGGTGCTCGCCGCGCTGGTCGCCTCGCGTCAAGGCGGCGACGCAGCCATCTCCTCGGCCACGGAACTCACCCCCACCGGCTCGGTCCCGATCGAACTGGCCCTGCACATCGACGGCTTCGCCGCCCTCGTCGCCGTCCTGGTCGGCCTCGTCGCCTCCTGTGTGCAGATCTACTCGACGGGCTACCTGCGCGACGACCCGCGCTACCCCTCCTACGCCGCCCTCGTGTCGCTGTTCACCTCCGCGATGCTCCTGGTCGTCTACTCCGGCGACCTGATGGTGCTGCTGGTCGGCTGGGAGGTCATGGGCATCTGCTCCTACTTCCTCGTCGGCCACTACTGGGAGACCCCCGAGGCCCGCGCCGCCTCCCTCAAGGCCTTCCTGGTCACCAAACTCGGCGACGTCCCCTTCCTCATCGGCCTGTTCGCCCTGGCCGGCGACGCCGGGTCCTTCCGCATCACCCGGATCCTCGGCACCGTCGCGAGCGGCGGGCTCGACCACCCGACGCTGATCGCCCTGCTGCTCCTCGCGGGCGTGGCGGGCAAGTCGGCGCAGTTCCCGCTGCATACCTGGCTCCCCGACGCGATGGCGGGCCCGACCCCCGTCTCCGCGCTGATCCACGCCGCGACGATGGTCGCCGCCGGTGTCTACTTCATCGCCCGTCTCCTCCCGGTCTTCGAGGCCTCCCAGGCCGCGATGGTGGTCATGGCCGTCATGGCCGCCGTCACCATGGCCGGCTCGGCCCTCGCCGCACTCGCCCAGGACGACATCAAGCGGGTGCTCGCCTACTCGACGATCGGCCAGCTCGGCTACATGACCGGTGCCCTCGCCGTCGGCGACCGTGGTGCCGCCGTCTTCCACCTCCTGTCGCACGGCGCCTTCAAGGCGCTGCTGTTCCTCGCGGCCGGCGTGATCATCCACGCCGCCGGCACCAACTCGCTGGCCGCCATGTCCCGCATGGGCAACCTGCGCGACCGCGTCCCCGACGCCTACTGGACGATGACCGTGGCGCTGCTCGCGCTCGCCGCGATCCCGCCGTTCAGCGGCTTCTTCTCGAAGGAGGCCGTCCTCGGCGTCGCCGAGCACGTCGTCACCGGACACACCGGGCACGCACCCGCCGCCGCGGGCTGGATCGTCCTCGTCGCCGGTCTGCTCACCGCCGTGCTCACCGCCGCCTACGCGATGCGCCTGTGGCTGCTGGCCTTCCGGGGCCGGGGCGTGGAAGCCCCCGACCACGGACGGCAGCCGCTGACGATGACCGTTGTGCTGTGGGTGCTGGCCGTCCCCTCCCTGGCCCTCGGCGGGTTCGTCTTCCGCCTGCTGCCCGACTGGTTCGACGGCCGCGACCTCGCCCCGACCCTGACCACCTCCGTGCTCGGCACGGGCGTGGCCCTGATCGGCGGCATCGTCACCTACGCCGCCTGGCGGCACACCACCGCGCTCACCGCCCGCGTCCCGCTCGGCGCCGTCGCCGCCCACCCCCAGGGCGACGCCGCCCAGGTCGAGGCCGAAGCCATCGCCGCCCACGAGCCGGCCTACGGGGACATCGCCTACGCGCCGGACCCCGCGGACCCCGGACGGCTGCTGCTCGGCCCCCTGCACCGGCACGCCGCCGCCGGCTTCCACCTGGACGCCCTGTACACGGCCCTCTTCGTCCGCCCGGTCCAGGCCGGCGCGAGCCTCGTCCGGTTCCTCGACCGCGAGGTCGTCGAGACCTACGTCCGCGGTGCGGGTGCGCTGCCCCGCTGGCTCGGCGCCGCCGTACGGCGCGCCCAGACCGGCAACGTCCAGACCTATGTGAGCGCGCTGCTCGCCGGCACCGTCGTCCTCGCGGTGGCCGTCGTCCTCGTCGCCACGGGAGCGTGAGCAGGCGTGATCGATATCAACGAGTCCGTGATGCAGTTCCTTCTGGCATTCGTCGTCGTCGGCCCGCTCCTCGGCGCCGCCGCGGCTCTCCTGCCCGCCCCGCCCGGACTGAAGGGGAAGTCACCCGAGCAGGCCGTGCTCCGGCACGGCGTCACCGTCACGGGCGCGGTCCTCATCGCGGCGATCGTCCTCGCGCTCGGCTTCGACCACGACCAGCCGTCGACGATGCAGGCCAGCACGGACATCAGCTGGATCCCCGCACTCGACGTGCGCATCCACCTCGGCATCGACGGCATCTCCCTCCCCCTTCTGGTCCTGACCGCGCTGCTGACCTTCCTCTGCGCGCTCTACTCGTACTTCAAAATGCCCGAAGGCCCGACTCCGAAGGCCTTCGTCGCCCTGCTGCTCGTCCTCGAGTCCGGCACGCTGGCGACCTTCGCCGTCCTCGACCTGCTGCTGTTCTTCCTTGCCTTCGAGATGGTCCTCATCCCGATGTACTTCCTCATCGCCCGCTGGGGTGGTGAGGGCCGCAGCCAGGCCGCGTGGCGGTTCATCCTCTACACGCTGCTCGGCTCCGTGGTCATGCTGCTCGGCCTGCTCCTGATCGGGATCAAGGCGGGCACGTTCGACATGATGGCACTCGCCACTGACAACGGCCGGTCCCTGACCACATCCGTGCAGGTCATCGCCGTTCTGGCGATCGGTCTCGGGCTCGCCGTGAAGACACCGATGTGGCCGCTGCACAGCTGGCTGCCCGACGCCCACACCGCCGCCCCGACCGTCGGCTCGGTCCTGCTGGCCGGTGTCCTGCTGAAGATGGGTACGTACGGATTCGTCCGGATCCTGCTCCCCATCGCACCGGACGGATTCCGCACCTTCGCACCCTACCTCGCCGCCCTCGCCGTCGTCGGCATCGTCTACGGATCGCTGGCCTGCCTGGCCCTCGCCAGGCAGGGCGCGAAGGGCGACCTCAAGCGGCTCATCGCCTACTCCTCCGTCGGCCACATGGGCTTCGTCCTGCTCGGCATCTCGACGATGACCCCGACCGGCGTGAACGGCGCCCTGTTCGCCAACATCGCCCACGGCCTCATCACCGGCCTGCTGTTCTTCCTGGTCGGAGCGCTGAAGGACCGTACCGGCACCACCGACCTCGACACACTCGCCGAGGAGACCGGCGCCGCCCTGTACGGCAAGGCCCCGCGTCTCGGCGGCCTGCTCGCCTTCGCCGCCGTCGCCTCGCTCGGGCTGCCGGGCCTGGCCGGGTTCTGGGGCGAGATGCTGGCCCTGTTCGGCGCGTTCCAGCCCGCGGAGGGCCTCAGCCGCCCCGCCTTCCTCACCTTCATGGCGATCGGCGCGTTCGGCACCCTGCTCACGGCCGCCTACCTGCTGATCGTGGTCCGCCGCGTCTGCATGGGGGCCCTGCCGCAGGACACCCCCCGGCTCGCCGACGTCCGCTCCTACGAGTTCGCGGCGTGGACGCCGCTCGTCGTCCTCACCGTCGTCGCGGGCCTGTGGCCCAAGGCTCTCCTCGGCCTGAGCGACCCGGCCGTCCAGCAGCTCCTCGCAGGAGGCACCCGATGAGCTCCCCGGCCCCGTCCCTGGCCGCGTCGCTGGTCCAGTCCGTCGACTGGCTCGCGATCGCACCGCCCACCCTCGCGGCGGTCGTCGGACTCGTCGTCCTGGTCGCCGACCTGTTCGTCGCCGAGCACCGCAAGGCCGTGCTCGGCTGGACGTCGGTCGCGGGCCTGGCCGCCGCCACGGCCCTGCTGCTCCCGCTGCTCGACGGCGATCGCGGCACCTTCTGCCTGACCGGCGACGCCACCGTGTGCAGCTACACCGCCGACCGCTTCACCCTGGTCATCCAGTTCCTGGTGCTCGGCGGCGCCCTCCTCGCCGCCCTCCTGTCCGTCACCGCCCTGAAGGACGCCCGCAAGCAGCTCCCCGAAGGCGAGTACTGGTTCCTGCTGCTGTCCTCCGCTGCCGGCGCCGCCCTGCTGCCCGCCTCCCGCGACCTGGCGACCCTGATCGTCGCCCTGGAGGTCGCGTCCCTGCCCGCCTTCGCGCTGGTCGGCCTCAGGTACGGCGACCGGAAGTCCTCCGAGGCGGCCCTGAAGTTCTTCCTGTCCTCGGTCACGGCGACGGCGGTCAGCCTCATGGGCATCAGCTTCGTGTACGCGACCACGGGCACCCTCTACCTCACCCAGGTCGCCGACCGTGTCCGGCACGTCGACGGGCAGTTTCACACCCTCGCGCAGGCCGGCGTCGTCCTCACCCTCGTCGGCTTCGCCTTCAAGACGGCCGCCGTGCCCTTCCACTTCTGGGTGCCCGACACCTACGTCGGCGCGCCCCTGCCGATCGCGGCCTACCTGTCGGTCGTCGGCAAGGCCGTCGGCTTCAGCGGCCTGATCCTCGTCACCGTCGTGGCTCTCCCGTCGTACGCCGACGTCTGGGGCCCCGCCCTGGCGGTCCTGGCCGCGCTCACCATGACGGTGGGCAACGCCGGAGCCCTGCGGCAGCAGGCCACGCGCGCGTACAGCGCGGTACGCCTGCTCGCCTGGTCCTCCGTCGGCCAGGCCGGCTACCTCCTGGTGCCGATCGCCGCCGCGGCCTACTCCGAGGACGCCGAGAAGTCGATCGGCTCCACCGTCGCCTACGCCCTGATGTACGGCGCCGTGAACCTGGGCGCCTTCGCCGTGGCCGCGCTGGTCGGCCGCACGAAGTCCCTCAACCGCGTCACCGACTACCGCGGCCTCTACGCGTCGAGCCCGATGTCCGCGCTGCTCCTGGCGTTCTTCCTGCTCTGCCTCGCCGGGCTTCCGCCGGGCGTCATCGGCCTCTTCGCCAAGGTCACCGTCTTCTCGGCCGCCGTCGACGCCGGCCTCGGCTGGCTGGCCATGATCATGGCCGTCAACGTCGTCGTCGCGCTGTTCTACTACCTCCAGTGGACCGCCCTGCTCTTCCGGGCCCCCGAGGGCGAACCCGGCAAGCATCGTGTCCCCGGCCCGGTCACCGCCGCCATCGCCCTCACCGGCGTCCTCGGCATCGCCCTGTCCGGCGCACCCCAGCTGATCCTGCGCTTCACCGACACCGGCCTCTTCTGAACCGGCCGGGCTTCCCGGAATCCGGCCGCTTACACCGCGCGCGCGTGGGGCACCCGCCCCCACGCGCGCGTGCCGCTTCCCGGCGCCGTCACCCGTACGGCCCACACGCGCCGCCGTGCGCGCCAGGGAACTAGAGCCTCCCGCCTGGCGTTGACCAGTACGGGAGGGTCCACTGGACGTGAAAGCGCGGCCCAGTGGCACCGCAGATTCAGCAAGCAAAGGTCCCCCTGCCGCACCACTTGGAGGGCGCACCGTGCACCGCCGGCACAACGGGCTCAGGACAGCGATCCTCCTCGGAGGACTGTCCGCACTCATCATCGTCATCGGCAGCTTCTTCGGCCGCATGGGGCTCGTCATCGCCGTCGTGGTCGCATTGGCCACCAACGCGTACGCGTACTGGAACAGCGACAAGCTGGCCCTGCGCGCCATGCGCGCCCGCCCGGTGAGCGAGTTCGAGGCCCCCGCGCTCTACCGCATGGTCCGCGAGCTCTCCACCCAGGCCCGCCAGCCGATGCCACGCCTGTACATCTCCCCGACGGAGGCCCCCAACGCCTTCGCCACGGGCCGCAACCCACGCAACGCCGCGGTGTGCTGCACGGACGGCATCCTGCGCCTGCTGGACGAGCGTGAGCTGCGCGGCGTCATCGGCCACGAGCTCAGCCACGTCTACAACCGCGACATCCTCATCTCGTCGGTGGCCGGCGCCCTCGCCTCGGTCATCATGTTCCTGGTCAACTTCGCCTGGCTGATTCCGATCGGGCGCTCGGACGACGACGACGGCCCCGGTCTGCTCGGCATGCTGCTGATCATGCTCCTGGGCCCGCTCGCCGCCTCGCTCATCCAACTGGCCATCAGCCGCTCCCGGGAGTACCAGGCGGACGCCTCGGGCGCCCAGCTCACCGGCGACCCGCTCGCCCTGGCCAGCGCCCTGCGCAAGCTCGAACTGGGCACCAAACAGCTCCCGCTGCCCCCGGAGCCGCGCATCGAGACCGCCAGCCACATGATGATCGCTAACCCGTTCCGGCCCGGCCAGGGCCTCTCCAAGATGTTCTCCACACACCCGCCGATGGCGGAACGCATCGCCCGGCTCGAGAAGATGGCAGGTGGGAACCAGTGAGGACCATACTCAACGTCATATGGCTCGTCCTGAGCGGCTTCTGGCTGTTCCTCGCCTACATGCTCGCGGGCCTGCTTCTGTGCGTCACCATCATCGGCATCCCGTTCGGCATCGCCGCCTTCCGCATCGGCGTCTACGCCCTGTGGCCCTTCGGGTACACGACGGTCGAGCGCCGTGACGCGGGCGCCCCGTCCTGCGTGGGCAACGTGCTGTGGCTGGTGCTCGCGGGCTGGTGGCTCGCCCTCGGCCACATCGCCACCGGCATCGCCCTGTGCGTCACCATCATCGGCATCCCGCTGGGCATCGCCAACTTCAAGCTCATCCCGGTCTCGCTGCTCCCGCTCGGCCGGGACATCGTGCGGACCGACGAGCCGTTCGCGGTGCGCTGACGGACAGGGAGGGACCTCCCTCCTCGTTTTCCACAGGCCGGGCGTTGTCCACAGGTTCGCGTGGCTGTCGGCGACGGCCCGCATGATGAACCCATGACCGCGACCGAGCAGTTGCCGACCCGAGTGACGACCGCCCCCCGACGATTCGGGAGGCGGCCCGCTGAGCCAGGGCCCAACGCCCGGCAGCCGGCCCGCCTTTCGTGCCCAAGGGCTGACCTGTCGCGCCGCATACGGGCCGCTCCGGTGAAAGTCCCCGAGAGACCAGGAGCCTCAGGACAGCCTGGCTGAGAAGGGGACCGGCCCCGCCCTTCACCGCCGTCCGTAGGCCACGGGCCCCGACCACCACCCCGTAGTCCACCCTGCCCCTACCTCCTCCTGCCGGGCCGGGCCTTCACCCACCGCCGCAGGGCGTACGCGAGGGCCCCCACGACCAGCACCCCCGCGCCCACGGCCACCGACACCCCGGGCAGCGAGAACGCCAGCACCGCGCAGCCGACCAGCCCGACCACCGGCACCACCCGCGCCGCCGGTGCCGAAGACAGGGTCCACGCCGACGCGTTGGCCACGGCGTAGTACGCCAGCACGCCGAAGGAGGAGAACCCGATCGCGCCCCGGACGTCCACCGTGGCGGCCAGCACCGCGACCACCGCACCGACGGCCAGCTCTGCCCGGTGCGGCACCTGGAAGCGCGGATGCACCGCCGCCAGGGCCGGCGGCAGATGCCGGTCCCGGGCCATGGCCAGCGTCGTCCGCGACACCCCGAGGATCAGCGCGAGCAGCGACCCCATCGCGGCCACGGCCGCACCGCCCCGCACCACCGGCACGAGCCCGGGCGCCCCGGCCGCCCGGACCGCGTCGGCCAGCGGTGCCGTCGCGTCCCCGAGACCACCCGACCCGAGTACCGAAAGGACCGCCATTGCCACACACGCGTACACCACCAACGTGATGCCCAGCGCCAGCGGGATCGCACGGGGGATGGTCCGCGCCGGATCCCGCACCTCCTCGCCGAGGGTGGCGATCCGGGCGTACCCGGCGAACGCGAAGAACAACAGACCGGCCGCCTGGAGCACCCCGTCCGCACCGCCCGAGGCTCCGACGTCCAGCCGCCCGGCATCCGCCTCACCGGAGGCCAGACACACGACCACCACGGAAGCGAGGACAGCCAGGACCAGCGCCACGATCACCCGCGTCAGCCACGCGGACTTCTGGACACCGCCGTAGTTCACCGCGGTCAGCGCCACCACGGCCCCGACCGCCACCGCGTGCGCCTGCCCCGGCCAGAGGTAGGTGCCGACGGTGAGCGCCATCGCCGCACAGGAAGCCGTCTTCCCGACCACGAACGACCAGCCCGCGAGGTAACCCCAGAACTCCCCGAGCCGCTCCCGCCCGTACACGTACGTGCCGCCCGAGGCCGGATACATCGCGGCGAGGCGGGCCGACGACATGGCGTTGCAGTACGCGACCACGGCGGCGACGGCGAGCCCCACGAGGAGCCCGGAGCCGGCCGCGTGCGCCGCGGGCCCGAGGGCGGCGAAGATCCCGGCTCCCACCATCGAGCCGAGTCCGATGACGACGGCGTCACCCACACCAAGGGTGCGGCGCAGTCCGGAACGGGGTGTTGTCATGCGTCGCACCCTATTGACCGACGCAACCGGCGGGTGGAGCCGAGACGTCATCCCCACCAAGAAGGCGTGAACGCGCGGCAAGGACGCCGCACGCGAGACGCCCGACGTACGACGCTCGGGTCCGGTCCTCGGGGAGCAAGATCACAGGGCCGGGACAGTGCGGGCACAGCGTGAAAGGGCAGGTTCACGGCATGACCGTCATCAGCTGGATCATCCTCGGACTGCTGGCCGGGGCGATCGCGAAGTTCCTGCTTCCGGGACGCGACCCGGGTGGCCTCATCGGCACGACCCTCATCGGTATCGCGGGCGCGTTCATCGGCGGCTGGATATCGTCCCGCTGGATGGACCACCCGATCACCAAGGACTTCTACGACGGCGCGACCTGGGCAGCGGCGATCGGTGGATCCCTCGTCCTCCTGATCGTCTACCGCCTGCTGTTCGGTCACTCACGCGACTGACCGGGCTGTGCAGAGCGCGGCCGGCGAAGGACAAGGGCGGGCACCCGCGGGGGCCCACCCTTCCCCGTAGCCGTGCGGGCGGGAGCCCGGGGCCGGACTACCGGTAGTTCACGAACTGCATCGCGAAGTCGAAGTCCTTGCCCTTCAGCAGGGTGATGACGGCCTGCAGGTCGTCACGGCTCTTGGAGCTGACCCGCAGCTCCTCGCCCTGCACCTGGGCCTTCACGCCCTTGGGGCCCTCGTCGCGGATGGTCTTCGCCACCTTCTTCGCGTTCTCCTGGGAGATGCCCTCCTTGATCGACGAGAAGATCTTGTACTCCTTGCCGGAGAGCTGGGGCTCGCCCGCGTCCAGAGCCTTCAGCGAGATGCCCCGCTTGATCAGCTTGGACTGGAAGACGTCGAGGATGGCCTTCACCCGGTCCTCGGAGTTCGCCTCCATGAGGATCTGCTCACCGGACCACGAGATCGAGGCGCCCACGCCCTTGAAGTCGTAGCGCTGCGAGATCTCCTTGGCGGCCTGGTTGAGTGCGTTGTCGACCTCCTGCCGCTCGACCTTCGAGACGATGTCGAAACTGGAGTCGGCCATGTCCTGTGGCTCCTTGTATCGGGGTGCGTATCGTGCGTACCGGCGTATGGGGGCGGCCACAGGGCCCGTTCGGGTCCGGGGCCGCATCCGGACCAGCCTAGCCACCCCCAGCCCTGCGAGCGCCGATCAATCGGGTGGCGAAGCACCCCTCGGCATCAGGTATTGTTTACGTCGTTGCCACGGAGCGCCGCCGAAAAGCGGCGTGACGAGCAGCCACCCCGGCGGTGTGCCCGAGCGGCCAAAGGGAGCAGACTGTAAATCTGCCGGCTCAGCCTTCCCAGGTTCGAATCCTGGCGCCGCCACACTGGGGAAGACCCCCTCCGATCAGGTCCTGACCTGATCGGAGGGGGTTTTTCGTTGGCCGGTGACCGTGGCGCCGCGTACTGCCCGGTCAGGGCGGACGGCATGAACCCGTCAGATAGGCTGCCGCCTCTTCCAACGGCATCCTCCTGATGAGGTGTGAATGAAAACAGGCAGACGAACCGTCGCGGTGCTCACGCTCGTGGGGGCGCTGGGCCTTCCGGTGCTGAACGCGCCGGCCGCTCAGGCGGCGGACACCGGCATCAAGGTGTCGGACATCGTCGTCAACAAGGGCAAGCCCATCGTCGTCGGGACGTCGAAGGAGGTGGAGCCGTCGATCAGCTTCAACATCGCGCTGCCCTCCGGCTACACCACCGCCGACCCCTCCCGCTACGACGCGTACCCCTTCCTCTACCGCGGCAGCATCAACACGGCCGCCGACACGGGGGAGAACTTCATCGGGCCGGGCGTCTACACCTGCTACGAGATCGACTCCAAGCACGCTCGCTGCGAGGGCAGCCTCTACATCGACCCGCACCCGAGCCAGGAGCACGTCGACTCCAACAGTGACGCCACGACCTGGAAGGTGGGCGTCTCGCTGAAGCTGTGGAAGGCCGACGGCGGCCTGAAGACCGGGGAGCTGGAGACGCGGTCCACGACCGCCCAGCTCAAGCGCGCGGCCAAGGCCACCACCGACGCCTCACCCGAGCCGGTCACCAAGGGCAAGACGATCACCGTCACGGGCAAGCTGACCCGCGCCAACTGGAGCACCAAGAGGTACGACGCCTACAGCGGCCGTACGGTCAGCCTCCAGTTCCGCGCCAAGGGCACCGACACCTACAAGACGGTCAAGAAGGCCACGACCAGCAGCACCGGGGGCATGAAAACCACGGTCACCGCCTCGGTGGACGGTTACTACCGCTGGGTGTACTTCGGCAATTCCACCACGGGCGTCGCCACCAGTACGGCCGACTACGTCGACGTGCGCTGACACCCTCACCACGAAAAGCCCCCTTTCGCCTGCGGACGCAGGCGAAAGGGGGCTTTTCGTTTCCGCCGCCGCTCCGGCACGGAACACAGACAACAGAGAAAGGAGAAGACGAAGAAGACAAGGCGCAGAAGACAAGGCGAAGACGCGACGAAGACAAGACGGAAAAGACGAGAGAAGAAGAGGGAGACGATGACGGGGACGTCGACAGCCACGCTCGCCCTGGGGGCCGCTCTGCTCGTCGGCTGGGCCGGGCCACCCGTGCCGATGCCGCCGCCCTATCGTGAGGCACCCTCGTCGCTCCTGCCGCCGCCCGGGCCGGCCCGACCCCGGGGCACGACCACCGACACCCGCCCGAGCCCGGTCCGTGACGATCTGGCGGCCAGGGTCGTCGACGCCGTCAACAAGCAGCGCTCGCAGGCCGACTGCGGGCCCGTGCGGCTGCGCAGCTCCCTCAACCGTGCCGCCCAGAGGCACAGCGCCGACATGGCCCGCAGGCAGCGTCTCACCCACACCGGAAGCGACGGCAGCAGTCCGGCCGCGCGGATGCGGGACGCCGGTTACCACCCCGGTCACATCGCCGAGAACATCGCCGCCGGTCCCGGCACACCCGAGGCCGCCGTCCGTGTCTGGATCGACAGCCCCGAGCACCGGGCCATCATCCTGACCTGCCGTTACATCCACGCCGGGGTGGGTGTCGCGCAGGGCTCCGGCGGGCCTTGGTGGACGCTGGACCTGGCCACCGGCTACTGAACCGGCCGGCCCTCCGTCATTCCCCGCCGGCCCTCCGCCATTTCCCGACTCCGGAAATGGAAAGGGCAAGGAGTCGGTCGCTCCTTGCCACTTTCAACGTATAGCGCATGGGGGGCCTTGCGGCAAGGCCCCCGTCGTGCCGCAGAATCTTCCGCCGGAAGAGGAAAAACGACGCGAAATACGGGGGATCCTTTGATTGATGTGATCATTGCCGGCGGTGGCCCGACCGGGATGATGCTGGCCGGGGAGCTCCGGCTGCACGGCGTGCGGGTCGTGGTGCTGGAGAAGGAGGCCGAGCCAGCCGCGTACGTGCGCGCGCTCGGCCTGCACGTGCGCAGCATCGAGGTGCTGGACCAGCGCGGCCTGCTGGACCGTTTCCTCGCCGAAGGCAAGAAGCACCACCACATCGGCGGCTTCGCCGGCATCGCCAAACCGTCACCCGGCCGGCTGGACACCACGCACGGGTATGTCCTCGGCATCCCGCAGCCCGTCACGGACCGGCTCCTGGCCGAGCACGCCGCCGAGCTCGGCGCCGAGATCCGGCGCGGCGAGGCGCTGGTCGGGCTGAGCCAGGACGGCGACGGTGTGACCGCCGAGCTGGCCGACGGCACGCGGCTGCGCGCCCGCTACCTCGTCGGCTGCGACGGCGGCCGCAGCACGGTGCGCAAGCTGCTCGGCGTCGGTTTCCCCGGCGAGCCCTCCAGGGTCGAGACGCTGCTGGGCGAGATGGAGCTGACCGCGCCCCCCGAGGAGCTGGCGGCCGTGATGGCCGAAGTGCGCAAGACCCACTTCCGGTTCGGCGCCATGCCGGTCCGGGACGGGGTGTACCGCGTCCTCGTGCCGGCCGAGGGCGTGGCAGCCGACCGCACTGTCGCGCCGACCCTGGAGGAGTTCAAGCAGCAGCTGCGCACGTACTCCGGTACCGACTTCGGCGTGCACTCCCCGCGTTGGCTCTCCCGCTTCGGTGACGCCACCAGGCTGGCCGAGCGCTTCCGGGTCGACCGGGTCCTGCTGGCCGGTGACGCCGCGCACATCCATCCGCCGACCGGCGGCCAGGGCCTCAACCTCGGCGTCCAGGACGCGTTCAACCTCGGCTGGAAGCTGGCCGCCGAACTGCGCGGCTGGGCACCGCCGGGACTGCTGGACAGCTACCACGCCGAACGCCACCCGGTGGCCGCCGCCGTGCTGGACAACACCCGGGCGCAGATGCACCTGTTGTCGCCCGAGCCGGGTCCGCAGGCGGTGCGCCGTCTGCTGGCGGAACTGATGGACTTCGAGGAGGTGAACCTGTACCTGACCGAGAAGACCACCGCCATCGCCGTCCGCTACGACTTCGGTGAGGGCCACGAACTGCTCGGACGGCGGCTGCGGGACCTGCGGCTGAAGGAGGGCCGCCTCTACGAGCGGATGCGCGGTGGCCGCGGGCTGCTGCTCGACCAGACCGGCGCCCGGCGGGCCGGCGGCGGCGGGCTTTCGGTGGCGGGCTGGGCGGACCGGGTCGACCACGTCGTCGACGTCAGCGAGGAACTCGACGTGCCCGCGGTGCTGCTGCGACCGGACGGTCACGTGGCCTGGGCCGGTGAGGACCAGCGGGAACTGCTCGAGGTACTGCCGAAGTGGTTCGGAGCGCCGACCGGCTGAGAGGGCCCGGTGCGGGCCGGTGGGGTGGGGTGTGACGGCGCCTCGACCTGCGCATCGTTCGGCAAAGCGCTGGTCCGCGCGGCCGCCTCACACGCCCCACCCGGCGGTGGCCCACCGGATCGTGCGGAACTCGCCCGGCGTGGCCCACGGGAGGACCCCGCCGGACCCGTCCGGTGGACACCGGAGGCGGAGGCGAAACGGGCAGCTCCGCCGAGGCAGGGGCACGGCACGGCCGCTCGCGCGGCACACTGGCCCCATGTCCTCCCGCCGCAGGATCTGCCCCGAGTGCCGCCGCGAGATCGCCGTCGTCGCCGGGCGCTACGCGCGCCACGACCCGCCCGGTGCCCGCGAGCACTGCGAACTCACCTCATGCCCGGGCTCCCGCCGCCAGGCCCGCCCGGGCCCGGAGCAACCGTCCCTGGACGGCTACACGGTCCCGGACTTCCCCGGCCAACTGCCCTTGTTCTGAGGCCCGCCGGCTCTCGCCGCCCGACTGCCCCTGTCGTGAGGCCCGCCGGCTCCCGCCGCCGTGAACCTCAGTTCCCGGCCACCGACTTCACCGCCACGGACACCGGCACCGGACCGCTGATCAGCTCCAGCGTGAGCCCGGCCGTCGCCGAGGTGTCCACCAGCTCCGCCAGCACGGCGGCCACGTCGTCGCGCGGGATCGGGCCGCGGCCCGTGCGCGCCTCCAGCCGGACGAGACCGGTGCCGGCGTCGTCGGTGAGCTGCCCGGGGCGCAGAATCGTCCAGTCCAGGGCGTCCAGTCCCCGCACGTAGGCGTCCGCCTCGCCCTTGGCGCGCAGGTACACGTCGAAGATCTCGTCGCCCTGGTGACGCGGGTCGGCGCCCATGGACGACACGATCACGAAGCGCCGTACGCCCGCCTTCACCGCCGCGTCCGCGAAGAGGACCGCCGCGGCCTTGTCCACCGTGTCCTTGCGGGACGCCCCACTGCCCGGGCCCGCGCCCGCCGCGAAGACCGCGGCGTCGGCACCCCTCAGCCGCTCCGCGACCTCGTCCACGGACGCCGACTCCAGGTCGAGCACGACCGGTTCGGCACCGGCCTGCCGCAGGTCGTCGGCCTGTTCGGCCTTGCGGATGATGCCCGCCACCTCGTCCCCGCGCGCGGCGAGCAACCGCTCCAGCCGCAACGCGATCTGACCATGACCACCAGCGATGACAATGCGCATGCCTTCGACCGTACGCCTGGACAGCACCGTCCGCCGCACGACGCCGCCCCCACCCCGCCCGATGCCTTACGGCGCTTCGCCCCGGCCCTGCCGCGGCAGCCCCAGCTCCACCGAGGCCGCCGAACTGCAGTACTCCCGCACCGCGCTGGTCCGCGCCACCACGCGCCCCTGGTGCACGACGATCCGGCTGTACGCCAGGGACAGCGCCCCCGCCAGCCCGTCACCGCGCACCGCGAGCAGCTCGGCCGGGAAACCCGCCTCCACCCGCACCTCGGGCAGCCCCAGCACCGCCCGCGCCGCGGAACTCACCCCGTCGTACGCCTCTTCGGGCGACAGCCCGTAGCGCGAGGCCAGCAGGAAGGCCGCCTCCAGCGGATCGCCGCGGCCCACGGGGTTGGACACGTCCCGCAGCGCCCCGCTCCCGGCGGCCACCCGCACCCCGGCCGCCCGCAGCAGCCGTACCGGAGCCGCCCCGCGCCGGTCGACACCACCGCAGCCGCCCTGCGGCAGGCACACCACCGACACCCCGGCTGCCGCGAGTTGGTCGGCCGTGCGCGCGGCCACGTCGGCGGGCAGCCGCCCGAGGTCGCCGCACGGGCTGAGGGTCACGCCGGTGCGCAGTCCGCCCGCCATCGCCGCGAGCCGGGCCAGCCGGGCGGGGTCCCCGGCGTCCGTGTGCAGGTCGACGGGGCAGCCGTGCTCGGAGGCCACCTCCAGGACCGCCTCCGCGTACCCCGTCGGATCCGGGTCGAGGTCCGGGCGGCCGCCCACCACCGAGGCGCCCATCTTCACCGCGTCGCGCAGCATCGCCAGCCCGTCCGCGCCGGCCACCCCGGTCAACACCCGGGGCATCGCCACCGTCGTCAGCTCCGCCAGCCCGCGCAGCGCCCGCCGGGCCTGCAGCACGGCCGCCAGCGCGCCGAGACCCTGGACGCCGCCCACGCGCACATGCGCCCGTGTGACCGTCGCCCCGTGCCCGAGCTGGAGCAGGGCGGCCTCGGTCGCCCGGCGCTGCACGTCCTGCGGCTCGTACGAGACCGGGCCCTCGTCGTCGGCCGACAGAGCCGTGTCGGCGTGGGTGTGCGGGTCGACCGGGGCCGGCAGCAGCAGATAGCCGCTGAGGTCCACACGCGCGCCGCCCGCGCGCGGGGTGCCCGCCGCCAGGCTGCCGGCCGTGCCGACCGCCTCGATGCGACCGCCGCCCAGCCGTACGTCCACGGTCCGGCCGTCGGTGAGCCGGGCGCCGCACAGCAGCAGCGACGACGGGTCCGCCGGACCCGGCGAGGACGACGGGGGCGGTGGCGGCTGCGGCCGGCTGTCGGGCATCGCACTCCAGGGGCTCGGGCTGTGCGCGGGAGGACGCATGATCACGCAGAGTGAGACGAGCCTAGGACGGCCTCCCGGCCCTGGCGGGGAGGAGCGCAATAGTCGTACCGGCGTGGTCCGCGCACGGGACGCGAGGCACGCACGGGGCTGCCGGGAGGACGGTCCGGGGCCCGGAGCGGGCGCCGCGAAACGGATTTGGGTGAACGGCGGCCGAGCGTGTAATGTCTTCATCGCTCGCCCCAATAGCTCAGTCGGCAGAGCGTCTCCATGGTAAGGAGAAGGTCAACGGTTCGATTCCGTTTTGGGGCTCTGGTGTGACTGGTTCCCGTCGCGAGGCGGGGCCCGGACCACATCAAAGCGGTGTAGCTCAGTCGGTAGAGCAAGCGGCTCATAATCGCTGTGTCACCGGTTCAAGTCCGGTCACCGCTACACACAGTAGCCGATTGCGGGGTCGGTCCTTCGATCGGCTACTCTTCTTGCGTTAAACAGTCCATCCGTTCGTCTTAGGAGCACTCACGTGGCTGCCACCGACGTCCGCCCGAAGATCACGCTGGCCTGCGTGGAGTGCAAGGAGCGGAACTACATCACCAAGAAGAACCGGCGTAACAACCCGGATCGTCTTGAGATGAAGAAGCACTGCCCGCGTTGCAATGCGCACACCGCGCATCGCGAAACGCGATAAAAACAGGCTCGTACACGAGGCCGTTCCCGAGTGATCGGGGGCGGCCTCGCGTCGTTGTAAGGGACCCGTACCGGTCAGTAGACCTAGCAGGAGGTACCGAGCCATGGCGCTCGATCAGTCCTTCGTGGGGCGGACGTACCCGCCCACCGCGCCCTATGAGGTGGGCCGGGAGAAGATCCGTGAGTTCGCCGAGGCGGTCGGGGACGCCAACCCGGCGTACACGGACGCGGAGGCCGCCAAGGCACTCGGTCACCCCGATGTGATCGCCCCGCCGACCTTCGTCTTCGCGATCACCTTCGCGGCCGCGGGCGAGGTCGTCCAGGATCCCCAGCTCGGTCTTGACTACAGCCGCGTGGTGCACGGGGACCAGACGTTCGCCTATCGCCGGCCGGTCCGCGCAGGCGACCGGCTCTCGGTCACCTCGACCATCGAGGCGATCAAGTCCCTCGCGGGCAACGACATCGTGGACATCCGCGGCGAGGTGCACGACGAGGCCGGCGAGCACGTCGTGACCGCCTGGACCAAGCTCGTGGCCCGCGCGGCCGAGGGGGCGTGAGCGACATCATGACCGCGAAGATCTCCTACGCCGACGTCGAGGTCGGCACCGAGCTGCCCGCGCAGACCTTTCCCGTGACGCGCGCCACCCTCGTCCGCTACGCGGGTGCCTCCGGCGACTTCAACCCGATCCACTGGAACGAGAAGTTCGCGAAGGAGGTCGGCCTGCCGGACGTCATCGCGCACGGCATGTTCACCATGGCCGAGGCGATCCGGGTGGTCACCGACTGGGCCGGGGACCCGGGCGCGGTCGTCGAGTACGGCGTCCGCTTCACCAAGCCGGTCGTCGTTCCGAACGACGACCAGGGTGCCGTGATCGAGGTCGCCGGCAAGGTCGCCGCCAAGCTCGACGACAACACGGTCCGCGTGGACCTGACGGCCACCAGCGCCGGTCAGAAGGTGCTGGGCATGTCCCGGGCGGTCGTACGGCTGGCCTGAGACGGACGTGACGCGATGTAAGGGGCGCTCTCCATTGGAGGCGCCCCTTACGCGTGGGCGCGGCGCAGAGAAGCGCTTGACTTAGTTAGTGATTGAGCACTAACTTCGATGGCATGGCAAGGATGAGTGCGGAAGAGCGGCGCGAGAGCGTCATCCGGGCGGCGACGGCGGAATTCGCCCGGGGTGGTTACCACGGCACGTCGACCGAGGCGATCGCCCGCCGGGTCGGCGTCTCGCAGCCGTATCTCTTCCGGCTCTTCCCCGGCAAGAAGGCGATCTTCCTGGCGGCGGCCGAGCGGTGCGTCGAGGACACCATTCGGATGTTCGCCGAGGCGGCCGAGGGGCTGGAGGGCGAAGAGGCCCGCCAGGCCATGGGCGGGGCGTACATCGAGACCATCTCCGAACAGCCCGAGTGGCTGATGATGCAGATGCAGATGTACCTCGCCGTGGCGGCCGCCGAGGAAGAGGGGGACCACGAGTTCGGCGAGGCGGTGCGCGCGGGCTGGATGCGGCTGTGGGACACCATCCACCTGCCGCTGGGCGCCGACGCCCGCGAGACGACGGCCTTCCTCGCCCAGGGCATGCTCATCAACTGCCTGGTGGCCATGCGATTCCCGGCCGATCACCGGGTCTGGGCGGGGCTGAACCCGTCGGCGGCCGGCGGCTGACGACACGCAAGGGCGAGGACGCGGCCCTTTCATGACCTCGAAAGTTAGTAATCAATAACTAATCAATCACGGCACACACTCCATGGGGGAGCGATGTCACAGCAGACCGCACGTCGCGGGGGAGCCGTCTGGGCCCTCGTCATCACCAGCGTCGCCGGATTCATGGCGGCCCTCGACAACCTCGTCGTCACCACCGCCCTGCCCTCCATCCGGAAGGACCTCGGCGGGGGACTGCACGACCTGGAATGGACCGTGAGCGCCTACACGCTCACCTTCGCCGTGCTGCTGATGTTCGGCGCGGCCCTCGGCGACCGCTTCGGCCGCCGCCGGCTCTTCATCGCCGGCCTCACCGTCTTCACCGGCGCCTCCGCCGCCGCGGCCATGGCGCCCGGCATCGACTCCCTCATCGCCGCCCGCGCCGTCCAGGGCGCCGGCGCGGCGGTGATGATGCCGCTGACGCTCACCCTGCTGACCGCCGCCGTACCCGCCGCCAAGCGCGGCATGGCGTACGGCATATGGGGCGCCGTCAACGGGCTCGCCGTCGCCTCCGGACCGCTGGTCGGCGGCAGCCTCACCGAACACATCTCCTGGCAGTGGATCTTCTGGCTGAACGTCCCGCTCGGCCTGGCCCTGCTGCCGCTCGCCCGCCTCCGCCTCGCCGAGTCCCACGGCACCGGGGCCCCGCTCGACATCCCCGGCACCCTGCTCGCCAGCGGCGGTCTCTTCGGCATCGTCTACGGCCTGGTCCGCGGCCCCGCCGACGGCTGGACCTCCTCCCTGGTGCTGACCGGGCTCTTCGCGGGCGGCGCGCTGCTCGTCGGCTTCGTCCTCTACAGCACACGCGCCAAGAACCCCATGCTCCCGATGCGGCTGTTCCGCTCCCGCGCCTTCGCCGGCATCAACGCGGCGAGCCTGCTGATGTTCCTCGGTATGTTCGGCTCGATCTTCCTGCTCAGCCAGTACATGCAGGGCGTCCTCGGGTACTCGCCCACCGAGGCGGGCCTCAGGATGCTGCCCTGGCCCGGCATGCCGATGCTCGTCGCCCCGATCGCGGGCATCCTGGCCGACCGCGTCGGCGGCCGCCCGGTCGTCGCCGCGGGCCTGTTCCTCCAGGCCCTGGGCCTCGGCTACATGGCGGTCGTGGCCACGGCCGACGCCTCCTACGCGGCCCAGCTGCCCGCCCTGATCGTCAGCGGCGTCGGCATGGCCCTGTTCTTCGCCCCCGCCTCGCACCTGGTGATGTCCAGCGTGCGGCCGTCGGAGCAGGGCATCGCCTCCGGCGCCAACAACGCCCTGCGCGAGGTGGGCGGGGCGCTCGGCATCGCCGTCATGGCGTCGATCTTCGCGGCCCAGGGCGGCTACGAGACCGGCCAGACCTTCGTCGACGGCATGCGGCCGGCCCTGGTGACGGGCTCCGCGGTGGTGGCCCTCGCGGGCGTCGCGGCCCTGCTCACACCCACCCGGCGCCAGGCGGGACGGCAGCAGGCCCCGGCCGAGCCGGCACCCGTGCTCGCCGAGGCCTCCCACTGACCCCACCGCGACCCGACAAGGAGAAGCAGCCATGCCGACCCTTCCCTGGACCGTCCCGAACACCCCGCCTCCCGGCACCGAGGTGCACGTCTTCGCCTCCCGCTTCGAGACGCGCACGCTGTGGGGAGCGCTGAGGTTCCTCGCCGGCACGCCCGCCGTCTGGCGGCAGGTCCGCACCAGCCCCGGCGCCTACGGAGCGACCCTGCGGGCCAAGCCCTTCCAGCGGACCTTCTGGACCCTGTCCGCCTGGGAGTCCAAGGACGCCCTGCACGCCTTCGCCCGCGCGGGCACGCATGGACCGGCGGCAAGCGGCCTGGCCCCGCAGATGAAGGACTCTTCCTTCACCGCCTGGCAGGTCAACAGCGACGACCTCCCGGTCCCCTGGTCCGAGGCGCTGCGCCGCCTGACCTGACCACCACCACGTGCGGCCCCTTCCCCTGTGGGACGGGGCCGCACGCACGCGTGCCCGGCGCTGCCGGTGACGTCTCGTAGTCTTGAGCCCGTGCAGGAACTCCACGACGCCCCCCTCGCCCCGCTGACGACCTTCCGGCTGGGCGGCCCCGCGACCCGGCTGGTCACCGCCACGACGGACGACGAGGTGATCGCCGCCGTCCGCGAAGCCGACGAGGCGGGCACCCCGCTGCTGCTCATCGGCGGCGGCTCGAACCTGGTCATCGGCGACAAGGGCTTCGACGGCACCGCCCTCGTCATCGCCACCAAGGGCTTCACCCTCGACGGCACCCGGCTCGAACTGGCCGCCGGCGAGATCTGGACCGACGCCGTCGCGCGCACGGTCGAGGCGGGCCTGGCCGGCATCGAATGCCTGGCCGGCATCCCCGGCTCGGCCGGAGCGACCCCCATCCAGAACGTCGGGGCGTACGGCCAGGAGGTCTCCTCGACGATCACGGAGGTCGTCGCCTACGACCGCCGCAGCGGCGAGACCGTCACCCTGGCCAACGAGGACTGCGCCTTCTCCTACCGCCACAGCCGCTTCAAGTCCGACCCCGAGCGCTACGTCGTCCTGCGCGTCCGCTTCCGCCTGGAGGACGCCGAGGGCCTCTCCGCCCCTCTCCGCTACGCCGAGACGGCCCGGGCCCTCGGCGTGGAGCCGGGCGACCGCGTCCCCCTGGCGCAGGCCCGCGAGACGGTGCTCAAGCTGCGCGCCGGCAAGGGCATGGTCCTGGACCCCGAGGACCACGACACCTGGTCGGCCGGGTCCTTCTTCACCAACCCGATCCTCACGGACACGGACTTCGAGACGTTCCGCGCCCGCGTCCGCGACCGGCTCGGCGACGGGGTGGAACCCCCCGCCTACCCGGCCGGCGAGGGCCGCACCAAGACCTCCGCGGCCTGGCTGATCGACAAGGCGGGCTTCACCAAGGGCTACGGCGACGGACCGGCCCGCATCTCTACGAAGCACACGCTGGCGCTGACGAACCGGGGGAGCGCGACGACCGAGGATCTCCTGGCCCTGGCCCGCGAGGTCGTGGCCGGAGTCCGCGAGGCCTTCGGCATCACCCTGGTCAACGAGCCGGTGACGGTCGGGGTCAGCCTCTAGGCACCCGGCGTCCGGGCTGAGGCCGGGCGGGTCCGCAACCCGGCGTGACGAGATGCCGCCTGCGCCCACCCGTGCCGCCCCAGGCGGCACGCATGCCCGCAGCTAGGGCCTGTCGTTTGGATCATGCCGGCGTCGCGGGGCGTGGCACGCGCATCTGCCGCGTTGTCGTCGGTTGTCAACTCCCCCACGCTCGGCTG
>NZ_JBFAIG010000016.1:0-196929 GCF_040654575.1 Streptomyces sp. NPDC050674
AATGTTCATGGTCACGTTCAGGGTGCTGTGCCCGACGATGTCGCGGACGATGTGCGGCGTCCCAAGACCCAGCAGCAGGGTCACACAGGTGTGGGCGACCAGCAGGTGGGCCGCCGTCGTTTCTGCCCGCGACGGGAGGGCGGTGCGGGTGCCCTCTCCGACGGTGTTCGCCGGCGGGTCCGACGCGCTGCCATCGGCTCCATCTGTCCGCGGATTCTCTGCCACCGCCTCCGCTGGTCAGGCCCTGCAACCGGCTCCGCCGGCCCGGTCCGACAGCACGCCCTCACCGACAAGCCCGATGTCACCCCCGCCGAGCAGGACCGGCCCCCCTCATAGCTTCGTTTCGGCCGACCTGGTGCCGCCCGGGAAAACGTCAGTCCACCCGTCCGTTCCTGCCACCCCCACACCCAGCCCCACCCCCGCCCCGTAACCCCCAGTCGCCGCACCCCCTCACCCGGTCCCACCCCATCCCAGCGCCACATGGCCAAAAGCGACTCACACCCCTCGACCCGCGACTCCCACCCCACCGTCGTCTTCCGGTCGCGCGCAGAACTCGTCCCACCACCCCCAGCCCGTTCGGCGATCCGACCGCACCGCCGTCACCAGCGGCGTCGCCCCGCCCCGTCCCTGGCCCTGCCCGCTCCACCCGCTCCAGCGGTCGGCTCGCGGTAAGAAAATCTTGTCCGAATCATTGACGCACCCTCAGCCCCTCCGTAACTTGTGCCAGCAAGCGCTTACTTGAAACGATTCATGCGAGCGGGACGACGTGCGGGGAGGTCCAACGGTGCTGAACGGCAGGAACGTTGAGAGACGTACGATTCTGAAGGCGGCCGGGGCTACGGCGGCCACGATGGGGCTGGCGGCGACCACCGGCTGCGGTGGCGACGGAGGGACTTCCGCGGACGGGACGGTGACGATCCGTTACGCGTGGTGGGGTGCGGAGGACCGTGCCGAGCGAATCAACAAGACGATCGAGCTCTTCCACAAGAAGTACCCGAAGATCAAGGTTAAAACGGACTTCCAGCCTTATCTCGACTTCTGGAAGAAGTTCAACACCCAGGCCTCCGGCGGAAATCCGCCGGACGTGTTCCAGAATGCCATCGGCTTCCTCCGGAAATACGACGCGAAGAACGTGCTGCTCGATCTCAGCGAGCAGGTCAAGGCCGGCCACCTCCGGATGGAGGGATTCCGCGCGGGCCTGGAGAAGTTCGGCGAGGTCGACGGCAAGCTCCTCGGCGTTCCGGTCGGTTCGAACTCCATGTCCCTGGTCATCGACAAGCCCGTCTACACGCGAGCCGGTGTGAAGCCGGAGCAGGGCTGGACGTGGGACGACTACCACGCGGCGATGAAGAAGATCCGTGACAAGACGGGGCGTGCGGGCGACACCGGCCCATACAACATCATGTACCTCTACGACCTCTACCTGCGCCAGAACGGCAAGGCGTTCTTCACCGAGGACGCGCTCGGCTTCACCGAGGCGGATCTGACGGACTGGTGGACGAAGGCGAAGCGAGGCGTCGAGGACGGCAGCTACGCCAACCAGAAGAAGGTCGCCCAGATCAAGCCCAAGTCGGCGGTCGCCGGGGAGATCTCCGCCGGTGAGTTCACCTGGGACAACTTCACCGTCCGCTACACCTCCGAGGGCAAGAGCGAGTACGGCCTGGCCCCCATCCCGACCACGGACGGCAAGAAGACCGGCCAGTACCTCGGCTCCCTCATGCTGAGCGCCTCCAAGCGCACCCAGCACCCCAAGGAAGTCGCCCAGTTCATCGACTTCATGGTGCACGACCCCGAGGTCGCCAAGATCATGGGCTACGACCGCGGCGTGCCCGCGACACAGGCGCAGTTCGACGCGTACAAGCCGACCGACGAGGTCAACAAGGCGATCGCCGCCTACGAGGAGTCCCTCGTCAAAGCGGGCGTCCTGGAGCCCATCACCCCGCACCCGAACGGCGCGGACGTCTGCGAGGCCGCCTTCCTGCGCATCGGTGAGGAACTCGGCCTGGGCAAGCGCTCGGTGGCCGAGGCCGTCAAGCAGTTCTTCAGCGAGTCGAAGACGGCTCTCGGCACCTGATGGGAACCACCGTGACACACGCCCCTGCGATGGAGGGCCTGTCAAAGGACTCCGAGCCGCGGCACGGTCCGGTGACGCCCGAGCGCCCCGCCGCCCTCAAGCGGCGGCGGCGCCGGGAGAACCTGGCCGGCTATCTCTTCATGTCCCCGTGGATCGCCGGGTTCCTGCTGCTCACCGCGGGCCCGATGATCGCCTCGCTCTACTACGCCTTCACCGACTACAACCTCTTCGACGCCCCCAAGTGGATCGGCCTCGGCAACTTCTCCGAGATGTTCGGCGATCCGCGCTGGCGCCACTCGGTGCAGGTGACGCTCTGGTACGTCGCCGTCGGCACGCCGCTCAAGCTGATCGCCGCCCTCGGTGTGGCCCTGCTGCTCGCCCAGAGCCGGCGCGGGCAGGCCTTCTACCGGGCCGCCTTCTACGCGCCGTCCCTCATCGGCGCGAGTGTCTCCGTCGCGATCGTCTGGAAGGCGATCTTCTCGGACGACGCGATCGTCGACCGCACCCAGAAGATGTTCGGCATCGACGTCGGCGGCTGGACCGGCGACCCGGACATGATCATCTACAGCCTGGTGGCCCTCACCGTCTGGCAGTTCGGTGCCCCCATGGTCATCTTCCTGGCCGGTCTCAAGCAGGTCCCGCGCGAGCTGTACGAGGCGGCCGAGGTCGACGGGGCGGGCAAGCTGCGGCGGTTCTGGAACATCACGCTGCCGATGATCTCTCCGGTCCTCTTCTTCAATGTGCTGCTGGAGACGATCCACTCCTTCCAGATCTTCAGCTCGGCGTACATCGTCGGCGGCGGCGCCGGTGGCAACGCCTGCGGTCCGGCCGACGGGTCGATGGTCTACACCTGCTACCTCTACGTCCAGGGCTTCGAGAACAGCCGCATGGGTCTGGCCTCCGCGATGGCCTGGCTCCTGCTGGTCGCGGTCGCCCTGGTGACGGCGGTGCTGTTCTGGTCCCAGAAGCGCTGGGTGCACTACGAGGAGGGCGCCCGATGAGCTCCCCCAATCTCTCGACTCCGCTCGATCAGGGGGCACCCCCATCGGCCACCGACGTCAAGGCCACAGCCGGAGCCGGAGCGCTCCGGCGCAAGCTGCCCGGCTCCCTCGCCTGGCACATCGGATCACTGCTGGTTCTCGCGGTGATCCTCTACCCGGTGATCTGGGTCATCGGCGGGTCCTTCAAGAAGAGCGACGAGATCGTCGGCAGCCTGGACCTCCTCCCGACCGACCCGGTCATCGCCAACTACAAGAGCCTCGCCGACGGCATCGCGGACATCTCGATCTCCACGTTCTTCTTCAACTCGCTCTTCCTCGCGGTGGGTTCCGTGATCGGGGTCCTGGTCTCCTGCTCGCTGACGGCGTACGCCTTCTCGAGGATCCGGTTCGCGGGCCGCAACCTGTTGTTCACGCTGATGATCGGCACGCTCCTGCTGCCGTACCACGTGCTGCTGATCCCGCAGTACGTGCTGTTCCGCAACCTTGAACTGATCAACACCTACACGCCGTTGCTGCTCGGGAAGTACCTGGCCACCGAGGCGTTCTTCGTCTTCCTGATGGTGCAGTTCATGCGCAACATGCCCAAGGAACTGGACGAGGCGGCCCGGCTCGACGGCTGCGGGCACTTTCGGACCTACTGGTCGATCGTGCTGCCGCTGAGCAGGCCGGCCCTGATCACCAGCGCGATCTTCACGTTCATCAACTCCTGGAACGACTTCATGGGCCCGCTGATCTACCTCAACGAGCCCGACAAGTACACGGTCTCGCTCGGCCTGAAGATGTTCGTCGACCAGGAGGGGCTGGCCAACTACGGCGGCATGATCGCCATGTCACTGGTCGCGCTGCTTCCGGTGCTCGCCTTCTTCCTCGCCTTCCAGCGCTACTTGATCGACGGCATGGCCACGTCGGGCCTGAAGGGCTGAGGCGGGCATGGCCGGGACACGGGTGAAGGCACGGGGGGAGTCGGCGTCGGCCCATGGGGCCTCCCCTGCCCGAGCGGAGTCGAGAGCTTGGGGAAGGTTCGCGGTGTTCGCCGAGTGCCTGCTGACCGGCGTGTGGATCGCGGTGGCCTCCCTGGGGGTGGTCACCTACCCCGCCGCGTTCGCCGCCGGGGCACGGCACCTGCGGCGCTGTACCGCTCATGAGGGCGGTGGCTGGCGGGAGTTCGTCGCCGACTTCCGCACGGCCCTGCGCGGCGGGTGGCTCGCCGGGCTCGCCGGGTGGGCCGCGGTGGGCGTGGTCTGGGTGGACGTGCGGGCGGCCCGGGCGGGGATTCCCGGCGGGCCGCTCGTCGGCGCCCTCGGTGTAGTCGCGCTCATCGGGCTCGTCGTCGCCGGGCTGCGCGCGTCGGCGGTGTGGGCGCCGGGCGCCCGCTGGCGGACGCTGCTGGCCGGGGCCGGACGGCGCACGGTGCTCGACCCGGCCGGTTCCTTCCTGATCGTCGGCGGGCTGGCCGTGGTGGCCGTGTCCGCCTGGTTCGCCGCGCCGCTGGCGCTCCCCGTCCTCGGGGCCGTGGCGGCCGCGGCCGTCGCCGTGGAGGAGCGGTACCGGCACCGCTGACGGCGGTGCCCCCCTTCCAGGCCGGCGCCCTCGGCGCCGCACCTTGCTCTGTCATGCCCCTGACCCCCGCACGGATTCGCTTCCCGCACGGACAAGGAAAGGCAGCTCGCCATGTCTCCCATCCCCCGCAGATCCCTCCTCAAGGCGGCCGCCGTCACCGGAGCCGCCGCCCAGTTCAGCTGGGCACTGGGAGCCCAGGACGCCCAGGCCGCGCCCGGAGCCGAAGCCGCCGACGCGGACCCGGTGACCCTGGACTGGCTGGAGGACGGCGGCCTCGGCGCCGCACCCGGCTCCACCCTCGGCGTGCCCTGGCCCAAGGGCGCCTACCAGAAGGACCAGACCTTCGCGCTGACGGACGCCGACGGCAAGGCCGTACCCGTACAGTCCTGGCCGATCGCCTACTGGCCCGACGGCTCCCTCAAGTGGACCGCGCACGCGGTCGCCTCGGGCGACGGAAAGCTCACCCTCGCCCCCGGGGCACCCGCCGCGCCCGAGAAGAAGGTCACCGTCGGCAAGCGCGGCGGCACCATCGACATCTCGACCGGCGTCATCACGGCGAGGATCGGCACATCCGGCTCCACCCTCGTCAAGTCCGTCACCCGGGGCTCCACCGAGATCGCGAAGAACGGCCGGCTGGTGCTGATCCGCCAGCCCGAGATCGAGGACGAGGACCAGGGCGCGGTCAAGACCGAACGCTTCGACGGCGCGATCTCCAAGGTCGAGGTCGAGCAGGCGGGCCCGGTCCGCGCGGTCGTCCGCATCGACGGCAAACACCGCAAGGGCGGCCGCAGTTGGCTGCCCTTCTCGATCAGACTCTATTTCTACGCCGGCGCCGACTCCTTCCGCATGGTGCACACCATCACCTACGACGGCAAGCAGGAACCGGGCAAGGCCAGTGGCGACTTCATCCGGGGCCTGGGAGTCCGCTTCACCGTGCCCCTGCGGGACGAGTCGTACGACCGCCACATCCGCATCGGCGGCGAGGGCACCGGAATGCTCCGCGAGGCCGTCAAGGGCATCACCGGACTGCGCCGGGACCCCGGCGCGGCCGTGCAGGCGGCCCAGTTCGAGGGCAGGAAACTGCCCGACCCGGCCACCTGGGACCAGCGGGTGACGACCCGGCTGAAGTACATCCCCGAATGGGGCGACTACACCCTCTCCCAGCTGTCCGCCGACGGCTTCACCCTGCGCAAGCGCACCAAGAAGGGGCACGGCTGGGTCGCCGCGGGCGGTGGCGGGCGCGCCTCCGGCTTCGGCTACGTCGGCGGGGCGAGCGGCGGGTTCTCCTTCGGGCTGCGCGACTTCTGGGAGAAGTTCCCCGCCCAGCTCGACATCCGGGACGCGCACACCGACGAGGCCGAGGTCACCCTCTGGCTCTGGTCGCCGGAAGCACAGCCCATGGACATGCGCTTCTACCACGACGGCATGGGCCAGGACACCTACCCGGAGCAGATCGAAGGCCTCAACATCACCTACGAGGACTACGAGCCGGAGTTCGGCACCCCGTACGGCATCGCCCGCACCTCCGAACTCCTCTTCTGGGCCAACGAGTCGACGCCGAGCCCCGACCGGCTCGCCGAGCAGGTCAAGGCCGTCCGCGTGCTGCCGCAGCTGGCCGCCCCGCCCAGGCAGCTCATCAAGGCCAAGGTCTTCGGCCCGAACCTGTACTCCGAGCCCGACCGCTCCACCCCGGCCAAGGCGAAGATCGAGGACCACCTCGACTTCCTCTTCACCTACTACAAGGGCCAGGTGGAGCAGCGCCGCTGGTACGGCTTCTGGGACTACGGCGACATCATGCACACCTACGACACGTTCCGGCACCAGTGGCGGTACGACATCGGCGGCTACGCCTGGGACAACTCCGAGCTGTCGCCGGACCTGTGGCTCTGGTTCGCCTACCTGCGCTCCGGCCGCGCCGACATCTTCCGCTTCGCCGAGGCGATGACCCGGCACACCGGCGAGGTCGACGTCTACCACCTGGGCAAATGGGCGGGCCTCGGCACCCGGCACGGTGTGCAGCACTTCGCCGACAGCGCCAAGCAGCAGCGCATCGCCAACACCACCTACCGGCGCTACTACTACTTCCTCACGGCGGACGAACGCGTCGGCGACCTCATGCACGCCAACGTCGACTCCGACGAGACGTTCCTCGCCCTCGACCCGCTGCGCAAGATCCGCACCGAGCCGTACACCCCCGACCGGCACGCCCTGTCGGTCGGCTTCGGCACGGACTGGAGCGGCCTGGTGTCGGCCTGGCTGACGGAGTGGGAGCGCAAGGGCCCCAAGTGGGAGAAGGCCAAGGCCCGCGTGCTGTCCACCATGGAGACCATCGCCGCCCAGCCCAACGGCTTCATCCAGGGCAGCGGCCTGTACGACCTGGACACCGGCAGGTTCGCCGTCGCCGGGGCCCCCAAGGTGGAGGTCTCGCACCTCTCGGCCGTCTTCGGACTCAACGAACTGTGCGCCGAGCTCATCGACCTCGTCGACATGCCGAAGTTCAACGAGGCGTACTTCGACTACTGCCGTTACTTCAACGCCTCCAAGGCCGAGCAGAAGGCCCGCTACGGCTTCGACTTCGGCAACCTGCTGCTGTTCCAGGGCCACTCGCGCCTCGACGCGTACGCGGCCGTCAAGACCGGGGACGAGAAGCTCGCCAAGCGGGCGTGGGAGAAGTTCTACAACTCCGACGGCTACAAGGAGTCGGCGCCCTGGAAGACGGAGAAGCTGAGCGGCCCGGTCGCGCTGGTGCCGGGCAGCGAGGCCACCTGGGTCTCCACGAACGACACCGCGCTGTACGGCCTCGCCGCCATCGAGAACCTGGCGCTGCTCGGCGACAAGATGCCGTAGCGGATGCCGGGCGAACACAGGGCCGGACGAGCGGTTCCCGGGCGCCACTCCGGGAACCGCTCGTCCTAGTCGATGATCTGGTCGAAGAACAGCACGGCGGGGGCCAGCACCCCGCCCCCGACGCTCACCGCGACCGGCCAGACATGGCCGGCCAGTGCCGCCAGGACGGTGGCACCGATGCCGACCAGGGCCGCCAGCAGGAAGACGATCGCGGCGCGCTGGCTGAGGAGCGGTCCGTCCCGGCCGGGCCCGTCGCGGTCGGCCTGTGCCACCTCGGTGCCCCTACCCGGCGCTGCGAACGGGCTCGGGGGCCCGGCGCCGCGGCGGCACGAGGTGGGCATCCCGGCCCGGCACGTCCCAGGGGTCCTGCGCCGGACGCAGCAGTTCGAAGCGGACGCCGCCGTCACCGTCCGTCCGGACCCCGTGCACGGCGGGCTCGGGCAGGCTGTTGTAGTGGAACGGCGTCGAGAAGTAGTAGGCGCCGGTGTCCGGGACGGTGATGAGGTCACCGGGCTCCAGCAGCGGCAACGCACGGTCGCGTGCCAGCAGGTCCCCGGCGAAACAGGCAGGCCCCGCGATGTCCTGGCGGACCGGTCCGCCCCGCTTGGCACTGCCGCTTCCCTCGTGCGCCTCGATGCGCAGGGGCCAGGCATCGGGGTTGAACACCGTCCGGGTGGCCACCTGCACACCGGCGTGGGTGACCGCGATCGGCCGGCCGCCCATGCTCTTCGTGTACTCGACGTACGCGGTCAGGAAGCCGTTCTTGGCCAGGACGGAACGCCCGAACTCGGTGACGATCTCGTACCGGCCGGAGAACAGCGCGGGAGCCTGTGCCCGCAACTGCCGGACATAGGTGTCGAACGTCGGCGTGGTCTCGTCGTCGGCGAAGTTGACGGGCAGTCCGCCGCCGATGTCGATGCCGACGACCTGACGCCGTCCGAGCGAGGCGTTGACCTCCTCGGCGAACGCCACGGCCCGCGCGACCCCGGCGGCCATGAGGTCGAGCGGGCAGCCCTGTGAACCCGCGTGCGTGTGCACCCAGGTGAGCCACGGGTGGTCGCGGTAGGCACGCAGCAGCCGCTGCCGGCTCCCCGGGTCCGCCAGGGGCACACCGAACTTCGACGTGCTCGTCGCGGTGCTCATCGCGGCGATGCTGCCCCCGCCGAGCTGGGAGTTGACCCGCACCCCGATCCGCGAGGCCGGGACGCGGTCGCCGAGCGTCCGGTCGATCCTCGCCAGTTCCTGATAGTTGTCCACGTTGACGGTCACGCCCAGGTCGAGGGCGTGCCGCAGTTCGGCCTCCGTCTTGGCCGGTGAGTCGAACACGATCCGCTCCGGCGCGAATCCGGCGGCCAGCGCGCGGGCCAGCTCACCCGCGGTGGCCACCTCGCAGCCCATGCCGAGCCGCCGCAACTCCGCCAGCACCGGCACCAGACAGTTCGCCTTGGCCGCGAACGCGTGCAGGACACCGGGGGACGTGGGGAAGGCGCGGTGCAGGGACGCGACGGTCGCGGCGACGCCGTCGAGGTCGACGAAAGCGGCCAGGGGGAACCGCTCGGCATCCAGCAGTCCCTGCCGCACCGCCTCCTGGAGGACCCGTTCGCGTCGCTCGGCGGCGGCAGTCAGTCCGGTCATGGTGTGCCCTTCCGGTGTCGTAGGCGCGGCGCCCCGGACCGCCCGGGGTGGACCACCAGGCTGCTCTCCGCGCCCGGCCGGCGTCTTCGTCGGATCCTCAAAGACACGGGCCGCAGGTCCGACGGGCGGCGGCAACAAGGCGCCCGCCGGGCAGAGGCGTTGTCCGATACGACAACGGGGGAGCCCCTGGATGGTGTCCGCGGCCGAACGACGGACCGCCCGCGCGCTCGCGCCTCGGCGCGGGGCGTCCGGCATCGGGCCGGGCGTTCAGGTGCGGGTGCCCTCGGCCTCGCCGCCCAGACGCAACTGCACCTGGGCCAGCAGCCGGGCATCGGGGTCGCCCAGGTCCAGCCCGGACACCTGCGTGATGCGGCGCAACCGGTAGCGCAGACTGTTGGAATGCACGCCCAGGGCGCGCGAAGCGGCGGACACGTCGCCGAAGTGGTCGAGGTAGACGCGCAGGGTCTCCACCAGGCAGCTTCCGCTGTGGTCGGCGTCGAACTCCCTCAGCCGGGCCACCGATGTCCGCGCCGGCAGCCTCACCTCGCGCAGGACGTCGACGATCTGGAGGATGCCCACGGTGTCCGCGACGTCCTCGCTCCGCGCCACGGTGTGCGGCCCGCCGGACGCGACGATCGCCTGGAGGGCCTGCTCGGCCGACCTGCGGGATTCGGGCGCCCGCGCCAGGCCGGGGACCACGTCACCGAGCCCGGCCCGCACCGTCGAGCCGATCGTCGCCGACAATTGCTCGGCCAGGGCGTTCCCGAGCCGTCTCACCTGGGCGTCGGCCCGCCGCGGGTCGCGTTCCAGCCCGCTCAGCAGGACCAGGGTCCTGCCGCCCGCCGGGACCACCACGACGCGGTGACCGAGGGCCGCGCAGTGCAAGGTGAGCAGGCCGTGGAGCCCGGCCGGGCCGTCGTCCGCAGGGTGGCCGGTGCCGGTCCCCACCGCCAGGACGGCACAGGGCTCCCGGGGTGGCAGCCCGGCCCGCTCCGCGAGCACCTCGACCGAGCCGCGGTCCTCCAGCAGCGCCCGGGCCGCGTCCTCCACCAGCCGGCCGTCGGAGCTGTGGGTGCGGTGGTGCAGCAGATGGGCGGCGGCGGCCCGGACCGCCGCGCGCAGCGTCTCGGCGGCGTTCGGCGACAGCGGACGGCCGGCCACCGCCGCCACCCAGATGGACCCGAGCGCCTCTCCGCCCGCCCGCACGGCACCGACCAGACGCTCCGGATCCTGTCCTCGGGCGGGCCGGTGCAGCACGTCGTCCGCACCCCACAGCGCCTGGAAGAACCCCGCCTCCCGCATGGCCGCCACCCGCCAGGGCGGCACGCGACGGCCGAGGATGGTCAGCCGGCGCATCTCGTCCACGTTCTCCTCCGTGGAGGAGTAGGCCAGCACCCGCGACTCCGTGTCCTCGATCGTCACCGAGCCTCCCACCAGGGCGGCCACCGCGTCGGCCAGCGAGTCCAGGTCGCCCGGGCGTACGTCGCCGGCCGTGGGCACCGCAGGCGCGCCCGCCGCGGCCAGCCCCGCCCTCAGCACTCCCACCAGTTGTGCCCACGGGCACCAGGCGGTGCGGAAGAGCACCGCCGTGCCGCTCTCCTCGGCGGCCGTCTGCAACGCCCGCGCGGTGGACTCCGGCCGGTCCGGGCCGAACACCACGCCCGCCGCACCGGCCTCACCGGCCCGGCGCACCACGTCGACCGCGTGCGCGGAACGCGGGTCCACGCCGACCGCGAGGAGTAACTCCCGTGCTCGGATCACCGGTTCCAGGGCGTCCAGCACATGGACACCGGTGACCTTCGTCCGCAGCCCCCGCGGGGCCGTGTGCAACTCCAGGGCTCCCGCCCCCACCACCGAGAGCAGCCGCTCCAGCGTCGCCCCGTCCTCGGCGCCCGGCCCGCTGCCCGACGATTCCCCCAGGTCCGTCACGGTGCCTCCCCGTCCCAGCCGACCGTGCCGCTGCCGGGCGGCCGTTCGGAGAACACGTATGACATCACGGGCCTGTCCCGCAGTCGAGAGGTCCATTGAGGCGCACAGGCGCCGGCGGCGCGAACCACGGGGGCGTACGCCCCTGGAAGTACGGCAACCGGCGAGGGGTCCACGACCGGCGGCGGATGTGGACGCCGAACAGGGCGATGCCGACGGACACCCGGGGCGCAGAGCGACGCCGGCCGCGGGTGACCGCCGTCGCGTCGCCGTCGCGGCTGACGCTTGGCGGCCACCCGCTGACGGGCCGACACGCTTCAGGCAGCACTCCCCGCGGTGGGGCGGCGAGCGTGCTCGTTCGGAGTCATCCCTGGTCCTCCGAGGAGGGATAGATCCGCCACAGCTGGGAGAGGTTCGGCCCGCCCCACATGCGGGTGAGGCCTACCAGCCGGTCGTTGCCCTGAAGGTGGTCGGCGATGGCCAGGGCATAGCGTGGGTGCACGACCGAGACCATGTAGAAGTCGTTGCCGCGCTCTGCGTGGGAGACCAGGCGCCAGTGCTGGTTGAGACTGTCGGTGCGTTCTCGAAGTGTCACGATGTCGGGCGGGTTGGCCCCTGCGGTGAGGCAGCGGCGGTTGGCGTACGACTCGATGCGCACGGTGCCGTCGGCGTTCTGCCGCAGGAACCACCGGTGCGAGTTGTTGTCCTTCGCGAACGGGTCTTGTGCCCAGGTCTGGGTGTGGTTGCCGACACCGTCGTGCCAGTCGTTGCACATGAAGTAGGTGCCGGTGACGTGGTGGGTCATCGTCACCGATCCGCCCGCGAGCAGGAGGAGGTCGCTCAAGTCAGTGCTCCTCAGCCTCGAGTGTTTTTCACAGGAGCGGATGCCCCTGCAACTCAGCGTAAGCAGCAGGCTGTTGTCGCAGAGCGGGGTGAACCGGTCGTTTACCGAGGCCACGGCCTGTCTGGACGGGCTCGAACGGGTGGGCGGCGGCGCTCGGCCCACCTGACCGAGCGTCACCCACAGGTACCGCACCCAGCGCAACGGTGCGGCAGGGCACCGCTCGATTCGCACGGGCAAGGTGAACACCTCGCGGCAGGGAGAGCGGCAAGAACGAGAAGCCGACAGCCGTCCCGACGAGGCGCTGTCTCATACAAACCGCATCCCCACCGTTGACGCGGCCACCTGGCTGCGTCTCATAATCGGGCAGCCACTGTCATCGATGACACAAGTCAACGATGACACCCTCGGGCGGCGGGCAGCCTTCGTCGGGCCGGGGTGCACTTCTCGGTCGTCGCGCAGGGTTCTTCCCATCGCTGCGCGGACGGCCGTGGGACAAGGAGCCGCTATGAGCCGAATACGCGTATCCCGGCAGGCCCGCATGCGGATGGCGACGGTGGTGACCGCCTGCGCTCTGTCGGCAGCCCCGCTCATTCCTCAGGACGTCGCACCCGCATACACCGAGACCTACAGACCCCAGTTCCACTTCACCCCGCAGAAGAACTGGATGAACGATCCCAACGGCCTCGTGTACTACAAGGGCGAATACCACCTCTTCTACCAGTACAACCCGAACGGCGACTCATGGGGCGACATGTCCTGGGGGCACGCGGTGAGCAAGGACCTCGTGCACTGGGAGGAGTTGCCGCTCGCTCTGTCGCACGACCACGAGGAGATGGTCTTCTCCGGCGGCGCCGTCGTCGACTGGAACAACACCACCGGGTTCGGCACCAAGGAGAACCCGCCCATGGTGGCGATCTACACCAGTGCCTACCGACACGGCGGCAAGCAGGCCCAGTCACTCGCCTACAGCACCGACCGAGGCCGCACCTGGACCAAGTACCAGGGCAATCCCGTGATCGACATCGGCTCCGACAACTTCCGCGACCCCAAGGTGCAGTGGTACGCGCCGACCAAGAGCTGGCTGATGACGGTGTCTCTGTCCGCCGAGCACAAGGTGCGGTTCTACTCGTCCAAGAACCTCAAGGACTGGGAGCAGCAGAGCGAGTTCGGGCCGGCCGGCGCGACGGGTGGCGTGTGGGAGTGTCCGGACCTGTTCCCCCTCGCGGTCGACGGGGACCCGAAGAAGACCAAGTGGGTCCTGGTGGTCAACCTCAACCCCGGTGGCATCGCGGGTGGTTCCGCCGCCCAGTACTTCGTCGGAGACTTCGACGGCAAGAAGTTCACCCCCGAGGACAAGGGCACCTACACACCGCCCACGGGCGATGTCGTGCAGGACTTCGAAGGCGACGGCTTCGGGGACTGGACGGCGACCGGGACCGCGTTCGGCCGAGGGCCGGCCGCCGGTGCGGTGGACGGCCAGGGAACCGTCTCGGGCTTCGACGGCAAGGGCCTCGCCAACAGCTTCCACGGCGGTGACGGCACCACCGGCTCCCTCACCTCCCCCTCGTTCACCGTGACCAGCCCCTACCTGAACTTCAAGATCGGCGGCGGGCGGCATCCGCACGAGGACGCTACCGTCCTGGAGAACACCCCGCCCGAGGGCACGCTCCTCGCCGACTTCGAGGGCGGCGGCTACGGCGACTGGACGGCGACCGGGGACGCCTTCGGCACGGCGCCCGCCACCGGCACGCTCCCCGGCCAGCAGCAAGTCTCCGGATACCTGGGCAACGGCCTGGTCAACACCTTCCGGAGCGGCGACTCCACCACCGGCACCCTCACCTCGCCCGAGTTCACCGTCGACAAGAAACACATCAACTTCCTCATCGGCGGCGGCAACCACCCGGCCGGCTCGGCCGGCCCCACCGCCGTCGAGCTGCTCGTGGACGGCCGGGTCGTGCGCAGCGCCACGGGGAAGGACTCCGAGGCGCTCAGCTGGACCTCGTGGGACGTCGGCGACCTGGCCGGCAAGAAGGCGCGGATCAGGATCGTCGACGACAACACCGGCGGCTGGGGCCATGTCAACGCCGACCACTTCGTCATGTCCGACACCCCGGCCCGGCGCGTCTCCCAGGAGACGTCCGTCAATCTGATCGTCGACGGCAAGGTCGTCCGCAGTGTGACCGGCACCGACAGCGAGACCCTGGACTGGGCGTCCTTCGACATGCGCCCGTACGTCGGCGAGAAGGCGCAGATCCGGATCCTCGACATGAACACCGGCGGCTGGGGCCACGTGCTGGCCGACCGGTTCACCACCGCGGACAGACCCGCCGAGTCCGCCCTGCGGCGCGCCGGCTGGGCCGACTACGGCAAGGACTATTACGCGGCCGTGTCCTGGGAGAACGCGCCGGGCGGCAAGCGCTACATGATCGGCTGGATGAACAACTGGGACTACGGCGGGTCCGTCCCCACCTCCCCATGGCGCGGGGTGCAGAGCGTCCCGAGGGAGATGGCCCTGCGCACCGTCGACGGCCGGATCCGGCTCACCAGCAAGCCGGTGGGCAGCCTGGAGTACCTCCGGCAGAAGGGTCCGGCGACGGCGTCCGGTGTCACCGTCGAGAGCACCTCGAAGTCCCTGACCGGCCTCGGGGCCGAGGGCAAGGCGCTCGACATCGAGGCGACCTTCTCCCTCAAGGACGCGGATCGCTTTGGACTCAAGGTGCGCACCGGCGCGGGCGGCGAGGAGACCGTCATCGGCTACGACACCGCCTCCCAGGAGCTGTACGTCGACCGCAGCCGATCCGGCGCCGGGGACTTCAGCAGCACGTTCCCGGGCGTGCAGACAGCGCCCCTGAAGGCGGAGAACGGCAAGGTCAGGCTGCGGATCCTCGTCGACTGGTCGTCCGTGGAGGTCTTCGGGGGCCGCGGCGAGTCCGTGATCACCGACCAGATCTTCCCCGACCCCTCCAGCACCGGCGTCCAGGTGTTCGCCGAAGACGGCAGCGCCACCCTCGACGGCCTCCGCGCGTGGCGGCTGAAGTCCATCTGGCGGTGACGAGCCGTCTCCCCACGAAAGCCGGGAGGCGCCACGCGGCACCTCCCGGTCGGCGTCTAGCGCGGCAGCCACCACCACGTCCCGCTCCTCCTGACCGGCGGCGATGCGCGGCAGGGCGCGGAACCATGTCTCCTTCTTGCCCCGCGCCACCGCGAACACCGTCGGCGGCGGGCGGCCGGCGGGGGTACTCGTGCGGGTGGAGACGCTCGCCGAGGCGCAGGGCTCTCGGCGCGCGTGCAGGCCGGCGAGCTTCGCCGGGTTCGCCGCGACCACGCGTCGAGGCCCGCGAGCAGCCCCCGGCGGCCCGGCCGCGGCAGCGTCCGGGGGCGGTGTGCACGACCCGCGGCCTCGGACAGTCCGACAGCGGCTCCGGCAACTCGGCCTTCCCCTGCGGATCCGTTGAGGCGAGGGCAGGCGAGGGGCGGGCCCCGGCCGACGCCCGTCAGGGACGCGTGCCCAGCGGATCGAGGAACGTCAGCACGGAGGCGTCCTCCTCGATCAGCGGAGTGAGCGCGGCGTTGAACGGGCCGCCGTACGGGGCGTTCAGGTGTGCCTGGAAGGCGTCCTCGTCCCGGTAGACCTCGAAGATCCAGTAGGCGCGGGGGTCGGCCGCCTTTGTGTAGACGTCGAACGTCAGGTTGCCTTCCTCCTCGCGCACCTTCAGGGCGTACTCCTGGATCAGGCGGGCGACCTCGTCCTCCGCTCCCTCTCGGGCGGTGAATTCGGCGAGCAGGGTTTTCGTCATGGTCTTCCGTCCTTGTCCGAGAGGTTCAGTGCGAGAGGTTCAGTGCGTGGAGTCGAGATGCCGGACCGCGCCGCCACCCGGCGTGGGCTGCGGCAACTGGTCCCGCCAGGGCGGGTTCGGGCCGGCGACCGAGCAGGTCAGGGAGGCGACCTGCACGGCGAACAGGCAGGCCGCCTCGACGTCGGCGAGGCGCAGGTCCGTCAGTCTGCCGCCGAGGAGTCCGCGGGTGCCGAGGTGGTGCAGCAGGCCTGCCGTGAAGGAGTCCCCCGCACCGACCGTGTCGACGACCGGCGTCGCCACCGCCGGCACCTGCACGCGCTCCCCGTCGAGCGAGGCCAGGGCTCCTGCCGCGCCGCGCGTGATCACCACGAGCCGGGTCCCCGCCGCATGCCAGGTGTCGCACGCCTGCTCCGGCGGTGTTCCGGGCAGGAGGAGCTCCAGATCGTCCTCGCTCAGCCGCAGCACGTCCGCGAGGCCGCACCAGTGCGCCAGCCGGGCGCGGTAGACCTCGGGACGCACCAGGAGCGGGCGGACGTTGGGGTCGATGCTGATGGTGGCCCGGGGAGCGGCCGCTGCCAGGAAGTCCTCCACCACCGCCGCTCCCGGCTCCCTGACCAGGGCCAGTGAACCGGTGTGCACGCAGGCCGTGCCGGCCAGGTCCACCCCGGCCAGTTCCGCGGTCGTCCACTGCCAGTCGGCGGTGGCCTGGGCGTGGAAGGAGAACGCGGCCTGGCCCTCGGCGTCCAGTTCGGCGACGGCGAGCGTGCTGGGCTCGGCGGCATCCACGGCGTGCGAGAGGTCCACGCCGGAAGCCGCGAGGTGGGCCCGGAAGAGGCGGCCGAACACGTCGCCGGACAGCCGCGCGAGGAAGCGGGCGGGGGTGCCCAGGCGGGCCAGGGCCACCGCCGTGTTGGCCGGCCCGCCGCCCGGCAGGACGCGCAGGGCGAGTTCGTTCGGGGCAGGTGCGGGCTCGGTGAACGCGTCGGCGACACATTCTCCGAGGACGGTGATCCGGCTCATGGGCTGCTCTTCTCTGGGACGCGCGGAGCGGAAACGGTCATGACCCGGGCACGCCGGTGTGCGCCTTCGGGGCGGGCGGCCGCCGAGGGGCGTTGCCGATTTGTGACGAGTGCAAGGCATTGACGTTGCCGGTGAGCGGAGTCCATCATCCTCGCCAAGCAGTGTCAACGATGACATCAGTCATCGTTGACATCGCGGGACGGCAGGCCTCGCTGCCGACCACCCGCCCGACATCCCGCTGGAGTCGTTCATGTCACGCACCTCTCGTCTGCCCTCCTCCCTGCTCCGAGCCGCCGCGTGCACGGGCATCGCGGCCCTGACCCTGACCGCCTGTGGATCCGGATCGGGATCGAGCAGCGCGAGCACCGGCTCGGGCGAGGCCAAGGTCGGCCTGATCACCAAGACGGACACCAACCCGTTCTTCGTCAAGATGAAGGAGGGCGCGGAGAAGACCGCGAAGGCCGAGGGCGTCCAGCTCATGACCGCCGCAGGCAAGTTCGACGGCGACAACGCCGGACAGGTCACCGCGATCGAGAACATGGTCGCCGCCGGTGTGAAGGGCATCCTGATCACCCCGAGCGACTCGAAGGCGATCGTGCCCGCGATCGAGAAGGCCAAGGCCAAGGGTGTCCTGGTCATCGCCCTGGACACCCCGACCGAGCCGCAGAGCGCGGTCGACGCCCTCTTCGCCACCGACAACCTCAAGGCCGGTGAGCTGATCGGCGAGTACGCCAAGGCCGCGATGAAGGGCAAGACCGCGAAGATAGCCGCCCTCGACCTCGCGCCGGGTGTGTCCGTCGGCGTCCAGCGGCACAACGGCTTCCTCAAGGGCTTCGGCGCCACCGACAAGGACGTCGCCTGTGCCCAGGACACCGGCGGCGACCAGTCCAAGGGCCAGACGGCGATGGAGAACTGCCTCCAGAAGGAACCCGGCATCAACGTCGTCTACACCATCAACGAGCCCGCCGCGCTGGGCGCGTACACCGCGCTCAAGGCCAAGGGCCGGGAGAAGGACGTCCTGATCGTCTCCGTCGACGGCGGCTGCACCGGCACCCGGGCGGTCAAGGACGGCAAGATCGCCGCGACCTCGCAGCAGTACCCGCTGAAGATGGCCGCCGAGGGCGTCAAGGCCGTCGTGACCTACGCCAAGGACGGCAAGAAGGCGTCGGGTTACACCGACACCGGGGTCACTCTGATCACCGACAAGGCGCAGGACGGGGTCGCTTCGAAGGACACCGCCTACGGCCTGGACAACTGCTGGGGCTGAGCCGCCGGCTCCCGCTGCCACCGTCCGACACCCCACAGCGGGGCGGCCGGCCCCTCCTCCCCGAACCGGGACGGCCGCCTCCTCGTCCTCCTTCCGCCCTGAAGGGACGGACAAGGACTTCTGTCTTCCGACAAGGACCTCGCATGACTGCCACGTCCACACCACCCTCCACGTCCACGCCGTACGCCGATCTCAAAGCGCCGACCACGGTCCGCAGACTGCTCACCCAGCCGACCACCGGCCCGCTGATCGCGCTCCTGCTGGCCTGTGTCTTCTTCTCCGTCTCCAGCGACCAGTTCCTCACCGGCGGGAACTTCTCGCTGATCGTCCAGCAGGTCATGGTCGTCGGCACGCTCGCCATCGGCCAGACGCTCATCATCCTCACCGCGGGCATCGACCTGTCCTGCGGAGCGGTGATGGCGTTCGGCAGCATCGTCATCGCGAAGATGGCCGCCGAGGGTTCCCTGCCGCCGCTCGCCGCGATCGCACTGGGCCTGGTCGTCTGCGGCGGCTTCGGGATGCTCAACGGGGCCCTGGTGCAGAAGGTCCCGCTGCCGCCGTTCATCGTCACCCTCGGCATGCTCAACGTGGCGTTCGCGCTGACGCACATCTACTCCGAGGAGCAGACGGTCAGCAACCTGCCCGGCCCGCTGACGGCCCTCGGGCAGACCTTCCCGCTGGGCAAGACCGACATCACCTACGGCTCGCTGGTCACGATCGCCCTGTTCCTCCTGCTCGCCTACGCGCTGAGCAGCACCGGCTGGGGCCGGCACGTCTACGCGCTGGGCAACAGCCCGGAAGCGGCGCGGCTGAACGGCATCCGCACCTCCCGGCTGACCATCGGCGTCTACACCGTGGCCGGTCTCCTCTACGGCATCGCCGCCCTGCTGCTCATCTCCCGTACCGGAGTGGGCGATCCGCAGGCCGGGCAGACCGACAACCTCGACAGCATCACCGCCGTGGTGCTCGGCGGCACCAGCCTCTTCGGCGGACGCGGCTCGGTCCTGGGCACGTTCATCGGCGTCCTCATCGTCGGCGTCTTCCGTAACGGGCTCCAGCTGATGGGCGTCGCCTCGATCTACCAGACTCTGATCACCGGGGTCCTGGTGATCCTCGCGGTGACCGTCGACCAGATCTCCCGGAGGAAGGCCCGATGACCACGACCACCACCGAGACCCCCGTGCTGCAGGCCCGCGGTCTCGTCAAGCGCTACGGCCAGGTCACCGCCATCGACGGCGCCGACTTCGACCTGCTGCCCGGCGAGGTCCTCGCCGTCATCGGCGACAACGGCGCCGGCAAGACCAGCCTCATCAAGGCCCTCACCGGCGCGGTGGTGCCGGACGAGGGGGAGATTCGCCTGAACGGCGAGCCGATCCAGTTCTCGGGCCCGCAGAGCGCACGCGCCCACGGCATCGAGACGGTGTACCAGGACCTCGCCGTGGCGGCGTCCATGGACATCGCCTCGAACATGTTCCTGGGCCGCGAGCTGCGCCGCCCGGGCGTCCTCGGCAGTGCCTTCCGCATGCTCGACAAGAAGCGCATGCGCCAGGAGGCCGCCGAGCACATGGCGGACCTGAAGATCGGCCTGCGCTCGCTGACCCAGTCCGTCGAGACCCTCTCCGGCGGACAGCGGCAGGCCGTCGCGGTGGCCCGCGCGGTCGCCTGGGCCCGCAGCGTCGTCGTCATGGACGAACCCACCGCCGCCCTCGGCGTCAAGGAGTCCGGCCAGGTCCTCGACCTGATCCGCCGTGTCCGCGACAAGGGCATGCCGGTCGTCCTCATCAGCCACAACATGCCGCACGTCTTCGAGATCGCCGACCGGATCCACGTCCACCGGCTGGGCCGGCGCGCCGCCGTGATCAAGCCGTCCGACTACTCCATGGCGGAAGTCGTGGCCATCATGACGGGTGCCCTCACCGTCGACGAGGCCGGAGATACTGTCGTAGCGGATTCCGAGGCCGCGAAGGCCGCCGGAGTACAGGCCACCTGACAGCGCAACCCCGCTCCCGCATGTTCCGGCCGAGGCCGCGGCCCGGAACCGGGAGCATCCAGGAGACGGTTTACTCCATGGCAGCGAGCCGCCGACCCACCTTGGCCGATGTCGCCCGAGAAGTGGGTGTCAGCGCCAAGACGGTCTCCCGCGTCCTCAACGAGGACGGGCCCGTCTCGGCCCGGACGCGGGAGCAAGTGCTCGCCGCGGTGGCCGAGTTGGGCTTCCAGCCCAACCTCATGGCCCGCAACATCCGCGTCGGCGGCCCGGACACGACCATAGGGCTGGTCATCCCCGACCTGGCCAACCCCTTCTTCGGAGCCGTGGCCCGCGGGATCGAGGACACGGTCCGGGACCGCGGACTGACGCTGCTCATGGGCTCCTCCGCGGACGACCCCGAGCGCGAACGCGCCCTGACGGCCCAGTTCCTCGCCCGGCGCGTCAGCATCCTGATCGTCGTGCCGTCCGTCGGCGCCGACCACTCCGACCTCAAGTCGCACCGCACGGCGGGCCTGCCGGTCGTCTTCCTCGACCGGCCGGGGGTCGGCCTGTCCACGGACAGCGTCGTCAGCTCCAACCGTGCGGGGGCCCAGGAGGGCGTCGCGCACCTGATCGCCCACGGGCACCGCCGCATCGGGTTCGTCGGCGACCTGCCGGTCAAGCTGTACACCCGCCGCGAACGCCTCGCCGGATACCGGGCGGCCCTGCGGGAAGCCGGCATCCCCTACGACCGCTCCCTGGTCGTCAGCGCGCACGATCAGCAGGGGGCGGAGGCCGTGACGGCTCAACTCCTCGAACTGACCGATCCCCCCACGGCCCTGTTCGCCGGGAACAACATCATGGCGCTCGGCATCGTCGCCGAACTCGCCCGCAGCAAGCGCAAACACGTGGCCGTCGTGGCCTTCGACGACGTATCCCTCGCCGAAGCACTGGAACCGGCCCTGACGGTCGTCGCCCAGGACCCCGAGGAGATCGGCCGCAGCGCCGCGGCCACCGCCCTGGCCCGGCTCGACGGCGACCGCTCCCGGGCCCGCACGATCACGGTGCCCACCCGGCTGGTCGTCCGTGGGTCGGGAGAGCAACGCATCCGAGACGTCGGTCGCTGACGGTCCGGCCCCCGGGCGGTGGGCGCCCGGGGGAGCGGCGGACGGACCCGACCGGCACCGGGCAACCGGGGATGTGCGAGTCAGGAGGCTGATCTGCGAGTTCGGGTACTGTACGGCCGTGGGACAACGGGCGACCATCGGCGATGTCGCGGCCCGGGCCGGGGTGGGCGTCGGCACGGTTTCGCGCGTCCTGAACGACAGCAGGAACGTCAGCGAGGACACCCGCGAGCGGGTGCTGCGGGTGATCCGGGATCTGGAGTACCGGCCCAACCGGCGCGCTCGCGCCCTGTCCACGGGACGCACCCAGAGCATCGCCGTCATCGCGCCCTTCGCCACCGAGCCGTCGGTCGTCGAGCGGCTGCGCGGCATCTCACATGTGCTGCACGGCAGCGACCACGACCTCACTCTGCTCGACGTGGCCACCCCGGATCAGCGCGATCAGCAGTACCGGGCGGTGGCGGCCGGCGACCGCTTCGACGGGCTGCTGGCGATCTCACTCGCCCCCACCGACGACGAGGTGAAGCAGCTGGCACGGGCCGGTCTGCCCACGGTGCTGCTGGACTGTGAGCACCCGGACCTGCCACGTGTGGTGATCGACGACGTGCGCGGCGGCATGCTGGCGACGCGTCATCTGCTGCAACTCGGCCACCGTCGCATCGCGTTCATGGGCGACGTCGCCGACGACCGTTTCCGTTTCAGCGCGAGCGCCCGTCGCCGCGAGGGCTGCGAACGGGCGCTGCGGGCGTACGGCCTCGCGCTCAAGGAGCCGTACGTGCGGATCGGACCGCACGGCCGCGCCGTGGCGCACCGGCTCACCGACGAGTTGCTGGCCCTTCCGGAGCCGCCCAGCGCGATCGTCACCGCGTCCGACACCCGGGCGCTGGGGGTGATCGAAGCGGCGAGGTCGGCGGGCGTGAGGGTTCCTCAGGACCTGTCCGTGGTGGGCTTCGACGACCTCGACGTGGCGGCGTACGTAGGGCTCACCACGGTACGCCAGCCCCTGCGGACCAGCGGCGGGATCAGCGCGCGCCTGCTGCTGGAGCGCATCGGCCAACCCCTTGGCGCCCCCGTCGAGGAGAAGCTGGAACTGGAGCTCGTGCCCCGGCGTACGACGGTCGCCGCGGGAGCCTGATCCACGCTGCGCCGACCACGCTGGATCGGTTCCATCCAGTTCCACAACGCGACACCGACCGCTGTTCACACGTGTGCATCTTTACCTCTCAAGTTCACCGCTTTTTACGGTAATTGAGGTACTGTCAACCATGGAACCGGTTCCACATCTTCCATTCGTTCCCTCTTCCCCCCAAGGGTGACGTATGCACAGAGCAAGACGAGTGCTGCTCCGGCTGGCGACGGGTGTGGCAACCCTCGCGATGCTGACCGGCATCACCGCTCCCGCTTCCGCCTCCCCCCACGACCCCTCCCGGACGGGCACACGGCAGTACACCGCTGACGACGACCACACAGCCGTCTGGTCCCGCGCGGACGCCCTGAAACTCCGGCAGGACAGGACCAACACCGCCCCTCGCGTGTCACCCGACTTCCCGGTGATGACCGACAAGGTGTGGGTGTGGGACACCTGGCCGCTCACCAAGCTCAACACCCGGACCGCCACCTACAAGGGCTGGCACGTCATCTTCTCGCTGACGGCCCCGCGCTCGGTGCCGTTCGGCGACCGGCACTGGTACGCGAAGATCGGCTACTTCTACTCGCGTGACGCCAAGAGCTGGAAGTACGGCGGCGACCTGTTCCCGGCCGGCACCTCGTTCGGCTCACGTGAGTGGGCCGGCTCGACGGCGCTCATCGGCGACAAGGTGCACTCCTTCTACACCGCCTCGGGGCACGACGACGGCGGGGTCGACCCCAGCGACGCGCTGCAGCGTCTGGCGCAGGCGACCGGCAGGATCCACGCGGACAAGAAGCGCGTGTGGTTCTCCGGCTTCCGGGACCACCGCATCATCGCCCAGGCCGACGGCAAGCTGTACCAGACCCTCGAACAGTCGCAACAAGGCCCGATCATCTACGCCTTCCGCGACCCGTTCGTCTTCCGCGACCCGCGGGACCGCAAGATCCACCTGCTGTTCGAGGGCAACACGGGCGGTACCGCGGGCACGTACCAGTGCACCAAGCGTGACCTGGGCGACCTCCCGGCCGGTCACGAGGTGCCGGCGGACTCGAAGTACTACACGGGCAACATCGGGCTGGCCACGGCCGACGGCGACAGCATGAGGAACTGGAAGCTCCAGCCCCCGCTCCTCTCGGCCAACTGCGTGAACCAGCAGACCGAGCGGCCGCACCTGATCATCCGCGGCGGCAAGTACTACCTGTTCACGATCAGCCACAAGTTCACGTTCGCGCCGGGGCTGAGCGGCTGGGACGGCCTCTACGGGTTCGTCGGCCCGGGGCTGCGCAGCGACTACCGGCCGCTCAACGGCAGCGCGCTGGTGCTGGGCAACCCCGAGGACGCCCCGACGCAGCAGTACTCGCACTACGTGATGCCCAACGGGCTGGTGGAGAGCTTCATCGACACGGTCCCGACGGCTGACGGCGGGACCCGCTTCGGCGGCACCCTCGCACGCACACTCGTGCTGTCCCTGAAGGGCGACAGGACGAGGCTGGCCGGTCAGTTGGACTACGGCTACATACCGTAGACCGCACTGAGCAGACCGGGGGGCGGCTGATCCGATCAGTCGCCCCCTGTCCCATACCGCCACCGTCCACAGCGCCGGACTCCTCTCGCCAAGGTGCCGAGCCGTCCGCCACACCAGGTCGGAAAAGGCTTTGAGCGCGGCGGTGGCCCGCTGCTACGGTCCGGGTCGGACCGTGAAGTCGTCGTAGGGAGGTGAGCCCCGTGAACGCAGTTACCCGTGGGTGCTCCCTCAACCCGTCACGGTCCGGCGGCTGACGTTCGGTGTCGCCAGGAGCGCCTGAGATCGAGGCACTCCTGGGAGGGAGACTCCGATGGACACAAAGCCTTTCGCATCCCGCCTGAGCGAGAACGCGGTGACGGTCACTCGCGTCGCTGACAGGCAATGGCACGCATTGGAAGACGACCTGGTGGTCGGACGCGGGCATGCGTTCCACCGGCCCGACGGGCGCTTGTTTGTCAGCATCGACGCCTGGCATGACCTTGCCTTCGACCGGCTCGCCGGGGTGATGGTCGCGGAACTTCCGGCCCCGCTGTACACGGTGGTCGACGAAGCGGACGCAGAGCTGACGGCCGGCTGGCGACGGGCCGGTTTCACGGTCCGGCGCCGCGAGTGGGAGTACGCCGTACCGACCGACCCGCGGGTCACCGGGCTGGAAGAGGTCCTGCCGCCTTCGGGCGTGACGATCGTGCCCGCCGGTCAGGCGGACGAGGGTCTGCTGCGGGAGGTGGACCGCGCGATCCGGGACGAGGTCGAGGCGACGGCCGGGTGGTGGCAGTCCATGCCCGCGGAGGTGATGCCCCGCACCGAGGGCGACACCGTCGTCGACCCGACGAAATACGCGGTGGCCGCGGCGCCTGACCGCTACGTGGGGCTGATCCGGGTGGTGACGGCGATCCGGCCGCGCATCGGGCTGGTCGCGGTCCGGGCCGGTGAGCAGCGCCGCGGCGTGGCGCGGGCCCTGCTGGCCCATGCGCTCATCACGGCACACCGCTCCGGATTCCCCACGGCCTGGACCGAGGTCCACGAGTCCAACCACGCGGCCACGGCGCTGTTCGAGGGCGTCGGCGCCCGGCCGGTGAGCAGCAACCTGGAGCTGGTGCGATGACGAAGAACAAGAACGTCATCGAGGTCGAGGGCAGGGTCGTCGAGTGCCTGCGCAGCGCCATGTTCACCGTGGAGCTGGAGAACGGCCACCAGGTGCTCGCGCACATCAGCGGGAAGATCCGCAAGAACTACATCAAGATCATGCTGGAGGACCGGGTGCTGGTGGAGCTTCCGCCGTACGACCTGACGCGCGGTCGGATCGTGTTCCGGTACCGGAACTAGGGCTTTTCCTGAGGCGGTTGACACATCGCTCGACCGTGTCGCGTTGTTCCCGCGTCCGGTTCGCCGGTCGGGGCCCCCTTTCGGGGGTCCCGACCGCGTGCTGGTGAGCGTGCACGGCCATGACCTGACACAGCGCACAGGTCACGTGGCGAAACGAGACCTCAAGACCAGCTCACTAGTTCATCCTCCCCAGAACCTCCCGCATCCGCCGGACGTCCCGGATCCGCTGCTCGTACGTCGCCCCGAGCGCCAGCAGCAGGAGGCCGGCCAGGGCGGGAGGTGCCCAGCGGGGGAGGGCCCCCGTCACCTGGACGACGTACGGGGCGAGTTCGTGCAGGGTCACCAGGGCCAGCACCCAGCCGCCGAGCACCAGCGGTGCCCGCAGCCGGTGCCGGGCGCCGAGCAGGGTGACCAGCAGCGCGGCGACGCCCAGCAGCAGCGGACGGGTCCACCGCGGGTCGGCCCAGGCCGCGACCAGGCTCGGCAGCAGGGTCGCGGCGAGCCCGGGGCCGTACGCCGCCCAGGAGGAGACCCGCGGGTCGCGGCGCCGCCGCAGCGCTCCGACGAGCAGCGCCGGGACGGTCACCGGGAGGGTGTAGGCCTCCGGTGTGCCGACGTCCCAGGAGGCCAGGCGGACCCAGGCGGCCAGCACGAACAGGGCCGTGGCCGCGTAGCCGCCGACGGAACGGCGCTCGGCGCGCAGGGCCGTGCCCGCGGCGATCACCCCGCACAGGCCCAGCACCAGCGCGAGCAGCGGCGGGTCGGTGACGGCGAGAGCCGCGGCGACCAGCCCGACGGCCGCGCCCGTGGCCTCGACCGGCACCGTCGTCCGGGACGCGCCGAGACGCGCCGCCAGCAGGGCGGCCGCGGCGGGGACCACCAGGAGCAGCAGGGCGGTGCGGGCCGGCGGCCAGTCGGCGGCGGCACCGGACGCCGAGGCCAACGCGGCGGCGTGGACGAGAGCGGCCGGAGCCGTGCAGGGAGAGACGTCCGCCCGCCAGGAGGCCGCGGCGAAGAGCACCGTCAGCCCGGACAGCACGACGAGGGTCGCGGACTGGGAGGCGAGGGAGACCAGGGTGAGGCTGACAGCCGTGACCAGGGCGAGGACCAGGGCCGTGACCCGTGCCGCCGACGCCGTGACCCGGCACGCGTACAGCGCCGCCGCCGTCACGACACCCAGGACCAGCATCCCCGCGGCATAGGGAACCTCGAGGACCGCCGGAAGCGTCAGGAGCGCGGCCCACAGCAGGGCCGGCGCACCCAGCCGGGCCCGCGCACGCCACGGCTCCGCGCGGACCCCCAGGGCCACGACGGCGGCGACCGCCACCAGCACGAGGGGAGCCACGGCCGCGTGGGGCGGCCAGGGCACGTCCACGGTCACCGCGGCACGGGCGTCGGCGGGAGCACCGCTCCACACCCGGCCGAGCAGGCCGACCGGGCCCAGCACCACCACGGCGACGGCCGGCAGGGCCCACAGCACGGCCAGCGCCTGCACGGCACCGGAGGCCCAGGCGAAGCCCAGCCGTATCGCGTCCGGCAGCCGCTCCACCCGCACCACCGCCAACAGGGCGATGCCCACCAGCAGATGGGCCGGAACCACCCACTGCGACGGCACCGCGAAACGTGCCACCCCACCGAGCGCACCCACCACGAGCAGCCCGGACGTGATCGCGAGGCCGAGGGCCTGCCCGGTGCCCGGCCCGCGCCGGGCCGCACCCAGGGCGATCGCAGCGGCGAGCAGGAGCAGAGCCCCGGCGCGGAAGGCGTCCCCCGGACCGTCGGCCGTCAGGGACAGCCAGCCGGCACCCAGAACGCCCCAGCCACCGACGCCGTACGCGCCCACCACCGCGGTGACCCGCACCGCCCCGGCAGGCAACCGCACCCCCGCCACCGCGTCGAGACCGGCCGTCACCAGCAGCGCGGCCGTGATCAGGTACGGGCTCGCCTCGGTGGCCAGAGTCCACAGGAGCAGCGGGAACTGGGCCGCCGCCAGGGCGCAGGGCAGGGGCAGACGCAGCGCGGACGTGGCAGGCAGCAGGCCGTACGCCGACCAGGCCGCCGCGAGCACCGCCGTGGCGGCGGCCGCGTACCCGGTGCCGTCCGTGCCGGACAGGGCCGCCGCGTGCAGCGCGTAGGCGTCCAGGACGGTCAGGGCGAGCCCGAGACCCGCCACGGACTCGGCCGTCGACCGCAGGCCCCGCTTCAGCAGGGCCACGGGCGCCGCCAGCGTGGCCAGCGTGACCGCGCCGAGCACCAGCGCCCGGCCCGCGATCCCCAGGTGCCCCCAGCTGACCAGGGTGAACACCGCGGCCGCCAGCGTGAGCAGCACACCGCCGAGAATCAGGAGCAGGTTCTGCACGCTGGGCGCGGCCGTCTCCGGGCGGGGCGGTGCGGCGGCCGGCGGCCGGGCCGACGCCTGGGCACGCGACTGCTCCGGCTGGCGCAGGGCCGCGACCAGCCAGGCGCGACGGGTCAGCAACTGGGCGCGACGGGCGTCCAGTTGCCACAGTTCGGCATCGAGGAGCCGCAGTTCCTCGGCCGGGGGCGGAAGGGTCATGCTCCGCAGTGTGGCCCGCATCACCTCGCAGGACATGAGCGCGGATACTCAGGCGCGTACTCAGACCGTCCACGCCGTGACCGGGCAGACTCCCGGCATGGACTGGAACCATTACCGCTTCCGCAGCCTGTGGGTCCTGCCCGCGCCCCCCGGCACCGTGTACGACGTGCTGGAACGCCCCGAGGACTACCCGCGCTGGTGGCCCCAGGTGCGCGAGGTGACCCGGCTCGACGACACCACCGGAGTGTTCCGCATCCGCTCCGTGGTGCCGTACGACATGTCCTTCACGGCACGGGAGGTGCGGCGGGACCGGGCGGCCGGGGTGCTGGAGACCTCCCTGTCCGGGGACATCGAGGGCCGGGCCCGCTGGACGGTCCTGCCGCGGGGGACGAGCACACTCGCGCGGTACGACCAGACCGTCACCGTGCACAAGCCGCTGCTGCGGCGGCTCGCCGTGCCGGGACGGCCCGTCTTCCGCGCCAACCACGCGCTGATGATGCGGTCCGGGCGGCGCGGGCTCCTCAGGCACCTCCGAGCGGTTTGAAGGAAACGCGCCCGGGCCTGTATGGTTCAGTGCGTTCCCGGGCGATTAGCTCAGTGGGAGAGCGCTTCGTTCACACCGAAGAGGTCACTGGTTCGAACCCAGTATCGCCCACCGGAAACAGCCGGTCCGTCGCAGACGGACCGGTTTTTTCATGCCCTCGCCAGCCCTGACCAGGTGTTCAGGCCGCCGCCGGTAGCTCCGGACGCAGCGGCCAGGCCGGGTCGACCGCCTCGTCCACCCCGCTGCGCGCGAACCACGCCTGCAACCCCCGTGCCTGTGCCGCGTGCCACACCGCCTGGAGGGTGTGCAGCTCGCCCGGGGCGAGCCGCTCCAGCCGGGACGCGAACCGGCGGCCCACCGCCCGGGTGACCTCCAGCGCCGCCACGGCGTCGGCCGCCGCGTCGTGCGCGCCCTCCAGGTCGACGCCGTAGTGCGCGCACAGGTCGGTGAGCGTGCGGCGGCCCTTGCGGTAGCGGTCCAGGTGCTTGTCCAGGACCCGCGGGTCGAGCACCGACAGCGGCGCCGACTCGAACCAGCGGCCGAGCGCCGAGGCACGGTGCCGGCGCAACTCCCGGTCCAGCAGGGTCAGATCGAACGGCGCGTTCATCACCACGACCGGCCGCCCGGCGTGCGCCTGCTCGGCCAGCGCCTGCGCTATCTCGTACATCACCGGCGCCGGCCACCGGCCGTTGCGCTGGAGGTGCTCCTCCGTCAGTCCGTGCACCGCCGTCGCCTCGGCGGGCACCGGCACCCCCGGGTTCACCAGCCACCGGCTCACCCGCGGCCGGATGCCCGGGGCATCCTGGACGACGACGGCGGCCGACACGATCCGGTCGGTCTCGACGTCCACGCCCGTCGTCTCCGTGTCGAAGGCGGCCAGCGGCCCCTCGTACCAGCACGTCGTCATAGAGCACACAACCCCTCGTTCACCTTCGGCAGTTGACGTCCCGTCCGCTGCCCGATCCGGTGATACCCGGGCTGTTTGCGCCGTACGCCGGAAGGAGACAACAGGAGTACGGGTCGACGCAGTTCAGCGGCCCGCAGCGGGGAAACACTTGTTCTGGAAGGCTGTTGGCCATGGCCATAGCGCAGCCCGAACGGGGCGGGCTGCTGCCCGAGCGCACGGCTCCCTCGCGCGGCACTCTCGCCACCACCGCCTGCATGGAGACCTTGCAGGTCGGCTACCTCCACGCCGTCGCGGCGGCCGCCGGCTGCTCGCTGTCCCAGCCCTTTCCCGACAACGGCATCGACTGGCACGTCAGCCACAGCGCCCCCGGCCACACGGTCGACGACGAGGTCACCATCAAGGTGCAGCTCAAAGCCACCTACCAGGTGCCGCCCCACCCCCCGGGCCGCACCTTCTCCTTCACCCTCGACAACGACCACCTGGCGAAGCTCGCCCGCACCCCCGTGTCGGTGCACAAGATCCTCGTCGTGATGCTGGTGCCGCGCTCCCAGGACGACTGGCTGCGGGCCGGCCACGACCGGCTCGACCTCAGGCACTGCTGCTACTGGACCAACCTCGCCGGACAGCCGATCACCGGCCGCCGCCGCACCACCGTGCGCATACCGACCTCACGCATCTTCGACGACCGGGCCCTGTGCGAGATCATGACGAGGGTCGGGACGGGAGGGAAACCGTGACGCACCGCCCGACCGAGGAGCCCCGCGGGCCGGTCCGGCCGCACCCCGTCGGCACACCGGGACGCACCGGCCACCCGCCCGGGCCCGCCGACGTCGACCCGGCCGTGCTGGGCGCCCTGCTGCGCCGGCACGGCTGGCAGCGACGCGGCGGCGCCCCGGGCCGCTACGGCCGCTGGACCCCGCCCGGCCCCGGCGCCGGCGGAACCAGCCTCCTGGTCCCCGAGAGCCGCGCCTTCCCCGACAGCGACGACCTGCTCGCGGAGGCCCTGCTCGCGCTGTCCCGCAGCGGCGCGCCCTCCGCCCGCGAGGTCCTGGTCTCCCTCACCGTGCCCAGCGACGAGATCCGCTGGTGGCACGACGTCCCCGCCGGGCCCGCCGGCACCGCGTCCTGGACCGTCGAGGACCGGCTGCGCGGCGCCGCCCGCCGGATGCTGCTCGCCGCGGCCCTCGCCACCCGCGCGCGGGCCGGCTACCACGGCGCCCGCCACCGGCGCTCCGCCGCAGCGGCCCTGGCCGACGTCCTCGTCGGCTCCGCGACCGACGGCCGGCTCACCGCCTTCGTGCCCGTCGCGGGCGGACGCCCCCTGGCCGTACGCCTCCACCAGGCCCTCTTCGCCGCCAGGGAGGCCATCGACTACCAGCGGGCCACCGGCGGCATGGACGCCTTCGACGCGGCCGTCGAGGCCGGGGTGAGCCACGAGCTCACCGAGGCGCTCGTGACCCTCGTCCGGGGCACCGAGGGCGCCCGGATCGCCGTCGCATGGGCCCCGGCGGCCGGTGTGCCCGAGGTGCGCGCCCTCCGCCGAGCCCGTCGAGTTCTCACCCGGCGACCTGACCGTGCTGCGCGAGGCGGGCGCCCGCTACCTGCGCGAGGAACCCGCCGTCCCGGTGCGGATCACGGGAGCGGTGGTCCGGCTGCGCCGGTCCGGGCCGCGCGGCGACGGCACCGTACGGCTGCGCGTGCTGGCCGGGGCCGACGTGCCGAACGTCCGGATCACCCTGGACGAGGAGGGCTACCGCATCGCCGGCCACGCCCACCTCGTCGGACTCCCGGTGCGGGTGCAGGGGCGGCTGGAGAGCCGGGGCGGGTTCCGCCGCCTCACCGGCGCCCACGGCGTCGTCCCCGTACAGGTCGACGACGCCGAGCGGGACCGGCTGCTGAAGGAGCTCCACGAGAACCTGGACTTCTTCGAGGAGGCCTGCGGAGGGGAGTGCGGGGACTGATTTCGCGAAGGGTGGTGTCGGGTCGGTACGATCCTTACTCGTGCGCGCGCTCCGGTATGGCGCACGCAGCCCCCTTCAGTCAGGAGAGACCGGTGTCAGACGTCCGTGTGATCATCCAGCGCGATTCCGAGCGGGAAGAACGCGTGGTGACGACGGGCACTACGGCCGCCGAGCTCTTCGCGGGCGAGCGCTCCATCATCGCCGCGCGCGTCGCCGGCGAGCTCAAGGACCTGTCGTACGCCCTGTCCGACGGCGACGAGGTCGAGGGCGTCGAGATCTCCTCCGAGGACGGCCTCAACATCCTGCGCCACTCCACCGCGCACGTCATGGCGCAGGCCGTGCAGGAGCTCTTCCCCGAGGCCAAGCTGGGCATCGGCCCGCCGGTCAAGGACGGCTTCTACTACGACTTCGACGTCGAGAAGCCGTTCACGCCCGAGGATCTCAAGGCCATCGAGAAGAAGATGCAGGAGATCCAGAAGCGCGGGCAGCGCTTCTCCCGCCGCGTGGTCACCGACGAGGCCGCCCGCGAGGAGCTGGCCGGTGAGCCCTACAAGCTGGAGCTGATCGGCCTCAAGGGCTCCGCCTCGTCCGACGACGGTGCGGACGTCGAGGTCGGCGCCGGCGAGCTGACGATCTACGACAACCTCGACGCCAAGACCGGCGACCTGTGCTGGAAGGACCTCTGCCGGGGCCCCCACCTGCCGTCCACCCGCGCGATCCCGGCGTTCAAGCTCATGCGCAACGCGGCCGCCTACTGGCGCGGCAGCGAGAAGAACCCCATGCTCCAGCGCATCTACGGCACCGCCTGGCCCACCAAGGACGAGCTGAAGGCGCACCTGGAGTTCCTCGCCGAGGCCGAGAAGCGCGACCACCGCAAGCTGGGCAACGAGCTGGACCTGTTCTCCATCCCCGAGCAGATCGGCTCCGGCCTGGCCGTCTTCCACCCCAAGGGCGGCATCATCCGCCGGGTCATGGAGGACTACTCGCGCCGCCGCCACGAGGAGGAGGGCTACGAGTTCGTCTACACCCCGCACGCCACCAAGGGGAAGCTCTTCGAGACCTCGGGCCACCTGGACTGGTACGCCGACGGCATGTACCCGCCCATGCAGCTCGACGAGGGCGTGGACTACTACCTCAAGCCCATGAACTGCCCGATGCACAACCTGATCTTCGACGCGCGCGGCCGCTCCTACCGCGAACTGCCGCTGCGCCTGTTCGAGTTCGGGACCGTGTACCGCTACGAGAAGTCGGGCGTCGTGCACGGCCTGACCCGGGCCCGCGGCTTCACCCAGGACGACGCGCACATCTACTGCACCCGTGAGCAGATGTCCGAGGAGCTCGACAAGACGCTCACGTTCGTGCTGAACCTGCTGCGCGACTACGGCCTGACCGACTTCTACCTCGAGCTGTCCACCAAGGACCCGGAGAAGTTCGTCGGCTCCGACGAGGCCTGGGAGGAGGCGACCGAGACGCTGCGCCAGGTCGCCGAGAAGCAGGGCCTGCCCCTGGTGCCCGACCCGGGCGGCGCCGCCTTCTACGGCCCCAAGATCTCCGTCCAGGCCAAGGACGCCATCGGCCGCACCTGGCAGATGTCGACCATCCAGCTCGACTTCAACCTGCCGGAGCGCTTCGACCTGGAGTACACCTCCGCGGACGGCACCAAGACCCGCCCGGTCATGATCCACCGCGCGCTGTTCGGCTCCATCGAGCGCTTCTTCGCGGTGCTCCTGGAGCACTACGCGGGCGCCTTCCCGGCGTGGCTGGCGCCGGTCCAGGCGATCGGCATCCCGATCGGCGACGCGCACGTGGAGTACCTGGAGAAGTTCGCCGCCGCGGCCCGGAAGAAGGGCCTGCGCGTCGACGTCGACTCCTCCTCCGACCGCATGCAGAAGAAGATCCGCAACGCCCAGAAGCAGAAGGTGCCCTTCATGGTCATCGCGGGCGACGAGGACATGTCCCACGAGTCCGTGTCGTTCCGCTACCGCGACGGCTCGCAGGAGAACGGCATCCCCTTCGACGAGGCCATCGCGAAGATCCAGAAGGTCGTCGAGGAGCGGGCCCAGGTCTGATCTCACGCGCCCAAGGCCCCCGGGGAGATCCCGGGGGCCTTTGCCGTCCCCCCAGCTCGACGCCATATGCTGCAGAGCATGACGAGTGAGCCGGAGCAGCAGCTGGGAGTGGGGACGCAGGACGCGTTCCAGCGTCTGTGGACGCCCCATCGGATGGCCTACATCCAGGGCGAGAACAAGCCGACCGGCCCGGGCGCCGGCGACGGCTGCCCCTTCTGCTCCATCCCGGCCAAGTCCGACGAGGACGGGCTCGTCGTCCGCCGCGGCGAGCAGGTCTACGCGGTGCTCAACCTCTACCCGTATACCGGCGGGCACCTGATGACCGTGCCCTACCGGCACGTCGCCGACTACACCGACCTCACGGCGGGGGAGACGGCCGAGCTCGGCGAACTCACCAAGCAGGCGATGACGGCCCTGCGCACGGCCTCCGGCGCGCACGGCTTCAACATCGGCATGAACCAGGGCACGGTCGCCGGCGCGGGCATCGCCGCGCACCTGCACCAGCACATCGTGCCGCGGTGGGGCGGCGACACCAACTTCATGCCGGTGGTGGGGCACACCCGGGTGCTGCCGCAGCTCCTGGCCGACACGAGGAAGATGCTGGCGGAGGCCTGGCCGGCCACCTGATCCCGGCGGTTGCTGCCGGCCCCTGGCGGCACTTGAGGACGGGGCCGTTCAGACCGGTGGGGACACGAGCCCCCACCGGCCGACGCCGGAGGCCTACGCGTCGTACACGTCCGCCTTCTTCGGCGAAGCCTCCTGCACGGCCCCGCTGAGCGCCGCCGACCTGGATCCGAACTTCTCCACGTCCACGCCGTTCTCCCGCAGCACCTTCAGCGCCGCCGCGTGCACCACCCGCAGCACCGGCGTGGCCGCCCGCAGCGCGTCGTCGGCCATGAACCGGTGCCGCCACGGCTGGTCGGCCCACGCGTGCCGCAGGCCGAACGGCTCCGGCAGGGTCAGGGAGCCGCCGAGCCAGTTCAGCAGCGGCGGGTACCAGGTCAGGGGGGCACGCGCGGCCAGCCGTACGACCTCGTCGGCGTCGATCAGGGGCATCTTCACCGTGCGGGTCTCCCAGAAGCGGAAGGCCTTCTGGACCTTCTTCTCCTTGGCCGCCGGCTTCTCGTTGAACAGGGAGTTGACCGGCCCCAGGGCGTGCCCGGTGACCTCGATGCGCAGCGTGTCGTGCAGCACGGTCACCGTGATCAGCATGGTGATCACCAGGTGGCCGTCCCACAGCGTCCACTGCACGCCCAGGTAGTGCCGGTCGCCGCTGCCGAACTGCTGCTTGTTGCAGATGTCCTGTATGGCGTGCGTCCGGACCGTGTACGCGTCGACGTCCGTGCCGCTCGGCCGGGACACCTCCGTCGCCTTCTCACCGATCGGCGTGACGACCCAGTGCGTGATGGACGGCTTGGGGAAGCCGCCGGTGTTGATGGACGTACGCTCCAGCATGCCCAGGCCGCCCTGGATCGCCACGATGACGTCCCAGCTGCGGAAGGGGTGGAACTCCTTGCCCGGCTCGGCGGAGACCAGCTCCTCGGCCAGCTGCCAGCTGCCCCACCGGGTGCCCATGCCGAGTATGCCCTTGGGGCCCGCGTAGAAGACGGAGTTGGACCGCTGCTCCGCCGCGAGACGGGCCAGCTCCTTGCGGACCTGCTCGGCCGCGTCGCCCGGGTTCCCGGGGACGGCCTCCGGGATCTTGGCGCCCACACCGCCGCCCGACAGCAGGCTCGACCAGCGCTCGCGCAGGTCACGGGCGGTCCGCTCGCAGATCTGCTTGGCCCAGAACCAGCCGACGACCGGCATGATCACCGCCGCGCGTCCGTACAGCGCCCAGAAGCCGGTGAAGGGCATGCGGATCACGAAGAGCACGGCCAGCGCGCCCATGGCGAGCAGCAGGGTCGTGGCGAGGGCACCGGCCCGTTTGTCCTCGCGCTTGGTCATGGTGGTGCGCAGCGTGAACACCAGCAGCCACACGAGGAAGCCCGGCAGGAACAGCAGTCCGCAGATCACCGTGATCGCCGAGAGCCAGTTGTCGCGGTCGCGGCGGATGCGGTGGGCCGCGAGGCAGTGCTCAACGACGACCTGGGGCTCGATGCCGAAGGACTGGATGACCGGCTTGCGCCCGGCACCCAGCATCCGGTCGATCACCGCGCGGGAGAAGGCCTCGCCCAGCCGGGGGCGGAAGATCTTCGCCCACGGGCGCGGCGGGGTCACCTTCGACTGGTGCCACTCGTTGTCGGCGGCCAGGATCTTGGTGACCTCGTCGTCCCGGTAGGCCGCCGCGGCGAGCGCGTAGGTCGCCGCCGTCTGGCCGCTCGCACCCGCCAGGGGCACCTGGGCCCCCGGGCTGAAGTCGAATCCGTCCGTCACTGCCGCCCCCATCGCCTGCCGCATCCGCATCTGCGGCCTTCCCGACTTCCGCGCTGCGCACACCTGTTGATCAGGTCATCAGCGTATCCGTCCGCACCGGCGAACGGGGGCGGGCGCCCGTCAAGCCGCCCGCCCCCGCGGAGGGAAGCTCCCACAGGGGCACTTGGGGGCGCCCGGCGCCAACTACGAGGCCTTGCGCTCCTCTTCACGCACCCGGTCCGCCACCTGCTGCGGCATCGGCTCGTGCCGCGCGTACCGGCGGCTGAACCCGGCGGTGCCGTGCGCCATCGACCGCAGATCGATCGCGTAGCGGCCGATCTCGATCTCCGGCACCTCGGCCCGGATCAGGGTGCGTCCGCCGGGTGTCTGCTCGGTGCCGAGCACCCGGCCGCGCCGCCCTGACAGATCGCTCATCACGGCGCCCACGAACTCGTCGCCGACCAGCACCGACACCTCCGCCACCGGCTCCAGCAGATGGATCCTCGCGCCGGCCGCGGCCTCCCGCAGCGCCAGCGCGCCGGCCGTCTGGAAGGCGGCGTCGGAGGAGTCCACCGAGTGTGCCTTGCCGTCCAGCAGGGTCACCCGTACGTCGATGAGCGGGTACCCGGCCGCGACTCCCTTCGCCGCCTGGGCGCGTACGCCCTTCTCCACCGACGGGATGAACTGCCGGGGCACCGCACCGCCCACGACCTTGTCGACGAACTCGATGCCGGACCCGCCGGGCAGCGGCTCGACCTCGATCTCGCAGATGGCGAACTGCCCGTGCCCGCCGGACTGTTTGACGTGCCTGCCCCGGCCGGCCGCCTTGCTCGCGAACGTCTCGCGCAGGGACACCCGGTGGGGCACGACGTCGACCTGGACGCCGTACCGGCTGCGCAGCCGCTCCAGGGCCACGTCCGCGTGCGCCTCGCCCAGGCACCACAGGACCACCTGGTGGGTGTCCTGGTTCTGCTCAAGGCGCATCGTCGGGTCCTCGGCCACCAGCCGGGCCAGGCCCTGGGACAGCTTGTCCTCGTCCGGTTTGCTGTGCGCCTGGATGGCCAGCGGCAGCAGCGGGTCGGGCATCTGCCAGGGCTCCATCAGCAGCGGGTCGTCCTTGGCGGACAGGGTGTCACCGGTCTCGGCGCGGCTCAGCTTGGCCACGCACGCAAGATCACCCGCGATGACGTGCGACACCGGCCGCTGCTGCTTGCCGAACGGTGTGGACAGGGCGCCGATCCGCTCGTCGACGTCGTGGTCCTCGTGGCCGCGGTCGGCCAGCCCGTGCCCGGAGACGTGGACCGTCTGGTCGGCGCGCAGGGTGCCCGAGAACACGCGGATCAGCGACAGCCGGCCCACGTACGGGTCCGAGGACGTCTTCACGACCTCCGCGACCAGCGGGGCGTCCGGGTCGCAGGGCTTGAGCTCGCGCGGCTTTCCGTCGATCGTCGTCACCCGCACCGTCTCGTGTTCCAGCGGCGTCGGGAAGCCCCGCGTGATCAGCTCCAGCAGCTCCACGGTGCCGAGCCCCTGCCGGGCGCCCTCGCCCGCGGGAGCGGCGGCCAGGACCGGGAAGAAGGCCCCGCGGGCGACGGCACGCTCCAGGTCCTCGATGAGCGTCGTGACGTCGATCGGCTCTCCGCCCAGGTAGCGGTCCATGAGGGTCTCGTCCTCGCTCTCCGCGATGATCCCCTCGATGAGCCGGTTGCGGGCCTCCTCGATGAGCGGCAGCTGGTCCTCGCCCGGCTCGGATTCCTTGCGTTCGCCGGCCGAGTAGTCGAACAGCTTCTGCGACAGCAGCCCGATCAGCCCGGTCACGGGAGCGTGCCCGTCGGGGGCCTGGGGGCCGCGCAGCGGCAGGTAGAGCGGCAGGACCGCGTCGGGATCGTCCGCGCCGAAGGCCTCCGCGCAGGTGCGGGTCATCTCCTCGAAGTCGGAGCGCGCCGACTCCAGGTGCGTGACGACGATGGCGCGGGGCATGCCCACGGCCGCGCACTCCTCCCATACGACGCGGGTCGAGCCGTCCACGCCGTCCGAGGCCGACACGACGAAGAGGGCCGCGTCCGCCGCGCGCAGACCGGCCCTGAGCTCACCGACGAAGTCGGCGTATCCGGGGGTGTCGAGAAGGTTGACCTTGATGCCGTCCCACTCCACGGGCACCAGGGAGAGCTGCACCGAGCGCTGCTGCCGGTGCTCGATCTCGTCGTGGTCGGAGACGGTGCCGCCGTCCTCCACGCGGCCCGCCCGGTTCACCGCCCCCGCCGTCAGCGCGAGGGCCTCCACCAAGGTGGTCTTGCCCGATCCGGAGTGGCCGACCAGCACCACATTCCGTACGGACTGGGGGTGGTCGGCCGCCTGTGCCCTGCCGGCGGCCCCAGGGTGTGTCTGTGCCTTGTCGCCCATGATCCTGCCTCCCGTGCACGGTGAGGTCACTGTGGGCGCGGACACGCGGGACCCGCGTCGCGTGCGGTGCGGCTCCGGCGACGCCCGCGGTCATTCGACCTTCCCACTGTCCTCACGGGGCGTCCATACGAACGACGTGATCCCACCGCCACCAGGGGCGCACGGGTTCCCCCGAAAGGGGTCCGGGTGCCCGCGCCTCGACCACGCGCGCGCGTGACTACGATGGGCCAGCCGGTGGCCAGCAGGGGCCAGACGGCGACACCGACCCTCGGGAAGGCCATGCTGAACAAGTACGCGCGTGCATTCTTCACGCGTGTCCTCACACCGTTCGCCGCGTTTCTGATCCGCCGGGGCGTCAGCCCCGACACCGTCACGCTCATCGGCACCGCCGGTGTGGTCGCGGGCGCGCTGGTCTTCTACCCCATGGGCGAGTTCTTCTGGGGCACGGTCGTGATCACGCTCTTCGTGTTCTCCGACCTCGTCGACGGCAACATGGCCCGCCAGCTCGGCCGCTCCAGCCGCTGGGGCGCCTTCCTGGACTCCACGCTCGACCGGGTCGCCGACGGCGCGATCTTCGGCGGCTTCATCCTGTGGTACGCGGGCGGAGGCGACGACCTCGTGCTCTGCGCGGTCTCGATCTTCTGCCTGGCCAGCGGGCAGGTGGTGTCGTACACCAAGGCCCGGGGCGAGTCGATCGGGCTGCCGGTGGCGGTCAACGGGCTCGTCGAGCGCGCCGAGCGGCTGGTGATCTCCCTGGTCGCGGCCGGGCTGGCGGGCCTGCACGCGTTCGGCGTGCCGGGCATCCAGTACCTGCTGCCCGTCGCCCTGTGGATCGTCGCCGTGGGCAGCCTCGTCACACTGATCCAGCGGGTCGTCACCGTCCGCCGCGAGTCCGCCGAGGCCGAGCAGGCGGCCGCCGCCGCGCAGGGCGACGAGGGCGGGCAGCACAACGCCTCCCACGGCAGCGAGGCCGCCACGTGAGCGCCCAGGACCGGCTGACGGACGCGCTGTACGGCCTCGGCTGGAGCACGGTGAAGAAGCTCCCCGAGCCGGCCGCCGTACGGCTCGGGCGCACCATCGCCGACGCCGCCTGGAAGCAGCGCGGCAAGGGCGTGCTGCGCCTGGAGAGCAACTACGCGCGCGTGGTGCCCGGCGCGAGCCCCGAGCGCCTCGCCGAGCTGTCCCGCGCGGGCATGCGCTCCTACCTGCGCTACTGGATGGAGTCCTTCCGCCTCCCCGCCTGGAGCGCGGAGCGGATCGCGGACGGTTTCACCGCCAAGGACCTGCACCACCTCACCGAGGGCATGGACGCGGGCAGGGGCGTGATCCTCGCCCTGCCGCACCTGGCCAACTGGGACCTCGCGGGTGCCTGGGTCACCACCAGGCTGGGCATCCCCTTCACCACGGTCGCCGAGCGCCTGAAGCCCGAGACGCTCTACGACCGGTTCGTCGCCTACCGCGAGGGCCTCGGCATGGAGGTCCTGCCGCACAGCGGCGGCACCGCCTTCGGCACCCTGGCCCGGCGGCTGCGCGACGGCGGTCTGGTCTGCCTGGTCGCCGACCGCGACCTGTCGGCCTCCGGGGTCGAGGTGGACTTCTTCGGCGACACCGCCCGGATGCCGGCCGGACCCGCCCTGCTCGCCCAGCAGACCGGCGCCACGCTGCTGCCCGTCACCCTCTGGTACGACGACTCGCCCGTCATGCGCGGTCGCGTCCATCCGCCCGTCGAGGTCCCCGAGTCGGGCACGCGCGCCGAGAAGACGTCCGTCATGACACAGGCGCTGGCCGACGCCTTCGCCACCGGTATCGCCGACCACCCGGAGGACTGGCACATGTTGCAACGCCTGTGGCTCGCGGACCTCGAGCCGGGGAAGGGGCGTCCGTGAGGATCGGCATCGTCTGCCCGTACTCCTGGGACGTGCCGGGGGGCGTCCAGTTCCACATCCGCGACCTCGCCGAGTACTTCCTCCGCCTCGGCCACGAGGTGTCCGTCCTGGCCCCCGCCGACGACGACACCCCGCTGCCCCCGTACGTGGTCTCGGCCGGGCGCGCGGTGCCGGTGCCGTACAACGGCTCGGTGGCCCGGCTGAACTTCGGGTTCCTCAGTGCCGCCCGGGTGCGCCGGTGGCTGCACGACGGTTCGTTCGACGTGATCCACATTCACGAGCCGACCTCGCCCTCGCTGGGCCTGCTGACCTGCTGGGCCGCCCAGGGCCCGATCGTGGCGACCTTCCACACCTCCAACCCGCGCTCCCGCGCGATGATCGCCGCGTACTCCATCCTCCAGGCCGCGCTGGAGAAGATCAGCGCGCGGATCGCGGTCAGCGAGTACGCCCGCCGCACGCTGGTGGAGCACCTCGGCGGGGACGCGGTGGTCATCCCCAACGGCGTCGACGTCGGCTTCTTCGCCGAGGCGGAGCCCAAGGCCGAGTGGCAGGGCGACACGATCGGCTTCATAGGGCGCATCGACGAGCCCCGCAAGGGACTGCCGGTGCTCATGAAGGCCCTGCCGAAGATCCTCGCCGCCCGGCCGCGGACGCGCCTGCTGGTGGCCGGACGCGGCGACGAGAAGGAGGCCGTGGAGTCCCTGCCCGCCGAGCTGCGCTCCCGCGTGGAGTTCCTCGGCATGGTCAGCGACGAGGACAAGGCCCGCTTCCTGCGCAGCGTCGACCTGTACGTCGCGCCCAACACCGGCGGCGAGAGCTTCGGCATCATCCTGGTCGAGGCCATGTCCGCCGGCGCCCCCGTCCTCGCCTCCGACCTGGACGCCTTCGCCCAGGTCCTGGACAGGGGAGCGGCGGGCGAGCTGTTCCCCAACGAGGACGCCGACGCCCTGGCCGACGCGGCCGTACGCCTCCTGGACGACCCGGAGCGGCGGGCGGAGCTGCGTGCGCGGGGGAGCGCCCACGTACGGCGCTTCGACTGGTCGACCGTCGGCGCGGACATCATGTCCGTCTACGAGACGGTCACGGCGGGCGCGGCGGCGGTGGCCGAGGACGAGCGGACGACCGGGCTGTGGGGGCGTCTGGGGTTCGCCCGGGACTGACGGGCGGGCGCCCGGTCCATTTCGGCCATGCCGAAAGGGCAGGTCGGGCGCGTGTGTGTCACGGTGCTGATGATCGATTGCGCAGATCAACCGTGATCTTTCCGTGTCGCTCGAGTGTGCGAGGTGGCTGCCGGGAATTGAGTGAAAACCGATGGATCATGAATCAATATCGAATGTACGGTGCAATGGGTAGCTGACCGGCTGCCCCTTGTAACGGGAGGAGATGTTGTGGACGAGCAGATCGAGCTCACGACCGCCGAGCCGTACGCCCCGCCGACGCTGACCGAGGTCGGAGAGTTCAACGAGGACACCCTGGGCTTCATCGGCTGGGGCAACGACATCTTCGGTCACTACTCGGGCGGCTTCTGACAGTCGTCTCGCCGGCACGAGCACGCTCGGAGAGATGAGTAGATGAGCAGCACCGGGTTCGTGGTCCTGCCGGACACGGCAGCGGCGGCCGCCGCTCGTGCGGCCGTGCCGTGGGCGTCGCCGCAGGAGTACGCGCACGCCTCGGGGCGGCCGTGGCTGGTGGGCCGTTGGTCCACCGGCGAGATCACGGTGGTCACCGCGGGCCCGGTGCGGGTGGCGGTGGTCGGGGTCTGTCCCGTCCCCGCCGCCCGGCTCTCCGAACTTGCCGCCCGTATACGGACGGTGTCCGACGCGGACGCGCTCGCCACGTCCCTCCCCGGCTCCTGCCACCTGGTCGTCTCGGCCCACGGGGAGGTTCGCTTCCAGGGCAGCGCGACGGGACTGCGCCGGGTGTTCCGCACCCGGACGAACGAGGTCGAGGTGGCAGCCGACCGGGCCGATGTCCTCGCCGTCATGACCGGTGCCGGGATCGACGAACAGGTCCTGGCCCTGCGGGTGGCCACCGGTGGGTTCCTGCCGCCTCCGCTGGGCGACCGGCCCCTGTGGGCCGGCATATCCGCCCTCGCCCCGGACCACTGCCTGGTGTGGGAACACGAGCGGATACGAGAGACACGCTGGTGGCGGCCACCAGCCCCCGAACTGACCCTGACGGCAGGCGCCGAGGCGGTGCGTCAGGCTCTCACCTCGGCCTTCGAGTACCGCGCGCCCGAGCAGGGACGGCTCAGCACGGACCTGTCCGGCGGCATGGACTCCACCTCACTGTGCTTCCTCGCCGCCCGGAGCACGCCCGACCTGGTGACGTTCCGCTGGGGCGAGGCCGAGGCGGGCAACGACGACGCCGCTTTCGCCACGTACGCCATCGGCGCCCTCGACCGGGCCGAGCACCTCGTGGTCCCGCCCGGCGACCTCCCCTCCCTCTTCACCGACTGCGACGAGCCGGTGGACACCGAGGGGCCCTACCCCTTCGCCCGCACCCTCGCCCGCACCCGGCACACGGCCCGCCTGCTGGCCGGCACCGGATCGCGCAGACACCTCGCCGGACACGGCGGCGACGAGCTGTTCACGCCGTTCCCCGGTTACCTCCACCGACTGCTCCGCCGCCGTCCGCTGACCGCCCTGCGGCACGTCCGCGGATACGGCGCGCTGAGCCGCTGGCCCGTCCTGCCGACCCTGGCCGCGCTGACCCGCCCCGGTGACGAAGCCGCCTGGTGGCGCAGCCAGGCCGACCGGCTCACCGACCCGCCCCCGCCCAGACGCAGACCCGCACTCGGGTGGGGCTTGTGGACGCTGCGCGCACCGTCCTGGGCCACCGGCACCGCGATCGAGGCGGCCCGAGAGGCCCTGCGGGACACCGCGACCCGGGTGCAGCCGCTCTCCGGCGACCTGGCACAACACCAGTCGCTCCTGGCCGTGCGCACCGCCGCCCCCTGGTACCGGCAACTGGCCCGCGTGTTCGCCGACGACGGCGTACAGCTCGACTCGCCCTTCTTCGACGACCGCGTGGTGGAAGCGGTCCTGGCGGTCCGGGCGCACGAACACGCGGGCCCCTGGCGCTACAAGCCCCTGCTGGCCGACGCGATGTGCGGCATTGTCCCGCAGCCCGTGCTGGGCCGCTCCACCAAGGGCGAGTTCAGCGACGAGGCCAACAGCGGGCTGCGCCGCAACCTGCCCGCCATCCTGGAGATGCTCGACGACTCGGCCCTGGCCGCCCGGGGCCTGATCGACCCCGCGGCACTGCGCACCCGGTTGCTCGCACCCCAGCCGGACAACTCCACGAGGATCGCCCTGGAACCCCTGATCGGCTGCGAGACCTGGCTGCGCGCCGCCACCCGCCCCACCCCTGTCTGGAGGTTCGACGCCCGTGCGCCTGCACCCTGACGTGAGCACCACCGACACCGACGACGGCACGGTCCTGCTCAACGAACGTACCGGCCGCTACTGGCAGTTGAACAACACCGGCGCCCACGTGCTGCGCGAACTGCTCGACGGGCACGAGCCCGCCGCCATCGCCGGCGGACTCGCGAGCCGGTACGGGATCGACTCCCAGCAGGCCGAGCGCGACGTGAGCGCCGTGATCGAGCGACTGCGAGGCTCGGAACTGGTGATCTCGTGAGCATGCCCGTCGCGCTGGCCGAACGGCGCCGCCTCCCGGTGCACCGCCGCGTCATGCCCCTGCTGGCCGTGGGCGTCGCCCGGCTGCTGGCCAAGGTCAGACCCGCCCGGCTGCGCACCGTCCTGGAGTTCGCCCGCCGGGGCGCCGCACCCGCGACGGCCGCGCAGGCGCTCAGAGCCCGCGAGGAGGTCGTGTCCGTCAGCCTGCGCTGCGCCGGGCAGGGCTGCCTCCAGCGCTCCATCGCCACCGCCCTGCTCTGCCGCATGCGCGGTGCCTGGCCCACCTGGTGCACCGGCGTGCGCACCCACCCCTTCGCCGCCCACGCCTGGGTCGAGGCGGAGGAGCAACTCGTCGGCGAGGGCCACCCCAAGGGGCACTTCAAGACTCTGATGTCCATCCCGCCCCTGACGCAGGACCGCGACCGCTGATCACGGGCGGGACGGGGTGAACGGCGGGGACCCTCGTGCCGCTAGCCTTGCCGCCCGTGACCACCACTCTCATCTGGATCGCCGTCGCCCTGGTCGCGATCGGGCTCTACCTGAGCTGGACCGCCGGCCGGCTCGACCGTCTGCACGCCCGGATCGACGCCGCCCGGGCCGCCCTGGACGCGCAGCTGCTGCGCCGGGCCTCGGTGGCGCAGGAACTGGCGACGGCGGGGGTCCTGGATCCGGCCGCCTCGATCGTGCTCTACGAGGCCGCGCACGCCGCCCGGCAGGCCGAGGAGGAGCAGCGGGAAGTCGCCGAGAGCGAACTGAGCCAGGCGCTGCGGGCCGTCTTCGGCGAGGCCCCGCAGGTGGAGGCGGTGCGCGAGGCACCCGGGGGAGAGGAGGCGGCCCGGGAGCTCACCGAGGCGGTCCGCCGGGTGCCGATGGCCCGCCGCTTCCACAACGACGCCGTACGGGCGGCCCGGGCCCTGCGCCGGCATCGCAAGGTGCGCTGGTTCCGCCTGGCCGGTCACGCGCCCTTCCCCATGGCCTTCGAAATGGACGACGAGCCTCCGGCGGCCCTGGTGGCCCGGGCCGCCTGACCCCGTTCCCAGGGGCGTTTTCCGGCCGTCCGACGCAAAAAGGATCCACGGCGTTGCCATTGGCCCTTGCTGTGGCCTGGTTCTCTCACGTTTCCTCAGTGCTGCAGAAATCCCCATTTCCCTCAGCGAGGTCACCCGTGTCCATCTCCGAAAACCAGGCTCCCGCCACCGGCACCGCCCGAGTCAAGCGCGGCATGGCCGAGCAGCTCAAGGGCGGCGTCATCATGGACGTCGTCACGCCGGAGCAGGCGAAGATCGCCGAGGACGCGGGCGCCGTGGCCGTCATGGCCCTGGAGCGGGTCCCGGCCGACATCCGCAAGGACGGCGGCGTGGCCCGCATGTCCGACCCGGACATGATCGAGGGCATCATCGACGCCGTCTCCATCCCGGTCATGGCCAAGTCCCGCATCGGCCACTTCGTCGAGGCCCAGGTGCTCCAGTCCCTCGGCGTCGACTACATCGACGAGTCCGAGGTCCTCACCCCGGCCGACGAGGTCAACCACTCCGACAAGTGGGCCTTCACCACGCCGTTCGTCTGTGGCGCCACCAACCTGGGCGAGGCCCTGCGCCGCATCGCCGAGGGCGCGGCCATGATCCGCTCCAAGGGCGAGGCCGGCACCGGCAACGTCGTCGAGGCCGTCCGCCACCTGCGCCAGATCAAGAACGAGATCGCCCGCCTGCGCGGCTACGACAACAACGAGCTGTACGCCGCCGCCAAGGAGCTGCGCGCCCCGTACGAGCTCGTCAGGGAAGTCGCCGAGCTCGGCAAGCTCCCCGTGGTGCTGTTCTCCGCCGGTGGCGTCGCCACCCCGGCCGACGCCGCCCTGATGCGCCAGCTCGGCGCCGAGGGCGTCTTCGTCGGCTCCGGCATCTTCAAGTCGGGCGACCCCGCCAAGCGCGCCGCCGCCATCGTGAAGGCCACCACCTTCTACGACGACCCGAAGATCATCGCCGACGCGTCCCGCAACCTCGGCGAGGCCATGGTCGGCATCAACTGCGACACCCTGCCCGAGGCCGAGCGCTACGCCAACCGCGGCTGGTAACCACTCATGAGCACTCCTGTCATAGGCGTCCTGGCCCTCCAGGGCGACGTCCGGGAGCACCTCGTCGCCCTGGCCGCGGCCGACGCCGTGGCCAGGCCGGTGCGGCGCCCCGAAGAACTCGCCGAGGTGGACGGCCTGGTCATCCCCGGCGGCGAGTCCACCACCATCTCCAAGCTGGCCGTCCTGTTCGGGGTGATGGAACCCCTGCGCGCGCGGGTGCGGGACGGCATGCCCGTCTACGGCACCTGCGCCGGCATGATCATGCTGGCGGACAAGATCCTCGACCCGCGGTCGGGCCAGGAGACCATCGGCGGCATCGACATGATCGTGCGCCGCAACGCCTTCGGCCGGCAGAACGAGTCCTTCGAGGCGGCCGTCGACATCGCGGGCGTCGAGGGCGACCCTGTGGAGGGCGTCTTCATCCGCGCCCCCTGGGTGGAGTCCGTCGGCGCCCGGGCCGAGGTGCTCGCCGAGCACGCCGGTCACATCGTCGCCGTACGTCAGGGCAACGCCCTGGCCACCTCGTTCCACCCGGAACTGACCGGCGATCACCGGGTGCACGCCCTGTTCGTCGACATGGTGCGGGCGAACCGGACAGCCGAGTCCTTGTAGGATTCCTGCGTTCGTTGCTGAGATGGGTTACGCGAAGGAGACAGGCAGATGTCCGGCCACTCTAAATGGGCCACGACGAAGCACAAGAAGGCCGTCATCGATGCCAAGCGCGGCAAGCTCTTCGCGAAGCTGATCAAGAACATCGAGGTCGCGGCGCGCATGGGCGGCGCCGACCCCGAGGGCAACCCGACGCTCTATGACGCCATCCAGAAGGCCAAGAAGTCGTCGGTCCCCAACAAGAACATCGACTCCGCGGTCAAGCGCGGCGCGGGCCTCGAGGCCGGCGGCGCCGACTACGAGACGATCATGTACGAGGGCTACGGCCCGAACGGTGTCGCGGTGCTCATCGAGTGCCTCACCGACAACCGCAACCGCGCCGCCTCCGAGGTCCGCGTCGCCATGACCCGCAACGGCGGCTCCATGGCCGACCCGGGCTCGGTGTCGTACCTGTTCAACCGCAAGGGCGTCGTGATCGTCCCCAAGGGCGAGCTGACCGAGGACGACGTCCTCGGCGCCGTCCTGGACGCCGGTGCCGAGGAGGTCAACGACCTCGGCGAGACCTTCGAGGTCATCAGCGAGGCCACCGACCTGGTCGCGGTCCGCACCGCCCTCCAGGACGCCGGCATCGACTACGACTCCGCCGACGCCAACTTCGTCCCGACCATGCAGGTCGAACTGGACGAGGAGGGCGCCAAGAAGATCTTCAAGCTGATCGACGCGCTGGAGGACAGCGACGACGTGCAGAACGTCTTCGCCAACTTCGACGTGAGCGACGAAGTCATGGAGAAGGTCGACGCGTAACGCGCCGCGAATGCCGCGATCTCGGCGGGCCGGGGGACACACGTCTTTCGGCCCGCCGTCGTTGTCGGTGGCAGCGGATAGCCTGGCGTAGCCAAAGATCACCGGCCACGGACCGCGACCAATGATCGAGGAACCACGACGGTGCTCAGCACCGGGTCCGCGAGAGCGGCGGCGGTTCAGCCGCAAAAAGGGGAGGGCGCGTGCGCGTACTGGGGGTGGACCCGGGGCTGACCCGGTGCGGTGTCGGCGTGGTCGAGGGCGTCGCCGGACGGCCGCTCACCATGATCGGCGTCGGTGTCGTGCGCACACCCGCGGACGCCGAGCTCGGCCACCGCCTGGTCGCGGTCGAGCAGGGCATCGAGCAGTGGCTGGACGAGCACCGGCCCGAGTTCGTCGCCGTCGAGCGCGTCTTCAGCCAGCACAACGTCCGCACGGTGATGGGCACCGCCCAGGCCAGTGCCGTCGCCATGCTGTGCGCCGCCCGCCGCGGGATCCCCGTCGCGCTGCACACCCCCAGCGAGGTCAAGGCCGCCGTCACCGGCAGCGGCCGGGCCGACAAGGCCCAGGTCGGCGCCATGGTGACCCGGCTGCTCCGGCTCAGCGCCCCGCCCAAGCCCGCCGACGCGGCCGACGCCCTCGCCCTCGCCATCTGCCACATCTGGCGCGCCCCCGCGCAGAACCGACTCCAGCAGGCCGTCGCCCTGCACACATCGAAAGGCCGTACGGCATGATCGCCTTCGTCAGCGGCACGGTCGCCGCGCTCGCCCCCGACGCCGCGGTCGTCGAGGTCGGCGGCGTGGGCATGGCCGTGCAGTGCACGCCGAACACGCTGTCCACGCTCCGCACGGGCCGGCCCGCCAAGCTGCACACCTCCCTCGTCGTGCGCGAGGACTCCCTCACCCTGTACGGCTTCGCGGACGACGACGAGCGGCAGGTCTTCGAACTGCTCCAGACCGCGAGCGGCGTGGGACCGAGACTCGCCCAGGCCATGCTCGCCGTGCACACCCCCGACGCGCTGCGCCGGGCGGTGTCCACCGCCGACGAGAAGGCGCTCACCGCCGTCCCCGGCATCGGCAAGAAGGGCGCCCAGAAGCTGCTGCTGGAGCTCAAGGACCGGCTCGGCGCCCCGGTCGGCGCACCCGCCGTCGGCGCACCGGTCAGCTCGGGCTGGCGCGACCAGCTGCACGCCGCCCTCATCGGCCTCGGTTACGCGACCCGGGAGGCCGACGAGGCCGTGTCGGCCGTGGCCCCGCAGGCCGAGGCCGCCGGGGGCACACCCCAGGTGGGCCAGCTGCTGAAGGCCGCCCTGCAGACCCTGAACCGCGCCCGATAGTCCGCACCGAGATTCCCGAGGCACACTCCATGAACTGGGACGACACGACCGACGCCGACGCCGCGGAGCGGCTGGTGGGCCCCGCCGCCGACGGTGAGGACCAAGCGGTCGAAGCCGCCCTGCGCCCCAAGGACCTGGACGAGTTCATCGGCCAGGAGAAGGTCCGCGAACAGCTCGACCTCGTCCTGCGCGCCGCCCGCGCGCGGGGCGCGACCGCCGACCACGTGCTGCTCTCCGGCGCCCCCGGCCTCGGCAAGACCACCCTGTCGATGATCATCGCGGCCGAGATGGGCGCCCCCATCCGCATCACCTCGGGCCCCGCCATCCAGCACGCCGGCGACCTCGCCGCGATCCTCTCCTCCCTCCAGGAGGGCGAGGTCCTCTTCCTCGACGAGATCCACCGCATGTCCCGGCCCGCCGAGGAGATGCTGTACATGGCGATGGAGGACTTCCGCGTCGACGTCATCGTGGGCAAGGGCCCCGGCGCCACCGCCATCCCCCTGGAGCTGCCGCCCTTCACCCTGGTCGGCGCCACCACCCGAGCCGGTCTGCTGCCGCCCCCGCTGCGCGACCGCTTCGGCTTCACCGCCCACATGGAGTTCTACGAACCGGCCGAACTGGAGCGGGTCGTCCACCGCTCGGCGGACCTCCTGGAGGTCGAGATCGAGCCGGAAGGCGCCGCCGAGATCGCCGGCCGCTCCCGCGGCACGCCCCGCATCGCCAACCGCCTGCTGCGCCGCGTGCGGGACTACGCGCAGGTCAAGGCCGACGGCCTGATCACCAAGGACATCGCGGCGGCTGCCCTCGCGGTGTACGAGGTGGACGCGCGCGGGCTCGACCGCCTCGACCGGGGCGTGCTGGAGGCCCTGCTCAAGCTGTTCGGCGGCGGTCCGGTCGGTCTGTCCACGCTCGCCGTCGCGGTGGGCGAGGAACGTGAGACCGTGGAGGAGGTCGCCGAGCCCTTCCTCGTACGGGAGGGCCTGCTGGCCCGCACCCCGCGCGGCCGGGTCGCCACCCCCGCCGCATGGGCGCATCTCGGCCTCACCCCACCCCGCTCCCAGACCACCGGAAACGGACAACAGGACCTGTTCGGGGCGTGACGGCGCCGTTACGGCTCCGAGGCGGCGAGGTCAATGGCCGGAGCAGGAACCCCGGTGCCATGCTGAGCGTTGTTCCCTGCGCGCGGACTCGCTTAGACTCCGCCGATGCCGCCTTTGCCGGCGGCGTACACACCCCCAACCATCTGGCCGCTCACAGCGCGGTCGTGTGAAGGAAGTACCGACCCGTGAGTCTCCTGACCCTCCTCCCGTTCATCGTGCTCATCGGGGCCATGTTCCTGATGACCCGATCGGCCAAGAAGAAGCAGCAGCAGGCCGTGGAGATGCGGAACCAAATGCAGCCCGGCAGCGGTATTCGCACGATCGGGGGCATGTACGCCACGGTCAAGGAGGTCAACGAGGACACCGTCCTCGTCGACGCCGGTCCCGGCGTCGAACTCCTCTTCGCCAAGAACGCCATCGGTGCCGTCCTCACCGACGACGAGTACAACCGCATCGTCCACGGCGTCGAGCACGACCTGAAGTCCGACGCCGACATCGTCCCGGACGACGCCTCCTCCCTCACCGAGACGGGCGACTCCACCGCCGACGCCCCTGTTGACGACAAGGCTGTCGACCTCGGCAAGAAGGACGCGGCCGAGGACGTGCCCGAGGTGAAGACGGACGCAGAGCCGAAGAAGACCGACGGCGACTCCGAGGCGAAGTAGTCGTGACCTGGGGTGCGCGGGCCCGTCCCGCGCACCCCGGGACACGCCCAGCTCGCACGGAATCCCGACACCATGTCATGGCCGCCCGTCCGCCGATCCGGAGCGAGGTGGCCCGAGAGGGAGTACGAGAAGGTGGCCACACCTAAGAAGGGCAGGAGCGCGAGCGCCCAGAGCAAGCCGTGGCGCTCGCTGGCCCTGATCCTGATCGCCATCGCGGCGCTCACCGGTGGGATGTTCGCCTCGGGGCACACGAAGCCGCGTCTCGGCATCGACCTTGCCGGCGGTACGAGCATCACGCTCCGCGCGGTCCCCGAGGCCGGCAACGAGTCGGCGATCAACAAGACCAACATGGACACGGCCGTCTCCATCATGGAGCGCCGTGTCAATGGTCTGGGCGTCTCCGAGGCCGAGGTCCAGACGCAGGGCCGCGACAACATCGTCGTGAACATCCCCAAGGGGACCAACTCCGAGCAGGCCCGCAAGCAGGTCGGCACCACCGCCAAGCTCTACTTCCGCCCCGTCGTCGCCACCGAGGTCTCCGGCGGCAAGGGCGCGCCCAGCCCGTCCCCGAGCCCCACCGGCAACCCCTCGGGGCAGCCGTCCGGCAAGGCGTCCGACAAGCCCGAGGCCACCGACAAGAACTCCGCCTCGCCGTCCGCCACGCCCACCACCCAGGGCCGCGCGGTCACCGACGCGCTGAAGGCCGACGCCACGCCGTCCCCGAGCGCCTCCGACAAGGGCAAGGCCAGCCCCTCCCCGTCGGCGAGCGGCGGCACCGCCGATGCGGACACGAAAGCGCTTCAGGCGAAGTACGCCGAGCTCGACTGCACGAACGCCAAGACCCGCTCCAGCGTGGGCGACGGCGTCAAGGCCTCCCAGCCCACCCTCGCCTGTGGCAAGAACTCGGGCGGACAGTGGCAGAAGTACATCCTCGGCCCCGCCGAGGTCGACGGCACCGACGTCGACAAGGCCCAGGCCACCCTGGACACCCAGCGGGGCGCGGGCTGGACGGTCCAGATGGACTTCACCGACGGGGGCGCCAAGAAGTTCGGCGACATCACCGGCAAGCTGGCCCAGAACCAGCCGCCGCAGAACCAGTTCGCGATCGTCCTGGACGGCGACGTGGTCTCCGACCCGTCCGTCAATCAGGCGCTGACGGGCGGCAACGCCGAGATCTCCGGCAACTTCAACCAGCAGTCCGCGCAGGAACTGTCCAACATGCTGAGCTACGGCGCCCTGCCGCTGACCTTCAAGGTCGACAGCATGACGACCGTGACCGCCGCGCTCGGCGGTGACCAGCTGGAGGCCGGTCTGATCGCCGGCGCGATCGGTCTCGCGCTGGTCGTCATCTACCTGCTGGCCTACTACCGCGGTCTGTCGTTCGTCGCGATCCTCTCGCTGCTGGTCTCCGCCGCCCTCACCTACACGCTCATGGCCCTGCTCGGCCCGGCCATCGGCTTCGCGCTGAACCTGCCGGCCGTCTGCGGTGCCATCGTCGCCATCGGCATCACGGCGGACTCGTTCATCGTCTACTTCGAACGCGTCCGGGACGAGATCCGCGAGGGCCGTACGCTGCGCCCCGCCGTCGAGCGGGCCTGGCCCCGCGCTCGGCGCACCATCCTGGTCTCCGACTTCGTGTCGTTCCTCGCCGCCGCGGTGCTCTTCATCGTCACCGTCGGCAAGGTGCGCGGCTTCGCCTTCACGCTCGGCCTGACCACGCTGCTCGACGTCGTCGTGGTCTTCCTCTTCACCAAGCCGCTGCTGACCCTGCTGGCCCGTCGCACCTTCTTCGCGAGCGGCCACAAGTGGTCCGGCCTCGACCCGAAGAGCCTGGGTGCCCAGCCGCCGCTGCGCCGCACCCGCCGTCCCTCCGCCCCCGTCGAGACGAAGGAGGCGTGAGATGTCGAAACTCGGCAACCTCGGCGCCCGGCTGCACCGCGGCGAGATCGGCTACGACTTCGTCAAGAACCGCAAGATCTGGTACGGCCTGTCTATCCTGATCACCATCACGGCCATCGTCGGCCTGGCGGTGCGCGGCCTGAACATGGGCATCGAGTTCCAGGGCGGTGCCGTCTTCACCACCCCGAAGAACATCAGCGTCTCGGTGTCCCAGGCCGAGGAGTACGCGGAAACGGCCTCCGGCCACGACGCGATCGTCCAGAAGCTCGGTGACGGCAGCCTGCGCATCCAGGTCGCGGGCATCGAGACCGACAAGGCCAACCAGATCAAGAGCCAGCTCTCGGACGACCTCAAGGTCGACGCGGAGCAGATCAACGCCGAGCTGGTCGGCCCCAGCTGGGGTGAGCAGATCGCCAACAAGGCCTGGCAGGGCCTGGGGATCTTCCTGATCCTGGTGGTCATCTACCTGGCGATCGCGTTCGAGTGGCGCATGGCGGTCGCCGCGTTCGTCGCCCTGATCCACGACATCACGATCACGGTCGGCATCTACGCCCTGGTCGGCTTCGAGGTCACCCCGGGCACGGTGATCGGTCTGCTGACCATCCTCGGCTACTCGCTCTACGACACGGTCGTGGTCTTCGACAGCCTCAAGGAACAGACGCGGGACCTCACCAAGCAGACCCGCTGGACCTACAGCGACGTCGCCAACCGCTCGATCAACAGCACCCTGGTCCGCTCCATCAACACCACGGTGGTCGCCCTGCTGCCGGTCGCGGGCCTGCTGTTCATCGGTGGCGGTGTCCTCGGCGCCGGCATGCTGAACGACATCTCGCTGTCGCTGTTCGTCGGCCTCGCGGCCGGTGCGTACTCCTCGATCTTCATCGCCACCCCGCTCGTCGCCGACCTCAAGGAGCGCGAGCCGGCGATGAAGGCCCTGAAGAAGCGCGTCCTGGCCAAGCGGGGCCAGTCCGCCGCCAAGGGCGAGCCCACCGAGGCGCAGGACGGCCACGAGTCGTACGCCGACGAGCCCGAGGACGCCGCACCCGCGGTCGTCGGGCCGCGCAACCAGCCCGCCTCCCGCAACCGCGGCCGCGGCCGCCCCTCGGGGAAGCGCCGATGACCGACATCAGGGAACTGCTGCTCAGCCGCATCCGTGACGTGGCCGACTACCCGGAGCCGGGGGTGATGTTCAAGGACATCACCCCGCTCCTGGCGGACCCGGCGGCGTTCACCGCGCTGACCGACGCGCTCGCCGAGATCGCCGAGCGCACCGGCGCCACCAAGGTCGTCGGCCTGGAGGCCCGGGGCTTCATCCTCGGCGCCCCGGTCGCCGTCCGCGCCGGCCTCGGCTTCATCCCCGTACGCAAGGCGGGCAAGCTCCCCGGAGCGACCCTCGCCCAGGCCTACGACCTGGAGTACGGCTCGGCGGAGATCGAGGTGCACGCCGAGGACCTCGCCGCCGGCGACCGCGTCCTGATCGTCGACGACGTCCTCGCCACCGGCGGTACCGCCGAGGCCTCGGTCCAGCTCATCCGCCGGGCCGGCGCCGACGTGGCGGGTCTCGCCGTCCTCATGGAACTCGGCTTCCTGAGCGGCCGCGCCCGCCTGGAGCCGGCGCTGAACGGTGCTCCGCTGGAGGCGCTGCTCACGGTCTAGCGGCCGCGCAGCCGTCCCGGCGGGGAACGGCACGACACAGCGGAGGCGGGCCCCGGAGGAATCCGGAGCCCGCCTCGTGCGTTGTCCGCGTTTCCGGGTAGACGGTCCTCACATTGGCCTGAAGGCGATCCTGGAGCTCAGGATCGCTACCATGGGGGTCCGGAGCCTGACCGGGGGACCCGGATCGCGCACGAGGAGCCCTCTTGCCAGACGAGGCCCAGCACCTGACCGCCGCCAAGCCCGAGTCCGCCTCGGCAGCCGCGGCGAAGCCCGCGCCGAACGCGCCTCACGCGAAGAACGACACCCGCGGGCCGGTCGAGCACGCCCAGGCGGCGCCGGCCGACAAGTCGGAAGAGCAGTCGCGGCCCAAGCCCACCCCGCCGCCCGCGGTGCGGCAGAGCGCCGGACAGCCGGCCCGCTCCGGCTCCTCCAACCGCGTCCGCGCCCGTCTGGCCCGGCTCGGCGTGCAGCGCGCGAACCCGTACAACCCGGTGCTGGAGCCGCTGCTGCGGATAGTGCGCGGCAACGACCCGAAGATCGAGACGGCCACGCTCCGCCAGATCGAGCGCGCCTACCAGGTCGCCGAGCGCTGGCACCGCGGCCAGAAGCGCAAGAGCGGCGACCCGTACATCACGCACCCGCTCGCCGTCACCACCATCCTCGCCGAGCTGGGCATGGATCCGGCCACGCTGATGGCCGGCCTGCTGCACGACACGGTCGAGGACACCGAGTACGGCCTCGACGACCTGCGCCGCGACTTCGGCGACGTCGTCACCCTGCTCGTCGACGGCGTCACCAAGCTGGACAAGGTCAAGTTCGGCGAGGCCGCGCAGGCGGAGACCGTGCGCAAGATGGTCGTCGCCATGGCCAAGGACCCGCGCGTCCTGGTCATCAAGCTCGCCGACCGCCTGCACAACATGCGCACCATGCGCTACCTCAAGCGCGAGAAGCAGGAGAAGAAGGCGCGCGAGACCCTGGAGATCTACGCGCCGCTCGCCCATCGCCTGGGCATGAACACCATCAAGTGGGAGCTGGAGGACCTCGCCTTCGCGATCCTCTATCCCAAGATGTACGACGAGATCGTCCGGCTGGTGGCCGAGCGGGCGCCCAAGCGCGACGAGTACCTGGCCATCGTCACCGACGAGGTGCAGCAGGACCTGCGCGCCGCCCGCATCAAGGCGACCGTCACCGGCCGCCCGAAGCACTACTACAGCGTCTACCAGAAGATGATCGTCCGCGGCCGTGACTTCGCGGAGATCTACGACCTGGTGGGCATCCGCGTCCTCGTGGACACCGTCCGCGACTGCTACGCGGCCCTCGGCACGGTGCACGCGCGATGGAACCCGGTCCCCGGCCGGTTCAAGGACTACATCGCGATGCCCAAGTTCAACATGTACCAGTCGCTGCACACGACGGTCATCGGCCCCGGCGGCAAGCCCGTCGAATTGCAGATCCGCACCTTCGACATGCACCGCCGCGCCGAGTACGGCATCGCCGCGCACTGGAAGTACAAGCAGGAGGCCGTCGCCGGCGCGTCCAAGGTGCGCTCCGACGCCCCCAAGTCCTCCGGCAAGGGCAAGGACGACCACCTCAACGACATGGCGTGGCTGCGCCAGCTGCTGGACTGGCAGAAGGAGACCGAGGACCCCGGGGAGTTCCTGGAGTCCCTGCGCTTCGACCTGTCCCGCAACGAGGTCTTCGTCTTCACCCCCAAGGGCGACGTCATAGCGCTCCCCGCCGGTGCCACCCCGGTGGACTTCGCCTACGCGGTGCACACCGAGGTCGGCCACCGCACCATAGGCGCCCGCGTCAACGGCCGGCTGGTCCCGCTGGAGTCCACCCTCGACAACGGCGACCTGGTGGAGGTCTTCACCTCCAAGGCGGCCGGTGCCGGCCCCTCCCGCGACTGGCTCGGCTTCGTCAAGTCACCGCGCGCCCGCAACAAGATCCGGGCCTGGTTCTCCAAGGAGCGCCGCGACGAGGCGATCGAGCAGGGCAAGGACGCCATCGTCCGCGCCATGCGCAAGCAGAACCTGCCGATCCAGCGCATCCTGACCGGCGACTCCCTGGTGACCCTCGCGCACGAGATGCGCTACGCCGACATCTCCGCCCTGTACGCGGCGATCGGCGAAGGCCATGTCTCCGCGCAGAACATCGTGCAGAAGCTGGTCCAGGCCCTCGGCGGCGAGGAGGCCGCCACCGAGGAGATCGACGAGTCGGTCCCGCCGGCCCGCGGCCGCAGCCGCAAGCGCCGCTCCAGCGCCGACCCGGGCGTCGTCGTCAAGGGTGTCGACGACGTGTGGGTCAAGCTGGCCCGCTGCTGTACGCCTGTCCCGGGCGACCCCATCATCGGCTTCGTCACCCGTGGCAGCGGCGTATCGGTTCACCGCAGCGACTGTGTGAACGTCGACTCGCTGTCCCGCGAGCCCGAGCGCATCCTCGACGTCGAGTGGGCGCCCACCCAGTCCTCGGTCTTCCTGGTCGCCATCCAGGTCGAGGCCCTGGACCGCTCCCGTCTGCTCTCGGACGTCACCCGCGTGCTGTCCGACCAGCACGTCAACATCCTGTCCGCGGCCGTGCAGACCTCCCGCGACCGGGTCGCCACCTCCCGCTTCACCTTCGAGATGGGCGACCCGAAGCACCTCGGCCATGTGCTGAAGGCGGTCCGGGGCGTGGAGGGCGTCTACGACGTGTACCGGGTGACGTCGGCGCGCAGCAAGTAGCCGCCCGCCCAGCGACCGCACGAAAGGGGGGCTTCCGTACGAGGTGTACGGAAGCCCCCCTTCGCGTCGGCTGATCAGCCGCCGAACTCCTGCAGACCCTTCAGCGCCTGGTCCAGCAGCGCCTGACGGCCGTCGAGCTCACGCTGGAGCTTGTCGGCCTTGGCGTTGTTGCCCTGCGCGCGGGCCTGCTCGATCTGGCCCCGCAGCTTGTCCACCGCGGCCTGGAGCTGGCCGGTCAGACCCTCGGCACGCGCACGCGCCTCCGGGTTCGTCCGGCGCCACTCGGTCTCCTCGGCCTCCTGGATCGCCCTCTCGACCGCGTGCATCCGGCCCTCGACCTTGGGCCGGGCGTCGCGCGGCACATGACCGATGGCCTCCCAGCGCTCGTTCAGGTTCCTCAGGGCGGCCCGGGCCGCCTTCAGGTCCGTGATCGGCAGGAGCTTCTCGGCCTCCTCGGCCAGCTCCTCCTTGAGCTTGAGGTTCTCCGACTGCTCGGCGTCCCGCTCGGCGAAGACCGAGCTGCGGGCCGCGAAGAAGACGTCCTGGGCGCCGCGGAAGCGGTTCCACAGGTCGTCCTCGTGCTCGCGCTGGGCGCGGCCCGCGGCCTTCCACTCGGACATCAGCTCGCGGTAGCGCGCGGCCGTCACGCCCCAGTCCGTCGAGTTCGACAGCGCCTCGGCCTCGGCGACCAGCCGTTCCTTGGTCTTGCGGGCCTCCTCGCGCTGCGCGTCCAGCTGCGCGAAGTGCTGCTTGCGCCGCTTGGAGAACGCCGACCGGGCGTGCGAGAACCGGTGCCACAGCTCGTCGTCGGACTTGCGGTCCAGACGCGGCAGACCCTTCCAGGTGTCCACCAGCGCCCGCAGCCGCTCACCGGCCGCCCGCCACTGGTCCGACTGCGACAGCTCCTCCGCCTCGGCGACCAGCGCCTCCTTGGCATGCCGGGCCTCGTCGGACTGCTTCGCGCGCTGCGCCTTGCGCTCCTCGCGGCGCGCCTCCACCAGCTCCACGAGCTTGTCCAGCCGGACCCGCAGGGCGTCCAGGTCGCCCACCGCGTGATGCGCGTCGACCTGTTCGCGAATGTGGTCGATGGCGGCCTGGGCGTCCTTCGCCGACAGGTCGGTGGTCTTCACTCGCTTCTCGAGGAGGCCGATCTCGACAACCAGGCCCTCGTACTTGCGCTCGAAATAGGCCAGCGCCTCATCGGGGGAGCCTGCCTGCCAGGAACCGACGACCTGCTCGCCGTCGGCCGTACGCACGTACACGGTCCCCGTCTCGTCGACGCGGCCCCACGGGTCGCTGCTCACAGCGCCTCCTCCACATGATGCCTGCGAGGGGCCTGAAGCTCCCCCGGGCATCGTCCACAGTTTCGTCACGGCCAACATAGGCGACCGGCGGGGGGCGTGTCCGCATCCCGCGCGACCGAAATTTCGCAGTTGGGGCTCAGGATTCCGTGATCGTGGCCTTGTTGATCACGACCGTCGCGTTGGGCGCCGTATTGCCCGTCTGGGGGTCGGGTGCCTGCGCTCCCGCCTTGGCGATCTTCTTCAGGACCTTCATGCCCGCCTCGGACACCGTGCCGAACGGTGTGTAGTCGGGCGGCAGCTGACTGTCCTGGTAGACGAGGAAGAACTGGCTGCCGCCGCTGTCGCGGCCCTGCTTCGTCTGCGCGTTGTACTGGTTCGCCATCGCGACCGTGCCCGCCGGGTACACCCCGCCCTTGAGGCTCTTGTCCTTGAGATTCTCGTCCGGGATGGTGTAGCCCGGTCCGCCCATGCCGGTGCCCTTGGGGTCGCCGCACTGCAGGACGTAGATGCCCTGGTCGGTGAGCCGGTGGCACTTGCTGTGGTCCAAGTAGCCCTTGCCGAGCAGGAAGTTGAACGAGTTGACGGTGTGCGGCGCCGCCGACGCCTTCAGCGCGACGTCTATCTCACCGCACGTCGTGTCCAGCTTCATCGTGTACTTCGCCGACGTGTCGATGGTCATCGCCGGTTCCTTCTTCCAGGTCTCCGACTTGACCTTGCCCGGGGCCGGCTTCTCGCACGGGTCCGGGGCCTTGCTGGGCGTGGCGCTCGGCGTGACCTCCGCGTTCGCGTTCTCCTTCGTGCCGTCGTCCTCGAACGGCTTGGTCAGGAAGACCGTCACCGAGAGCACCACGATCACGCCGAGAGCCGAGGCGATCACGGAGTTGCGGATACGGGCCTTGCGTCGCGCGTCCGTGCGTCGCTGCTGCTGCCGCAAGAACTTCTCCCGGGCGAGCTGACGCCGCCGCTGTTCCTGGCTGACCACCGGGTTCTCTCCTCATGGGTCTCGAACGTCGACCGGTACGCGTGCGTCCTGTGTGCCGAGCGCCTGCGTGTGCCCCGTACCGTATATGGGTTCGCTGAGGAATCGGCAGCGCCGGTAGGCTCTGTGAGCAGCCGTAGCCGCCCGTATCGACACAACGAAGGACGATCGTGCTCATTGCCGGGTTCCCCGCCGGGGCCTGGGGGACGAACTGCTACCTCGTCGCCCCCGCCGCCGGTGAGGAGTGCGTGATCATCGACCCCGGCCATCAGGCCGCCGACGGCGTCGAGGAAGCGATCAGGAAGCATCGCCTCAAGCCCGTGGCGGTCGTCCTCACCCACGGCCACATCGACCATGTCGCCTCGGTCGTCCCGGTGTGCGGCGCGCACGACGTGCCGGCCTGGATCCACCCCGACGACCGGTACATGATGAGCGACCCCGAGAAGGCGATCGGCCGTTCCATCGGGATGCCGCTGCTGGGCGAACTGACCGTGGGGGAGCCCGATGACGTCAAGGAGCTGGCCGACGGGGCGAAGCTGGAGCTGGCGGGCCTGGAGCTGTCCGTCGCGCACGCGCCCGGCCATACCAAGGGGTCGGTGACCTTCGGCATGCCCGAGGCGGCGGACATCCCGCCGATCCTGTTCTCGGGCGACCTGCTGTTCGCCGGCTCCATCGGACGCACCGACCTGCCCGGCGGTGACATGGCCGAGATCCTCGAGTCGCTGGCCCGTGTGTGCCTGCCGCTCGACGACTCGACCGTGGTGCTGTCCGGCCACGGCCCCCAGACGACCATCGGCCAGGAGCGCGCCACCAACCCGTATCTGCGGCAGGTGGCCGCCGGCCAGGGAGCATCCCCGGCTCCCCGACGAGGAATGTGACGAGACCTTCCGTGAGCACCTTCAAGGCCCCCAAGGGCACCTACGACCTGATCCCGCCGGACAGCGCCAAGTACCTCGCCGTCCGTGAGGCGATCGCCGCGCCGCTGCGCAACTCCGGCTACGGCTACATCGAGACGCCCGGCTTCGAGAACGTCGAGCTGTTCGCGCGCGGGGTCGGCGAGTCCACCGACATCGTGACCAAGGAGATGTACGCCTTCGAGACCAAGGGCGGCGACCAGCTCGCCCTGCGCCCCGAGGGCACGGCCTCCGTCCTGCGCGCGGCGCTGGAGGCCAACCTGCACAAGGCCGGCAACCTCCCGGTCAAGCTCTGGTACTCCGGCTCGTACTACCGCTACGAGCGCCCTCAGAAGGGCCGCTACCGCCACTTCTCCCAGGTCGGTGCCGAGGCGATCGGCGCGGAGGACCCGGCGCTGGACGCCGAGCTGATCATCCTGGCCGACCAGGCCTACCGCTCACTGGGCCTGAGCGACTTCCGGATCCTGCTCAACAGCCTCGGCGACAAGGAGTGCCGCCCGGTGTACCGGTCGGCGCTCCAGGAGTTCCTGCGCGGCCTCGACCTGGACGAGGAGACCCTGCGCCGCGCGGACATCAACCCGCTGCGCGTCCTCGACGACAAGCGCCCGGAGGTCCAGAAGCAGCTGGCCGACGCCCCGCTGCTGCGCGACTACCTGTGCGACGCCTGCAAGGCGTACCACGAGGAGGTCCGTGAGCTGATCACGGCGGCGGGCGTGGCCTTCGAGGACGACCCGAAGCTGGTGCGCGGCCTGGACTACTACACCCGCACCACCTTCGAGTTCGTCCACGACGGCCTCGGCTCGCAGTCCGCGGTGGGCGGCGGCGGCCGCTACGACGGCCTCTCCGAGATGATCGGCGGTCCCGCGCTGCCGTCCGTCGGCTGGGCGCTCGGCGTCGACCGTACGGTCCTCGCCCTGGAGGCGGAGGGCGTCGAGCTCGAACTGCCCGCCACCACCAGTGTGTTCGCCGTCCCGCTCGGCGAGGAGGCCCGCCGGATCCTGTTCGCCAAGGTCACCGAACTGCGCAAGAACGGCATCGCGGCCGACTTCTCGTACGGCGGCAAGGGCCTCAAGGGCGCGATGAAGAACGCCAACCGCAGCGGCGCCCGCTACACGGTCGTCGCCGGCGAACGCGACCTCGCCGAGGGCGTCGTCCAGCTCAAGGACATGGAGTCGGGCGAGCAGACGGCGGTGGGCGTGAACGAGATCGTGGCGGAGCTGGAAGCCCGGCTCGGCTGAAACACCTCGCACAGCCCCGTACACGAGGAAGGCGCCGGTCGTACGGCGCCTTCCTCACTGCTCCAGCAGTCCCAGCCGCAGGGCGCTGGTGACCGCAGCGGTCCGGTCGTCCACTCCCAGTTTGGCGAAGGCCCGCAGCAAATGCGTCTTCACCGTCGACTCCCCGATGAACAGCCGCCGCCCGATCTCCGCGTTCGTGCAGCCCTCGGCCACCAGCCGCAGCACGGCCGTCTCGCGCTCCGAGAGCCGTGGCCGTTGCGGCTTCGTCCTCAGCCGGTCGACCAGCCGGGCCGCCACCGACGGCGCCAGGACCGTCTCGCCGCGCGCGGCGGCCCGCACCGCCTCCGCGAGTTCCGCTCGCGGCAGGTCCTTCAGCAGGTAGCCCGCGGCCCCGGCCTCCACCGCCCGCAGGATGTCCCGGTCCGTCTCGTACGTCGTCAGGACCACCACTCGGCAGGGCAGTCCGGCGCCGGTCATCCGCACGATGGAGTCCACGCCCGAGCCCCCCGGCATCCGCAGGTCCATCAGCACGATGTCCGGCCGCAGTTCAGCCGCCAGGGCCTCCGCCTGCGGCCCGCTGGACGCGTCGGCGACGACCTCCAGGTCTGACTCCGCGCTGAGCATGGCCCGCAGCCCCTCCCGTACGACGGGGTGGTCGTCGGCCAGGATGATCCGGATCACGGGGTCCCCCCTGGTACGACGGGCAGCCGGACGGTCACGACGGTGCCGTCGCCCCGGGCGCTGCGCACCTCGGCGGTGCCGCCCACTTCGGCGGCCCTGGCCCGCAGCCCCGCGAGCCCGTATCCGCCGCGCACGGCAGCGGGATCGAAACCGCCGCCGTCGTCCCGTACCGACACCGTCAGCGAGTCGTCGGCGTACGCCAGCGACACGTCGACCGCCACCGGACTCCCCGCGTGCTTACGGACATTGGCCAGCGCCTCCTGGCAGGCGCGCAGTGCGACCACCTCCGGCCCGGCCGGCAGCGTCCGCACCGGGCCGGTCACCTCCAGTACCGCGTCATGACGCCCGGCCAGCCGCCGCAGCGCGTCCGGCAGGGACGCGCCGTCCAGGTCGGCGGGCGCGCCCCCGGCGACCAGGGCCCGGGCCTCGGCGAGATTGCGCCGGGCCGTCTCGTCCATCAGCCGCAGGTGGCGCCGCGCCTCGGGCACGTCGTGCTCCAGCTCCGCCTCGACCGCCTGGATCAGCATCACCACACTGGTGAACCCCTGCGCCAGCGTGTCGTGGATCTCCCGTGCCAGCCGCTCCCGCTCGGCGAGCGCCCCGTGCGCCTCGGACAGCCGGGCGACCTCATGGCGGCTCGCGTCCAGCTCCGCGATCAACTCGGCCCGCTCCTGGCTCTGTTCGATGATCCGGATGATCCAGACGCCGACCGCCACCGAGAACACCAGGGCGACCACCGAGAACAGCGCGTCGAACGTCACCTCCCGGGCCCCGGGCCACCACAGCAGCGCCCAGCCCGCCATGGGCACGAGGTTCATCACGGCCACCGCCACCAGCGCCGAGCGCAGCCGCAGCGTCATGAAGCACTGCGGGATCAGCGCGAAGGTCAGCACCCGCGTCTCACCGGCGAGCACCGCCGACGGCAGGAACAGCGCCAGCGCCGCCGCCAGATAGCCGATCGCCTGCCGCTGGTCGGGCGGATCGCCCCGGATCAGACGCCGTCCGGCCAGCACGTACAACGGGACGAGCGGCACGAGCAGCGCCGCCGCGACCGCGCGCAGCGGCCAGGCGGGCTGATCCGTGGCGAGCACGTAGGCCACCGTGGCCATCCAGATCAGCGCGAAGTACGTGTCCCACAGCCGGAACGAGCGCTCCCAGTGGTAGGCGCTCGCGGCATCGCTCATCCGGTGCGCCGGTCCTTCCAGCGGAATGTCAGCAGACACAGCGCCAATCCTCCGGCGCACCACGCCGCCAGCACCAGAGCCACGCGCCCCGGCTCCCAGCTCCCCGCCTGCTCCAGCACCTGCGCCGACTCCGGCAGGAACACCCCGCGCAGCCCCTGGCACATCCACTTCAGCGGGAACAGCGCCCCGATGTTCAGCATCCAGTCCGGGACGGTGCCGATCGCGATGTAGACCCCGGAGATGAACTGCAGCACCAGGAAGGGCAGCACGACCACCGAACTCGCGCTGTTCGCGGAGTTCGGGACCGAGCTGACCGCGATGCCGAGCAGCGCGCAGGCCGTGATGCCCAGCACGAAGACCCACGCCAGGTCGAACCAGCGGCCCGCGTCCGTCGGCAGGTCCACGCCGTAGCAGGTGGTGCCGACGAGGAGCAGGACCGCCGTCTCCAGCAGGCCGGTGAAGACAACCAGCCAGATCTTGCCCAGGAAGTAGGCCGCCGGCGGCATCGGTGTGCCCCGCAGCCGGCGCAGCACCTTGTCCTCGCGCTCGATCGCGATCGAGACGCCGAGCGCCTGGAAACTCGTGGACATGATGCCGGCGGCCATCATCGCCGGGACGTACAGCTGCGAGGCGGTGATGCCCGCACCCTCCACGTCGTCCCGGAAGATCGAGGCGAACAGGAACAGCAGCACGACCGGGAAGGCGAACGTGAACACCACCTGGTCGCGCTGGCGGAAGAACTGCCTGATCTCCAGGGCGCCCCGCGCCGGCCCGAGCCGCCACGCGCCGGGCAGCCGCCCCACGCCCGCCTCACCGCGCTCGCGTACGACCGTCGTGGTCACCGCGCCTCCTCCTGAGACTGTCCGGTCAGCCGGAGGTAGACGTCCTCCAGCGTGGGGCGGCTCACCGTCAGCCCCGGGATCTCGCCGCCGAAGCGACGGCTGAGCTCCGCCACGGTCCGGGCCGGCGTCCCGGTGCGCATCGCGCGCGGGGTGCCGTCCGGTTCGCTCCAGGCGACGGTGGCTTCGCTGCCGTACCGCTCACGCAGGGCTGAGGGTTCTCCCTCGGCGACGATCCGGCCCCGGGCGACGACCGCCAGCCGGTGCACGAGGGCCTCCGCCTCCTCCAGGTAGTGCGTGGTCAGCAGGACGGTCGTGCCGTCCCCGGCCAGGGCGCGGATCAACGACCAGAGCTGCCGCCGGGCCGCCGGGTCGAAACCGGTCGTCGGCTCGTCCAGGAGCAGCAGCTCGGGGCCCCCGATGACACCGAGCGCCACGTCCAGGCGCCGGCGCTGACCTCCCGACAGAGCCTTGATCCGGCTTCCCGCCTTGGCCTCCAGACCGACCAGGGAGATGACCTCCTCCGGGTCCCGCGGCCGGGGGTAGTAGCGGGCGAAGTGCCGCACCGTCTCCCGGACCGTCAACTCGGCGGGCGCCGATTCGTCCTGCCAGACGATTCCGACACGTGAACGCCACGCGCGCGTGCCGGTCGCCGGATCCGCCCCGAGCACGGACACCTCGCCCGCGTCCCGGTCCCGGTTGCCCTGGAGGATCTCCACCGTGGTGCTCTTGCCCGCGCCGTTGGGCCCGAGCAGGCCGAACACCTCGCCCCGCCGGATGCCGAGATCGATGCCGTCGACGGCGGTCACGTCCCCGTAGCGCTTGCGCAGGCCCCGCACGTCCACGGCGAGTTCGTATCCCTGTGCTGTCATACGACGAGCGTCGGCCGGAACCCACCCCTCGGGGTCGACCGGGCGGCCGCCCTTATGTCCACTGAACGGTGGACAGGGGCACCGGTGCGGCACAATGGCCCCTGCCCGAAGATGTTCAGGTCTCAAGTGACGGAATCGGCGTGATGAGCAAGACGACAGTCAAGGACGTCTCCACCGAGCCCGAGCCGGAGCGCGCCGAGATCGCGCCCCGCGCGGAGGGCGGCAGCCGGGCCCTCGCCCTGCTGCTGGTGATCACCGGCGCGGCCGGACTGCTCGCCGCGTGGGTCATCACGATCGACAAATTCAAGATCCTCGAGGCCAAGGTCGCGGGCACGACGTTCACACCCGGGTGCAGCCTCAACCCGGTCGTCTCCTGCGGCAGCGTCATGGAGAGCAAGCAGGCCGCGGTCTTCGGCTTCCCGAACCCGATGCTCGGCCTCGTCGCCTACGGCATCGTCATCGGCGTCGGCATGAGCCTGCTCGCCCGCGCCCGCTTCCCGCGCTGGTACTGGCTCACCTTCAACGCCGGCTGCCTCTTCGGCGTGAGCTTCTGCGCCTGGCTGATGTTCCAGTCCCTGTACCGGATCAACGCGCTCTGCCTGTGGTGCAGCCTGGCCTGGGTCGCCACCATCCTGATGTTCTGGTACGTGACGTCGTTCAACATCCGCAAGGGCTTCCTGCCCGCTCCGACCTGGCTCAAGAGCTTCTTCGGCGAGTTCACCTGGGTCATGCCGGTGCTGCACATCGGCATCATCGGCATGCTGATCCTGACCCGCTGGTGGGACTTCTGGCTCAGCTGAGCCGGGCAGCTCCCGGGGCCGGCCGGACTGTCGGTGCCGTGAACTAGGGTTTCTGACGTGGAGCCCGACCTTTTCACCGCCGCCGCCGAAGAACGCCAGGAGAGGGAGCCGTCCAGCAGCCCCCTGGCGGTGCGGATGCGCCCGCGTACCCTCGACGAGGTCGTGGGCCAGCAGCACCTGCTGAAGCCGGGCTCACCCCTGCGCAGACTGGTCGGGGAGGCCTCCGGCCCGGCCGGACCCTCCTCGGTGCTGCTGTGGGGCCCGCCCGGCACCGGCAAGACCACCCTGGCGTACGTCGTCTCCAAGGCGACCGACGCCCGCTTCGTGGAGCTCTCGGCGATCACCGCCGGCGTCAAGGAGGTCCGCGCGGTCATCGACGGCGCCCGCCGCGCCTCCGGCGGGTACGGCAAGGAGACCGTCCTCTTCCTCGACGAGATCCACCGCTTCAGCAAGGCCCAGCAGGACTCCCTGCTCCCGGCCGTCGAGAACCGCTGGGTGACGCTCATCGCGGCGACCACGGAGAACCCGTACTTCTCGGTGATCTCGCCCCTGCTGTCCCGCTCCCTGCTGCTCACCCTGGAACCGCTGACCGACGAGGACATCAGGAGCCTCGTTCGCCGCGCCCTGACCGACGAGCGGGGTCTCAAGGGCGCCGTCACCCTCCCGGAGGAGACCGAGAGCCACCTCCTGCGCATCGCCGGGGGCGACGCCCGCCGCGCCCTGACGGCGCTGGAGGCGGCCGCCGGCGCCGCCCTCGACAAGGGCGAGGCGGAGATCGGCCTGACGACCCTGGAGGAGACGGTCGACCGGGCCGCCGTGAAGTACGACCGCGACGGCGACCAGCACTACGACGTGGCCAGCGCCCTGATCAAGTCCATCCGGGGCTCCGACGTCGACGCCGCCCTGCACTACCTGGCCCGGATGATCGAGGCCGGTGAGGACCCCCGCTTCATCGCCCGGCGCCTGATGATCTCCGCCAGCGAGGACATCGGCCTGGCCGACCCGACCGCCCTGCAGACGGCGGTCGCCGCCGCCCAGGCCGTCGCCATGATCGGCTTCCCCGAGGCGGCCCTCACCCTCAGCCATGCCACGATCGCCCTGGCCCTCGCGCCCAAGTCCAACGCCGCGACCACCGCGATCGGCGCCGCCCTGGAGGACGTGCGCAAGGGACTGGCCGGGCCCGTGCCGGCGCACCTGCGCGACAGCCACTACAAGGGCGCGACCAAGCTCGGCCACGGCCAGGGCTACGTCTACCCGCACGACCTGCCCGAGGGCATCGCGGCCCAGCAGTACGCGCCGGACGAGCTGAAGGACCGCGAGTACTACGAGCCGACCCGGCACGGCGCCGAGGCCCGCTACGCGGACGCCGTGGAGTGGACCCGGAAGAACCTCGGTCGAAAGCGGTCCTGAGCACCCTGTAAACTCGTGCGGAGTGCCGCGTCCCGTGCAGGTCAGAACGGGGCAGTCGGCCGGAGTCCCGATCCTCCGGGACCGGGCTCCAGGAGCGTCGCGCACCGTCGAACGGTGTCGCGGGCAGCCCACCACCATCCGTCGTACGACGGCACCGGTCGGTGGGCCACTCGCGTGCTGCACGTATGTGCCCAGACCAGGGGAGCGGCTGCCCACCGAGGTCCACCAGGACCGAGGCGGGTTTCCCCGGCTGCGGATGCGACCTCCCACAACCCTGACAAGCCGATACAACGAAAGCGAAAAACAGTGGCGAACCAGTCCCGCCCCAAGGTCAAGAAGTCGCGTGCCCTCGGCATCGCGCTGACCCCGAAGGCCGTCAAGTACTTCGAGGCCCGCCCCTACCCGCCGGGCGAGCACGGCCGTGGCCGCAAGCAGAACTCGGACTACAAGGTCCGTCTGCTCGAGAAGCAGCGTCTGCGCGCGCAGTACGACGTGTCCGAGCGCCAGCTCGTCCGTGCCTACGAGCGTGCCTCCAAGGTCCAGGGCAAGACCGGTGAGGCCCTGATCATCGAGCTGGAGCGCCGTCTCGACGCCCTGGTGCTGCGTTCGGGCATCGCCCGCACGATCTACCAGGCCCGCCAGATGGTCGTGCACGGCCACATCGCCGTCAACGGCAAGAAGGTCGACAAGCCCTCCTTCCGTGTCCGTCCGGACGACGTCGTGCAGGTCCGCGAGCGCTCCAAGGAGAAGACCCTCTTCACGATCGCTCGTGAGGGTGGCTTCGCCCCCGACGGTGAGACCCCGCGCTACCTCCAGGTGAACCTCAAGGCCCTGGCCTTCCGCCTGGACCGCGAGCCGAACCGCAAGGAGATCCCGGTGATCTGCGACGAGCAGCTCGTCGTCGAGTACTACGCCCGCTGATCCTCGGCAGGCACGCGGTACCTCAGCCCGCCGTCTCCCCACCTGTCCGGGTGGGCGAGGCGGCGGGCTTTCGCGGTTCCCCTGCTCCCGCGCGGGAAACCGGTACGGAGCGCAACCTCCGGCGCGATAGGCTCGTCGCACGACTTTTTCGATGTTCAGGCACGTTTCAGGGAGCGGGTGCACAGTGTCCGGTGGAGAGGTTGCCGGGATCCTGGTGGCCGTGTTCTGGGCGATCCTGGTCTCCTTCCTCGCCGTCGCGCTGGCGAGGGTGGCCCAGACGCTCAAGGCGACCACCAAGCTCGTGGCGGACGTGACCGATCAGGCCGTCCCGCTGCTGGCCGACGCGTCCGCGGCGGTGCGCTCCGCGCAGACCCAGATCGACCGGGTCGACTCGATCGCCTCCGACGTCCAGGAGGTCACGTCGAACGCCTCGGCACTGTCGACCACCGTCGCCTCCACCTTCGGCGGCCCCCTGGTCAAGGTCGCGGCCTTCGGCTACGGCGTGCGCCGGGCCCTGGGCGGCCGCAAGGAGGACGTGCCCGCCAAGGCGTCCAGGCGCACCGTGATCGTGGGCCGTACGGTCACCCGGCGCAGCGCCCGAGGGAAGAGGGACTGAGAGCCAGCGATGTTCCGCCGCACCTTCTGGTTCACCACGGGCGTCGCCGCCGGTGTGTGGGCCACCACCAAGGTCAATCGCAAGCTGAAGCAGCTGACCCCCGAGAGCCTCGCGAGAACCGCGGGCAACAAGGCGCTCGAGGCCGGTCACCGCATCAAGGACCGTGCCGTCGGCTTCGCGCTCGACGTCCGCGACAACATGGCCGTGCGCGAGGCCGAACTGAGCGACGCCCTCGGGATCAACGAGAACCCCGAGCTTCCCGCACCCCGGCGTCACATCGCCATCGAGAACCGCAACCACCCGAAGTACGTCGAGGGTTCGACGTACCAGACGTACCCGTACAACCGGAATGAGGACCACTGATGGAGTCGGCTGAGATTCGCCGCCGCTGGTTGAGCTTCTTCGAGGAGCGCGGTCACACCGTCGTCCCTTCGGCGTCGCTCATCGCGGACGACCCGACTCTGCTCCTCGTCCCGGCCGGCATGGTGCCCTTCAAGCCCTACTTCCTCGGCGAGGTCAAGCCGCCCTTCAGCCGCGCCACCAGCGTGCAGAAGTGCGTGCGCACGCCGGACATCGAGGAGGTCGGCAAGACCACCCGGCACGGCACGTTCTTCCAGATGTGCGGCAACTTCTCCTTCGGCGACTACTTCAAGGAAGGCGCCATCGAGCTCGCCTGGGAGCTGCTCACCAGCGCCCAGGACAAGGGCGGTTACGGCCTCGACCCCGAGCGCCTGTGGATCACCGTCTACAAGGACGACGACGAGGCCGAGCGCATCTGGCACGAGGTCGTCGGCGTGCCGAAGGAGCGCATCCAGCGCCTCGGCATGAAGGACAACTACTGGTCCATGGGCGTCCCCGGCCCCTGCGGCCCCTGCTCCGAGATCAACTACGACCGCGGCCCCGAGTTCGGCGCCGAGGGCGGCCCCGCCGTCAACGACGAGCGGTACGTGGAGATCTGGAACCTCGTCTTCATGCAGTACGAGCGGGGTGAGGGCATCGGCAAGGACAACTTCGAGATCCTCGGCGACCTGCCCAGCAAGAACATCGACACCGGCCTCGGCCTCGAGCGTCTCGCCATGATTCTGCAGGGCGTGCAGAACATGTACGAGATCGACACCTCGATGGCCGTCATCAACAAGGCCACGGAGCTGACCGGCGTCCGCTACGGCGACGCCCACGCCTCGGACGTCTCCCTGCGCGTGGTCACCGACCACATGCGCACCTCCGTGATGCTCATCGGCGACGGCGTCACCCCCGGCAACGAGGGCCGCGGCTACGTGCTGCGCCGCATCATGCGCCGCGCCATCCGCAACATGCGCCTGCTCGGCGCCACCGGTCCGGTCGTGAAGGACCTGATCGACACCGTGATCGAGATGATGGGCCAGCAGTACCCCGAGCTCATCACCGACCGCGAGCGCATCGAGAAGGTCGCCGTCGCCGAGGAGAACGCCTTCCTCAAGACGCTGAAGGCCGGCACCAACATCCTCGACACGGCCGTCACCGACACCAAGGCCGCCGGCGGCACCGTCCTGCCCGGCGACAAGGCCTTCCTGCTCCACGACACCTGGGGCTTCCCGATCGACCTCACCCTGGAGATGGCCGCCGAGCAGGGCCTGTCCGTGGACGAGGACGGCTTCCGGCGCCTGATGAAGGAGCAGCGGGAGCGCGCCAAGGCCGACGCCCAGGCCAAGAAGACCGGCCACGCCGGCGCCGGCGCCTACCGCGAGATCGCCGACCAGGCCGGTGCCACCGACTTCGTCGGCTACACCGACACCGAGAGCGAGTCCACGATCGTCGGCATCCTCGTCGACGGCGCCTCCTCCCCGGCCGCCACCGAGGGCGACGAGGTCGAGATCGTCCTCGACCGCACCCCGTTCTACGCCGAGGGCGGCGGACAGATCGGCGACACCGGCCGCATCAAGGTCGACACCGGTGCCGTCATCGAGATCCGCGACTGCCAGAAGCCGGTCCCGGGGGTGTACGTCCACAAGGGCGTCGTCCAGGTCGGCGAGGTCACCGTCGGTGCCAAGGCCCACGCCTCGATCGACGACCGCCGCCGCAAGGCCATCGCCCGTGCCCACTCGGCCACGCACCTGACCCACCAGGCCCTGCGCGACGCCCTCGGCCCGACGGCCGCCCAGGCCGGTTCCGAGAACCAGCCCGGCCGCTTCCGCTTCGACTTCGGTTCCCCGTCCGCCGTTCCGACGGCCGTGATGACCGACGTCGAGCAGAAGATCAACGAGGTGCTCGCCCGCGACCTCGACGTCCGCGCCGACGTCATGGGCATCGACGAGGCCAAGAAGCAGGGCGCCATCGCCGAGTTCGGCGAGAAGTACGGCGAGCGCGTGCGCGTCGTGACCATCGGCGACTTCTCCAAGGAACTGTGCGGCGGCACCCACGTGCACAACACCGCCCAGCTCGGTCTGGTGAAGCTGCTCGGCGAGTCCTCCATCGGCTCCGGCGTGCGCCGGATCGAGGCCCTGGTCGGCGTGGACGCCTACAACTTCCTCGCCCGGGAGCACACGGTCGTCGCCCAGCTCCAGGAGCTGATCAAGGGCCGCCCGGAAGAGCTCCCGGAGAAGGTCTCCGCCATGCTCGGCAAGCTGAAGGACGCCGAGAAGGAGATCGAGAAGTTCCGCGCCGAGAAGGTCCTCCAGGCCGCCGCCGGCCTCGCCGAGTCCGCCAAGGACATCCGCGGCATCGCTGTCGTGACCGGTCAGGTCCCCGACGGCACGACCGCCGACGACCTGCGCAAGCTCGTCCTCGACGTGCGTGGACGCATCCAGGGCGGCCGGGCTGCCGTCGTCGCTCTCTTCACGGTGGTGAACGGCAAGCCGCTCACGGTGATCGCCACCAACGAGGCCGCCCGCGAGCGTGGCCTCAAGGCCGGCGACCTGGTGCGCGCGGCTGCCAAGACCCTCGGCGGCGGCGGTGGCGGCAAGCCGGACGTCGCCCAGGGCGGCGGCCAGAACCCGGCCGCCATCGGTGACGCCGTGGACGCCGTGGAGCGTCTGGTCACCGAGACCGCCAAGTAAGAGACGGGTCGGACAGCATGCGCAGAGGACGTCGACTCGCGATCGACGTCGGGGACGCCCGCATCGGGGTCGCCTCGTGCGACCCCGACGGGATCCTCGCCACCCCGGTGGAGACGGTCCCGGGGCGTGACATCCCCGCAGCTCAGCGACGGTTGAAGCAACTCGTCGAGGAGTACGAGCCCATCGAGGTGGTGGTCGGTCTCCCGCGCTCCCTCAAGGGGGGCGAGGGCCCCGCCGCGGTCAAGGTCCGGGGCTTCACCCAGGAACTGGCCCGCCTGATCTCCCCGGTCGCGGTCCGACTCGTCGACGAACGCATGACGACGGTGACGGCCAGTCAGGGACTGCGTGCCTCGGGCGTGAAGTCCAAGAAGGGCCGGTCCGTCATCGACCAGGCGGCAGCGGTGATCATCCTGCAACAGGCCCTCGAATCCGAACGGGTGTCAGGTAAAGCACCCGGCGAAGGCGTCGAAGTGGTCATCTGATCGCGATACGGTAACGTTCCGCGCGATGCGACGGCATTCGAACAGCCGCCGCACAGCAAAGAGGCGGGACGGGAGCCGGGGCCGGAAGCCGCGCCACCGCCGCCTCGCGGCTCTAGGGGATCGATGACTGAGTATGGCCGGGGCCAAGGCTCCGAACCGTGGCATCCCGAGGACCCGTTGTACGGGGACGGCGGATGGGAGGGGCAGCAGGCCCAGCAGGGTCAGCAGTCCCCGTACGGCGGCCAGCCGCAGCACTACCCGCAGCAGCCGCAGCAGCCGCAGTACGGCGACTGGGGCACCGGTGACCAGGCCGGATACGGTCAGGCGCAGCAGCAGTACCCGTACGACCAGCAGTACGCGGCGCAGGCGCACGCGCACCAGCAGTACCCCGGACAGCCGGACGACGGACACCAGCAGGCCCAGGGCTACCACCAGCAGCCGTACGACAACGGCGGCTGGGCCGGCGAACCGCACCAGCAGGTCTCGTACCCCGGTGATCCCCAGGACCCGTACGGGCAGCAGGCCGGTGCGTACGGAGAGGGCCGGCAGGACTACTACGGCACCCCCGACGCGTACCCGCCCCCCGAGCCGCCCGGCCGGCGTGGGGTCGAGCCCGCGTCGGAACCGGAGACCGACTGGGACCCCGGACCCGACCAGGGCGAACACGCCTTCTTCGCGGGCGGGGACGACGATGACGACCGTGACGAGCCCGAGGGGCGTCGCGGCCGCGACGACAAGCGGGGACGCGGCGGCAAACCGAAGAAGCGCCGCAACGGCATGGCCTGCCTGCTGGTCGCGGTGCTCCTCGGCGGCGGCCTGGCCGGCGTCGGCTACTTCGGCTACCAGTTCTACCAGGATCGTTTCGGCGACGCCCCGGACTACGCGGGCGACGGCAACGGGCAGCAGGTGACGGTCGAGATCCCCAAGGGAGCACTCGGGTACAAGATCGGTCAGGTGCTGATGAAAGCGGGGGTCGTCAAGAGCGTCGACGCCTTCGTCGCCGCCCAGCAGAGCAACCCCGACGGCAAGAGCATCCAGGACGGCGTGTACACGCTGCAAAAGCAAATGTCGGCCGACAGTGCGGTCGAACTGATGCTCAGTCCCAAGAGCCGCGACAACCTGATCATCGCCGAGGGCAAGCGCAACGCCGACGTCTACCGCCTCATCGACAAGCGGCTGGGCGTCAAGGCGGGCACCACCGAGGCGGTCGCCGAGAAGGACTACAAGAAGCTCGGCCTGCCCGCCTGGGCGCAGAACCACCCGAACGTCAGGGATCCGCTCGAAGGGTTCCTCTATCCGTCCAGCTACGGCGTCAGCAAGGGGCAGAAGCCCGAGGCCGTGCTCAAGCAGATGGTGGCCCGGGCCACCGCGACGTACGAGAAGGCCGGCGTCGAGAAGAAGGCCAAGAGCCTGGGGCTCGAGAACCCGTGGCAGCTCGTCACCGTCGCGAGCCTCGTCCAGGCCGAGGGCAAGACGCACGACGACTTCCGGAAGATGGCCGAGGTGGTCTACAACCGCCTCAAGCCCACCAACACGGAGACCAACCAGCTGCTCCAGTTCGACTCGACCTTCAACTACCTGAAGAACCAGAGCAACATCCACATCAGCGAATCCGAGATCAACAGCAACAAGGACCCGTACAACACGTACACCAACAAGGGCCTGCCGCCGGGTCCGATCGACAATCCCGGGGACGTCGCCTTGCGGGCGGCCCTGAATCCGACGAAGGACGGCTGGATCTACTTCGTGGCGACCGACGGTGTGCACAAGACCGAGTTCGCCAAGGACTATGCGCAGTTCCAGAAGCTCAAGAGGAAGTTCGATGCCAGCACAGGCAACTGACGCCCGCCGTGCCGCGGTGCTCGGCAGCCCCATCGCCCACTCCCTCTCCCCGGTCCTGCACCGCGCGGCCTACCAGGAGCTGGGCCTGGAAGGCTGGACCTACGACAGGTTCGAGGTCGACGAGGCCGGGCTGCCCGGGTTCTTCGAGGCGCTCGGACCCGAGTGGGCCGGGCTCTCGCTGACCATGCCGTTGAAGCGGGCCGTGATCCCGCTGCTCGACGAGATCAGTGACACCGCCGCCTCGGTCGACGCGGTCAACACCGTCGTCCGCACCGCGGACGGCCGCAGCATCGGTGACAACACCGACATCCCCGGCATGGTCGCCGCCCTGCGTGAGCACGGCATCGACAAGGTGGACGCCGCCGCCGTGCTCGGCGCCGGTGCCACCGCCTCGTCCGCGCTGGCCGCGCTGTCCCGGATCTGCCCGGGCGAGATCGCCGTCTACGTGCGCAGCGAGGCCCGGGCCGCCGAGATGCGCCAGTGGGCCGAGCGGCTCGACGTCACCGTCCGCATCGCCGACTGGGCGGACGCCGAGCAGGCCCTGCACGCCCCGCTGGTGATCAGCACCACCCCGGCCGGTGTCACCGACACCCTCGCGCGGTCCGTACCGGAACGACCGGCCGCCCTCTTCGACGTCCTCTACGACCCCTGGCCCACCGACCTCGCCGCTCGCTGGTCGGCGTACGGCGGTGCCGTGGTCAGCGGCCTCGACCTGCTGGTGCACCAGGCCGTGCTCCAGGTCGAGCAGATGACGGGGCGGGCCCCCGCGCCCCTGGATGCCATGAGAAAAGCGGGCGAGCGGGCTCTCGTCGCCCGATAAGATCCGCTCCCGGTTCCGCAGGGGGCGGAACAGGGGAGGGGAGCATTCGTCATGTCCACAGGCCTGCCTCAGGCGTCCGTCAAGTCCCAGATATTCGAGTCCCTGCTGGGATTCCTGCCCGACTGGGTGCAGATCACGGTCCTGACCCTGATCGTGCTCGCCGTCGTGGCGTCCTGGGTCGTCAAGATCAAGCGCAAGATCGCCTACCGGCGGGCCGTCCGCACCGGGCAGCCGGTCCACGCCGCAGCCCAGTACGGACAGGGGCGCGGTGCGGACCACCTGGGGCAGTACGCGCCGCAGCAGACGCGGCCGGCCCGGCAGCAGGACAGCGGGGCCGACCACCTGGGGGCCTACGCGCCGCAGCAGGCCGCGCCCGCGCCGCAGTCCAGCGGTGCCGACTTCCTCGGGGCGTACGCGCCGCGGCAGCGCCAGGGCGAGGGTCCGTCCGCGAACGCGTCCGCTTGATGGACCGGCCGCAGGGCACAGGGCCCCGGCGTGGGAGGATCGGAGACGGCGGACCGGGCCGCGCACCCGGTCGTGCCGTCGCCGTACGCGACGAGGCGCGTACGCAGGGCAGTACCGAGGCGCGAGCACTGAGGAGCACCGTTGAGCAGGTTGCGCTGGCTGACCGCGGGGGAGTCCCACGGTCCCGCACTCGTGGCGACGCTGGAGGGTCTTCCCGCCGGCGTGCCGATCACCACGGACATGGTGGCGGACCATCTCGCGAGGCGGCGCCTGGGCTATGGACGCGGTGCCCGGATGAAGTTCGAGCGTGACGAGGTCACCTTCCTCGGCGGCGTCCGGCACGGCCTCAGCCTCGGCTCCCCGGTCGCGATCATGGTGGGCAACACCGAGTGGCCCAAGTGGGAACAGGTCATGGCCGCCGACCCGGTCGACCCGGAGATCCTCGACGGGCTCGCCCGCAACGCCCCGCTGACGCGCCCCCGGCCCGGCCACGCCGACCTCGCCGGCATGCAGAAGTACGGCTTCGACGAGGCCCGGCCGATCCTGGAGCGCGCCTCCGCCCGTGAGACGGCCGCGCGGGTCGCCCTGGGCGCGGTGGCCCGGTCCTACCTCAAGGAGACGACCGGCGTCGAGATCGTCAGCCACGTCGTGGAACTGGCCGCCGCGAAGGCGCCGCGGGGCGTCTACCCGACCCCGGCCGACGTCGAGAAGCTGGACGCCGACCCCGTGCGCTGCCTTGACGCCGACGCCTCGAAGGCGATGGTCGCCGAGATCGACCAGGCCCACAAGGACGGCGACACCCTCGGCGGCGTGGTCGAGATCCTGGCGTACGGCGTGCCGGTCGGCCTCGGTTCGCACGTGCACTGGGACCGCAAGCTGGACGCCCGCCTGGCCGGTGCCCTCATGGGCATCCAGGCGATCAAGGGCGTCGAGATCGGTGACGGTTTCGAGCTGGCGCGGGTGCCCGGCTCCAAGGCGCACGACGAGATCGTGAAGACGGACGACGGCATCCGCCGCACCTCCGGCCGCTCCGGCGGCACCGAGGGCGGCCTGACCACCGGCGAGCTGCTGCGGGTCCGCGCGGCGATGAAGCCGATCGCGACCGTGCCGCGCGCCCTGCAGACCGTGGACGTCACCACCGGCGAGCCGGCCCAGGCCCACCACCAGCGCTCCGACGTGTCCGCGGTCCCGGCCGCCGGCATCGTCGCCGAGGCCATGGTGGCCCTGGTGCTCGCGGACGCCGTGGCGGAGAAGTTCGGCGGCGACTCGGTGACCGAGACCCGCCGCAACGTGACGTCGTACCTCGACAACCTCGCCATCCGATGAGCGGTCCCCTGGTCGTCCTGGTCGGCCCGATGGGCGTGGGCAAGTCCACCGTCGGGCAGCTGCTGGCCGAACGGCTCGGCGTCTCCTACCGGGACACCGACGACGACATCGTCGCCGAACAGGGCCGGACCATCGCCGAGATCTTCGTCGACGACGGCGAGTCCGCCTTCCGCGCGATCGAGAAGGCGGCGGTGCACCGGGCGATCGCCGGGCACGACGGGATCCTGGCCCTGGGCGGCGGCGCGGTCCTCGACGACGACACCCGCGCGCTGCTCGCCGGGCAGCGCGTGGCGTACCTGTCGATGGACGTCGAGGAGGCGGTCAAGCGCACCGGCCTCAACGCGGCCCGGCCGCTGCTCGCGGTCAACCCGCGCAAGCAGTGGCGCGAGCTGATGGAGGCCCGCCGCCACCTGTACGAGGAGGTCGCCACGGCCGTGGTCGCCACCGACGGCCGGACCCCCGAAGAGGTCACCGAAGCCGTCCTGGACGCACTGGAGTTGAAGGAAGCATGAGCGAGGCAGTGACGCGGATCCAGGTCGGCGGCACGGCGGGCACCGACCCGTACGAGGTGCTGGTCGGCCGGCAACTGCTCGGCGAGCTCGCCGGGTTGATCGGCGACAAGGCCAAGCGGGTGGCGATCGTCCACCCCGAGGCGCTGGCCGAGACCGGTGACGCGCTGCGCGCCGACCTGGCCGAGCAGGGCTACGAGGCGGTCGCGGTCCAGGTACCCAACGCGGAGGAGGCCAAGACCGCCGAGGTCGCCGCCTACTGCTGGAAGGCGCTGGGGCAGTCCGGGTTCACCCGCACGGACGTCATCGTCGGCGTCGGCGGCGGCGCGACCACGGACCTCGCCGGGTTCGTGGCGGCCACCTGGCTGCGCGGAGTGCGCTGGATCGCCATCCCGACGACCGTGCTCGCCATGGTCGACGCGGCCGTCGGCGGCAAGACCGGCATCAACACCTCCGAGGGCAAGAACCTCGTCGGCGCCTTCCACCCGCCCGCCGGTGTGCTCTGCGACCTGGCCGCGCTGGAGTCCCTCCCGGTCAACGACTACGTCTCCGGACTCGCCGAGGTCATCAAGGCCGGCTTCATCGCCGACCCGGTGATCCTGGAGCTCATCGAGTCCGACCCCGAGGCCGCCCGCACCCCGGCCGGCCCGCACACCGCCGAGCTGATCGAGCGCTCCATCCGGGTCAAGGCCGACGTCGTCTCGTCGGACCTGAAGGAGTCCGGCCTGCGCGAGATCCTCAACTACGGGCACACCCTCGGCCACGCCATCGAGAAGAACGAGCGCTACAAGTGGCGCCACGGCGCGGCCGTCTCGGTCGGCATGCACTTCGCCGCCGAACTGGGCCGTCTGGCGGGCCGGCTGGACGACGCGACGGCCGACCGCCACCGCACCATCCTCGAAGCGGTCGGACTGCCCCTGCACTACCGGCACGACCAGTGGCCCAAGCTGCTGGAGACCATGAAGGTCGACAAGAAGTCCCGCGGCGACCTGCTGCGCTTCATCGTCCTCGACGGTCTGGCCAAGCCCACGGTCCTGGAGGGACCCGACCCCGCCGTGCTGCTCGCCGCCTACGGCGAAGTGGGCCAGTAAGTCCGGCGGCGCTCGTTCCGCCCGAAATCGCCTTGCGGGCCGGGCACTTCGGGCCGCCCCCGGCCGTTCACACATCGACGACCGGGGGCGGTACCGTTCGGACGGGGGTGCCCCCGCGCCCTTTAGGCTGTGGGGGAAAGCGGGCTCCCCCCGCTGTCAGCGCCCATCGCCTGTACGAGACGGAGTGGCACCGGATGCAGCACGCAGTGGGTTCTCCGCTGCCACCGCCCCACCGACCGGGGCACGGACCGGCCACCGGCTGGTCGTCGGCCGCACATCACCCGGTTCCGCCGAACCCGGGAGCGCACCAGGGCTCCGCGCCCGTGCCCCCGCCGCCTCCGGCACCGGGCTATCCGGCGCCCCCGCCCGGACCGGCCGCGGCCGTGCCGCCCTCCGGCCCGCCGGTGCCGGATACCACCGGTCATGTGCCGCTGCCGCCCGGCGGTCCGGTCGTCATGCCGACGGCCCCGCCCGCCGCGGCCGCCTCCGATCCCACCGCCACGACGCTCGCGGTGCTGCTCATCGGCCCCGCGGGTGCGGGCAAGACCAGCGTGGCCAAGTTCTGGGCGGACCACCGCCGAGTGCCCACGGCCCACATCAGCCTCGACGACGTCCGCGAGTGGGTCCGCTCGGGCTTCGCCGACCCGCAGTCCGGGTGGAACGACAACTCCGAGGCCCAGTACCGCCTGGCCCGCCGCACCTGCGGCTTCGCGGCGCGCAACTTCCTGGCCAACGGCATCTCGTGCATCCTCGACGACGCGGTCTTCCCCGACCGCCCGGTCGTCGGCCTCGGCGGCTGGAAGCGCCATGTGGGACCCGGCCTGCTGCCGGTCGTCCTGCTGCCCGGGCTGGACATCGTCCTGGAACGCAACGCGGAGCGCTCGGGCAACCGGCGGCTGTCGGACGAGGAGGTCGCCCGCATCCACGGCCGTATGGCCGGGTGGTACGGGTCCGGCCTGCCGATCATCGACAACTCCCAGCTGGACGTCCCGGAGACGGCGAGGGTCCTGGACGACGTCCTGGCCCGCTCCATCGCCAGCCCACCCCAGTGGTGAGCAGCGCCCCGTAGGGGCGCGGGGAACTGCGCGACAAAGCCCCCACACAGCCGCGGACGGCACACGACCCCGCGCGGCAAGCCGGCTCCCGGACAGCACCCCACCGGCCCGGACACACCAGACACCGCCCACTCAGACGCCCTCAACCAGCACAAAACCGGCGAAGCTCATACGCTCGGGTCATGTCAGAGGTGTACGCGGCCCGCCGGACGCGTCTGAGGGAATACTGCAACGCGGGCGGCAGCGCGGCGGCGCTGGTCTCCCGCCCCGCCAATGTGCGCTATCTCGCGGGCGCGGCCCCGCACGGCGCCGTCCTCCTGCTCGGCAGGACCGAGGAACAGGACCTCCTGGTGTGCGCCGGCCCGACGGCCGACCGCCCGGCCCAGGAGCGCCCCGACGAGGCCCTGCGCGTACAGCTCCTGCCCGGAGTCGGCGGCGGTGATCCGGCCGTCGCGGCCGCCCGCCTCGCCGAGGGGCAGGGTGCCGACTCGCTCGCCGTGGAGGAGCACCACCTCACCGTGGCCCGGCACCGGGCCGTCGGCTCGGTCGCCCCCGGGCTGCGCCTGGCGGGCCTCGGCAAGGCCGTCGAGCAGCTCAGGGTCGTCAAGGACGAGGAGGAGATCTCCTGTCTGCGCATCGGCGCCGAGATCGCCGACCAGGCCCTGGGCGAACTGCTGGAGTCGATCCTCGTCGGCCGCACCGAGCGCCATCTCGCCCTGGAACTGGAGCGACGGCTCGTGGACCACGGGGCGGACGGGCCGGCCTTCCCGACGTCCGTCGGCACCGGGCCGAACGCCGGGCGTCCCGGGCACCGGCCCACCGACCGCCGCGTCGAGGAGGGCGACTTCCTCTCCGTGTGCCTCGGCGCGACGTACCGCGGATACCGCTGCGAGATCGGCCGCACCTTCGTCATCGGCACGGCGCCCGCGGACTGGCAGATCGAGCTGTACGACCTGGTCTTCGCCGCCCAGCGCGCCGGGCGTGAGAGCCTGGTTCCCGGCGCCGCCTGCCGGGATGTCGACCGCGCCGCCCGTCAGGTCCTGGACTCCGCGGGGTACACGGAGGGCCTGACGATCCTGACCGGACACGGTGTCGGGCTCGAAATCGACGAGGACCCTCAATTGAATCCCGCGGCCATGGGTAAACTGGACGCTTGCGTGCCGGTCACCGTCGAACCGGGGGTCCACCTCCCGGGCCGGGGCGGTGTCAGGATCGATGACACGCTCGTCGTCCGCCCCGAGGCGGACGGCGGACCCGAGCTACTCACCATCACGACCAAGGAGCTGCTCGCCCTGTAGCCAGGCAGGCGCGTGCACCGGGGTCGTACGTCAGTCCAGGAGATTCCGCAACCGTGGCTTCCACGAACGACCTCAAGAACGGCATGGTGCTCAAGCTCGAAGGCGGCCAGCTCTGGTCCGTCGTCGAGTTCCAGCACGTCAAGCCCGGCAAGGGCCCGGCCTTCGTGCGCACCAAGCTCAAGAACGTGCTCTCCGGCAAGGTCGTCGACAAGACCTTCAACGCCGGCGTCAAGGTCGAAACGGCCACCGTCGACAAGCGCGACATGCAGTTCTCCTACATGGACGGCGAGTACTTCGTCTTCATGGACATGGAGACCTACGACCAGCTGCACGTCGACAGGAAGGCCGTCGGCGACGCCGCGAACTTCCTGATCGAGGGCTTCACGGCCACCGTCGCGCAGCACGAGGGCGAGGTGCTCTTCGTCGAGCTGCCGGCCGCCGTCGAGCTCGTCATCCAGGAGACCGAGCCGGGCGTCCAGGGTGACCGCTCCACCGGTGGCACCAAGCCCGCCATCCTGGAGACCGGGCACCAGATCAACGTGCCCCTCTTCATCACCACCGGTGAGAAGATCAAGGTCGACACCCGCACCAGCGACTACCTCGGCCGGGTGAACAGCTAACCGTGGCTGCCCGCAACACGGCCCGTAAGCGCGCCTTCCAGATCCTCTTCGAGGGGGACCAGCGCGGCGCCGATGTGCTGACCGTCCTCGCCGACTGGGTCCGGCTCTCCCGGGCGGACACCCGGCAGCCGCCGGTCAGCGAGTACACGATGGAGCTGGTCGAGGGCTACGCGGAGCACGCGAAGCGCATCGACGAGCTGATCGCGCAGTACTCCGTCGGCTGGACCCTCGACCGGATGCCCGTGGTCGACCGCAACCTCCTGCGGCTCGGCGCCTACGAGCTGATCTGGGTCGACGGGACGCCGGACGCCGTCGTCCTCGACGAGATGGTGCAGCTGGCGAAGGAGTTCTCCACGGACGAGTCGCCCTCGTTCGTGAACGGTCTGCTCGGCCGGCTGAAGGAACTCAAGCCCTCGCTCCGCCGCGACGAGGTCTGAGACGGATCACATGCCGGAGGGCCCGCAGCGTCACCGCTGCGGGCCCTCCGGCGTTCTTCACGCGTTCTGCGGGGCCTGGCCGCCGCCTGGGTCCGTCAGGGCCGCACAACGCCGCCGGGGTGGCCGAGAACCATACGGTTTCGGCCACCCCGGCGGCACGTTTCTGCTGGGCCCGCCGTGCGGGTCAGGCGTCCTCGTGGGACGCCACTGCGCGACGCGCGTCCGCGTCCAGGACACCCCAGCTGATCAGCTGCTCGGTGAGGACGGAGGGGGACTGGTCGTAGATGACGGCGAGTGTGCGCAGGTCGTCCTGGCGGATCGAGAGCACCTTGCCGTTGTAGTCACCGCGCTGGGACTGGATCGTGGCGGCGTAGCGCTGCAGCGGGCCCGCCTTCTCGGCCGGCACCGTGGCCAGCCGCTCCAGGTCCAGGACCAGCTTCGGCGGCGGCTCGGCCGCGCCGCCCGGGGTGGTGCCCGGAAGCAGCTCCTGCACCGGAACGCCGTAGAAATCCGCCAGCTCGGCAAGGCGCTGCACGGTCACGGCACGGTCGCCGCGCTCGTACGAACCGACCACGACCGCCTTCCAGCGTCCCTGGGACTTCTCCTCGACACCGTGGAGGGAAAGGCCCTGCTGGGTGCGGATCGCCCGGAGCTTGGCCCCGAGCTGTTTGGCGTATTCGCTGGACATATAGCTCCCCGGCACTGTGTCGACGCGTCTGGCGTGGGTGCCAGGCCGCGCGGCTGGTAACTCACTGTGAGGTTACGCAGCGTTACTCTGCCGCGTCAAGCCGAATGGTCCGCACCGACTCTTCCGTGGTAGTGGCCTCGCATTGGGCCGGATGGGTGATCCATGGGGGCCGTTCGGGCGACCGTGGCGACCTGCTACCGTGTATGGCGCAATCCCGACGTCCTTTAAGGTCCGTCCCGTGAGGCGGAGAAGGAGGTCCGTTTCATATGGACACGCACGAATCGCAGTCCGATGCCCGGCCCGTTCTCGAAGGGCCCGACATCGCGCGGGTACTGACCCGCATCGCCCACGAGATCGTCGAACGCGCCAAGGGCGCCGACGACGTGGTGCTCCTCGGCATTCCGACCCGGGGTGTCTTCCTCGCCCGCAGGATCGCGGACAAGCTGGAGCAGATCACCGAGCGCAAGGTCCCCTGCGGCTCGCTCGACATCACCATGTACCGCGACGACCTGCGCATGCACCCGCCGCGTGCGCTGGCCCGCACCGAGATCCCCGGTGACGGCATCGACGGCAGGCTGGTCGTCCTCGTCGACGACGTGCTCTTCTCCGGCCGCACCATCCGCGCCGCCCTCGACGCCCTGAACGACATCGGGCGCCCGCGCGCGGTGCAGCTCGCCGTGCTCGTCGACCGCGGCCACCGCGAACTGCCCATCCGCGCCGACTACGTCGGCAAGAACCTCCCCACGTCGTTGCGGGAGACGGTCAAGGTCCAGCTCGCCGAGGAGGACGGTCGCGACACCGTGCTGCTCGGTGCCAAGCCGGACGCTCAGTAGCACTCCGGGCGTACGCCGCTGTCGTACGCCGGCTCAGTGCGCGCGCCCGCGCGCCCGTCTGCCCCGAATCTCCCGTTTGAACTGCCTTACGGAGCCTGACAGATGCAGCGTCATCTCATCTCGGCCGCCGACCTCACCCGCGACGACGCCGTCCTGATCCTCGACACCGCCGAGGAGATGGCCCGGGTCGCCGACCGGCCGATCAAGAAGCTGCCGACCCTGCGCGGCCGCACGATCGTCAACCTCTTCTTCGAGGACTCCACCCGGACCCGGATCTCCTTCGAGGCCGCCGAGAAGCGGCTGTCCGCGGACGTCATCAACTTCTCCGCCAAGGGCTCCAGCGTCTCCAAGGGCGAGTCCCTGAAGGACACCGCCCAGACCCTGGAGGCCATGGGCGTCGACGCCGTCGTCATCCGGCACGGCGCCTCCGGGGCCCCCTACCGCCTGGCCAACTCCGGCTGGATCGACGCGGCCGTGGTCAACGCCGGCGACGGCACCCACCAGCACCCCACCCAGGCCCTGCTGGACGCCTTCACCATGCGCCGCCGCCTGATCGGCCCGGACGCCGGGCTCGGCCAGGACCTCGAAGGCAAGCGCATCACCATCGTCGGCGACGTGCTGCACAGCCGGGTCGCCCGCTCCAACGTCGACCTGCTGCACACCCTCGGCGCCGAGGTCACCCTGGTCGCCCCGCCCACCCTGGTGCCGGTCGGGGTCGAGACCTGGCCCTGCGAGGTGTCGTACGACCTCGACAGCACGCTCCCCAAGTCCGACGCGGTGATGATGCTGCGCGTCCAGCGCGAGCGGATGAACGCGGCGTTCTTCCCGACCGAGCGCGAGTACTCCCGGCGCTACGGCCTCGACGGTGACCGCATGGCGCGGATGCCCGAGCACGCCATCGTGATGCACCCGGGCCCGATGGTCCGCGGCATGGAGATCACCGCCGAGGTCGCCGACTCCGGCCGCTGCACCGTCGTCGAGCAGGTCGCGAACGGGGTGTCCATCCGGATGGCCGTTCTGTACCTGCTGCTCGGGGGCAACGAGCCCGCCGTCACCCACCCCCGTACCGAGGAGAAGTAAGACAGATGAGCAAGACCCTGATCCGTGGTGCGAAGGTGCTCGGCGGCGAGCCGCAGGACGTGCTCGTCGACGGCGGGACGATCGCCGAGGTGGGGAGCGGACTGAGCGCCGAGGGCGCCGAGGTCGTCGAGGCCGGGGGCAAGGTGCTGCTGCCGGGCCTGGTCGACCTGCACACCCATCTGCGCGAGCCCGGCCGCGAGGACTCCGAGACCGTCCTCACCGGCACCCGGGCCGCGGCCTCCGGCGGCTACACCACCGTCTTCGCCATGGCCAACACCTTCCCGGTCGCCGACACCGCCGGTGTCGTCGAGCAGGTCTGGCGGCTCGGCAAGGAGCACGGCTACTGCGACGTGCAGCCCATCGGCGCCGTCACCGTCGGCCTGGAGGGCAGGAAGCTCGCCGAGCTGGGCGCCATGCACGAGTCGGCCGCCGGTGTCACCGTCTTCTCCGACGACGGCAAGTGCGTCCATGACGCCGTGATCATGCGCCGGGCCCTGGAGTACGTGAAGGCCTTCGGCGGTGTCGTCGCCCAGCACGCGCAGGAGCCACGGCTGACCGAGGGCGCCGAGATGAACGAGGGTGTCGTCTCCGCCGAGCTCGGCCTCGGCGGCTGGCCCGCGGTGGCCGAAGAATCGATCATCGCCCGGGATGTCCTGCTCGCCGACCACGTCGGCTCTCGCGTCCACATCTGCCACCTGTCGACCGCCGGGTCCGTCGAGATCGTCCGCTGGGCCAAGTCCCGCGGCATCCAGGTCACCGCCGAGGTCACCCCGCACCACCTGCTCCTCACCGACGAGCTGGTCCGCACCTACAACCCCGTCTACAAGGTCAACCCGCCGCTGCGCACCGAGCGGGACGTGATGGCCCTGCGCGAGGCGCTCGCCGACGGCACCATCGACATCGTCGCCACCGACCACGCCCCGCACCCCCACGAGGACAAGGACTGCGAGTGGGCCGCGGCGGCCATGGGCATGGTCGGGCTAGAGACGGCCCTGTCGGTGGTGCAGGAGACCATGGTCGAGACGGGTCTGCTGGACTGGGCCGGTGTCGCCGACCGGATGTCCGTCACACCCGCGCGGATCGGACAGGCCACCGGCCACGGCCGTCCCGTCTCGGCAGGTGAGCCCGCCAACCTCACCCTGGTCGACACGGCATACCGTGGGCTGGTGGAACCCGCGGGCTTCGCCTCGCGCAGCCGCAACACCCCCTACGAGGGGCGTGAGCTGCCGGGCCGTGTGACGCACACGTGGCTGCGGGGCAAGGCCACGCTCGTCGACGGGAAGCTCACGTGACACCTGTACTCCTGCTGGCCGCCGAGAAGGAATCGGCGCAAGTGACCGACTGGGCCGCCCGCATCGGCTGGGTCGTCGGCCTCGCCCTGTTCGTCGCGCTCGTCTACTGGCTGATGCGCGAGGGCTGGAAGTGGCGCGGCACCCTCCAGGGCGACCTGCCCGAGCTGCCGGTCACCCCGGACGACCCGGGCCCGGCGCGCCTGACCATGAGCGGCCGGTACCACGGCTCCACCACCGCCGGGCAGTGGCTCGACCGCATCGTCGCCCGAGGCCTGGGCACCCGCAGCCGCGCCGAGCTGACCCTGACCGACACCGGTCTGGACGTCGTACGCCCCGGGGCGAGCGACTTCTTCGTCCCGGTCGCGCGGCTGCGCGAGGCCCGGCTCGACAAGGGCATCGCCGGCAAGGTGCTCACCGAGGGCGGCCTGCTGGTCGTCACCTGGGAGCACGGCGACCGGCTGATCGACTCCGGGTTCCGCTCCGACCACGCGGCCGAGCACACCGCGTGGGTGGAAGCCCTCACCACCATGATCGAAACGAACAGCAAGGAAGGCGCCGAACGATGACCACCTCCACCAGGGGAGCCGCCAGAACTCCCGCCGTACTCGTCCTGGAGGACGGCCGGATCTTCCGCGGCCGTGCCTACGGGGCCGTGGGGGAGACCTTCGGCGAAGCGGTGTTCTCCACCGGCATGACCGGCTACCAGGAGACCCTCACCGACCCCTCCTACCACCGCCAGGTCGTGGTGATGACCGCCCCGCACGTCGGCAACACCGGCGTGAACGACGAGGACATGGAGTCCCGGAAGATCTGGGTCTCCGGCTACGTCGTGCGCGACCCCGCGCGCGTGCCGTCCAGCTGGCGTTCCCGGCGCACGCTGGACGAGGAGCTGGACACCCAGGGCGTCGTCGGCATCAGCGGCATCGACACCCGCGCCCTCACCCGCCACCTGCGCGAGCGCGGCGCCATGCGCGTCGGCATCTTCAGCGGCGACGCCGTCCGCGACGACGCCGCACTGCTGGCCCGCGTGCAGGAGGCCCCGCAGATGAAGGGCGCCGACCTCTCCGCCGAGGTCGCCACCTCCGAGCCGTACGTCGTGCCCGCGATCGGTGAGAAGAAGTTCACCGTCGCCGCCGTCGACCTGGGCATCAAGGGCATGACCCCGCACCGCATGGCCGAACGCGGCATCGAGGTGCACGTGCTCCCGGCCACCGCCACTGTCGAGGACGTCTACGCGGTGAACCCGGACGGCGTGTTCTTCTCCAACGGCCCGGGCGACCCGGCCACCGCCGACCACCCCGTCTCCGTGATGCGGGGCGTCCTGGAGCGCGGCACCCCGCTGTTCGGCATCTGCTTCGGCAACCAGATCCTGGGCCGCGCCCTCGGCTTCGGCACGTACAAGCTGAAGTACGGCCACCGCGGCATCAACCAGCCGGTGCAGGACCGCACGACCGGCAAGGTCGAGGTCACCGCGCACAACCACGGCTTCGCCGTCGACGCCCCGCTCGACCAGGTGTCCGACACCCCGTTCGGCCGCGCCGAGGTGTCGCACGTCTGCCTGAACGACAACGTGGTGGAGGGGCTCCAGCTCCTCGACCGCCCCGCCTTCAGCGTCCAGTACCACCCCGAAGCGGCAGCGGGCCCGCACGACGCCGCCTACCTGTTCGACCGCTTCGTCTCCCTGATGGAGGGCCAGCGTGCCTAAGCGCACCGATATCCAGTCCGTCCTGGTCATCGGCTCCGGCCCGATCGTCATCGGCCAGGCCGCCGAGTTCGACTACTCCGGCACCCAGGCGTGCCGCGTCCTCAAGGCCGAGGGCCTCAGGGTCGTCCTGGTGAACTCCAACCCGGCGACGATCATGACCGACCCGGAGATCGCCGACGCCACCTACGTCGAGCCGATCACGCCCGAGTTCGTCGAGAAGATCATCGCCAAGGAGCGCCCCGACGCGCTGCTGCCCACCCTGGGCGGCCAGACGGCCCTCAACACCGCCATCTCCCTGCACGAGAACGGCGTCCTCGACAAGTACGGCGTCGAGCTGATCGGCGCCAATGTGGAGGCCATCCACAAGGGCGAGGACCGCGACCAGTTCAAGGAGGTCGTGGAGGAGGTCCGCAAGAAGATCGGGCACGGCGAGTCCGCCCGGTCCTACATCTGCCACTCCATGGACGACGTCCTCAAGGGCGTCGAGGAGCTCGGCGGCTACCCGGTCGTCGTCCGCCCCTCCTTCACCATGGGCGGCGCGGGCTCCGGCTTCGCCCACGACGAGGAGGAACTGCGCCGCATCGCCGGGCAGGGCCTCACGCTCTCCCCGACCACCGAGGTGCTCCTGGAGGAGTCCATCCTCGGCTGGAAGGAGTACGAGCTGGAGCTGATGCGCGACAAGCACGACAACGTCGTGGTCGTCTGCTCCATCGAGAACTTCGACCCCATGGGCGTCCACACCGGCGACTCGATCACCGTGGCGCCCGCGATGACCCTCACCGACCGCGAGTACCAGATCCTGCGCGACGTGGGCATCGCCGTGATCCGCGAGGTCGGCGTCGACACCGGCGGCTGCAACATCCAGTTCGCGGTGAACCCCGAGGACGGTCGCGTGATCGTCATCGAGATGAACCCGCGCGTGTCCCGGTCCTCGGCGCTCGCCTCCAAGGCCACCGGTTTCCCGATCGCCAAGATCGCCGCCAAGCTCGCCGTCGGCTACACGCTCGACGAGATCCCCAACGACATCACGCAGGAGACCCCGGCCTCCTTCGAGCCGACGCTCGACTACGTGGTCGTGAAGGCCCCGCGCTTCGCCTTCGAGAAGTTCCCGAGCGCCGACTCCACCCTCACCACCACCATGAAGTCGGTCGGCGAGGCCATGGCCATCGGCCGCAACTTCACCGAGGCCTTCCAGAAGGCCCTGCGCTCCCTGGAGAAGAAGGGCAGCCAGTTCACCTTCGTCGGCGAGCCCGGCGACAAGGACCAGCTGCTGCGCGACTCGGTCCGTCCCACCGACGGCCGCATCAACACCGTCATGCAGGCCATCCGCGCCGGCGCCACGCCCGAGGAGGTCTTCGACTACACGAAGATCGACCCGTGGTTCGTCGACCAGCTCTTCCTGATCAAGGAGATCGCCGACGAGCTGGCCGAGGCCCCCGAGCTGACCACCGACCTGCTCGCCGAGGCCAAGCGGCACGGCTTCTCCGACCAGCAGATCGGCGAGATCCGCGGCCTGCGCGAGGACGTCGTCCGCGAGGTCCGGCACGCCCTCGGTATCCGCCCGGTCTACAAGACGGTCGACACCTGCGCCGCCGAGTTCGCCGCGAAGACGCCGTACTTCTACTCCTCCTACGACGAGGAGAGCGAGGTCGCCTCCCGCGAGAAGCCGGCCGTCATCATCCTGGGCTCCGGCCCGAACCGCATCGGCCAGGGCATCGAGTTCGACTACTCCTGCGTCCACGCCTCCTTCGCCCTGAGCGACGCGGGCTACGAGACGGTGATGGTCAACTGCAACCCGGAGACCGTCTCCACCGACTACGACACCTCCGACCGCCTGTACTTCGAGCCGCTGACGCTGGAAGACGTGCTGGAGATCGTGCACGCCGAGCAGCAGGCCGGACCGGTCGCGGGCGTCGTCGTCCAGCTCGGCGGACAGACCCCGCTGGGCCTGTCGCAGGCGCTGAAGGACAACGGCGTGCCGATCGTCGGCACCTCCCCGGAGGCCATCCACGCCGCCGAGGACCGCGGCGCCTTCGGCCGGGTCCTCGCCGACGCCGGCCTGCCGGCCCCCAAGCACGGCACCGCCACGACCTTCTCCGAGGCCAAGGCCATCGCCGACGAGATCGGCTACCCGGTCCTGGTGCGCCCCTCGTACGTCCTCGGCGGGCGCGGCATGGAGATCGTCTACGACGAGACGCGCCTGGAGGCGTACATCGCCGAGTCGACCGAGATCAGCCCCTCGCGGCCGGTCCTGGTCGACCGGTTCCTCGACGACGCCATCGAGATCGACGTCGACGCCCTCTACGACGGCGAGGAGCTCTACCTCGGCGGTGTCATGGAGCACATCGAGGAGGCCGGCATCCACTCCGGCGACTCGGCGTGCGCCCTGCCCCCGATCACCCTCGGCGGCTTCGACATCAAGCGCCTGCGCGCCTCCACGGAGGGCATCGCCAAGGGCGTCGGGGTGCGTGGCCTGATCAACATCCAGTTCGCGCTCGCGGGCGACATCCTCTACGTCCTGGAGGCCAACCCGCGCGCCTCGCGCACCGTCCCCTTCACCTCGAAGGCGACCGCGGTGCCGCTGGCCAAGGCCGCCGCGCGCATCTCGCTCGGCGCCACCATCGCCGAACTGCGCGCCGAGGGCCTGCTCCCGGCCAACGGCGACGGCGGCGAGCTGCCGCTCGACGCGCCGATCTCCGTCAAGGAGGCCGTCATGCCGTGGTCGCGCTTCCGCGACATCCACGGCCGCGGCGTCGACACGGTCCTCGGCCCGGAGATGCGCTCCACCGGCGAGGTCATGGGCATCGACTCCGTCTTCGGCACGGCGTACGCGAAGTCGCAGGCCGGCGCCTACGGGCCGCTGCCCACCAAGGGTCGCGCGTTCATCTCGGTCGCCAACCGCGACAAGCGCTCGATGATTTTCCCGGCCCGCGAGCTGGTCGCCCACGGCTTCGAGCTGCTCGCCACCTCCGGCACCGCCGAGGTCCTCAAGCGCAACGGCATCAACGCCACAGTCGTGCGCAAGCAGTCCGAGGGCACCGGCCCGAACGGCGAGAAGACCATCGTCCAGCTCATCCACGACGGCGAGGTCGACCTCATCGTCAACACCCCGTACGGCACCGGCGGCCGCCTCGACGGCTACGACATCCGCACGGCGGCCGTGGCACGCTCCGTGCCCTGCCTGACGACGGTCCAGGCCCTCGCGGCGGCGGTCCAGGGCATCGACGCCCTCAACCGCGGCGACGTGGGCGTCCGCTCGCTCCAGGAACACGCCGAACACCTGACCGCGGCCCGCGACTAGCAGCCCCGAGGGGGACACCGGAAACGGTGTCCCCCTCTTCGTGAGGACGCCATGTCCTCGTGAGGACACCATGTACAAGATCTTCTTCCGTCTCGTCTTCAAGCGGCTGGACCCGGAGCAGGCCCACCACCTGGCCTTCCGCTGGATCCGCCTGGCCGCCCGCGTGCCCGTGCTGCGCACCTTCCTCGCGGCCGCCCTCGCGCCCCGGTACGAGGAGCTGCGCACCGAGGCCCTCGGGCTGCGGATGCACGGCCCCTTCGGGCTCGCCGCGGGCTTCGACAAGAACGCCGTCGGCATCGACGGCATGGCCATGCTCGGCTTCGACCACGTCGAGATCGGCACGGTGACCGGCGAGCCCCAGCCCGGCAATCCCAAGCAGCGCCTGTTCCGCCTCGTCGAGGACCGGGCGCTGATCAACCGCATGGGCTTCAACAACGAGGGCTCCCTCCGCGTCGCCGCCCGCCTGGCCTCCCGCACGCCGGTGTTCAAGCCGGTCGTCGGCGTGAACATCGGCAAGACCAAGGCCGTCCCCGAGGAGGAGGCCGTCGCGGACTACGTGAAGTCCGCCGAGCGGCTCGCGCCCTTCGCCGACTACCTGGTCGTCAACGTCTCCTCCCCGAACACGCCCGGGCTGCGCGATCTCCAGGCCACGGAGGCGCTGCGCCCGCTGCTGAGTGCGGTCCGCGAGGCCGCCGACCGCACGGTGCCCGCCCGCCGCGTCCCGCTCCTGGTGAAGATCGCGCCGGACCTCGCCGACGAGGACGTCGACGCCGTCGCCGACCTGGCCGTGGAGCTCGGCCTGGACGGCATCATCGCCACCAACACCACCATCGCGCGCGAGGGACTCGGGCTGGAGTCCGGCCCCGCACTGGTCAAGGAGACCGGCGGCCTGTCAGGGGCACCCCTCAAGGAGCGGTCCCTGGAGGTCCTGCGCCGCCTCTACGCGCGCGTGGGCGACCGGATCACCCTGGTGGGCGTGGGCGGCGTCGAGAACGCCGAGGACGCCTGGCAGCGCATCCTGGCCGGTGCCACGCTGGTCCAGGGCTACAGCGCCTTCATCTACGAGGGCCCGTTCTACGCTCGCGACCTCCACAAGGGGCTCGCAGCGCGCCTGCGCACGAGCCCGTACCCCACGCTCGCCGACGCGGTGGGCGCCGACGTGAGGAAGACGGCATGAGTGCCCTGGAACCCTTCGGCGCGCGTCTGCGCCGGGCCATGGACGAGCGTGGCCCGCTGTGCGTCGGCATCGACCCGCACGCGTCCCTGCTGGCCGAGTGGGGCCTGAACGACGACGTGGCGGGCCTGGAGCGGTTCAGCCGCACGGTCGTGGAGGCCGTCGCCGACCGGGTGGCGGTGCTCAAGCCGCAGAGCGCCTTCTTCGAGCGCTTCGGCTCGCGCGGCGTCGCCGTGCTGGAGAAGTCGGTCGCCGAGGCCCGCGCGGCCGGCGCGCTGGTCGTGATGGACGCCAAGCGCGGAGACATCGGCTCCACCATGGCCGCCTACGCCGAGTCCTTCCTGCACAAGGACGCGCCGCTGTTCTCCGACGCGCTGACGGTCTCGCCGTACCTCGGCTACGGCTCGCTCGCCCCGGCGATCGCGCTGGCCCGGGAGAGCGGCGCGGGCCTGTTCGTGCTGGCGCTGACCTCCAACCCGGAGGGCGGCGAGGTCCAGCACGCCGTGCGCTCCGACGGGCGGAACGTGGGAGCGACCATGCTCGCGCACCTGGCCGCCGAGAACGCGGGGGAGCGGCCCCTAGGGTCCTTCGGCGCGGTCGTCGGCGCCACCCTCGGTGATCTGTCGACGTACGACCTGGACATCAACGGGCCGCTTCTCGCGCCGGGCATCGGCGCCCAGGGCGCGACGCCGGCCGACCTCCCCGGGGTCTTCGGGGCGGCCGTGCGCAACGTCGTGCCGAACGTCAGCCGCGGAGTGCTACGCCACGGTCCCGACGCGGTCGCTCTGCGTGACGCCGCGGAGCGCTTCGCGGAGGAGATCCGTCACGCCGTGACGTCCTCATGAGCCGGTCCAGACCTTCGGTCGAGACCTCCGAGGAGTGGTCCGGAGCCCGCTTGAGTCTGAATACATCCTCAAATCCGGGGCAGTATGTCCTAAATGTCCGTTCAGATGAAGGCTGACCAGGACTTTTCCGCTGTTCTCGCTGACTCTGGCGGACTTGCCCGCTAGTCTCCGACGAGAGTGAACGGGCAAGCGTGTTGCTCGTAGCTCCCCAGGTGTGGGGCGACTAGGTTCCTCACCGGTCCGTATCCGACAGTTCGACATCCGAGGTGACGTAGGCGTGGCTCTTCCGCCCCTTACCCCTGAACAGCGCGCAGCCGCGCTCGAAAAGGCCGCCGCGGCTCGCCGGGAGCGGGCCGAGGTCAAGAATCGACTCAAGCACTCCGGCGCCTCCCTTCACGAGGTCATCAAGCAGGGCCAGGAGAACGACGTCATCGGCAAGATGAAGGTCTCCGCCCTCCTTGAGTCGCTGCCGGGCGTGGGCAAGGTCCGCGCCAAGCAGATCATGGAGCGACTCGGTATCTCCGAGAGCCGCCGCGTGCGGGGTCTCGGTTCCAACCAGATCGCCTCCCTGGAGCGCGAGTTCGGCAGCACCGGTTCCTGAACCGGGCATCCCGGGGGAAGTGAGTCCCGGGCACTCCGGGATTGCTGGATAATCGCTGCATGGCTGCAACACCCCGGGGGACGTCCCCCGTACCCCCGGACGTACGTCCGCGGCTGACCGTGCTCTCCGGCCCCTCCGGGGTCGGCAAGAGCACGGTCGTCGCCCATATGCGCAAGGAACACCCCGAGGTCTGGCTCTCGGTGTCGGCGACGACCCGCAAGCCCCGCCCCGGCGAGCAGCACGGAGTCCACTACTTCTTCGTCTCCGACGACGAGATGGACAAGCTGATCGCCAACGGCGAGCTGCTGGAGTGGGCCGAGTTCGCCGGCAACCGCTACGGCACGCCGCGCGCGGCCGTGCAGGAGCGCCTGGAGAACGGCGAGCCCGTGCTCCTGGAGATCGATCTCCAGGGTGCCCGCCTGGTCAGGGAGTCGATGCCCGAGGCCCAGCTGGTGTTCCTGGCTCCGCCCTCCTGGGAGGAGCTCGTCCGCAGACTCACCGGGCGGGGCACCGAGCCGCCCGAGGTGATCGAGCGCCGGCTCGACGCGGCGAAGATCGAACTCGCGGCCGAGCCGGAGTTCGACACCACCCTGGTCAACACCTCCGTCGAGGACGTGGCTCGCGAGCTGCTAGCCTTGATGGACGTCGTGTGACCATCGCCGGTCGTTCCGCCCGGCAGATCAGCCCGACAGAATCTTTCCCATCCATCGGAAGGTAGAGCGTGTCCTCTTCCATCTCCGCGCCCGAGGGCATCATCAACCCGCCGATCGACGAGCTCCTCGAGGCCACCGACTCGAAGTACAGCCTCGTGATCTACGCGGCCAAGCGTGCCCGCCAGATCAACGCGTACTACTCGCAGCTCGGCGAGGGTCTCCTCGAGTACGTCGGTCCTCTCGTCGACACCCACGTCCACGAGAAGCCGCTCTCGATCGCCCTCCGCGAGATCAACGCGGGGCTCCTGACGTCCGAGGCCGTCGAGGGCCCGGCGCAGTAATCAGGATTGACAGCTTGACGCTGACTCATCCACAGGCCCGGCAGGCCGACTGCCGGGCCTGTGGTGTGTCATGGAGTCGTACGGTGTGCCGGTTGCCGAGGTCCGGGGAGAGACGTGGACAAGCCGAAGGTCGTTCTGGGGGTCAGCGGGGGCATCGCCGCGTACAAGGCCTGTGAGCTGCTGCGGCGGCTGACGGAGTCGGGCCATGACGTGCGCGTGGTGCCCACCGCCTCCGCGCTGCACTTCGTCGGCGCCGCCACCTGGTCCGCGCTCTCCGGCAACCCGGTCTCCACCGAGGTCTGGGACGACGTGCACGAGGTGCCGCACGTGCGCATCGGGCAGCACGCCGACCTGGTCGTCGTCGCCCCCGCCACCGCCGACATGCTCGCGAAGGCGGCCCACGGCCTCGCCGACGACCTCCTCACCAACACACTCCTCACCGCCCGCTGTCCGGTCGTCTTCGCGCCCGCCATGCACACGGAGATGTGGGAGCACCCGGCCACCCAGGAGAACGTGGCGACGCTGCGCCGCCGCGGCGCCCTCGTCATCGAGCCGGCCGTGGGCCGCCTCACCGGCGTCGACACCGGCAAGGGCCGGCTCCCCGACCCGGGCGAGATCTTCGAGGTCTGCCGCCGCGTCCTGGCCCGGGGCGTCACCGAGCCCGACCTCGTGGGGAGGCACGTCGTCGTCAGCGCCGGCGGCACCCGCGAACCCCTGGACCCCGTCCGCTTCCTCGGCAACCGCTCCAGCGGCAAGCAGGGCTACGCCCTCGCCCGCACCGCCGCCGCCCGCGGCGCCCGCGTCACGCTGATCGCGGCCAACAGCACCCTGCCCGCCCCGGCGGGCGTGGACGTCGTCCCGGTCGGCACCGCCGTGCAGCTGCGCGAGGCGGTGCTGCGGGCCGCCCCCGACGCCGACGCCGTGGTGATGGCGGCCGCGGTGGCGGACTTCCGCCCGGCGGCGTACGCGACGGGCAAGATCAAGAAGAAGGACGGGCAGGACCCGGAGCCGATCACCCTGGTGCGCAATCCGGACATCCTCGCCGAGATCTCCGGCGACCGGGCCCGCGCCGGACAGGTGATCGTCGGCTTCGCCGCCGAGACGGACGACGTCCTCGCCAACGGCCGCGCCAAGCTCAAGCGCAAGGGCTGCGATCTGCTCGTCGTGAACGAGGTGGGGGAGCGCAAGACCTTCGGCTCGGAGGAGAACGAGGCCGTCGTCCTCGGCGCCGACGGCAGCGAGACCGCCGTGGCGCACGGCCCCAAGGAGGCCCTGGCCGAGACGGTCTGGGACCTGGTGGCCGAGCGCCTGCGCTGAGGTCCCGTCTCCCGCACACCGCTCGAAAGCGGCTGGATCAGGGCGTGGCGCCTCTGGCCAACGCCGCTCGGCATTGGGCAGAATGCCCGTGCCGCAGGTCACAGCACTCCCGAGTGGCGAGACAGGGGGGCCGTGGCCGAAGCGTGACCCGTAAACTGTTCCACGGATGGCGCCGGGTGCAGCCCCCGCCGTCCGCCCATGATCAGCCAGCAGCCGCTGCAACCCCAGGGAGCGTTGTGTCCCGTCGCCTGTTCACCTCGGAGTCCGTGACCGAGGGTCACCCCGACAAGATCGCTGACCAGATCAGCGACACCATTCTCGACGCGCTTCTGCGTGAGGACCCGTCCTCCCGGGTCGCCGTCGAGACCCTGATCACGACCGGCCTGGTGCACGTGGCCGGCGAGGTCACGACCAAGACGTACGCGGACATCGCGACGCTGGTCCGGAACAAGATCCTCGAGATCGGCTACGACTCCAGCAAGAAGGGCTTCGACGGCGCCTCCTGCGGCGTGTCGGTGTCGATCGGCGCGCAGTCCCCGGACATCGCCCAGGGCGTGGACACGGCGTACGAGACCCGCGTCGAGGGCGACGACGACGAGCTCGACAAGCAGGGCGCCGGCGACCAGGGCCTGATGTTCGGCTACGCGACGGACGAGACGCCGACGCTGATGCCGCTGCCGATCTTCCTGGCCCACCGCCTGTCCAAGCGCCTGTCCGACGTGCGCAAGAACGGCACGATCCCCTACCTGCGCCCGGACGGCAAGACGCAGGTCACCATCGAGTACGACGGCGACAAGGCGGTCCGTCTGGACACCGTCGTCGTCTCCTCGCAGCACGCCTCCGACATCGACCTGGACTCGCTGCTGGCTCCCGACATCAAGGAGTTCGTCGTCGAGCCGGAGCTGAAGGCGCTCCTGGACGAGGGCATCAAGCTCGAGACGGAGAACTACCGTCTGCTGGTCAACCCCACCGGCCGCTTCGAGATCGGCGGCCCGATGGGTGACGCCGGACTGACCGGTCGCAAGATCATCATCGACACCTACGGCGGCATGGCCCGCCACGGCGGTGGCGCGTTCTCCGGCAAGGACCCGTCCAAGGTCGACCGCTCCGCCGCGTACGCGATGCGCTGGGTCGCCAAGAACGTGGTCGCCGCGGGCCTCGCCACCCGCTGCGAGGTCCAGGTCGCGTACGCCATCGGCAAGGCCGAGCCGGTCGGTCTGTTCGTCGAGACCTTCGGCACCGCCAAGATCGACACGGACCGGATCGAGAAGGCGATCGACGAGGTCTTCGACCTCCGCCCGGCCGCCATCATCCGCGACCTCGACCTGCTCCGCCCGATCTACTCCCAGACGGCGGCTTACGGCCACTTCGGCCGTGAGCTCCCCGACTTCACCTGGGAGCGCACGGACCGCGTGGACGCGCTGCGCAAGGCCGCGGGCCTGTAGGTCCCGTCCTCCAGGGCACGCGTGAGGCCCGGCACCCTTCGGGGGGCCGGGCCTCCGCCATGACCTCCAGGCCCCTGCCGCGCCGCGTCCCCAAAACCGCTCGCGGACGGCGGCGGACGATCCCTACGGTGGGGGAGCGCCGGGGCGCCCGGTGCGAAGGTGACGGATCCTTCTGGGCTCGCAGGAGCCCCCGCGGGTTCGAATCCCGCCGCCGGCCGGGCGGTGCCCGGTGGCGTGGCCGAGTGGTCCAAGGCGCGTGCACGCCGTCACCGAGGGGAACTCGGGCGCCTTCGCCTGTCAGTGGTCTTTGGTAAGAATGCAAGCGTGAGCAGCGAGAACGAACCAGCGGGTGACGGGGCGCAGGGGGCGCCGCCGGAGCAGCTCGCGCTCATCCGGGAGAGCGTGCGGCAGGCGAAGACCCCCCGGGCCAAGCCGCGGACGTGGCGGGGCGCCGCGCTCGCCAAGGAGCGGCCCGTCGCGCGGGTCCTCGTCGACAAGGGCGTGCTGCACCTCGACCGCTACTTCGACTACGCCGTGCCCGAGGAACTGGACGAGCAGGCACAGCCCGGCGTGCGGGTGCGCGTGCGGTTCGGGGCCGGTCGGCACCGGGTGCGCGAGGGCCGCCGTGAGGGCGGAGGACTGATCGACGGGTTCCTCGTCGAGCGGCTGGCCGAGTCCGACTACTCCGGACCGCTGGCCGCACTCGCCCAGGTCGTGTCCCCCGAGCCGGTGCTCAGCGCGGAGCTCCTGGGACTCGCCCGGGCGGTCGCCGACCGGTACGCGGGCAGCCTCGCCGACGTCCTGCAGCTCGCCGTCCCGCCGCGCAACGCCCGGGCCGAACAGCGTCCGTCACCCGAGCCCCTGCCCCCACCTCCCGCGCCCGACGCCGGCTCCTGGCAGCGGTACGAACGGGGGCCCGCCTTCCTGGAGTCCCTCGCCTCGGGCGGCGCGCCCCGGGCCGTGTGGAACGCGCTGCCCGGGCCGCAGTGGAGCGAGGAACTCGCGCGTGCCGTCGCCGCGACGCTGGCCTCCGGGCGCGGGGCGCTCGTCGTCCTGCCCGACGGCAGGGCCGTCGCCCGGGTCGATGCCGCGCTGACCGCCCTGCTCGGCCAGGGGCGGCATGCCGTGCTCACGGCCGACGCGGGCCCCGAGAAGCGGTACACGCAGTGGCTCGCCGTGCGGCGGGGGTCCGTTCGGGCCGTGATCGGGACCAGGGCCGCGATGTTCGCGCCCGTCCAGGACCTCGGTCTGGTCGCCCTCTGGGACGACGGCGACGACAGCCACAGCGAGCAGCACGCCCCGCAGCCCCACGCCCGGGAGGTGCTCCTGCTGCGGGCCGCCCAGGACCGGTGCGCTTTCCTGCTGGGCAGCTGGGCCTGCACGGTGGAGGCCGCGCAGCTCGTCGAGACCGGGTGGGCGCGGCCGCTGGTCGCCGGCCGGGACCAGGTGCGCGCCGCGGCTCCGCTCGTACGGACCGTCGGGGACCAGGATCTCGCCCGGGACGAGGCCGCCCGGGCCGCCCGGCTGCCGACCCTCGCCTGGCAGGCCGTCAGGGAGGGCCTGCGGCACGGCCCGGTGCTGGTGCAGGTGCCCCGGCGGGGATACGTGCCGCGCATGGCCTGTGCCGCCTGCCGGGCCCCCGCCCGGTGCCGGCACTGCTCCGGGCCGCTGGAGGCCGCGGACGGCGGTGCGCTGAGCTGTGGCTGGTGCGGTCGTGAGGAGAGCGGCTGGCACTGCCCGGAGTGCGGGGGTTTCCGGCTGCGCGCCTCGGTCGTGGGGGCCCGGCGGACCGCCGAGGAACTCGGGCGGGCGTTCCCGGCGGTGCCCGTGCGCACCTCGGGCCGTGAACACGTGCTCGACACCGTGCCCGGGACGCCCGCGCTCGTGGTGAGCACACCCGGGGCCGAGCCGGTCGCCGAGGGCGGCTACGCGGCGGCGCTGCTACTGGACGGGTGGGCCATGCTCGGGCGTCCCGACCTGCGCGCCGGTGAGGACGCGTTGCGGCGGTGGATCGCGGCCGGGGCTCTCGTCCGGCCGCAGTCCGCCGGTGGCACGGTGGTGGTCGTGGCCGAGCCGACCCTGCGGCCCGTGCAGGCGCTCGTGCGGTGGGACCCGGTCGGCCACGCGGTGCGGGAACTGGCCGAGCGGGCCGAACTGGGTTTCCCGCCGGTGTCGCGGATGGCGGCCGTGGCGGGGCCGGCGGAGGCGGTCGCCGACTTCCTCCGTACGGCCGAACTGCCGCCGGAGGCCGAGATGCTGGGACCGGTGCCGCTCCCCGTCACCGCTCCGGGGCGTCCGCGGCGGACCGGGGCGCCGCCGCCCGGGGAGCAGTGGGAGCGGGCGCTGGTGCGGGTGCCGCCCGGGAAGGGGACGGCACTGGCTGCCGCGCTGAAGGCCGCGCAGGCCGCCCGGATGGCTCGCGGGAGCGGAAGCGGCACGGGCGGCGGAAGCCGTGGCGGCGGTGGCAGGGCCGGTGGCCGGGGAGGTGGCGACGGCGGTGGCGGTGGGACGGCCGGGGTGTGGGTGCGGATCGATCCGGCCGACATCGGGTGAACGGCCACCGGGCTCGACGCCGGGTGCGGTGAAGGGGCCCCGGGCGGTTGTGGCGCGCCGGTGCCCGGCAGGGCTCGGGGCCGCCGTGCGTCCATGCCGGTGACGAGCCGGGCTGTCCGGCGGTCCGCAGGCGGCGCGCCCGGAGACACGGCCGCCCTCCCGGAGTCGTCCGGGAGGGCGGGTGCCCGGGGGCGGGTCAGCCGTTGCGCGGGCCGGGGAAGGCCGTCGGCCGCACCTCGTCGCGCAGGGCCGGGCTGCCCGCGGTCGGCTGCGTGGGCATGGAGCGGGCCGCGGGGACCGTCGGAACCGTGGGGAGCCCGGGAGGCACGCTGACCGTGCGGCTGCCCGACGGCTCCGGCGTGCGCTCGGGCTCGACCGCGGCCGTCTGGGCCGTGGCGCGGCGTGCGCCGTAACGGCGGTGCACCGCCTGCTTGGTGACTCCGAGTGCGGAGCCCACCGCGTCCCACGAGAAGCCGAGTGAGCGGTCGAAGTCCACGGCCGCCGTGACCAGGGTCTCGACGCTGTCCCGCAGCTCCTGGGCGAGACGTACGGTCGGGGCGGGTGCGCGTCCGTAGACGACGAAGCCCGTGGAGGGGCCGGAGCGGCGCGGGCGGTAGACGTTGCCCAACTGGGCGGTGAGGGTGCGCAGTGCGTCCACCTGCCGGCGGACCCGCTCGATGTCCCGCACCAGCAAGTGCAGGCTGGCCCGAGCCTGGGCGTCGTGGGTTGCGTGGTCGGCCATGAACAAGCCTCTCGAACCGGCGTTGAAAGGAATGGGCCGCGATCGTGGCCCGGGTGGTCAACTCTGTCTTGACCAACGCGGATTCGCTCCGCTGGTCACGGTGTGGGGGCGTGGGAGCATATGCGTGCGCCCGTTTGCGCGGGATGTGCGCCTCGGCCCGCGGCCCTCAGGCCCCGGTCTCCCGTAAGGGGGAGAGCGCCCTCGGCGGCTTTCCGTTTCCGGCTCATAGACTTGGGCGTCGCCCGTCAGCCGCCCCCGTCCGAGAGGCTCCCACCACCCCATGAAGCTCGTCTTCGCCGGTACACCCGAGGTCGCCGTTCCCGCCCTGGACGCTCTGCTCGCCTCCGGGCGGCACGAGGTCGCCGCCGTCGTCACGCGGCCCGACGCGCCGGCCGGGCGCGGACGCAGGCTCGTCGCGTCGCCCGTCGCCGAGCGGGCGGAGGAGGCGGGGATCGAGGTGCTGAAGCCCGCGAAGCCCAAGGACCCCGAGTTCCTGGAGCGCCTGCGGGAGATCGGGCCGGACTGCTGCCCCGTCGTCGCCTACGGGGCGCTGCTGCCCCGGGTCGCCCTCGACATCCCGGCGCAGGGCTGGGTCAATCTGCACTTCTCCCTGCTGCCGGCCTGGCGCGGCGCGGCCCCCGTGCAGCACGCCATCATGGCCGGCGACGAGATCACCGGCGCGTCGACCTTCCTGATCGAGGAGGGGCTCGACTCCGGGCCGGTGTACGGCACGGTGACCGAGGAGATCCGGCCCACCGACACCAGCGGCGACCTGCTGACCCGGCTCGCCTTCGCCGGGGCCGGGCTGCTCGCGGCGACCATGGACGGCATCGAGGACGGCACGCTGAAGGCCGTACCGCAGCGGGCCGAGGGGATCAGCCTCGCCCCGAAGGTCAACGTCGAGGACGCGCACCTCGACTGGAACGCCCCCGCGCTGCGCGTGGACCGGATGGTGCGGGGCTGCACCCCGGCCCCCGGCGCCTGGACCACGTTCCGCGGTGAGCGCCTCAAGCTCATCCAGGTCGCGCCCGTGCCCGACCGGGCGGACCTCGCCCCCGGGCAGATCGCCGCCGGGAAGAACAACGTGTACGTCGGGACCGGTTCGTACGGCGTCGAGCTGCTGTGGGTGCAGGCACAGGGCAAGAAGCCGATGCGGGCGGCGGACTGGGCGCGCGGGGTGCGCATCGCCGAGGGCGAGCGGCTCGGCGTCTGAGGCCGGCCCGCCGGACCGCGACGCGGCCCGGCGCACCGCTGCCGGTCTGCCGGTCCCGCCCCGCTGCCGGCGGCGTAGGCTGGACGGCGCACTTCTTCTCACCCCCGGAGCACCTTTTTCGTGAGCGAACAGCCCCGCCGAGCCCGCACGTCGGGCAAGCCCTACCGCCGGCCCAAGAAGGACCCCGTCCGCATCCTCGCCTTCGAGGCGCTGAGGGCGGTGGACGAGCGGGACGCCTACGCAAACCTCGTCCTGCCGCCCCTGCTGCGCAAGGCGCGGGAGAAGGAGGGCCCGGAGACGTTCGACGCCCGGGACGCGGCGCTCGCCACCGAGCTGGTGTACGGGACGCTGCGGCGGCAGGGGACGTACGACGCCGTCCTGGCGACCTGCGTGGACCGGCCGCTGGGCGAGGTCGACCCGCCGGTGCTGGACGTGCTCAGCCTCGGCGCGCACCAACTGCTCGGCACCCGGATCCCGACGCACGCGGCCGTGTCAGCGACCGTCGAGCTCGCCCGGGTGGTGCTCGGCGACGGACGGGCCAAGTTCGTCAACGCCGTGCTGCGGAAGGTCGCTCAGCACGATCTGGACGACTGGCTGGAGAAGGTCGCGCCCCCGTACGACGAGGACCCCGAGGACCATCTCGCCGTCGTCCACTCGCATCCCAGGTGGGTCGTCTCCGCGCTGTGGGACTCCCTGGGCGGCGGGCGGGCCGGCGTCGAGGAACTGCTGCGCGCCGACAACGAGCGGCCCGAGGTGACCCTGGTGGCACGGCCCGGACGGGCCACCCCGGAGGAACTGCTGGAGGAGGACGCCGCCGAGCAGGGGCGCTGGTCGCCCTATGCCGTGCGGCTGACCGAGGGCGGGGAGCCGGGCGCCATCGCGGCCGTGCGCGACGGGCGCGCGGGTGTGCAGGACGAGGGCAGTCAGCTCGTGGCGATCGCCCTCGCCAACGCGCCCCTGGACGGGCCCGACCGGCGCTGGCTGGACGGCTGCGCGGGACCCGGCGGCAAGGCGGCGCTGCTCGGCGCGCTGGCCGCCGAGCGGGGCGCCCTGCTGGTCGCCTCGGAGAAGCAGACCCATCGCGCCGGACTCGTCGCCAAGGCGCTGGACGGGAACCCGGGGCCGTACCAGGTGATCGCCGCGGACGGAACGCGCCCGGCGTGGCGGCCCGGCAGCTTCGACCGGGTGCTGGTCGACGTGCCGTGCACCGGCCTCGGCGCCCTGCGCCGCCGCCCGGAGGCACGCTGGCGCCGCCGCCCGGAGGACCTGGAGGGCTTCGCGCCGCTCCAGCGCGGGCTGCTGCGCACCGCCCTGGAGTCGGTGAGGGTCGGCGGTGTCGTCGGCTACGCGACCTGCTCGCCGCACCTCGCCGAGACCCGGGCCGTGATCGCCGACGTGCTCAAGCAGCACCCGGACACAGAGCTCATCGACGCCCGCCCGCTGCTGCCCGGCGTGCCGGACCTGGGCGAGGGGCCCGACGTGCAGCTCTGGCCGCATCTGCACGGGACCGACGCGATGTACCTGGCGCTCATTCGCCGGACCGGCTGACGCCCGCGCCCGCGCCCACGGCCGCCCGGTCCGGCCCGCCGCCGTCCTGGCGCGCCAGCCGGTGCGGCCACCACACCCTGGGCCCCACGTCCAGGAACAACGACGTCACCAGCACCGAGCGGACGATGAAGGTGTCGATGAGGACGCCCAGGGCGACCGTGAAGCCGATCTCGGCGAAGGCGACCATCGGGAGGGTGCCGAGGGCGGCGAAGGTGCCGGCCAGGACCAGGCCGGCGGAGGTGATGACCGCTCCCGTGGCCGCCAGGCCCGTGATCACGCCCGTCCTGGTGCCCTGGCGGGCCGCCTCCTCGCGGATGCGGGTGGTCAGGAAGATGTTGTAGTCGATGCCCAGGGCGACCAGGAACACGAAGACGAACAGCGGGAAGTCGGTCGCCTCGCCCGCGTAGTCGAAGACGTACCGGAACGCCAGCGCGCTGATGCCGAGTGCCGCCGCGAACGACAGGATGACCGTGCCGATCAGCAGCAGCGGGGCGATCAGGGCGCGCAGCAGGCCGCACAGGATCAGCAGGACGACCAGCAGCACCAGCGGGATGATCAGCAGGTTGTCGTGCGTGGTCGCCTCGTCCATGTCCAGCAGGGCCGCCGTACCGCCGCCCACCTTGGCATCGGCGTCCGGCACCGCGTGCACGGCGTCCCTGACCCGTTCGACCGTCTGTTTGGCGGCCTCGCTGTCCGCGGGAGCGGTCATGGTGGCCTCGAAGAGGACCTTGCCCTCGAAGACCGGCCTGGTGCCGGGCGGCAGGCCGAGGGACTGGGGGACCACGCCCTCGGTCGCGGCGACCGCGCGGCCCACCTGCACGGCCTGCGCCCGGTCGCTGACGATGACCAGGGGGTCGCCGCTGCCCGCCGGGAAGTAGCGCGCCGACACCTCCTGGCCGGTGATCGAGTCGGGTTTCCCGGTGAAGGCGTCCGCGTTGCCGATGCCCTCCGCGCGCAGCTGGATCAGGCCCAGCGAGCAGACCGCCAGCGCGAGTGCCGTCGCGATCCAGGTCACCCGCGGGCGGCGGGCGATACGGCGGCCCATCCGGGCCCAGATGCCGCGCTCGGTCGGATCCGGCGTGCCGTAGTGCGGGACCACCGGCCAGAAGATCCACCGGCCGAAGATCACCAGCAGGGCCGGGAACAGGCTCATCATCGCCAGCAGGGCGACCGCCACGCCGATCGCGGCGACCGGGCCCAAGCCGCTGGTGGAGTTCATCTCGGCGACCAGCAGCACCAGCATGCTCAGCACGACCGTCGCGCCGGAGGCCAGCACGGCCGGGCCTGCGCGGTGCAGCGCCAGGGCCATCGCCTCGTGCCGGTCCTCGTGCCGGCGCAGTTCCTCCCGGTAGCGGGCCACCAGCAGCAGGGCGTAGTCCGTCCCGGCCCCGAAGACCAGCACCGTGAGGATGCCGGCGCTCTGGCCGTTGACCGTCAGACCGCCGTGCTCGGCCAGCAGATAGATCAGTGCCTGCGCGGTGAACAGCGCGCAGACCACCGCGACCAGGGGGACCAGCAGCAGGGTCAGAGACCGGTAGGTGATGAGCAGCATGACGACGACGACCGCCATCGCCGACAGCAGCAGGGTCGAGTCGATGCCCTCGAACGCCTCGGCGAAGTCCGCGGACGTGCCGCCGGGGCCGGTGATGTGCACGCTCAGCCCGCCGCCGCCCTCACCGACGTCGTCCCGGATCGACTCCACGGCGGGGGAGATCCGCTCCCAGCCCTCCTCGTCCATCATGATCGGCACGAAGACCTGGGCCGCCCGCGGATCGGCCTGCCGGTCGAACACCGGCCCTCGCGCCTGCTCACCGAGGATGCCGTGGTCACGCAGCTGCTTGAGCTGCCGCACGTCCTCGGCGATCTCCGCCCGGTCCTGCCCCGTCAGGCCGCTCTCGCGCGCGTAGATCACGACCGCCGGGATCTGCTCCGGCCGGAAGTCTTCGGAGATCCGCAGCACCTGCGTCGACTCCGCGGAGCCCGGCAGCCAGGACGCCGCGTCGTTGTCCTGCGCGTCGGTGAGCTTCATGGCGAACGGCGCGGCGATGAACAGCACGACCACCCACAGGCCCAGGACCAGCCACTTGGCCCGCCGCCCGCAGACGAGGTGCGCGACGCCCTGCTTCATGTCATCCCCCTCCGCGAAGACACCCGGTACGGGGCGCGGGAAACCGCGCGGCAAGCCACGTGAGTCCCGCAGCCGACAGACCAGCCGGGACCGATGCCCACAACCCCCGAAGGGCATGGCAGTCTTAGGACATGGCCGCGCAGATCAACCCCAGCATCCTGTCCGCAGATTTCGCCCGCCTCGCGGACGAGGCGAAGGCCGTGGAAGGAGCCGACTGGCTCCACGTCGACGTCATGGACAACCATTTCGTCCCGAACCTCACGCTCGGCGTGCCGGTCGTAGAGTCGCTGGCCCGTGCGACGGACACCCCGCTGGACTGCCATCTGATGATCGAGGCCCCCGATCGATGGGCGCCTCAGTACGTGGAAGCGGGGGCCGGTTCCGTCACCTTCCACGTCGAGGCCGCCGCAGCACCGGTCCGGCTCGCCCGGGAGATCCGCGCCAAGGGCGCCCGCGCCTCCATGGCGCTGAAGCCCGCGACCCCCATCGAGCCGTACGAGGACCTGCTCCCCGAGCTCGACATGCTGCTGATCATGACGGTCGAACCGGGCTTCGGGGGACAGGCCTTCCTCGACATCATGCTTCCGAAAATCCGCCGCACCCGCGAGTTGATCAGCAAGCACGGACTGGAGCTCTGGCTCCAGGTCGACGGCGGAGTTTCCGCGTCCACCATCGAGCGCTGCGCGGAGGCCGGAGCCGACGTCTTCGTGGCCGGATCGGCGGTCTACGGGGCAAACGACCCGGCCGAGGCGGTACGTGCACTACGCACGCAGGCGGACGCGGCGACGGCGAAGGCCTCCTGGGCCTGCGACCACTGAGCCACAGCAAAGTGAACGGCTCTCATCAGGGCTGATCGACCGCGCCGGATCTGCAAGGATGAACGGCGAATCCAGAGTGTGAACAGCAGTGAGGAGAACGCCGTGTCGGGTATGTCGGCGGGCCGGTCAGCCATGCGGATGGGACCCGCTGAGCTGGTGCAGGCGGCGGCCATGGCCCGCCGCTTCTACCTCGAGGGCAAGTCCAAGATCCAGATCGCGGAGGAGTTCGGCGTCAGCCGCTTCAAAGTGGCCCGGGTCCTGGAGACCGCCCTCGAACGGGATCTCGTCCGGATCGAGATCCGTGTGCCCGCCGAGCTGGACGCCGAGCGCTCGGACGCGCTCCGCGCCCGCTACGGCCTCAGGCACGCCGTCGTGGTCGAGTCCCCGGCCGAGGCCGAGGAGACGCCCGACCCCGAGAACCTGGGAGAAGTGGCCGCCGACCTGCTCGGCGAACTGGTCGACGAAGGAGATGTCCTCGGCCTGGCCTGGGGCCGCTCCACCATCCACATGGCGGCGGCGCTCGACCGGCTGCCGCCGTGCACGGTGGTGCAGCTGACGGGCGTGTACGACGCCGGGACCGCCGAACGCGGCTCGGTCGAGGCCGTGCGCCGCGCCGCCCAGGTGGCCGGCGGGGACGCCCACCCCATCTACGCGCCCATGCTGCTGCCCGACGCGGCCACGGCCGCGGCGCTGCGCAACCAGACGGGCATCGCCCGGGCCTTCGAGCACTTCGACAAGGTCACCGTCGCCTGTGTCTCCATCGGCTCCTGGGAGCCGGGCATCTCCACGGTGCACGACATGCTGAGCGACGAGGAGCGTGCGCACTACGCCTCCCTCGGTGTCGCCGCCGAGATGTCCGCGCACCTCTTCGACGCCGACGGCCGCCGGGTCGGCCGGGACCTGGGTGAGCGGTGCATCACCGTCAAGGCCGACCAGCTCCGCCGTATCCCCGAGGTCGTGGCGATCGCAGGCGGGCAGCGCAAGGGGCCCGCGATCGACGCGGTGCTGCGCTCCGGGCTCGTCACCAGCCTGGTGACGGACACGTCCGCGGCGGACTACCTGATGACGGCCGGACCGGCGCCGAAGCCCGCGCTCAACCGGTCCGACCCGGACGGAGTCTGACGGGTGGCCGGTCAGGCGCACGGCGTGCACGACCCGGCGGGCCGGATCGTGCTCGTCCTGGACCTCGACGGGGTCACGGACAAGGCGGGCCTGATGGACCGCTGCGCCCGTGACCTGGCCCTGCCCGACTGGTTCGGACGCAACTGGGACGCCCTCGCCGACTGCCTGGCCGACCCCGCCCTCTGGCCCGAGGAGGCCGGGGAGCGGGGGCTGCTCGTCGTCGTCCGGGGCTGGCGGACGTACGCCGAGACGCGGCCCGACGAGTGGCAGGTCGCCGAGGAGATCTTCGCCGAGGCGACGGACCGGGGCCCCGGGCTGTTCGTCACCCTCGGCCTTGGAGAATCCTCCGAGAGGCCCCCTGACCAGCCTGGATGATCTGCTGGGGGTAGTTCGGCCGTCGGCCATGGGAGAATGAAGTACGTGCTCTTTCCCCCTGGCCGGCCGGTCCGGGGGTCACCTCTGATCGACTGGGATGTGCAGCACGTGCGTTTCCTCAATGACATACAGCCCGGGTACGACCTGACGTACGACGACGTCTTCATGGTGCCGAGCCGCTCCTCGGTGGGCTCACGGCAGGCCGTCGACCTCAGCTCCCCGGACGGCACGGGCACCACCATCCCGCTCGTCGTCGCCAACATGACCGCCATCGCCGGCCGCCGCATGGCCGAGACCGTGGCCCGCCGCGGCGGCCTCGTGGTGATACCGCAGGACATCCCGAACGACGTCGTCACCGACGTCGTCTCCTGGGTGAAGAGCCGGCACCTCGTGCTGGACACCCCCATCATCCTGTCCCCGCACCAGACCGTCGCGGACGCCCTGGCCCTGCTGCCCAAGCGGGCGCACGACGCCGGTGTCGTCGTCGACGAGAACCACAAGCCGGTCGGCGTGGTCACCGACGCCGACCTGTCCGGCGTGGACCGCTTCACGCAGCTCGCCGAGGTCATGTCCCGGGACCTGCTGCTCATCGACGCCGACATGGACCCGGGCGAGGCCTTCGACACCCTCGACCACGCCAACCGCCGCTACGCCCCCGCGGTCAACCAGGACGGCACCCTCGCCGGCATCCTCACCCGCAAGGGCGCCCTGCGCGCGACGCTCTACACGCCGGCCACCGACGCACAGGGGCGGCTGCGCGTCGCCGCCGCCGTCGGCATCAACGGCGACGTCGCCGGCAAGGCGCAGCAGCTGCTCGACGCGGGGGTCGACGCCCTCGTCATCGACACCGCGCACGGTCACCAGGAGTCGATGATCAGCGCCCTGAAGCTGGTGCGCGACCTCGACCCGCAGGTGCCGATCGTCGCGGGCAACGTGGTCGCCGCCGCGGGTGTGCGCGACCTGATCGAGGCGGGCGCGGACATCGTCAAGGTCGGTGTCGGGCCGGGCGCCATGTGCACCACGCGCATGATGACCGGCGTCGGCCGGCCGCAGTTCTCCGCCGTCCTGGAGTGCGCCGCCGAGGCGAAGAAGTACGGCAAGCACGTCTGGGCCGACGGCGGCGTCCGCCACCCCCGTGACGTGGCCATGGCCCTCGCGGCCGGCGCCTCCAACGTGATGGTCGGCTCCTGGTTCGCGGGCACCTACGAGTCCCCGGGCGACCTCCAGCACGACGCCCAGGGCCGCGCCTACAAGGAGTCCTTCGGCATGGCGTCCGCCCGGGCCGTGCGCAACCGCACCTCGGAGGAGTCCGCGTACGACCGGGCCCGCAAGGCGCTGTTCGAGGAGGGCATCTCCACCTCCCGCATGTTCCTCGACCCGGCCCGCCCGGGCGTCGAGGACCTGATCGACTCGATCATCGCGGGCGTCCGCTCCTCCTGCACCTACGCCGGTGCCGGCTCCCTGGAGGAGTTCGCCGAGAAGGCCATCGTCGGCATCCAGAGCGCCGCCGGCTACGCCGAGGGCAAGCCGCTGCACGCCAGCTGGAACTGACGGCGGCCCCAACGCCCCGCCGTACGGCCCCCGTCCCCCCGCCCTGCGGGAAAAAGCGGGGGCCGTAGCGCGTGCGCGGGCCCTACCGTCGGCGCATGGAGATCGCCGAGTGCAGGGCCGAGGACCTTCAGGCGCTGGAGCGCCGCATGCCGTCGCACAGCGCCGACGGCAGCCACGCCGCCCGCTTCGCACGGCAGCGGGCGGGGGAGAGCACGTACCTGATCCCGTGGCTGGAGGGCAGACCCGTGGGCCACGCGGAGGTCCGCTGGACCGGCTGCGAGGCGCCCGAGGTGCGGGCCGCGCAGCCGGGATGCCCGGAGATCAACGGTCTCCTCGTCTGGCCCGCGTCGCTCCGCTCCCGGGGCGTCGGAGCCGCACTCGTGCACGCCGCCGAGCGGCTGGCGCGCGAGCGCGGGATCGATGTGATGGGTCTCGGCGTCGGCGACGGCAACTCCCGCGCGGCGGCGCTCTACGCCCGACTGGGATACCGGCCCACCGTGGCGTACGTCGACCGCTGGGCCCAGCTGGATCCCGACGGCGTTCGGCAGGAGCGGGCCGACCCCTGCGTGTTCCTCGTGAAGGCCCTCTGAGGGCCCCTGTGCAACGGTCGACAGCCGCCCCGCAACGAACACCCGTCCAGCCCCGGGGAACGCAATGATCTTGCGGGGATGCGCAAGGTTGCTGCATTTCGACAGCAACGCCGTTGCTCATAGGCTGTCGCCTCGTACGTGGCGTGGCGGGGACTCCGCTCGGTGGGTCCCTGCTCAAGGGCGCCCCCGGTCCCCGCCGCCCTGACCGGCAGCGAAAAGGAGCCAGCGCGTGCTCGACCAAGGCGCACCCCCGCAGAACCAAGGCCAGACAGCCGCTTCCGCGTCCCCTGGGATCGGCGCGCGCCTCATGCGCCGCAAGCCCGTGGAACGCCTGGTGGCAGAGGGTGGCCAGGGTGAGGGAGGGTCGCTGCGCCGCACCCTCGGGCTGTGGCAGCTCACCATGATCAGCATCGGTGCCACCCTCGGCACCGGCATCTTCGTCGTCCTCGGCGAGGCCGTCCCGAAGGCGGGCCCGGCCGTCACGCTCTCCTTCGTCATCGCCGGCCTCACCGCCCTGTTCTCGGCCCTGTCCTACGCCGAGCTCGCGGGCACCATCCCCGTCGCCGGCTCCTCGTACTCGTATGCGTACGCAACGATGGGTGAGCTGGTCGCCTGGATATGCGGCTGGTGCCTGGTCCTGGAGTACGGCGTGTCGGTCGCGGCCGTCGCCGTCGGCTGGGGCGAGTACCTCAACGAACTCCTCGACGGCACCATCGGCGTCACCATCCCCGACGCCCTGTCCGCCCCGCCCGGCGACGGCGGCGTGTTCAACCTGCCGGCGCTGATCGTCGTGCTGCTCGCCATGGCGTTCCTGCTGGGCGGCGCCCGCGAGTCGGCCCGCGCGAACACCGTCATGGTCGTCGTGAAGATCGCCGCGCTGGTGATGTTCTGCGCCATCGGCGTGCAGGGCTTCCGCTCCGGCAACTACGAGAACTTCATGCCGCTCGGCATGGCCGGGGTCAGCGCCGCCGGCGCCACGCTGTTCTTCTCCTACATCGGCTTCGACGCCGCCTCCACCGCCGGTGAGGAGGCCAAGAACGCCCAGCGCGACCTGCCCCGCGCGATCATGCTCTCGCTGGTCATCGTCACCGCGCTGTACGTCCTCGTCGCCGCCGTCGCCGTCGGCGCCAAGCCGTGGAAGAACTTCACCGACTCCGAGGCCGCCCTCGCCCAGATCATGCGCGAGGTCACCGGGCAGACCTTCTGGGGCACGCTGCTGGCGTTCTGCGCCGTCATCGCCATCGCGAGCGTCGTCCTGACCGTGCTGTACGGGCAGACCCGCATCCTGTTCGCCATGTCCCGCGACGGCCTCGTGCCCAAGGTGTTCGCCAAGGTCCACCCGAAGACCGGCGCCCCGCGCGCCAACACCCTGATCGTCTCCCTGTTCTGCGGGGTCCTGGCCGCCGCGATCCCGCTCGGGCAGCTCGCCGACGCCACCAGCATCGGCACCCTGTTCGCCTTCGCCCTCGTCAACGTGGCCGTCGTGGTGCTGCGCCGCACGCAGCCGGACATGCCCCGCACCTTCCGGGTGCCGCTGTCCCCGGTCCTGCCCGCGCTGGGCTTCGCCTTCTGCCTCTGGATGATGGGCAGCCTGTCGACCGTGACCTGGGTCGTCTTCGGTGTCTGGATGGCCGTGGGTCTCGTGTTCTACTTCGGGTACGGCTACCGCCGTTCCCGACTCGCGCCATCCGAAAAGTGATCAACCCACTGTGCTGAACGATCTCGACGAACGCATCGTGCACGCCCTCGCCGAGGACGCCCGCCGCTCCTACGCCGACATCGGCTCGCTCGTCGGCCTGTCCGCGCCCGCCGTGAAACGGCGCGTGGACCGGCTGCGGGCCACCGGAGCCATCACCGGCTTCACCGTGCGCGTGGACCCGGGCGCCCTCGGCTGGGAGACCGAGGGGTTCGTCGAGATCTACTGCCGCGGGAACACCTCCCCGGAGACCATCCAGCGGGGCCTGGAGCGCTACCAGGAGGTCGTGGCCGCCTCCACCGTCACCGGGGACGCGGACGCGATCGCCCAGGTCTTCGCCTCCGACATGCGCCACTTCGAACGGGTCCTGGAGCGGATCGCCGGGGAGCCCTTCGTCGAGCGGACCAAGTCCGTGCTCGTGCTCTCGCCGCTGCTGCGGCGCTTCTCGTCGGGCTCGCCCACGTAACTCCGTGGCCCCGTGCACGCGGCAGCTCTAGCCTGGGTGTCATGACCCGGCGACATTGATCCACCAGCCGTGCCTCCCGAGGACCGCCTCGGCCGCCGTACCTCCGGCGTCCGATCCGTCCTTCCGGGAAGGCCCCATGACACTCTCACCCGCACGCGTGCCCGCCACCGGCGTCCGGCGGCTGGCGGCCACGCTGTACGGCTACGCGTTCCTCGACGACTTCGTCCTGCTCTACCCGGTGTACGCGCTGCTGTTCGCCGACACCGGGATGTCGCTCTGGCAGATCTCCTCCCTGTTCGCCCTGTGGTCGGTGACCGCCGTGCTGCTGGAGGTCCCCTCCGGAGCCTGGGCCGACACCATGTCGCGCCGCAGGCTGCTGTGGATCGGCCCGCTGCTCACCGCCACCGGCTTCGCGCTGTGGGTGGCCGTCCCGTCGTACGGGGCGTTCGCGGCCGGATTCGTCCTGTGGGGCGCGGGCGGGGCGCTCGGCTCCGGCGCTCTGGAGGCGCTGGTCTACGACGAGCTGGACCGGCTCGGCGCCGCCGGCCGCTACGCGCGCGTCATGGGCCGGGCCAGGGCGGCGCGGCTGCTGGGCACGGTGGCCTCCATGGGCCTTGCGGGGCCCGTCCTCGCCCACGGCGGCTACGCGGCGGCCGGTGCCGCCGGTGTTCTGTCCTGTGTGCTGACCGCTCTCACCGCGACCCGGTTCCCGGAGCACCGCGCGCGGCCCGAGGGTCCCGGCGACAGCTGGGCGACGACCGTGCGCGCCGGACTCGCCCAGATGCGCGGGGACCGTGGCGTGCGCGGCGCCCTGCTGCTGGTGCCCGCCGTGGCCGCGGTGTGGGGCGCGCTGGACGAGTACACACCGCTGCTGGTCCGGGACCTCGGCGTCTCCGACGCGACGGTGCCCTACCTGATCATGCTGATCTGGGCGGGCGTCACCCTCGGCAGCCTGCTGACCGGCCCGGCCGAACGCCTCGGCACGACCGGGCTCGCGGTGCTGCTCGCGGGTGCCGCCCTCGCCCTGGCCCTGGGGGCCCTGACACGTTCCCTGGCCGGTGTGGCCCTCGTGAGCCTCGCCTTCGCCGGGTTCCAGCTGGCCGAGGTGCTCGCCGACGTCCGTCTTCAGCACCGCATCGACGAGTCCCGCCGGGCCACCCTCACCTCCGTGGCGAGCCTGGGCACCGAGCTGGCCACGGTCGCCACGTTCGGTGTGTACGCCATGCTCGGCACCGGCCTGGCGCACAGCACCGTCTTCGCGGTCCTCGCGATTCCCTACCTCGTGACGGCCCTGGCGCTGGCTAGATCTCGGGCCGCCACGGCACGACCGTGAAGTCGCCCGTCCCCTTCCTGACCTTCTCGAAGGGGGCGGAGCTCACGCACTTGGGCAGGCCCTCCGTCTCGGCGGGACTGCCCGTGGACGCCCAGCTGTAGCCGAGCCGGTCGTGGCGTCCGAGGTCGTGCACGGTGACGCCGACCCGTTTGCCCTCGGCGCCCGGGAGATCGGACTCGGTGACGACGCCGGAGACGACGGCCACCTTGCCGCCGGTCACCAGGCAGTCGACCTTCACCTTCGCCCGGGCGCCCTCGCCGTTCAGGTAGTGGCTGAACTCGAAGGTGCCGGTGGCCTTCATCGGATCGGCGGTGTCCCGGGCGGCCAGATGGGCGTCGAAGGAGAACGTGATGTCGTCCCCTGCCGAGCGGTACAGCTTGGCGGTGCCGGTGAGGGCCGCGGCCTCCCGCTGCCGGGGAGTGTCGGACGCGGTCGCCGCCGAGGCCGCCCCGGCCGTGAGCAGCAGCGCGGACCCCAGCACGACGATCTTCGTGAAGCGCTTCATTGCGTTCCTTTCCGCAGGTCGGATGGACAGCTCTCACTCTCCCGGCCCGACGTGGCACGGACATCGCGCTCGGGGCGGGACCCCGCCTCCGCCATACGGCGGGGGAGACGGAGCGGGCCTGCCCGCCCAGGAGGAGCCGGGTACGACCCCGGGGCGCGCAACGAATCGCCGCCCGGCCCGGCACGTACGCAATGAACCGTTCACCGGCGCGCAACGGCTCCTGCTTGTCCGCCCTGGTCAGCCGCCCGTACCGTCTATGTGGCCCCTTCAACGACCCGTGGGCCCTCCGACCCCTTTCGCCCGGTGAGGATCACGCATGCGCACCGCCCTGCTCCAGAGCTCCGGCCGCCCCGGCTCGACCGTCGAGAACCTGAAGGTCCTCGACGAGGCCGCGGGCCGGGCCGCTGCCGCGGGTGCCGGGCTGCTCGTCACGGCGGAGATGTTCCTGACCGGCTACGCGATCGGCGACGGCATCGGACGGCTCGCCGAACCCGCCGACGGCGACTGCGCGGACGCGATCGCCGAGATCGCCACGAACCACGGCCTGGCGATCGCCTACGGCTACCCCGAGCGGGCCGGCGACACCGTGTTCAACTCCGCCCAGCTGATCTCCGCCGACGGCACCCGGCTCGCCAACTACCGCAAGACCCACCTCTTCGGCTGCTTCGAGCGCGACCACTTCACACCCGGTGACCAGCCGGTCGTCCAGGCCGAGATCGGCGGCGTGCGCGTCGGCATCCTCATCTGCTACGACGTGGAGTTCCCGGAGAACGTCCGCGCCCACGCCCTGGCCGGCACCGACCTGCTGGTGGTCCCGACCGCGCAGATGCACCCGTTCCAGTTCGTCGCCGAGTCGATGATCCCGGTGCGGGCCTTCGAGAACCAGATGTACGTCGCGTACGTCAACCGGGTCGGCCAGGAAGGCGAGTTCGAGTTCGTGGGCCTGTCCACGCTCGCCGGCCCCGACGGGATCGCCCGCACCCGGGCCGGGCGCGGTGAGGACCTCCTCCTCGCCGACGTCGACCCCGCCTTCGTCGCCGCCTCGCGCGAGGCCAACCCGTACTTGAGCGACCGGCGGCCCGGCCTGTACCGGCCGCTCGTCTGACGCCCCCTGAACCGCCCGTTCGTACCCGTGCAAGGAGTCCGTACCCCATGACGTCCACCGTGCCCAACGCCGTCGAGCACGCTGACGCGCAGCAGCCGCCGATCACCATGTTCGGCCCGGACTTCCCCTACGCCTACGACGACTTCCTCGCCCACCCGGCCGGTCTCGGGCAGATACCCGCGACCGAGCACGGCACGGAGGTCGCCGTCATCGGCGGCGGCCTGTCCGGCATCGTCGCCGCGTACGAGCTGATGAAGATGGGCCTCAAGCCGGTCGTGTACGAGGCCGACCAGATCGGCGGCCGGCTGCGCACGGTGGGCTTCGACGGCTGCGACGAGTCCCTCACCGCCGAGATGGGCGCGATGCGCTTCCCGCCGTCCTCCACGGCCCTCCAGCACTACATCGACCTCGTCGGTCTCGAGACCCGGCCCTTCCCCAACCCCCTGGCCGAGGCGACCCCCTCGACCGTCGTCGACCTCAAGGGCGAGTCGCACTACGCCGAGACCATCGAGGACCTGCCGCAGGTCTACCGGGACGTCGCCGAGGCCTGGGGCCGGTGCCTGGAGGAGGGCGCCGACTTCTCCGACATGAACCGCGCCCTGCGCGAGCGGGACGTGCCGCGCATCCGCGAGATCTGGTCCAAGCTCGTCGAGAAGCTCGACAACCAGACGTTCTACGGCTTCCTCTGCGACTCCGAGGCGTTCAAGTCCTTCCGGCACCGGGAGATCTTCGGCCAGGTCGGCTTCGGCACGGGCGGCTGGGACACCGACTTCCCCAACTCGATCCTGGAGATCCTGCGCGTCGTCTACACCGAGGCCGACGACCACCACCGCGGCATCGTCGGCGGCTCCCAGCAGCTGCCGCTGCGCCTGTGGGAGCGCGAGCCGCAGAAGATCGTCCACTGGCCGCTCGGCACCTCGCTCGCGAACCTGCACGAGGGCGGCGAGCCGCGCCCGGCCGTCACCCGGCTGCACCGCACCGCCGGCAACCGCATCACGGTGACCGACGCCCGCGGCGACATCCGCACCTACCAGGCGGCCATCTTCACCGCCCAGTCCTGGATGCTGCTGTCGAAGATCGCCTGCGACGACTCGCTCTTCCCGATCGACCACTGGACCGCGATCGAGCGCACCCACTACATGGAGTCCTCGAAGCTCTTCGTGCCGGTGGACCGCCCGTTCTGGCTGGACAAGGACGAGGACACCGGCCGGGACGTCATGTCGATGACGCTCACCGACCGCATGACGCGCGGCACTTACCTGCTCGACGACGGCCCGGACAAGCCCGCCGTGATCTGCCTGTCCTACACCTGGTGCGACGACAGCCTGAAGTGGCTGCCGCTGTCCGCGAACGAGCGGATGGAGGTCATGCTGAAGTCGCTCGGCGAGATCTATCCCAAGGTCGACATCCGCAAGCACATCATCGGCAACCCGGTGACCGTCTCCTGGGAGAACGAGCCCTACTTCATGGGCGCGTTCAAGGCCAACCTGCCCGGCCACTACCGCTACCAGCGGCGCCTGTTCACGCACTTCATGCAGGACCGGCTGCCCGAGGACAAGCGCGGCATCTTCCTCGCCGGCGACGACATCTCCTGGACGGCCGGCTGGGCCGAGGGCGCCATCCAGACCGCCCTCAACGCCGTCTGGGGCGTCATGCACCACCTCGGCGGCACCACCGACCCGACCAACCCGGGCCCCGGCGACCTCTACGACGAGATCGCGCCCGTCGAGCTGCCGGAGGACTAGCCCCGGAGCGGCGGTCCGGCCAGCGGTGTGAGCAGCATGCGCCCCGCGAAGCCCACCGCCGTGTCCAGGCGTTCCGTGAACTCCTCCGCCACATCGGGGAGTTCACGCAGGACCCACAGCGCCCGGGCCGCCGTCCACGCGGCGTCCCGGGCCCGCTCCAGACTCCAGGAGCCGAGCAGATGGGTCAGCGGGTCCGCGATCCGGAACAGGTCGGGGCCCGGCATCAGATCGTCGCGGATGCGCTCCTCCAGCGACACGAGGAGATCGCCCACCATGTCGAACTCGTCCTCCAGATCGACGGGTGCGCAGCCGAGCGTACGGCAGGTGTCCACGACGGCCAGCGCGAGATCGTGCCCGATGTGCGCGTTGATGCCCGCCAGCGCGAACTGCAACGGCCGTACCCCGGGATGGCGGCGCAACTGGAACAGCGGCCGCCAGCAGGCGGGCGGACGCCCCCCGTCGGCCACCGTCTCGACGGCCTCCAGATACCGCTGCGCGAACCGTACGTCCAGCGTGATCGCGGCGTGGGTGTCCGCGAACCGCCCGGTGTCGACGCAGCGGTCCACCGCCTCCGTCACGGCGAGGTAGACGCCGTTGAAGACCGCCACCCCGTCCCTGGGATGCAGGCCGTCCCGGAGCGCGCGCATCCGGGAGATCACTGCGTCGACCGGAGTGTCCACGGCTGGGGGGACTTGTTCGCATCGCGGCATGCGGGCAGAGTCGCAGCTCTAGGCTGGCGGAGGTACCGGCGGGCCCGGCGCTTCCCCGAAACGGGGGAACACCGCCCGCCGCAGGGGGAGGGGGAGCAGCACCGTGTCAGGCTCGCGCGCCCGGCGCCTGGCCGCCCGCAAGGCCGAGCGCAGGCGGGCCGCCCGGCGCGCCGCCATGGTCGCGACGGCCTCGCTCGTGGTCGCGGCCGGCGCGGTCGCGGGGGTCCTCGCCGCGTTCGACGACCGGCGGGCCCCAAACGAGGCCGCGCCGCCCCAGGTGTCGGCGTCGCCGCACCCGGTGCCCCTGCCGGCCGTGCCGTCGTCCTCCGCGCCGGCCGCCGACCCGTCCGCCACCCCCTCGCCGTCGCCGACCGCGCGCCGTACGCGCAGCTCCGCGCCGCCGAGGACCGAGAAGAAGCGGGAGCGCGCCACCACCGTGGCCGGTCGGCTGTACCGCCACCCCGACTCCCAGGTGCTGGAATGGGTCCGCTCCCATGCCGGCGACCCCCGGCAGGCGGTCATCGCGTCCCGTATCGCCGAGCAGCCGGCGGCGGTCTGGTTCGCCGACTACTCCCCGCAGACCGTCACCGCCCGGGTCGCCGCGGTGACCTCGGGCGGAGCCGCGCTGGGCCGGGTGCCCGTCGTGGTGCCCTACGCGATCCCCGGCCGGGACTGCGGCGGCCACTCCCAAGGCGGGGCGCCCGACCTGGACGCCTACGACGCCTGGATCGACCGGTTCGCGGCGGGGCTGGGCTCCGGCGAGGTCGTCGTCGTCCTGGAGCCGGACTCGGTCGCCCAGACCGAGTGCCTCTCCGCCGGTGACCGCGCGGACCGCTTCGCCTCGCTGGCCCGGGCCGGCCGCGTCCTGAAGGCCGCCAACCCCCGGGCCCGGGTGTACTTCGACGCGGGACACTCGGGCTGGAACGCGCCCGGCAAGCAGGCCGCCTGGCTCCGGCAGGCCGGTGCCGCCTCGCCCGAGGCGTCCGACGGGATCTTCAGCAACGTCTCCAACTTCCACACCACCGCCGACGAGGTCGCCTACGACCGGCGGGTCCTCGACGCGCTCGGCGGACCGGCGAGCCTCGGCGCCGTGATCGACACCAGCCGCAACGGCAACGGCGCCCCGCCCGACGGCCAGTGGTGCGATCCGGCGGGCCGGGCGCTCGGCCGGTCACCGACCCTGACCACCGGCGAGGCCCGCATCGACGCCTACCTGTGGGTGAAGCTGCCGGGGGAGTCGGACGGCTGCAAGGGCAGCCCCGGGACGTTCACCGCGTCCTACGCCTACGACTTGGCGTCGTCGTAGGAGGAGGTGCCCTCGTCCAGCAGCGGCGTCTGCGTCTTCAAGTGGGCCGGGGCGAAGGCCCGCAGGGCGTGGTAGCCGGTGATGACGACGATCGTGCCGAGCGCGATGCCGCTCAACGAGAACGTGTCGGTGAACTTCAGGGAGACGTTGCCGACACCGATGATGATGCCCGCGGCGGCCGGGACCAGGTTCAGCGGATTGCGCAAGTCCACCTCGGCGTTGATCCAGATCTGCGCGCCGAGCAGGCCGATCATGCCGTACAGGATGACGGTGATGCCGCCGAGCACCCCACCCGGGATCGCCGCCACGACCGCCCCGAACTTCGGGCAGAGGCCGAACAGCAGGGCGAAACCGGCGGCGGCCCAGTAGGCGGCCGTCGAGTACACGCGGGTCGCGGCCATCACGCCGATGTTCTCGGAGTACGTGGTGTTGGGCGGGCCGCCGACCGCGGTGGACAGCATCGAGCCGACGCCGTCGGCCGCGATCGCCGTACCGAGCTTGTCGTCCAGCGAGTCGCCGGTCATCTCACCGACCGCCTTCACGTGCCCGGCGTTCTCCGCGACCAGCGCGATGACGACCGGCAGGGCGACCAGGATCGCCGACCACTCGAACGACGGGGCGTGCAGGCTCGGCAGCCCGATCCAGTCGGCCGTCCCCACGCCGGACAGGTCCAGCCGCCAGTGGTCGGTGAGCCTGCCGCTCGCGTCCACCGAGTGGATCTTGCCGAAGACCAGGTCGAACACCCAGGAGATGCCGTACCCGAAGACCAGCCCCAGGAAGATCGCGATCCGGGACCAGAAACCCCGCAGACAGACGACCGCCAGACCGGTGAACAGCATCACCAGCAGGGCCGTCCACTGGTCCTGCGGCCAGTACGTCGAGGCCGTCACCGGTGCCAGGTTGAAGCCGATCAGCATCACCACCGCGCCGGTCACGATCGGCGGCATCGCGGCATGGATGATCCGCGCCCCGAACCGCCGCACGGCGAGCCCCACCAGGAACAGCGCGCCCCCGACGACGAACACCGCGCCGGTGACGGTCGCGCTGCTGCCGCCCTGCGCGCGGATCACGGCCGCCACACCGACGAAGGACAGAGAGCACCCCAGGTAACTCGGCACGCTGCCCCGGGTGGCGAGCAGGAACACGACGGTCGCGACGCCCGACATCATGATCGCGAGGTTCGGGTCCAGACCCATCAGGACCGGGGCCACGAAGGACGCCCCGAACATGGCGACGACATGCTGGGCACCGAGCCCGGCCGTGCGCGGCCAGGAGAGCCGCTCGTCGGGGCGGACCACCGCGCCGGGCGCCGGGGTGCGCCCGTCGCCGTGCAGTTTCCAGCGGACGCCGAGATCCATGGTGCGGTTCGCTTTCGTCGTACGTGCGAGTGTCCGGACCATTGTCGGGGTGGGCTGCGTGTGGGGGTGACCGGGGTGTTCTGGTGTCGTGCCGGGTCGGGGGCCCGGCACGGGGTGGGCCGGTCACGAGCGGGCCGGCTCAGAGCCGCCGTCGGCCGACGCCCCACGTCGGCTCAGCTCGCGTGTCGGTCACGACCGAGGCCGGCTCAGGACCAGGCCGACGCAGGACCCGGCCGACTCCGGATCGGCCGGCTCAGGACCGGGCCGACGCAGGACCCGGCCGGTTCAGGACCGGCCCGTTCAAGGGCGCTGGTCGGCGACCGCCGTGTCCGGGTGGCCGATCTTCGTTCGCTCGCCGGGGCGCAGCACCCCCGCGAACGCCACCAGGCCGCACGACAGCGCCGTCACGAGGCAGAACGACACCATCAGGCTGGTCGCCTGGGCCAGCATGCCGATCGCGCTCGGCGCGACCAGCCCCGAGGTGTAGGTGATGGTCGCGACGCCCGCGATGGCCAGGCTCGGGTTGGCGCCGCTGCGGCCCGCCGCCGCGAAGCACAGCGGTACGACGACGGCGATGCCGAGCCCCATCAGCGCGAACCCGCTCATGGCCACCGCCGGATGGTCCGCCAGGACGATCAGCAGCCCGCCGAGGACGGCGAACACACCGCTCGCCCGCACCGTGCGCACGGCCCCGAAGCGGTCCACGATCTTGTCACCGGCGAGCCGGGCGACGGCCATGGTGAGTGTGAAGCCGGTCGTGCAGGCCGCGGCGAGACCGGGCGAGGTCTCCAGCTGCTCGCGCAGGTACACCGCCGACCAGTCCAGGCTCGCGCCCTCCGCGAACACCGCGCAGAACCCGATCGCGCCGATGAGCAGCGCCGAGCGGGGCGGCAGTGCGAACCGCGGCGGCGGCTCCTCGTCCTCAGCGGGCTGGAGGTCGAGCACCCACTGGCAGGACAGCACGCCGACGGCGGTGAGGATCGCCGCGGCCAGGACGTGATGCAGCCGGGCGTCCGAGCCCAGGTGGGCGGCGAGCGTGCCGGCCGCCGAGCCGACCAGGGTCCCCGCACTCCACATGCCGTGCAGCCCGGACATGATCGACCGGCCGAGGCGGTTCTCCACCTCGACCCCCAGCGCGTTCATCGCCACGTCCGCCATGCCCGCCGTAGCGCCGTACGTGAACAGGGCCAGGCAGAGCGTCAGCAGGTTCGGGGCGAGGGACGGCAGGACCAGCGACAGCGTCCACAGGGCGATCAGACCGCGCAGCGCGTTGCGGGCGCCGAAGCGGTGGCTGATGCTGCCGGCGAGCGGCATCGCCACGGACGCGCCGAGCGCGGGGAAGGCCAGCGCGATCCCCAACTGGCCCGCGCTCACGCCCGCGTGATCCTGGATCCAGGGCACGCGGGTCGCGAACGAGCCGGTGACGGCGCCGTGCACGGCGAAGACGGCGGCCACGGCGTACCGCGACCGCCTCACCTCGCGCTGTTCGTCGACCACGTTGCCCATTCTGCGGTCCCCCTCCGGGTCTCTGCCGTGCTCGTGGCTGGTCCGCGCGTAAACTATCAGGAACCCTGCCTGATAATAAGAGGGTCTCCCCGGCGGGCACGGCCGACGGTCCCGCCGATCTGGAAGGATCCCGGCATGCCCGCATCCCCGAGCACCGCCCGGGCCATCAACGACCGGCTCGCCCTGCGTCTGCTCCAGCAGGAAGGCCCGTTGACGGCAGGGCGGTTGAAGCAGCTGACCGGTCTGTCCCGGCCGACCGTCGCCGACCTCGTCGAACGCCTCACGGCCGCCGGACTGATCACGGTGGTCGGCGAGACGGGGGAGCAGCGGCGCGGTCCGAACGCCAAGGTCTACGGCATCGTCGCCGACCGGGCCCACCTGGCCGCCCTCGACGTCCGCACCGAGGGCGTCGCCGTGGCCGTCGCCGACCTGGTGGGCCGGGTGCTGGCCGAGGCTTCGGTGCCCATCGGTGGCGACACGGGGACCGGCCCCGCCGTGGAGCAGGCGGTCACCCTGGTGGAGTGCGCGGTCAAGGAGGCCGGTGCCGATCGCCTGCACACCGTGGGGATCGGGGCGCCCGGTCTCATCGACCCCGCCAGCGGTGAACTGCGTGACTCCACCGGGCTGCCGGAGTGGCACCGCCGGCTCGTCGCCACGCTCCAGGAACGGCTGCCCGAGGCCCGCGTCAGCGTCGAGAACGAGACCAACCTCGCGGCGGTGGCCGAACAGCGCGACGGGGCGGCCCGGGACCGGGACACCTTCGTCCTGCTGTGGCTGGGTCACGGAACGGGAGCGGCCGTGGTCCTGGACGGCGGTCTGCGCCGCGGCGCCTCGGGTGGCACCGGCGAGATCGGCTTCCTCCCGGTCCCGGGCACGAGGGCACTGCCGACCTCGACGGACTGCGAGGGCGGCTTCCACTCCCTGGCCGCGTCGGCGGCCGTGGTGGACCTGGCGGCCCGGTGCGGTGTCGCGGCCCCGGCGGGGCAGGAGGTCTCGGCGGTGGGCGTGGTGCGGGCGGCCGCCGGTGTGGTGCGGGAGGCGGTGGGCCGGGTGCGGGGTGCGGCCCTGCCGGGACGGACGGGCCCGGTGGCGGAGGAACCTGCACACGGCAGTGCACCCGCCGCCCGTTTCCTCGACGTCCTCGCCGACCGGGTGGCCGTCGGTGTCGCCTCGGTGGTCGCCATCCTGGACCCCGGGTGTGTGGTCCTCGGCGGGGAGGTCGGGCAGGCGGGCGGCGATGAGCTCGCCGCCCGCGTGCAGGACCGGATCGCCCGCATGACGCCGCTGCCCACGGAGGTGCGCGCCACCACACTCGGCGGCGGCGCCGTCCTGCGCGGCGCGCTGCTGTCGGCGCGTGACCAGGCTCAGGAGGAGCTGTTCGCACCGGGGGAGCGGGCGCGCCTGGGAAGGCCCGACGGCGGGCAAGGGCCGTCGTCACCGCCGCCGGGCCGGTCGGTGGGGGCCGGTCGGCTCTGACGCCGACCCTAGAAAGGACTAGACCACCCGTCAATAGGTGTGGACCAATGAGGAGCCTCAACGGGCCGGGTCGATGCGGAAGTTGAGCCGCCGGTCGCGCTCCGGCAAGGAGGCGGCACGTTCTGTGAGACAGCCCACACACCTCGCCCCTCTGAACGTGGATCAGGCGTGGCACACTGGCCGTGTACCAATAGCAGCGCACTCCGGGGTCGGTGAAAGTCCGAACCGGCGGTTACAGTCCGCGACCCGGTCGCCTCCAGCGACCGGTTGACCAGGTGAAATTCCTGGACCGACGGTTAAAGTCCGGATGGGAGGCAGTGCGCGGCGAGCGGGCATCCGTGCGCGCCGCCCAGAAGTCCGCCTTCGTCGGCGGACTCCGTCCGGCGTCGTCCTTGGTGTCCTGCTCGTATCTTCTGCCGTCATCGGCAGCCCCGGAGTCCGTGCCCGAAGAGGCAGGAGGACCCGGGAAGTGTTCACCGGAATCGTCGAAGAGCTGGGCGAGGTCACCGCCGTCGAGAACCTCGACGACGCCTGTCGCTTCCGCCTGCGCGGCCCCGTCGTCACCCAAGGCGCCAAGCACGGCGACTCGATCGCCGTCAACGGGGTCTGCCTCACGGTCGTCGACCACGAGGGCGACGAGTTCACCGCCGACGTCATGGCCGAGACGCTGAACCGCTCCAGCCTCGGTGCCCTGAAGGCCGGATCCCGCGTCAACCTCGAACGCCCCATGGCCGTCGGCGAACGCCTCGGCGGGCACATCGTGCAGGGCCACGTCGACGGCACCGGCGAGATCCTGGAGCGCAAGCCCTCGGAGAACTGGGAGATCGTGAAGATCTCCCTGCCCGCCGACCTCACCCGGTACGTCGTCGAGAAGGGCTCCATCACCGTCGACGGCATCAGCCTCACCGTCGTCGACGCCGGCCCGGACCACTTCACCGTGAGCCTCATCCCCACCACCCTCGCCCTGACCACGCTCGGCCACAAGCAGCCCGGTGACCCGGTCAACCTCGAGGTGGACGTCATCGCCAAGTACGTCGAGCGGATGCTCGGCGACCGCGCGCAGGGGGCGACCCGGTGAACACGCTGAACTCCGAGGCGTTCGTCCTCTTCGGCCAGCACATCCTCTGGTCCGACATGATCGGCAACCTCTTCGGCCTCGCGGCCCTCGCCCTCGGCTGGCGGCGCTCCATCTGGACCTGGCCCGTGCAGTTCCTGGCCGGCCTCATCCTCTTCGGCGCCTTCTTCGGCCACCTCACCGGCAGCGCCGGCAAGCAGGCGGTCGTCATGCTGGTCGCCCTGTACGGCTGGTGGCAGTGGCAGCGCGGCAAGGGGCAGGGCGAGGACGGACACATCGCCGTCCGGTTCGCCACCTGGCGCGAGCGCGCCACGATGGCCGCGGCGGCCGCCGCCGGCACCGTCGGGGTGGCACTGCTCTTCACGGCGTACCCGGCCCTGTCCTGGGATCCCTGGCCGGACGCCTACATCTTCGTCGGCACCGTCGTCGCCATGTACGCCCAGGCCCGCGGCATGGTCGAGTTCTGGTTCGCCTGGCTGCTCGTCGACCTCGTCGGCGTGCCCCTCAACTTCGCCAACGGCTACGCCTTTTCCGGCTTCGTCTACGTCATCTACGGCGCGCTCGTCCTGTGGGGCATGCGCGACTGGTGGCTTCGCTCGCGCCGGAGCGCGCGACCCACCCTGGAAGGAGCGCCGGCATGACCGCCCATCCGTCACCCGCCACCGCCCTGTACGGCTCCGACGACGTGGAGATCTTTGCTCTCGACCCCGTCGAGCAGGCCATCGCCGACATCGTCGCCGGCCGCCCCGTCGTGGTCGTCGACGACGAGGACCGGGAGAACGAGGGAGACCTCGTCATCGCCGCCGAGAAGGCGACCCCCGAGATCGTCGCCTTCATGATGAGCGAGTGCCGAGGCCTGATCTGCGCCCCCATGGAGGGCGACGAGCTGGACCGGCTGAAGCTCCCGCAGATGGTCGAGGACAACACCGAGTCGATGAAGACCGCGTTCACGGTCTCCGTCGACGCCTCCGCCGCCCACGGCGTGAGCACCGGCATCTCCGCCTCCGACCGCGCCACCACCCTCCGGCTGCTCGCCGACGGGGTCTCGGGGCCCGGCGACTTCGTCCGCCCCGGCCACATCTTCCCGCTGCGCGCCCGGCCCGGCGGCGTCCTCACGCGCAACGGCCACACCGAGGCCGCCGTCGACCTCGCCCGCCTCGCGGGCCTGCGCCCGGCCGGAGCGATCGTCGAGATCGCCGGCGAGGACGGCACCATGCTGCGCCTGCCCGAGCTGATCCCCTTCGCCCGCAAGCACGGCCTGACGATCATCTCCATCGAGGACCTGATCGCCTACCGCCGCAGCAGCGAGCCCACCGTCCGCCGCGAGGCCAGGACTCAACTGCCCACCGCCCACGGCACCTTCACCGCCTACGGCTACCGCTCCACCGTCGACGGCGTCGAGCACGTCGCCCTCGTGCACGGCGAGATCGGCGACGGCCAGGACGTCCTCGTCCGGGTCCACTCCGAGTGCCTCACCGGCGACGTCTTCGGCTCGGCCCGCTGCGACTGCGGCCCCCAGCTGGACGCCTCCCTCGCCCGCATCCAGGACGAGGGCCGGGGCGTCGTGGTCTACCTGCGCGGACACGAGGGCCGGGGCATCGGCCTGATGTCCAAGCTGCGCGCCTACGAACTCCAGGAGCGCGGCCGCGACACCCTCGACGCCAACCTCGAACTCGGCCTGCCCGCCGACGCCCGCGACTACGCGGCGGGCGCCCGGATCCTCGCCGACCTCGGCGTGCGCGGCGTCCGGCTGCTGACCAACAACCCCGACAAGACCGACGCGCTCCTCCGCCACGGCATCGCGATCAAGGCCCGCGTGCCGATGCCCGTGAGCGCCGGCGAGCACAACCTCCGCTACCTGCGCACCAAGCGGGACCGGATGGGCCACGACCTGCCCTGGCTGGACACGACCACCGTGCCGGCCTGCGGCAACCAGTAACGAAGCACAGAGGGAGCAACGTGAGCGGCAAGGGTGCACCGGAGCTGTCCGTACGCAATGTGGGTGACCTCAGGGTCGCCGTCATCGCGGCCCAGTGGCACGAGAAGGTGATGAACGGCCTGGTCGACGGCGCCCTGCGCGCCCTGCACGACCTGGGCATCGACGAGCCGACCCTGCTCAGGGTCCCCGGCAGCTGGGAGCTCCCGGTCGTCGCCAAGGTCCTCGCCGGCCGCGGCTACGACGCGATCGTCGCCCTCGGCGTCGTCATCCGCGGCGGAACCCCCCACTTCGAGTACGTGTGCCAGGGCGTCACCCAGGGCCTCACCCAGGTCTCCGTCGACACCGGCGTCCCCGTCGGCTTCGGCGTACTGACCTGCGACACCGAGGAGCAGGCCCTGGACCGTGCCGGGATCGAGGGCTCCAGCGAGGACAAGGGGCACGAGGCGGTGACGGCGGCGGTGGCGACCGCGGCGACCCTCCGCTCAGTATCCGAACCCTGGCACTGACGAAAGCCGTGTGTGGCATAGGCTGAGCGTCACCATGTCCAAGAAGACGTTCGAGGAGCTCTTCACCGAGCTCCAGCACAAGGCCGCCCAGGGCGATCCCGCCACTTCCCGCACCGCAGAACTGGTCGGGAAGGGCGTCCACGCCATCGGCAAGAAGGTCGTCGAAGAGGCCGCCGAGGTGTGGATGGCCGCCGAGTACGAGGGCAAGGAAGCCGCCGCCGAGGAGATCTCGCAGCTGCTGTACCACGTCCAGGTGATGATGGTCGCCCGCGGCATCTCCCTCGACGACGTCTACGCCCACCTGTAAGCCGCACCCGTCCCCGCACGCCACCACGCAAAGGAAGCCGACCTCATGCTGCGCATCGCCGTCCCCAACAAGGGTTCCCTGTCAGGCCCTGCGGCGGAGATGCTGCATGAGGCCGGCTACCAGCAGCGCCGGGAGTCCAAGGAACTGCGGATCGTCGACCCGGTGAACGAGGTCGAGTTCTTCTACCTCCGCCCCCGCGACATCGCCATCTACGTCGCCTCCGGGCAGCTCGACATCGGCCTCACCGGCCGCGACCTGCTCATCGACTCCGGCGCCGACGCCGAGGAGATCCTCGCCCTCGGCTTCGCCCGCTCCACCTTCCACTACGCCACCAAGCCCGGCACGATCAGCGGCCTGGCGGACCTCACCGGCAAGACGATCGCCACCTCCTACGAGGGCATCGTCGCGGCCCACCTCGCCGAGCACGGCATCGACGCCTCCGTCGTCCACCTCGACGGCGCCGTCGAGACCGCCATCCAGCTCGGCGTCGCCCAGGTCATCGCCGACGTCGTCGAGACCGGCACCTCCCTGCGCAACGCGGGCCTGGAGGTCGCCGGCGAGCCGATCATGCGGTCCGAGGCCGTGGTGATCCGCCGCACCGGCGCGGACCCCGACGACCCCAAGGTCCAGCAGTTCCTGCGCCGCCTCCAGGGCGTCCTGGTCGCCCGGACGTACGTGATGATGGACTACGACTGCCGCGTCGAGCAGCTGGAGAAGGCCGTCGCCCTCACCCCCGGCCTGGAGTCCCCGACCGTCTCCCCGCTGCACAACGAGGGCTGGGTCGCCGTGCGCGCGATGGTCCCCGCCAAGGAAGCCCAGCGGATCATGGACGACCTGTACGACATCGGTGCCCGGGCCATCCTGACCACGGCCATCCACGCCTGCCGTCTCTGAGGGGCGTACGCGAGATGTCCGATCTGCCCACCCTGCCCGTCACGTTCCGGCCGGGCAGCACTCGTGCGGTGCTGCTCGGCGCGGCCGTCGCCGTCTTCGTGGTGATCACGGCCGTGGCGATGCTGCTCGAGCAGCTCAGCCCCGGAGAGCGCGTCAGCTTCGTCCTCACGGCGCTCCTGCTGGACGCCGTGCTGCTGCTCCTCGCACGGCCCAAGGTCGTCGCCGACGAGGACGGCGTCACTGTTGTCAATCTCACGAACAAGCGCCGGCTGGAGTGGGCGGAGATCCTCCAGGTGACCCTCCGGCCCGGCGACCCCTGGGTGTTCCTCAACCTCAGCGACGGCACCAGCCTGCCCGCTCTGGGCATCCAGCCGGGCCTGGCCAAGCAGCGCGCGATCGCCGATGCCCGGGCGCTGCGGGCGCTCGTCGAGGCCCGTTCGGTGACGGACCCCGAGCGGCGTCAGAGCTGACTCGGAGAGATCCTCGAGGCGGTCACCCTGCCGCATCGGGCCATGTCTTGATTAATCTGTTTCCGGAAGGCGCGAACGGACGCGCCTCCGCCCCTGCCGCCCCGCCCGGTGCGCCAGGGGCTCCTGCTAACCGAGGAGTGACCCCTTCCGGCGATGGACGGATCGTCCTGCAGTACCTGCGCCGCCCCCTGCCGACATAGCGCGGACCCCGTTGCCGGGGTAAGCGACCGTGTGGAGGCGGCGGCATCATGACCACCCCCCTGCTGCTCCTGGCAGCCGCGTTCCTGCTGATTCTCGCCAACGGATTCTTCGTGGCGGCCGAGTTCGGACTCGTGACGGTCGAGCGCCCGGAGGCCGAGAAGGCCGCCGCCGAGGGCGACCGGCGCGCCCACCGTGTCGTGGAATCGCTCAAGGAACTGTCCTTCCAGCTCTCCGGCACCCAGCTCGGCATCACCATCACCTCGCTGGTCGTCGGCATGCTCGCCGAACCGGCGCTCGCCGAGCTGCTGCACGGACCGTTCACCGCGGTCGGCGTCCCCACGGGAGCCGTCTCCGGTGTCACGGTCGTGATCGGCATGCTGCTGGCCTCCGCCGTGCAGATGGTGATCGGCGAGCTCCTGCCCAAGAACTGGGCGGTGTCCAGGCCGCTTCAGGTCGCGCGCTTCGTCGCGGGCCCGCAGCACGTCTTCGCCCGGCTGTTCCGGCCGGTCATCGCCGCGCTCAACGCCGTCGCCAACCGGCTGGTGCGCGCCCTGGGCATCGAACCCGCAGAGGAGCTGGCCTCCGCCCGCACCCCCGGCGAACTCGTCTCCCTGGCCCGCCACTCGGCCCGGGCCGGCGCCCTGGAACAGGACACCGCCGACCTGTTCGTGCGGACCCTGTCCCTGGCCGAGCTGACCGCGCAGCACGTGATGACGCCGCGCGTGAAGGTCAGCGCCCTGCAGTCCTCGGCCACCGCCGAGGACGTGGTCAACCTGACCCGGGCCACCGGCCTGTCCCGCTTCCCCGTCTACCGCGAGAGGATCGACGAGGTCGTCGGCATGGTCCACCTCAAGGACGCCCTGGCCGTGCCGGTCCAGGACCGGCTGCGCACCCCCGTCGGACGCATCGCCCGCCCGGCGCTGCTCGTGCCGGAGACGCTGCCCGTGCAGCCCCTCCTCGCCCGGCTGCGCAGCGAGCAGCCCATCGCGGTCGTCGTCGACGAGTACGGCGGCACCGCGGGCGTCGTCACGCTGGAGGACATCGTCGAGGAACTCGTCGGCGAGGTCCGCGACGAGCACGACGGACACGACCTGCCCGAGCTGGCGGCCGCGCCGCCTGAGGACGGCAGGCCCGCCTGGGACGTCGACGGCAGCTGCCGGGTCGACACCCTGCGGCGCATAGGCCTCGAAGCGCCCGAGGGCCCCTACGAGACCGTCGCGGGCCTGATCGCCGACCTGCTGGGCCGTATCCCGGCCGTCGGCGACAAGGCGGAGCTGCCCGGCTGGCGCCTCTCGGTGCGCCAGGTCGGCCACTACCGCGCGGAACGGGTCCGGCTGGTGCGGACCGCTCCGGTCGTCTCCCTGGCGGAGGCCGTCCGATGAGCGTGCTCCAGCTTCTCTTCGCAGCGCTGCTCGTGCTCGCCAACGGCTTCTTCGTCGGCGCCGAGTTCGCGCTGGTCTCCGTCCGCCGCAGCCAGATCGAACCGCTCGGCACCGCCCGCTCCCGCCAGGTCCTCTACGGTCTGGAGCGGCTGCCGCAGATGATGGCGGCGGCCCAGTTCGGCATCACCGTCTGCTCGCTGACCCTCGGCGCGGTCGCCGAACCGACCGTCGCGCATCTGCTGGAGCCGGTCTTCGAGCGGATCCACCTGCCCGAGGGCGTGATCCATCCGCTGACCTACGTGATCGCCCTCGCCGCCGTGGTCTTCTTCCACCTCGTCATCGGCGAGATGGTCCCGAAGAACCTGGCGATGGCCGCCCCGGAGAAGGCCGCGCTGTGGCTCAGCCCGGGCCTGGTCTGGTTCGCCCGCTTCTGCAAGCCCATCACCGCCGCCCTCGGCGCCTGCGCCCAGGGCATCCTGCGGCTCTTCCACGTCGAGCCCAAGGACGAGGTGGAGGCCGTCTTCACCAGCGAGCAGCTCAACCGGCTGGTGGAGGACGCCGGCCAGGCGGGTCTGCTCAACCCGGAGGAGGCCGAACGACTGGAGGACGCCCTGGAGCTGGGCTCCCGCCCCGTGACGGACGTCCTGCTCAAGCGCGAGTCCCTGGTGACGGTCAGCCCCTCGGTCACCCCCGGGCGCATCGTGGAGCTCACGGCCCGCACGGGCTACTCACGGTTCCCGGTCGCCGCCGACAACGGCGTGTTCATGGGCTATCTGCACGTCAAGGACGTCCTCGACCTGGAGGACTCGGACCGGGCCGTCCCGCAGCACCTGTGGCGCTCCATGACGACCCTGCGCTCCGAGCTGCCGCTGGACGACGCGCTGACCGTGATGCGCCGCGCGGCCACGCACCTCGCCCAGGTGGCCGACAGGTCCGGGAAGGTGCTCGGACTGGTCGCGCTGGAGGACGTGCTGGAGCTGCTGGTCGGGGAGGTGCGGGACCCCGCGCATCGCGAGGTGCCGGAGGTCCGCGTCACCGAGCCTCGCAGCAACGAGGAGGCGTTGGCGTCGTAGGTGTTCGGCCGCGGGCGCGGGGGCCGATCGCACGGCTTTCCGCGCCCCCCGGACAGGTGGGCGCAGTTCGGCCGGCCTTCACCGCACCCACTCAGGGGCGCGGGGAACTGGGCGAGGAGCCCCCACCGGCCCGCGGCCGGCGAACTCACATCGCCGACGGATCCTGCGGCCCCCGCCCCGACAGGACCTCCCCGTACGCCTGCATCAGGTCCGGCAGCCGCAGCGTCGCCAGATCCTCCCGGCCCAGCACGCCGGGATACACCGACAGCCGCAGATCCCGGTACGCACAGCTCTTCTCGTACAGCGTCCGCAGGAACCGCCCGTTGCCCAGCTCGTCGATCCACCCCTGGTCCACCACGTGCCCGGCGATGGACCGCAGCTCGTCGAGGGCCTCCTCGTCCCACAGGTCGCCGTTCTCCGCCGCCAGCACCTTGCCGATCTCGGTGAGTTCCAGGGGCCGGTACGACGGGAAGTCGACGCGGGTGGTGAACCGGGACGACAGCCCGGGGTTGGCGGCGAGCAGGCGGTCCATGCCCTCCGGATAGCCGGCGAGGATCACCACGAGATGGTCGCGGTTGTCCTCCGCGCGCTTCAGCAGCACCTGGAGGGCCTCGTCGCCGTACGCGTCGCCCTTGCCGTAGCCCGAGTTGGACAGCGAGTAGGCCTCGTCGACGAAGAGGACGCCCCCGAGGGCGGAGTCGATCAGTTCGTTGGCCTTCACGGCCGTCTGCCCGAGGTACTCACCGACCAGGTCGGCCCGCTGGGCCTCCACGAGATGGTCGCCGCCGAGCAGCCCGAGGGCGTAGAAGACGCGGCCGAGGATGCGGGCGACGGTGGTCTTGCCGGTGCCGGAGGGGCCGGAGAAGACGAAGTGGCGTTTCGGCGGCTGGACCGGAAGGCCCTGCCCGGCCCGCAGCCGGGCCATGTTCAGCTGCGCCGACAACGCCTTGACCTGGCGCTTCACCGGCTCCAGACCCACCATGCGCTCCAGCTCGGCGAGTGCCTCCTCCAGTAACGCCGGGTCGGTCGGCCCGGCCGGCAGGGTGGAAGCCGGGCCGGCCCTCTCGCGCACGGGCGGGACGGTCACCGGCGGCAGGGGAGCGAGGGGCGGCTCGGGGTCGGGCAGCCTCAGATCGCGCCCTTCGAGGCCGAAGAGCGGATCGAACCCGTCCGGCCCGTCCACGACGTCCTGGCCCGCACCGGTGAGCGTGATCGCGGCGAAGTCCGTGGCGTCGTCGTACCCGTCGCCCTCGGCGATCGCGGCGAGCCGGGCGGAGGTGTCCATGAAGGCCGGATCGACCCGGTGCACGGCCCGGTACAGGGGGAGCGCGGCGGCGCTGCGGCCGGTGCCCTCGTGCGCCCGGGCCAGCCAGTAACGCAGCTCCTTGCGCTGCGGCTGCTCACTGCGGCAGCGCATCAACGCGGCGGACAGCAGCGGCTCGGCCTGGCCGTACATCTCCAGACGGACCCGGGCCATGCCGCCGAACAGGCCCGCCTCGATGCCGAGCATCGGGTCGTCGAGCAGCGGGTCGGTGTGGCGGACCAGCTGGTCCCAGTCCTTGACCAAGTAGGCGCGGCAGGCGTGCAGGAAGCGGACCTGGTGGTCGGTGTCCACCGGCGGCAGTCCGGCGAGCGCCCGGTCCAGTTCGGGGACGTGGCGCCCGTCCAGCCAGTGGGAGGCGTGCGCGAGCAGCAGGTCGCGGGGGCTCTCCAGCACGGGCTGCACCCACCAGCCCAGCCAGTACCAGGAGTTGAGCGTGCGACGGTAGCGGGAGCGCTGCTCCCCGAAGCGGTCCCGGTGCCGGAACATCCGCAGCAGCGCGGTTGTCGTGTCGACGCGCAGCGCGTGCAGTCCGAGCCAGCCGTCGGCCATCCCGGAGTCCATGCGCACGGCGGCCCGGAACTCCTCCTCCGCCTGCGGATAGGCCCCCATGGTGTAGGCGTCCACGCCTCGCAGCCAGGCGAGGTCGGCCGGGGCCTGAGGGCCCTGCGTGCCGAAGTCCATCACGTCCCCCACGAACCGTGCCCCCGTCGGTATGCCAACGAACCGTCCCCCGGCCGGCTGCCCTGCTCGAACCGCGCTGCCACGGACCGGAGTTGCACCGTGCGCCGGGCAACCGTCCGACAGGTCGCGACGAGGGCATCGTACCGTCGGGGGCCGCGCCCCCGTAGGGGGCCGCACGGGCCGTTCGGCGAGGTGGGAACGGGCGCGGCGTACTGCTCATGGTGACCCAGGGTGAGCATTCGGCGCCCCGCGGCGGCCGGAGAACCGCAAGAAGGCAGAACGAAGCCCCCGATCACGGGGGAACAACCGGGGGCTTCGCGTCTGGGGGCGGCTCCGATGCCGCTCATTGAGAACGTAAGACCTGTACGGCCCAGCGGTCAAGCGGAGTTGGAGCACTCCGGCAAGTTGTCCCGCAAGCCTCTTCACAAGTTCAGCACACTGCGGGCGGTCCGTCACCGTGCGTGAGGGGCTGGTCCGGTCCAACGGTCCCGGCGGGTCCCGCCAGCACCTCATATCCCTGGGCGCGCTGCCGTACCAGTAGGTCGGCGAACGGCCGCGAGGGATCGTCGGCGAAGTGCCGGCGCTCCGCCGCGACCCATCCGTTCCAGAACTCCCGCTGCTTCTCCCCGTCCCGCGACCGTCCCCGCGCCCAGGCCTGCTCGCGCGCCAGCTCCATCCACAGCAGCAGCGCCAGGTGGGGGCGCAGTGCCCGGCGGCCCGCTCCGACGCCCTCCACCAGGACCACCGGCGCGGGCGGGAGCGGCAGCGGCGGGCCGAAGCGGCGCTCGCGCCAGTCGTAGGGCGTGTAGTGCGCGGTCCGGCTTTGCGAGAGCGGTTCGATCACCTGCTCCCGCAGCCGCCCGGTCCAGTCGAAGAGCGCGTCGTGGCTGGCGATGTCGTCGAGGCGCAGCACCGGCGCGCCCCCGAGCGCCCCGGCCAACTGCCCGGCGAACGTGCTCTTTCCGGACCCGGCGTGCCCGTCGACGCCGACCAGCCGGACCGGACCGCAGGAGGGGGAGAGGCGGCGGATCCGGGCGGCCAGGTCGCGGACGGCGGGTCCCGGTACGGGGGAAAGTGGCGGATTCATCTCGCGCAGCACTCTAACGACGGGGGCCTGGGCGGATGCCACTGGTCGACGCCAATATTGGTGGGCGTGGCGCGCGTCGAAGTGCTGGCAGGACACGGCGGGCTGTGCTCATATGTGGCGCACGCACGGATCCGACGACCGTGCACGGACCTGCTCCTGCTCCTGCCCGACTCCGACATCCGGGGGTCCCCGCCATGCGCAGTGCCGAACAGCCGTCCCGCAGAACCGTCCTGGCCGCCGCGGTCGCCGCCGCCGTCACCTCCGGCGCGGGAACGGCGGCCGCCGACCCCGAGGCCCCCATGACGACCGACACCGCAGCCCCCGCCCGCGCGGTCCCGGCCCGCACCGTCGACAACCGGGCCTGGGTCTCCTACGGCGACTGGGGCGGCGGCACCGCCAAGGGCACCCGGGCCGTCGCGGGCACCCGCCCCGGCCTGGTGATCGGCAAGCCGGCCGGAACGGCCGACTACACGGACCCGCACACCGGCACCACGGCGGCGTGGCAGTACGGCACCTGGACCTCCCCGGTCCACCGCCTCACGGTCCCCGCGACCGAGGCCATCGTCTCCTGGAACGCGCACACCCCGGCCGGCACCTGGATCCAGATCGAGATCAAGGGCACCTACACCGACGGCACCGGTACGCCCTGGTACGTGATGGGCCGCTGGGCGGCCGGCGACCAGGACATCCGGCGCACCTCGGTCGACGGGCAGGGTGACGGCAAGAGCAGTGTCTGGACCGACACCCTGGCGATCGACGACCCGTCGACCGGCCTGCGCCTGGCCTCGTACCGGCTGCGCCTGACCCTCTACCGCAAGCCCGGCGGCAAGCTCACCCCCACCGTGTGGCGGCTCGGCGCGATGGGTTCCGACGTGCCCGACCGGTTCACCGTCCCGGCCTCCAGGCCCGGCCTGGCGAAGGAACTGGCCGTCCCGCGCTACTCGCAGGAGATCCACAAGGGTCAGTACCCCGAGTACGACAACGGCGGCGAGGCCTGGTGCAGCCCGACCTCCTCCCAGATGATCATCGAGTACTGGGGCGGCCGGCTCACCGAGAAGCAGCTCGCCTGGGTCGATCCGTCGTACGCCGATCCCCAGGTCTGCCACGCGGCCCGCTACACCTACGACCACCAGTACGCGGGCTGCGGCAACTGGCCGTTCAACGCCGCCTACGCGGCCACCTTCAAGGACCTCCGGGGTGTGGTCACGCGGCTCGGCTCGCTCACCGACCTGGAGACGCTGATCGCGGCGGGCATCCCGGCCATAACGTCCCAGTCGTTCCTGAAGGAGGAGCTGACCGGCGCCGGGTACGGCACCGCCGGGCACCTGATGACCGTCATCGGGTTCACCGCCGACGGCGACGTGATCGCCAACGACCCGTTCTCCGCGAGCAACGAGGCCGTGCGGCGCGTCTACCGCAGACGCGACTGGGAGAACATCTGGCTCAGGACGAAGCGGTACAACGCCTCCGGCAAGGTCGTCTCCGGCACCGGTGGCGTCTGCTACCTCTACTTCCCCGCGCGTCCCAGTGCTGCCCAGCGCAAGGCGCTGGCGGCCGTGGGCGTGCGCGTGTGAGCAAGCTCTCGGCCGCAAAAGCCGCTTGCGGTGGCAAGGTGGACAGGACTTCGGGGGGAGTCCGTCCGCACCGCCGACCTTGCGAGAAGCCATGACCGCGCACTCCGTCACCGCCCCCCGCGTCCGCACCGGAGGCCCCCGGGACGACGGCCCGAAGATCGTCGAGCACGTCATGGGATGGGCCCTCGTCGTGGTCGTGGCGATGCTCGTGACCCAGCTCGGGCTGCTGTGACCTGACCCACGGCCCCGGCGTGAGGCCTGCCATACTGCGAAGGTCCCACCCCGCCCGTTGAGACCAGGGTCGAAATTGAATATCAGCCCCCAGCCTGCCGCGCGTCCCAGAGCCCGCGGCACCGAGCGCTCGATGGCGCGCCGTGCCGAACTCATCGCCATCGGGCGGAGGTTGTTCGCCGACACCTCCTACGACGCACTGTCGATGGACGACATCGCCCGGCAGGCGCACGTCGCCAAGGGGCTGATCTACTACTACTTCCATTCCAAGCGCGGCTACTACCTGGCCATCGTCCAGGACTCGGTCACCGACCTGCTCACCCTCGCGGCGAGCGGTCCCGAACTGCCCCCGGTCGACCGGCTCCAGCGCACCATCGACAGCTACCTGCGCTACGCCGAGCACAACCAGGCCGCGTACCGCACGATCGTCAGCGGCGGGGTCGGCTTCGACACCGAGGTGCACGCCATCCGCGACGGCGTGCGCGAGGCCGTCGTCACCACCATCGCCGAAGGCGTCTACCGCCGTGTCGACATCGCGCCGCTGGCGCGGATGGGGCTGCTGGCCTGGGTGTGCAGCGTCGAGGGTGCGACGCTCGAGTGGATCGACCGCCCCGAACTGCCCCGCGACACCATGTGCGAGCTGCTGGTGAAGACCCTCGGCGGTGCGCTGCGCGCGATCGAGGAGCTCGACCCGTCCTACCCGGCCCCGCGGCCCGCCCGCCGGGGCGCGTGACACAGGGGCGGAGGGTCCGCCGCGGACCTCCGCCCCCGCTCGGGGTGTTACCTGATGGCCTTGATCAGCTCACCGTTGGCGGTGTCGCCGCTCAGCTCCCAGAAGAACGTGCCGCCCAGACCCTGCTGGTTCTTGTAGGTCATCTTGGTGCCGATGGTCGCCGGGGTGTCGTAACTCCACCAGTCGCCGCCGCACTTGGCGTACGCCGTGCCGGCCACCGTCCCGGTCGCCGGGCACTTGGTCCTGAGCACCTTGTAGTCCTCGATGCCCTGCTCGTAGGTGCCCGCAGCCGGGCCGGTCGCGGTACCGCCCGGGGCGGACTGCGTGACACCGGTCCAGCCGCGGCCGTAGAAGCCGATGCCGAGCAGCAGCTTCGAGGCGGGGATGCCGAGGCCCTTGAGCTTGGCGATGGTCGCCGAGGTGTGGTTGTCCGCCTTCGGGATCCCGGTGTACGAGGTCAGCGGCGAGTGCGGGGCCGTCGGCCCGGTGGCGTCCCAGGCGCCGAAGAAGTCGTACGTCATCGGGTTGTACCAGTCGACGTACGGGGCGGCGCCCGCGTAGTCCGCCGCGTCGATCTTGCCGCCCGGGGTGGCGTCGGCGGTGATCGCCGCCGTCACGAGGTTCTTCGGGCCGAACGTGCTCCGCAGCGCCTGCATCACGTTCTTGAAGGCCGCCTTGCCGCTGGTGTCGCAGGTGGCCCCGCAGGCGTTCGGGTACTCCCAGTCGACGTCGATGCCGTCGAAGACGTCGGCCCACTTGGAGTTCTCGACCAGGTCGTAGCAGGAGCGGGCGAAGGCGGCCGGGTTCTTCGCGGCCTCGCCGAACCCGCCCGACCAGGTCCAGCCGCCGAAGGACCACAGGACCTTGAGGTTCGGGTGCTTCTGCTTCAGCTTGCGCAACTGGTTGAAGTTGCCGCGCAGCGGCTGGTCCCAGGTGTCGGCCTTGCCGTCGACCGACTCGGCGGCGGTGTAGGCCCGGTCGGTGGCGGCGTAGCCGTCGCCCATGGCGCACCTGCCGCCGGTGACGTTGCCGAAGGCGTAGTTGATGTGGGTGAGCCTGCCGGCCGACCCGGACGTCTCGATGTTCTTGACGTGGTACTTGCGGTCGTAGGTGCCCCATTCGGTGAAGTACCCGAGGACCTTGGAACCGGCGGCATCGGCCTGCGGCGCGGCCTCGACGTCTGCGGCGGCCTCCTGAGCCGAGGTCGCCGCGGAGGCGGAGGTGCCCGCGCCGGCCAGCAGACCGGCGCCGAGGACGGCGCAGCACGCCGCGGACACGATGGCCCGGAAGCGGGAAGGGTGGGGGGTGTGCATCCGGTGTCTCCTCGTGGGGAGAGGGAACGCTCGCCGATTGGCATGAACGCGGTGAATCGGTGGAGCGAAACAGTAGGAGGACTAGACCAGTTGGGTCAATGGTTCGGACCAATTTCGCCTCCCGGGATGCGCTCGGCCCTTTCTTGAAGTAAGCGGTCGTTAACTGGTGACGGGATGCCTCCGATCGGGCATACTCACAGCGCACAGCCGCTGGTCAGCAGCGTCCGAGACCCGGGACTGCAAGCATCGGCCAGGCACCAGAACGACCCGGCGGCGTCGCCCCCACCCATGGGCCCGTCCGCCAGTGCCCGACAGGGAGGAGAGCGTCGCCATGCCCGACCGCGCCCCGCAGCCGGTGGACCGACAACTGCCCACGGAGGAGGCCCGGGACCTGATCTCGCTCGTGCGCGACATCGCGCAGCGGGAGATCGCCCCGAAGGCGGCCGAGGAGGAGGACGCCGGCCGCTTCCCGCGCGAGCTGTTCACCCTGCTCTCCCGCTCCGGCCTGCTCGGCCTGCCCTACGACTCCGAGTACGGCGGCGGCGATCAGCCCTACGAGGTCTACCTCCAGGTGCTGGAGGAGCTCGCCGCGGCCCGTCTCACCGTCGGCCTCGGCGTCAGCGTCCACTCCCTGGCCTCCTACGCCCTCGCCGCCTACGGCACCAAGGAGCAGCAGGTCGAGCACCTGCCCGCGATGCTCGGCGGCGGCCTCCTCGGCGCCTACTGTCTCTCCGAGCCGCACTCCGGCTCGGACGCGGCGGCCCTGCGCACCAAGGCCGTGCGGGACGGCGACGACTGGGTCATCAGCGGCACCAAGGCCTGGATCACCCACGGCGGCATCGCCGACTTCTACACGGTCATGGCCCGCACCGGCGAGGAGGGCCCGCGCGGGATCACGGCCTTCCTGGTGCCGGGCGACGCCGAGGGCGTGAGCGCCGCGGCGCCCGAGAAGAAGATGGGCATGAAGGGCTCGCCCACCGCGCAGGTCCACTTCGACGGCGTCCGGGTCGGCGACGACCGGCGCATCGGGGAGGAGGGCCAGGGCTTCGCGATCGCCCTGTCCTCGCTCGACTCGGGTCGGCTCGGCATCTCGGCCTGCGCGATCGGCGTGGCGCAGGCCGCGCTCGACGAGGCACTGGCCTACGCGGCCGAAAGGCGCCAGTTCGGCAAGCCGATCGCCGACTTCCAGGGGCTGCGCTTCATGCTCGCCGACATGGCGACCCAGATCGAGGCGGGCCGCGCCCTTTACCTCGCGGCGGCCCGGCTCAAGGACGCGGGCCGGCCGTTCGCACGGCAGGCCGCCATGGCCAAACTGCACTGCACCGACACGGCGATGCGGGTCACCACCGACGCCGTGCAGATCCTCGGCGGCTACGGCTACACCGCCGACTTCCCGGCCGAACGCTACATGCGCGAGGCCAAGGTGCTCCAGATCGTCGAGGGCACCAACCAGATCCAGCGCATGGTCATCGCCCGCCATCTCGTGGGTCCAGAGGGACGCTGAACTGGTCGAGCCCCCGCCAGGGGGCCGCGAGCCGCATCCACTCCGGGTCGTGACGACCCGGCAGGGTGCGGCCGCGCTCGGCCCACGCGCGCATCAAGTCGCGGTAGATCGGCGGGTCCTGGTAGCGGGGCGGAGTCGGCCGAACCGATTCTGCGGGCGGCGGGACGTACAGGAGGCGCTGACGCCCGGTCGCTGAGGAGATGGGGGTCATACCAGGGCAACGCGGCAGAGCCCGGACAGGTCACCGGACGGTGGAATCGGGCGTGCGTTCACCGCCGCCCGGCTCCCGGCGGCTCCGGACGCACTGATCCCGCACCACGGCGGTCTGCGGCCGTGGCGCGGGGCAGCTGGGGAAGGGAGCGAGCGGGCGAAGAGGGCCGCGCTCAGGCCGCCTGGCGGCGCATGACGGGGACCCTGATGGGGCGCGAGCCCGGTCCGCCGACGTGCGAGAAGGGCTGGGTCCGCCAGTCGAGCCCCTGAGGGAGCGTCAACAGCAGGGCGGTGTCCTGCTCCTGCGGTTCCACGGACTCGTCCGCCGGGCGGGCGTCCATGGCCCTGCGGCCGGTTCCGGCGCAGACCGTGAGTCCGAAGGGGTTCCACGGCGAGGCGCACATCGCGTGTTCCGGCAGAACCTCCTCGTCCGCCAGCAGGGCGATGGGCTGCGCGCAGTCCGGGCAGACGACCCGGAACATCTCGAACGTGTCGTAGTCGTCGAGTTCGTCGTCGTAGGCGTCGGGTTCGACGCCCTCCGGCTCGGGCTCGATGACGAGCTGCTGCCGCTTGGGTGCGGTGCGACCAGGGCGCTTAAGACTCTGCATTGGGTTCTCCCCCTCGGACTGGGCCGTATCAGGCACTGCGGCCTCGGCCACAGCAAGCACTTCCCGTCCCCCCTGGGGGGTAATCACGAGAACATCACGGAGCCTGTTCGAGGCGTGTGGCGTTCGTCACATGCCCTGCCCGGGTGTCCGCTGCGGTGCGTTTGTCCCCCGAACGGCTGACACCCGGCCGCCGGCCACATCACGAACCGGGCATGACCCGGGCTGCTCAGGTATCCGAGGAGATCAGCCGCCCTGTAGGTTCTTGCGCCATGGAGGAGCTGGACCGACAGATCGTGCAGCTGCTCGTCAAGGACGGGCGGATGAGCTACACCGACCTGGGCAAGGCCACAGGGCTGTCCACGTCGGCCGTGCATCAGCGGGTGCGGCGGCTGGAGCAGCGGGGTGTCATCCGGGGCTACGCCGCGGTCGTCGATCCGGAGGCCGTGGGCCTGCCGATGACGGCGTTCATCTCGGTGAAGCCGTTCGACCCCAGCGCGCCGGACGACATCGCCGACCGGCTCGCCGGGGTGCCGGAGATCGAGGCGTGCCACAGCGTCGCGGGGGACGAGAACTACATCCTCAAGGTGCGGGTGGCGACGCCGCACGAGCTGGAGGAACTGCTGGCCCGGTTGCGCTCGCTGGCCGGGGTGTCCACACGGACGACGGTGGTGCTGTCCACGCCGTACGAGGCGCGACCGCCGCGGATCTGACCGCCGATCGGCGCACGGGGGCGTCCGCGCGGTTCCCCGCGCCCCTGATGAGGGCGTCGCCCCCGCCCCTGTGAGACTGTGCTCCATGAGTGAGTCCACCACCCCGCCCAAGACCGTGCTTCTCCGCCGTGGAGAGGTCCACAGCCCCGCCGACCCCTTCGCCACCGCGATGGTCGTGGAGCGCGGACAGATCGCCTGGGTGGGGTCCGAAGGGGCCGCCGACGCCTTCGCGGACGGGGTCGACGAGGTGGTCGACCTGGACGGGGCGCTGGTCACCCCGGCGTTCACCGATGCGCATGTGCACACGACCGCCACGGGCCTGAGCCTGACCGGGCTCGACCTCTCCGGCGCGCCCACCCTGGAGGCCGCCCTCGCCCGCGTACGGGACTTCGCCGCCGCCCGACCCGACGACCGGGTGCTGCTCGGGCACGGCTGGGACGCCGCCCGCTGGCCCGGGGGGCGCCCCCCGACGCGGGCCGAACTCGACGAGGCCACCGGGCACCGGCCCCTCTACCTCAGCCGGATCGACGTCCACTCCGCTGTGGTGAGCACCGCCCTGCTCGACCTGGTTCCGGGGGTCACCCATGAGGACGGTCCGCTCACCGCCGACGCCCATCACGCCGTACGCGCCGCCGCGTTCGCCGCCGTGACGCCCGGGCAGCGCACCGAGGCGCAGCGCGCCGCCCTCGCGCACGCCGTCTCGCTGGGCATCGGCACGGTCCACGAGTGCGCCGGGCCGGAGATCTCCTCCGAGGACGACTTCACCGGCCTGCTGCGCCTCGCCGCGGCGCAGCCCGGGCCGCGTGTGGTCGGCTACTGGGCCGAGCGGGACGTCACCAAGGCACGGGAGCTGGGCGCGGCCGGAGCCGCGGGGGACCTGTTCGTCGACGGTGCCCTCGGTTCGCACACGGCCTGTCTGCACCAGCCGTACGCCGACGCCGCGCACACCGGCACCGCCTACCTGGACGCCGCCGCGGTCGCCGCGCACGTCGTGGCCTGCACCGAGGCGGGGCTCCAGGCCGGTTTCCACGCCATCGGCGACGCGGCCGTGGACGCCGTCGTGGAGGGCGTGCGCGCCGCCGCCGAGAGGCTCGGCCTCGCCCGGATCCGTGCGGCCCGGCACCGCGTCGAGCACGCCGAGATGCTCACCCCCGAGAGCATCGCCGCCTTCGCCGAACTCGGCCTCACCGCTTCCGTGCAGCCCGCCTTCGACGCCCTGTGGGGCGGCGAGGAGGGCATGTACGCACAGCGCCTGGGCGGGGAGCGGGCCCGCGCCCTCAACCCCTTCGCGGCCCTGCTGCGCGCCGGGGTCCCGCTCGCCTTCGGCTCCGACAGCCCCGTCACCCCGCTCGACCCGTGGGGCACGGTCCGGGCCGCCGCCTTCCACCGCACGCCGGAGCACCGTGTCTCCGTGCGCGCCGCGTTCACGGCGCACACGCGCGGCGGCTGGCGGGCCGTCGGACGGGACGACGCGGGCGTCCTCGTCCCCGGCGCCCCCGCCGACTACGCCGTCTGGCGCACCGGTGAACTCGTCGTCCAGGCGCCGGACGACCGTGTGGCGCGCTGGTCGACCGATCCCCGCTCCGGCACCCCCGGCCTGCCCGACCTCACTCCGGGCCGCGACCTGCCCGTCTGCCTGCGCACGGTGGTGGGCGGACGCACGGTCTTCGTACGGCCGGGCGAGTGATCTACGGGGGTGGCGCGCATGACGTCGTGCGCCGCGCCCCCGGCGCGCGACCTGCGTATCCTCCGCGCTGACCAGCGCTTTGCCGAACGATGCGCAGGTCGGACGGCTGTTGACACGCGGCCGCAGGAGGCCGGTAGGTTCGGCCGAGTCCACCACCGGACGCCCGACCGGGGAACGTCCGAGCACTCGCCGCGGCGCCGCCGGGTCAGGGACGGTGTGCCGCACCGGGGCACCGCCACTGGGAGCCAGGCTCAGGCCGGCGCAGCGCCGAGGGAACGTTCCGGCCGGTCGGGGAGGTGTGACCCGGGTGGGGCCCGGACGCTCAGTAGACAACGGCTTTCGGTCGATCCGCAGCCGGCGGATCCCAGGTCGGCCCGAAGGGCGCCGGGCCCCCATCCGCCGCACACGCGCACCCCGGAAGCGCGTTCTTACCCGCGTCTTGCGGATTCGACACCACGATTCGAACGTCCCGTCGCGTCGGCGCAGGCCGAGCCCACTATGGTGGACCTCTGCGTATGGACATGAAGGGGCAGTAGTGAACGACGGCGACGGAACCCTCGCGGCTGGAGCCCAGGGGAGGAAGTTCGGCCCGCTCGGCACGGCCTTGGTGATCATCCCGACCTTCAACGAGGCGGAGAACATCAAGAGCATCGTCGGCCGGGTACGCAAGGCCGTCCCCGAGGCGCACGTGCTCGTGGCCGACGACAACAGCCCGGACGGCACGGGCAAGCTCGCCGACGAGCTGACCGTCGAGGACGACCACGTCCACGTGCTGCACCGCAAGGGCAAGGAGGGCCTGGGGGCCGCCTACCTCGCGGGCTTCCGCTGGGGCCTGGAGCGCGACTACGGCGTGCTGATCGAGATGGACGCCGACGGCTCGCACCAGCCCGAGGAGCTGCCCCGCCTGCTCACCGCCCTCAAGAGCGCCGACCTGGTGCTGGGCTCGCGCTGGGTGCCGGGCGGCCGGGTGGTCAACTGGCCGAAGTCCCGCGAGGTGATCTCCCGGGGCGGCAGTCTCTACTCCCGGCTCGCGCTCGATCTGCCGCTGCGCGACATCACCGGCGGCTACCGTGCCTTCCGCCGCGAGACCCTGGAGGGCCTCGGCCTCGACGAGGTCGCCTCCCAGGGGTACTGCTTCCAGGTGGATCTCGCCCGCCGCGCGGTCAAGGCCGGCTACCACGTGATCGAGGTGCCCATCACCTTCGTCGAGCGTGAACTGGGCGACTCCAAGATGAGCCGCGACATCCTCGTCGAGGCGCTGTGGCGGGTCACGGCGTGGGGCGTGGGGGAGCGGGTCGGCAAGGTCACGGGGCGCGTCGGCAAGCCGCAGCAGCGGTAGCCGCAGGCCCGTCCCTCCGGCAGCCGCTGACGGAAACGGCTGGTGGCGGCCTTATCCCGTGCTGAGCCGGGGCCAGGCACACTGGAGGCATGACGACTGGCGCTCAGACCCCGCTGTCCCCTGCCCGGCCCCGGCGCTCCCGGCTGCGTACGTTCCTGCCGCTGGGCGTCGCCGCGTGGCTCGTGCTGGAGATCTGGCTGCTGTCCATGGTCGCCGGGGCGAGCAGCGCCCTGGTGGTCTTCCTCGTCCTGCTGGCGGGTCTCGTCCTCGGCTCGGTCGTCATCAAGCGGGCCGGGCGGCGCGCCTTCCGCAAGCTCTCCGAGGCCCTGCAACAGCAGCAGAGCGGTGTGCTGCCCGAGGACCGGTCGGGCAGCGAGGGCAACGGCCTGATGATGCTGGGCGGGTTGCTCCTGATCATCCCCGGCCTCGTGTCGGACGCGGTGGGCCTGCTCCTGCTGCTGCCGCCGGTGCAGAAGGCCGTGAGCCGGACCGCGGAGCGCACCTTCGAGCGCAAGCTCCGTCAGGCCCGTGAGGGCAGCCTGAGCGGCGCTTTCCAACAGGCCCGGATGCGCCAGCCCGACGGCAAGGTCGTCCAGGGCGAGGTCATCAGGGACGAGCCTGAGGACGCTCCGCGCCCGCCTCTGACCCACTGAGCCGTATGGGGCGCCCGTGCCCTGGTGCCCTGGACCCCGGGACGCTCCGGGGCCCGGACAAGCGGTGCCGGTGGCAGCGCGCACGCGGAAGACCGCGGGCGCCGTACTCTCGTACGGCGCCCGCGGTCTTCTGATGCGCTGTTACTTCGGCCAGACCTTGGAAGGACTATGCCGACTTGCGGCTGTCGCGCGGATGAACAGCGATGTTCATCGCACCGGAGCGCAAAACCGCCAGACGCTCCTCGAGGACCTCTTCGAGTTCCTCGCGGGTGCGCCGCTCCATCAGCATGTCCCAATGCGTACGCGCGGGCTTGGCCTTCTTTTCTTCAGGGCCATCGCCGTCCACGAGGAGTGCCTGGGCACCGCAGACCTTGCACTCCCACTCCGGCGGGATCTCCGCCTCGACCGAGAAGGGCATCTCGAAGCGGTGCCCCTTCTCGCATGCGTACTCCACGGCCTGGCGCGGGGCCAGGTCGATGCCGCGGTCCGTCTCGTAGCTGGTCACCACGAGGCGCGTGCCGCGAAGAGCTCGCTCACTCATGAATCGTGCCTCCCGGGCTTGTCGCCCACAGGACAGGTGTCGCTGTCGTCGTCATCCGGTCAACGTCCGGTCGGCGGTAAAGATTCCCGTTCCGAGTCCCGTTCCGGGTCATGCGTCGCCGTCGTAGCCGCCCTTGTTGTACCCACCAGCGCCCGGTTTGTCACATCTGATAACAGATGTAACCCAGCGTTTCGGCATCTTTGACGCGCAGTAACGGTACGCCTGGCAGGCCAAACGCGTACACTACAGCCCTTTCGCGTTCAGTGCTAAATCCTGTCCGGAACCGGGTTCCCCGCTTCGCCGATCGCACGCCGCACCGGAACGCGTGCGAGCAGCCCGAACCCGAGGACGAAGAACGCCACCAGCGAGATGATCGCGTCCCGGTAGCTTCCGGTCAGCTGATGGGTGACCCCGAACAGCAGCGGTCCCAGCCAGCTCATGCCGCGGTCGCTCACCTCGTAGGCCGAGAAGTATTCGGCCTCCTTGCCGGCCGGGACCAGATGGGAGAACAGGGACCGGGACAGCGCCTGGCTGCCGCCGAGGACCAGACCGATCCCGGCGGCCAGGACGAAGAACCACACCGGAGCCCCGGCCGGCAGGAAGTACCCGGCCGCCAGCGTCACCGTCCACGCGACCAGCGAGCCGAGGATCGTGCGTTTGGCCCCGTACACCCGGGCCAGCCGGCCCATGGCCAGCGCGCCCGCCACCGCCAGCACCTGCACCAGCAGGACGGCGCCGATGAGCGTGGACTGCCCCAGCCCCAGCTCCTCGGAGCCGTAGACCGACGCCTGGGAGATCACCGTCTGGATGCCGTCGTTGTAGACGAGGTAGGCGAGCAGGAAGGCCAGCGTCAGCGGGTGCCGGCGCATGTCGCGCACCGTCGCCGCGAGCTGCCGGAAACCGGGCAGGGCCGCTTCCCGGCCGACGGCCCGGCGGTCGCGCAGCCGCCGCAGCGGGACGAGGGCGAACGCGCCCCACCACAGCCCGGCCGACGCCAGGCAGATGCGGACCGCCGCGCTCTCGGACAGGCCGAAGCGCTCGTGCCCGGTGTACAGCACCAGGTCGGCGACGAGGACCAGCGCGCCCGCCGCGTAGCCGAAGGCCCAGCCGCGGGAGGAGACCGCGTCCCGCTGCTCCGGTGGGGCGATCTGCGGCAGATAGGAGTTGTAGAGCATCATCGCCACGGACTGCGCGGCGTTCGCGACGACGAGGAGTGCGCCGCCGAGCAGGTAACGGTCGCCGTCCAGGAAGAACATGGCCGCCGTGGCCGTCGCGCCGGTGTAGGCGGCGGCCGCGAGCAGGGGCTTCTTGCGCCCGGTGCGGTCGGCGGCGGCGCCCACCAGGGGCATCACCAGCACGGCCACGATCACCGACAGGGACACCGAGTACGCGAAGAAGGACCCGGCCCGCACCGGGAGGCCGAGAGGGTGCACGTACCCGTCGGCGTCGGCCGCCGACTTGGCGACCGAGGTCAGGTAGGGGCCCAGGAACACGGTGAGCACGCTCGTCGAGTAGACGGAGCAGGCCCAGTCGTAGACGTACCAGCCGCGCTGCTCGCGCCTCAGCTGTGCGGCCTCGTCGGCCGGTGGTGTCCGCACGGTGTCGTGGCCCACCCGTGCCCTCGCTTCCCCGTGAGCGTGCGCAGGGACGGCCCCGGGTCTCAGACCCAGACGCCGCGGTCCTCCATGACCTGGCGCAACGTGTCGATGTGATCGGTCATGATGCCATCCACGCCCAGGTCGAGAAGCCGGTGCATGCTCTCGGCGTCGTTGACGGTCCACACGTGCACCTGGAGACCGTGCGCGTGTGCGGCGTCCAGGAAGCGCCGGTCCACCACCTGGATGCCGGACTGGACCTCGGGGACCTGGGCGGCCACCGCCGAGCGGCGCACCGCGGCCGGCAGCCCCCAGGAGCGCAGCCGCAGGTTGAGCACGCCCCGCGTGCCGTACGAGGTGGCCAGGCGCGCGCCGGCCAGCCGCTGGGCGCGCACCACACGGGCCTCGGAGAACGAGCCCAGGCAGATCCGGTCCCAGGAGTTCGTGCGCCCGGCCAGGTCGAGGAAGGGCAGCAGCGCGGCCTCGGCCTTGACGTCCACGTTCCAGCGCACGTCGGGGAAGGTCTCCAGCAGCTCCTCGAAGAGGGGGAGGGGCTCCTCGCCCGCCACCCGGGCCTGCCGCACCTCCTGCCAGGGCAGGTCGGCGATCCGGCCCGCCCCGTCCGTCACCCGGTCCAGGGTCGCGTCGTGGAAGGCGACGAGTGCGCCGTCCCGGGTGGTGTGGACGTCGGTCTCGATGTACCGGTAACCGGCCTCGACGGCACACCGGAACTGCCGCACGGTGTTCTCCCGGCCGTCCGCGGCCCCGCCCCGGTGAGCGAAGGCGATCGGGCCGGGATGGTCGAGGTAGGGGTGGCGTATCCGCGAGGTCACGGACGCAGTATCGCCCCTCGGGGTCGAGCGGTGGCAACGACCGTGCTGCCGCCGGATGCAGCGGGCACGGCGAACACCCGCAGGAACGCCTGGACCAGGGGGCCGATCGCCAGCGCGTACAGCAGGGTGCCGATCCCGACGGTGCCGCCCAGGGCGAAGCCGGTCGCCACGACCGTGAGCTCGATGCCCGTGCGGACCACCCGGACCGAGACGCCCGTGAGCCGGTGCAGTCCGGTCATCAGGCCGTCGCGCGGGCCCGGGCCGAAGCGCGCCGCGATGTACAGGCCCGTCGCCGCGCCGTTCAGGACGATCCCCACCACCATCAGCGTGATGCGCGGTGCCATGCCGTGCGCCTCGGGCATCAGGGCCAGTGTCGCGTCCATCGCCATGCCGATGACCAGCACGTTGGAGATCGTTCCCAGGCCCGGCCGCTGGCGCAGCGGGATCCACGCGAGCAGCACCGCGGCGCCCAGCAGGGTCAGCACGACGCCGATCGACAGGCCGGTCCGCTCGGACAGGCCCTGGTGCAGCACGTTCCACGGCTCCAGGCCGAGCCCCGAGCGGACCAGCAGCGCCGAACTCACGCCGTACAGCGCCAGACCGGCGTAGAGCTGGACGAGTCGCCGGGCCAAGAGCCCTCGCGTGAACATGATGTGCCCCCCTGTGGTGGTAGTGGACTGCTGCATGACACGATGTGGCTTGGATGGAGAGGCCATCCATGGCCAATCCGGGGAAGGTGGACTGATTTCGATGGCGGAGTGGACTTCGGCCGTGGGGGCGGCGCAGCTCGCCCGGCTCCTCCAATCCCAGCAGGACCGCCCGGCAGGACCCGGCACGCGCCGGCCGCCGGCCTACCGCGCGCTCGCCGACGGCATCCGCCTGCTGGTGCTCGAAGGGCGCGTCCCGGTGGCCGCCCGGCTGCCCGCCGAACGGGAACTGGCCCTCTCCCTGTCCGTCAGCCGTACGACCGTCGCCGCCGCTTACGAGGCGCTGCGCGGCGAGGGTTTCCTTGAGTCCCGGCGCGGCGCGGGCAGCTGGACCGCCGTCCCGGCCGGGAAACCGCTGCCCGCGCGAGGGCTCGAGCCCCTGCCGCCGGAGGCCCTCGGCTCGATGATCGACCTCGGCTGTGCCGCCCTGCCGGCGCCCGAGCCCTGGCTCACCCGGGCCGTCCAGGGCGCCCTGGAGGAACTGCCGCCCTACGCGCACACGCACGGCGACTATCCGGCCGGGCTGCCCGCGCTGCGGGCGATGATCGCCGACCGCTACACCGCGCGCGGCATCCCCACCATGCCCGAGCAGATCATGGTGACGACCGGGGCGATGGGCGCGATCGACGCCATCTGCCACCTCTTCGCCGGGCGGGGCGAGCGCATCGCGGTCGAGTCGCCCTCCTACGCCAACATCCTCCAGCTGATGCGGGAGGCCGGGGCCCGGCTCGTGCCCGTCGCCATGGCCGAGGGACTCACCGGCTGGGACATGGACCGCTGGCGGCAGGTCCTGCGCGACGCCGCGCCCCGTATCGCCTATGTCGTGGCCGACTTCCACAACCCGACCGGGGCGCTCGCGGACGAGGACCAGCGCCGGCGGCTGGTCGACGCGGCGCGGTCCGCGGGGACCGTGCTGATCGCCGACGAGACGATGAGCGAGCTGTGGCTCGACGCGGACGTGCGGATGCCGCGGCCGGTGTGCGCGTTCGACCCGGCCGGGTCCACGGTGATCACGGTGGGCTCGGCGAGCAAGGCCTTCTGGGCCGGGATGCGGATCGGGTGGGTGCGTGCCGCGCCGGACGTGATCCGCAGTCTGGTCGCCGCACGGGCGTACGCCGACCTCGGTACGCCGGTGCTGGAGCAGCTGGCCGTGAACTGGCTGTTCGGGACCGGCGGCTGGGAGCAGGCCGTGGAGGTGCGGCGGGAGCAGGCCCGGGCGAACCGGGACGACCTGGTGGCCGCGGTACGGCGGAGGCTGCCCGGGTGGGAGTTCGAGGTGCCGCGGGGCGGGCTGACGCTGTGGGTGCGCACGGGGGGTCTGTCCGGGTCGCGGCTGGCCGAGGCGGGGGAGCGCGTGGGAGTGCGGGTGCCGTCCGGGCCGCGGTTCGGTGTGGACGGGGCGTTCGAGGGGTATGTGCGGCTGCCGTTCACTGTGGGGGGCGCGGTGGCCGAGGAGGCGGCCGTGCGGTTGGCCGCGGCCGCGGGGCTGGTGGAGAGCGGAGCGGTCGGGAGCGCGGAGGCGCCGCGCACGTTCGTCGCGTAGAAGGGGGGAGCGGACCGCCCGCAGCCAGAGGCTACGAGCGGTCCGCGTCCGACGGTTTCGTCAGGATCGCGACCGGCTCGGGCAGGGGGCCTTTCCCGAGGACCGGGGCCGCCTCGGGTTGCGGGTCCGGCGCGGTCGGCCCGGTTCGTACCACGACGGGCCTCGGCTTCGATTCCGGCGCGGTCGGCCCGGCGGACGCCGTCACCGGCTCGGGCTTCGGTGCCGCTGACCCGGTCCGCACCGCCACCGGCTTCGGCTCCGGGTTCGGCGCGGGTGGCCCGGCGGGCACTGTCACCAGGCTCGACGCGGTCGGTCCGGCGGGCACCGTCACCGGCTCGGGCTTCGGCTCCGGTGCGGTCGGCTCCGAGGACGCCGCCACCGCAACGGCCACCGCGACAGGCTCCGCTTCCGTGGGCCCGGCCGGCTTCGCCACCGGCTCCGGTTCCTCGTCCGCCGGCACGGGTACCGGCTGCGGCCCGCCCGCCGGCTGGTCCTGCTCCGGGATCGTCTCCCCGTCCGCCGGGGTCGTCCGGGGCGGGAGGAGGTCCAGGACGGCCTCGCACAGGGCGTCGGGCGTCGCGTCGTCGTAGGGGTTCGGGGTGGCCGGGACCTGGAGCCGGTGGACCGGGCCCGCGCCCAGGCGGGCGTAGCCGCGCCCGGGCGGGAGCTGGTCGATGGGAGTGGTGTGCGGGGGCGCGCCCAGCACCGACTCGAGCTGCTCCGCCGTCGCCGGGCCCAGGACCACGCGGGCGCGGGTGTGCTGGCGGACCGGATCGCTGAGGGCGTCCATGCTGTCCAGCTGGTCGGCCACGACCACCGTCACGTTGGCGGGACGGCCGTGCCGGAGGGGGACCTGGAGGAGCGACTGCGGATCCTTGCGGCCGTCCGCGGCGGCCAGATGGGTGAAGGCCGTCGGGCGGTCGAGCAGGATCCACAGCGGGCGCTTGGTGTCCTCGGGCGGCGGGTGGCCCGCCTGGTGAGCGCGGTTGGCGGCGATGAGGCGGCGTTCCGTCTCGGTCGCGGCCCACTCCAGGCTGGCAGTGACCCCGGCGAGCCCGGCCTCGACGGCGAGCACGCCGTCCCGGCCGGTGAGGCAGGCGTACTCGCCGGTGCCCCCGCCGTCGACGATCACCACGTCGCCGTGCTGGAGGGCCTGGAGCGCGATGGACCGCAGCAGCGTGGAGGTGCCGCTGCCGGGCTGGCCGAGGGCCAGCAGGTGCGGCTCGGTGGAGCGCAGGCCGGTGCGCCAGACGACCGGCGGCACGTCCCGCTGCCGTTCCCCCAGGGTGACGGGGAGGGTGCGCTGGACCCGGGTGGGGTCGGTGAAGCCCAGGACCGTCTCGCCGGGGGTGGTGACGAAACGCTGGGCGGCGATGTCGACCGGCAGTGGCAGGAGCACGCCGACCGTCAACTGGTTGCCTTCCTCGTCCCACGTGAAGTGGTATTCACGGCCCCGGCCCGACTTGGCCGCGAGGAGGTGCTCGATCCGGGCGCGGGCCTCGGCCTCCCCGTCGGTGAAGTACGCCGGGTAGCGGACCACCAGGTGCGAGATCCGGCCGCCGCCGTCGAAGGCGTAGGTGGGGAAGGCCTTGTCCCACGCGCCGCCGTGGGAGTACAGCGGCTCGGGGTCCTCGGCGGTGGAGAAGTACGGTACGAGCGCCTCGTACAGCGACTTCAGGCGCTCGGACTGCGACTCGTCGGGCCCGTCGGAGGCCGCCGTGGAGCGGTCCCGGCCCTGCCAGGCCGCCGCCGCCATCAGGGTGATGGCGGCGAGCAGCGGCCCGTACGGCGCGAGCGCCACGACCAGGACCACGGAGGCCACCAGGAACAGCAGCGCCCCCCGCCGCTCCTTGGGGGTCTCGGTCCATCTGCGCCGCCCGGCCGCCGCCAGCCGGCGCAGACCCCGCGTGATCGTGATCAGCGGGTGGAGGACGTCGGTGGCGCTGTCGGCGGCCGTCCGGGCCAGCTCCCGGCTCCGGGCGAGCTGCGCGCTGCCGTTGCTCAGAATGCGGGGGAGGGGGCGCCGGGCCACTACTGCCTCCAGGGAGTGCGTACGGGCGGGATGCGTACGGGGGACGGCCTCGTCAGAACTTGATTCCGCCGAGGAGGCTCGCCAGGCTCTCGCCGCCCGCCTTGATGCTCGGGGCGATGGCCGTGCTCGCCAGATAGAAGCCGAACAGCATGGCGACCACGGCATGCGACGCCTTCAGTCCGTCCTTGCGGAAGAAGATGAAGACGACGATGCCGAGCAGGACCACGCCTGAGATGGAGAGGATCATTTGAGGTCTCCTGGTTCGCGGGGACAGTCACCATGAGTACTTCCAGGCTCACAGCTTGTATCCATACGATAAAAGGTGCAACTGGGTGAAATCTGGACGATTTCGCCCTTGCGGTGGTGTGGTCCCGGGTCCGGTCCGGCCGGTTGTCGCGCTGGTCCGGGTCTGTGCTGATCTTTACCTCGGGCACATCGGGTCATGTGCCGCGCGAGCCAGTACCCTGGCGATTCACTCGTACGGCTGCGCCCTCGCAGGCGTACGCCCCTGAGCAGACGCGTAGTGGAGAGGCGGTCCGGCCGATGACCGAAGTCCCCGACCCCGAGGTCGTGGAGCTGGCGACCAAGATCTTCGATCTGGCCCGGCGGGGACAGACCGAGGCGCTCGTGGCGTACGTCGACGCGGGTGTTCCGGCCAACCTCACCAACGACCGCGGCGACTCGCTCGTGATGCTCGCCGCCTATCACGGCCACTCCGACGCGGTGCGCGCGCTGCTGGAGCGCGGCGCCGAGGCCGACCGGATCAACGACCGAGGCCAGACCCCGCTCGCCGGCGCCGTCTTCAAGGGTAAGACGGACGTCATCAAGGCACTTCTGGAGGGCGGCGCGGACCCGTCCGCCGGCACGCCGTCGGCGGTCGACACCGCCCGGATGTTCGGCCGGACACAATTGCTCGAACTGTTCGGCGAGCACTGAGCCGACCGGTCTGACCAGCAACGACACCGAAAACGGGGGAGGCGGTACAGGGCCGCCGAAATTTCGGTCGCGGCGGACGAGAGTGCCGAGTCATCATGACGACGTGGTTCACGGACGTGATGGTTGGGCAGGGGTTGCCGCACCGCGCGGGCCGTGACGCGGTCCGCAAGGGCCACCGACGAGAGGCAGAGGAAGATGGTCTACAGCAAGCAGGAAACGGCGGACACTCCGACGTGTTGTCGCGCGGCCAGGTAAGTACACGTCCCCGGTTGCGTCGACGCTTGATGTGAGGCTGTTTCCCATGTTCGATCCGGTCATAGCGCCCAGCGGTACGCTGCTCGGCCTGCTCCAGCGGGGCCGCGGCGACGGCACGCTGCACGCGCTCACCGCCCCGCGCCCCGAGGCGCTGGCGGCGCTGAACCACTGTGTGCTGCGCGATCCCCGCCACGACTGGCAGGTGGAGAACCGCTCCCTCTACTACGCCCGCCTCTTCCTCGACCTGAACGGCGAGCTGGACGAGGTCGAGGCCCACCTCTTCGGCGCCGAGGACGTCCTCGACGGCGACGAGTCCCGCACCGGGCTCGCCCTCGCCGTCCTCGGGCACCTCGCCTCCTACGGCAGGCGGGACGCCCTCGAACTGCTGCGCAGGTACGCCGCCCACGGTTCCAACTGGGCCTGGGCCCTCGACGAGCTCGCCCTCAGGGACGACGACGCGGGCCTGCGCGCCCTCGCCGCGCCCGTCCTCGCCCGGTTCCCGGCCGGTCCGGAGGGCGACGCCGAGCTGGCCGCCACCGTCCGGGACGCCTTCGAGCCCCGGCCGTGGCGCCTGTGGGCCGAGGATCCGCGCGCATCCGTCGCCACGCGGGTGCGGGCCGCCCACGAGACGGGCAGTTTCGACCGCTGGCAGCGGCAGATGCGGCCGACCGGGCCCCGACCCGGGTGGAGTGTGCAGGCCGTCTTCGAGTGGGCCCAGCAGGGTATCGAGCGCGGGGCCGCTCTCCATGTGCCGGCCGCCCGCTGTCTCACCGCCGTGGCGGGGCCCGAGGACCGGGCCGAGATCGTCCGTGCGGCGAAGGACGGTATCGACGGGGCCCGGTGCACGGCCCTGCGGTATCTCGCCGACGGCAACGATCCCGAGGCCCTCGACCTGATCGAGGGGGCCGTGGCCACCGGCTCGACGCTCGTGGTGGACGCCGCCGTCGACGCCTTCGAACGGATGCGCTCACTGGCGGCCGTGGACCGGGCCCGCGGCTGGGCTCGGCGGCCGGACGTGCTGGGCGCCGCGGCCGGACGCCTGCTCGCCTGCCTAGGCGGGGTCCAGGACCGCGAGCTGGTCCTCGCGGCGCTGCGGGAGGCCGTGCGGGGCGAGGGGCCCGACGCGCCGACCTTGTGGACCCTCGTGGACGGCACCGGACGGCTCGGCATCGCCTGCGCCGCCCCCGTGCTGCGCCACGTCTACCGCGAGACGGCCTCCTCCCATCTGCGCGGCAGGGCCGCCCGGGCCCTCGCCGCCACCGACCCCTCCTTCGCCACCGGCTTCGCCGTCGAGTGCCTGTGGGACTGCGAGGAGACCACCCGCGAGATCGCCGCCCGGCACGCCGAGACCGGGGACACCCGCGTCGTCGAGCGACTGCGCCGGCTCGCCGCCGACCCGGCCGAGGAGGCCGAGGTGCAGACGGCCGTACGCAGCAGGATCGGTCCCGAGGAGACCGCTGTGTGACCCCCACCCCGACGGGATGCCGAGGCGGACCCGCGCCGCCAGGGTGAACAGGGGACGACTCACGGGCCAGGGCGGGATGGACACGGCCTGACCTGCGCGGGTGCGCATCGCAACGCTCACGGGACGTTCCTCGCGCGGAAAGGTCCCCGTCGACGCGGCCACGTCCGGTACGGCCACAACACCGGTATGCGTGTCGTCATCGTGACCGAATCCTTTCCCCCCGATGTGAACGGCGTGGCCCACTGCGCGCTCCAGACCGCCCGGCACCTCGTCGATCGCGGTCACGCCCCCGTCGTCGTCGCCCCGGCACCGGCGCCCGGCCACAAGCCCGACGCCTTCGCCCCGTGCCCCGTCGTCCACGTCCCCTCCCTCCCGCTGCCCGGTTATCCCCAGGTCCGCGTCGCCCTCCCCAGCCGCCGCCTGGCCGCCACTGTCATCGGGCACCGCCCGGACGTGGTCCATCTCGCCGGCCCCTTCGTCCTCGGCGTACGCGGCATGGCGGCGGCCGCCCGCCTCGGCATCCCCGCCGTCGCCGTCTACCAGACCGACCTGGCCGGTTACGCCCGTACGTACATGGGCGCCGGAGAGGCCGCCGCCTGGCGGCGCATCCGCTCCGTCCACGGTGCCGCCGACCTCACCCTCGCCCCGTCCAGCGCGGCCCTGCACGACCTGGAGACCCACGGGGTGCCCCGGGTCCGGCTGTGGCCGCGCGGCGTGGACACCGAGCGCTTCCGGCCCGGCCGGCGCGACGAGGCCCTGCACCGCGAACTCGCCCCGAACGGCGAACTGATCGTCGGCTACGTCGGCCGCCTCGCCCCCGAGAAGCAGGTCGAACTCCTCGCCGGGGTATGCGGCCTGGAGGGCGTCCGGGTCGTGATCGTCGGCGACGGCCCCAGCCGGCCCGCCCTGGAGCAGGCGCTGCCCGGGGCCGTCTTCCTCGGCCGGCGCACCGGTGACGACCTCGCCCGGGTCTTCGCCTCGTTCGACGTCTTCGCGCACACGGGCCCCTTCGAGACCTTCTGCCAGACGGTCCAGGAGGCCATGGCCAGCGGCCTGCCCGTGGTGGCACCCGCGGCGGGCGGACCGCTGGACCTCGTCGCCCACGGGCGCACCGGGCTGCTGGTGCCGCCGCGCGACGCCAGCGCCGTACGGGACGCTGTGCGGTCCCTGGCCGCCGACGCCGGGCTGCGGGCCGCTTTCGGCACCGCCGGGCGCGCCGCGGTCGAGGGCCGCACCTGGGCGGCCGTCGGCGACCGGCTGCTCGGGCATTACACGCAGGTGCTCGCCGGGCGCCGGACGGCGGTGGCGGCATGAGCGACGCGCCCGCGCACGGCAGCGGCGGCCGGCCGCTGCGGATCGTCCGGCTCGCCAACTTCGTCGCGCCCTCGTCGGGCGGTCTGCGCACCGCGCTGCGCGAGCTGGGCAAGGGCTACAGGGCGGCCGGGCACAAACCGGTCCTCGTGGTGCCCGGCGAGCGGGCGGGCGAGCGCGAGACCGAACAGGGACGGGTGATCACCCTCCCCGGGCCGCTGCTGCCCGGCACCGGCGGCTACCGCGTCCTCACCGACAAGCGGCGACTGGCCCGCCTCCTGGAGGAACTCGCGCCGGACCGGCTGGAGGTGTCCGACCGGACGACCCTGCGATGGACCGGGAAGTGGGCGCGGCGCGCCCGGATCCCGGCCGTGATGGTCTCCCACGAGACGGCCGACGGGGTGCTGCGCACCTGGGGCCTGCCGGAGGGAGCCGCCCGGCGGGCCGCCGACGCCCTCAACGTCCGTACGGCCCGCACGTACGCGCGCGTGGTGTGCACCACCGAGTTCGCCGAGCGGGAGTTCGTGCGGATCGGCGCCCGCAACGTCGTCCGGGCGCCACTCGGCGTCGACCTGGTGCGGCGGCACCCGGCGCTGCGCGCCCCGGAGGTACGGGCACGGTACGCGCGCGAGGACGATGTGCTGCTCGTGCTGTGCTCGCGCCTGTCCGTGGAGAAACGGCCCGGCACGGCGCTGGACGCCCTGGAGGCGCTGCGGCGGCGCGGCCGCCGAGCCGTCCTGGTGGTGGCCGGGGACGGCCCGCTGCGCGCCCGGCTCGAACAACGGGTGCGGGCGAGCGGTCTGCCGGTCACCTTCCTCGGTCATGTCATTGACCAGGGCCTGCTCGGGGCGCTCCAGGCGTCCGCCGACATCGCCCTGGCGCCCGGGCCGGCCGAGACCTTCGGGCTGGCCGCGCTGGAGGCCATGGCATGCGGCACACCCGTGGTCGCGAGCGCGTCGTCGGCGCTGCCGGAGGTGATCGGCTCCGCCGGGGCCGTCGCGGTGGATCACGCAGAGGCGTTCGCGGACGCCGTGGACCTGCTGCTGGAGCGTCTGGAGGCGGACCGGCGCGAGGCGGCACGCGCGCGTGCGGAGTGCTTCGGGTGGAACGCGGCGGTCGACGCGTTCCTCGCCGCGCACGACGCCGCCGTCCCGGTCCATCCGGCTGCGCCGTTCGCGCCCGGGGGCGTGGCCTGACACACCCGTGCTGAAGGGGCCGCCGCGGTTGGCGGGCGGCCCGCCGAAGATGACCCGGCGCCGAGGAGCCGCGGCACCGCGCCAGGGGCACCAGCGCCCGGCTCGGTCCGCAGGCCCCGGCGCGGTGTCGGCCGCGCTCGCCGAACTGTCGGCGGCGGAGCGGGCGGACGGTGCCTGACGGGCCCTCCATGGGGTCTAATGGCGGCGTACGGCCACGAAGCGGACCGGCGTGCCGGGAACCGCCTGGGCGGCGGCCGGGAGGTCGGCGGCGCGGACCACGGCGATGACCGGGTAGCCCCCGGTGGTCGGATGGTCGGCCAGGAACACCACCGGCCTGCCGTCCGGCGGGACCTGCACGGCACCCAGCACCATGCCCTCGCTGGGGAGTTCACCCGGCCGGGCCCGCTCCAGGACCGGTCCCTCCGTGCGCAGCCCGATGCGGTTGCTCGCGGAGGACACCCGGTAGGAGCGGGAGACGAAGGTGCGGACGGCCTGCGGCGTGAACCAGCCGTCGCGCGGGCCGAGTGTCACCCGCAGCACCAGCTCGGCCGGCGGCGCCGGCTGCGGGGCGACGTCCACGCGCGCGTGCACGCCCGTCGGGCGGCCCAGGGGCAGCACCGCGCCGTCCGCGAGCGGGGGCGGGCCGAGCCCCGACAGCAGGTCCGTGGACCGGCTGCCGAGCACCGGCTCCACCGCAATGCCCCCGCAGACGCCCAGGTAGGCGCGCACGCCCGACACCGCGGGTCCGACGTCCAGCAGCGCCCCCGCCGGCACGCGCACCGGCCCGCCCCAGGCGACGGGCCGCCCGTCCACCGTGACCCGGCAGGGCGCGCCCGCGACCGCCACGGTGACGTCCGAACGGGGGCGCACGGCACAGCCGTCGAGGGTCGTCTCCAGCACGGCCGCCCCGGGCCGATTGCCGACGAGCCGGTTGGCCAGGTCGGCGGCGGGCCGGTCCAGAGCCCCGGAGCGGGGGACGCCCAGATGAGCGTGGCCGGGGCGGCGGCCCTCGTCCTGCACGGTCGTCAGGGCCCCGGCCCTGACCACGGCGAGCGCACGGTCCGTCATGACCCCGCCTCGGGCACGAACCGCACCCGCGTGCCCGGCGACAGCAGCGCCGCCGGCACGCGCGCATGGTCCCACAGGACGGCATCGGTGCTGCCGATCAGCTGCCAGCCGCCCGGGGACGAGCGCGGGTACACGCCCGTGTACGGGCCCGCCAGGGCCACCGAACCCGCCGGGACGGCCGTGCGCGGGGTGGCCCGGCGCGGAACGTCGTAGCGCGGCGGCAGCCCCGTGAGGTAGCCGAAGCCGGGTGCGAAACCGCAGAAGGCGACCCGGAACTCGGTGGCCGCGTGGACGCGGGCGACCTCCGGCACCGGCACCCCCCAGTGCGCGGCGACGTCGGCCAGGTCCGGGCCGTCGTAGCGCACCGGGATCTCGACGACCGCGTCGGCCCGCGGGGGAGCGGGCGGCAGCTGCGCGGCGGCCAGTTCGGCGGCCAGCCGGGCGGGGGCGTCGAGACCGTCCAGGAGGACCGTACGGGCCGCGGGCACGATCTCGCGGGCCGGGAGCGAGCCCTGCGCGCGGCGTCGCAGCAGCTCGGCGTGGAGCGCCTCGGCCTCCTCGCCCGAGGCCACCTCGACGAGCAGGGCGTCGTCGCCGACGGGCAGGACCCTCATGCGAAGGCCTCCACCCGGACGCCCGAGGCCTCCAGCCGTTCCCGCACCCGGCGCGCCAGCTCCACCGCGCCCGGGGTGTCGCCGTGCAGGCAAAGAGACCGCGCGCGTACCCCGACGCGCGTCCCCGAGCGGGAGACGACCTCGCCGGAGCGGGCCAGGCGCAGGGAGCGTTCCACCACGGCGTCCGGCTCCGTGATCACGGCGCCCTCCAGAGCCCGCGGCACCAGGGTGCCCTCGTCGGTGTACGCCCGGTCCGCGAACGCCTCGGTGACCACCGGCAGCCCGGACTTCCCGGCCAGCTCCAGCAGGCGCGAGCCGGGCAGTCCGAGGACGGGCAGGGCGGCGTCCGCGAGGAGGACGCCGTCGACGACCGCGGCGGCCTGCTCCTCGTCGCGCACCACCCGGTTGTACAGCGCGCCGTGCGGTTTGACGTAGGCGACGCGGGAGCCGGCCGCCCGGGCGAAGACCTCCAGGGCGCCGATCTGGTAGGCGACCTCGGCCGCCAGCTCGGCGGGCGGCACGTCCATCGCGCGCCGCCCGAATCCGGCCAGGTCGCGGTAGGAGACCTGGGCGCCGATCCGCACCCCGCGCTCGGCCGCCAGCTCGCACACCCGGCGCATGGTGACGGCGTCACCGGCGTGGAAGCCACAGGCCACATTGGCGCTCGTGACGACGGACAGCAGCCCTTCGTCGTCGGTGAGCCGCCAGCGGCCGAAGCCCTCGCCGAGGTCGGCGTTCAGGTCGATGCAGGCCATGAATCCAGTGTCTCCTGTCAGGCCACGCGGTACTGCTCGTCGCGGGCGTCGGTGAGGAACATCTGCCCCGGGGCGTGGGTGAGGGCGAACGGCGGACGCGAGGCCATGACCGCCGCCTGCGGGGTCACCCCGCACGCCCAGTACACCGGGATGTCGTCCGGCTCGGCGTCCACCGGGTCCCCGAAGTCGGGGCGGCCGAGGTCGGCGACACCGAGCCCCGAGGGGTCACCGCAGTACACGGGGCTGCCGTGCACCGCCGGCATCAGACTGCTCTCCCGGATCGCCGCCGCCAGCCGCCGGGGCGGCACCGGCCGCATCGACACCACCAGCGGGCCGTGCAGCCGGCCCGCCGGACGGCACTGCCGGCTCGTGACGTACATCGGGACGTTGCGGCCCTGCTCGACGTGGCGGAGGGGCACGCCCGCCTCGCCGAGCGCCCACTCGAACGTGAAACTGCACCCGATCAGGAACGACACCAGGTCGTCCCGCCAGTACGCCCGCACATCGGTCGGCTCGTCCACCAGCTCGCCGTCCCGCCACACCCGGTAGCGCGGCAGGTCGGTGCGCAGGTCCGCGCCGTCGGCCAGCACGGTCGTCCAGGATCCGGCGTCCGTGACGTCGAGGACCGGGCAGGGTTTGGGGTTGCGCTGGCAGAACAGGAGCATGTCGTAGGCCCAGTCGGCGGGCACCGAGATCAGGTTGGCCTGGGTGTGACCCGCCGCGACCCCGGCCGTGGGGCCCGTCAGGCCCTCCCGGAAGCGGGAGCGGGCCGCTCGGGGGCGCCACGCGTGGGCGCGCTCGTCGACGAGGAGCACGGGGCGGTCCTCGGTTCCGGTGCGGTTCACGCCAGCTCCTTCCCGCGCGTCTCCGGCAGCCCGAGCAGCGCCAGGGCGGCGATGCCGTAGCCGATCGCGCCGAAGACCAGCGCGCCGCCGACACCCCAGCTGTCGGCCAGGAACCCGACCGTCGTCGGGAACACGGCACCCACCGCGCGCCCGGTGTTGTACGTGAAGCCCTGCCCCGTGCCGCGGACCGCCGTCGGGTACAGCTCGCTCAGGTAGGAGCCGAAGCCGCTGAAGATCGCCGACATGCAGAACCCGAGCGGGAAACCGAGCACCAGGAGCAGGGTGTTGGCCCCGCTCGGGATGTTCGCGTACGCCAGGATGCACAGCGCCGACAGCAGGGCGAAGAGCCAGATGTTGCGCCGCCGGCCCAGTCTGTCGGTGAGGTACCCGCCGGTCAGATAGCCGATGAAGGCGCCCGAAATGAGGAACGCCAGATAGCCGCCGGTGCCGACCACCGACAGGTCCCGCTCGGACTTCAGGTACGTCGGCACCCAGGTGGCCAGCGTGTAGTAGCCGCCCTGGACTCCGGTCGAGAGCAGCCCCGCGAAGACGGTGGTCCGCAGCAGGCCGGGCTTGAAGATGGCCGCGAAGCGGCCCTTCTCCGCGCTCTGTTCGCGCGCCGCGGCGGCCTCGGGGGCGTCGTGCACATTGCGCCGCAGCCAGATCACGAGCAGCGCGGGCAGCGCCCCGGTCCAGAACATGACGCGCCAGGCCAGATCGTCGCCGGCGACGGAGAACACCAGGGTGTATACGACCACCGCCAGGCCCCAGCCGACGGCCCAGGAGCTCTGGACCGCGCCGAGCGTGCGCCCCCGGTGGCTGGCGCTCGCGTACTCGGCGACCAGGATCGCGCCGACCGCCCACTCACCGCCGAACCCGAGGCCCTGGAGCGCGCGGAAGACCAGCAGGGTCTCGTAGTTGGGCGCAAAACCACAGGCGACCGTGAAGACGGCGTACGTGATGACGGTGACCATCAGGGCCTTCACCCGGCCGACGCGGTCCGCGAGCACGCCCGCGAGGGCGCCGCCGATCGCCGAGACCACCAGCGTGACGGTCGTGAAGAGGCCCGTCTGACCGCTGTTCAGACCGAAGTACGCGGAGAGCGCGACCATGCTCAGCGGCAGCGTGAAGTAGTCGTACGAGTCCAGGGCATAGCCGCCGAAGGCACCGGCGAACGCGCGGCGGCCACGCGGGCCGAGGGCGCGCAGCCAGCCCAGCGCCCCGTCGTCCGGGGTGCGTTCGGAGGTCACGGGACGGGGGCGGTCGGTCGGGGCCTGCGGTGGAGGGGTCGTGCTCATGGGCACCTCGCAGAGGGAGGACGGAGGGTGCTTCGGAGTGAGCCGTGCCGTGCGGAAACCGTCGGCGGCGCGGTGGGGAGTCGACGCCGTGACAAGCACCGTAGAGGATTGTTCAACGATCCCTCAATACCCATGTTGGTTCGTTCTTGGGATCTGCGGTTGAATTCCGGCATGGCAGAGCAGCTGAAGGACCTCGCCGACGACCGGGCTCTCCTGGGGCGCACCAGCACCGCGGAACGGGTCTCGGACATCCTCCGGAGCCGCATCGCCGAGGGCTACTTCCCGCCCGGGACCCGCCTGTCGGAGGACAGCATCGGCGGCGCCCTCGGTGTCTCCCGCAACACGCTGCGCGAGGCGTTCCGGCTGCTCACACACGAACGCCTGCTCGTCCACGAGCTGAACCGGGGCGTCTTCGTCCGGGTCCTGACCGTGGAGGACGTCGAGGACATCTACCGCACCCGCCGGCTCGTCGAGTGCGCGGTCGTCCGGGCCCTCGGGGAGCCGCCCTACGGGCTCGGAGGCTTGGCCGGGGCCGTCGAGGAGGGGCGGACGGCGGCCCGCGAAGGTGACTGGAAGGCGGTGGGTACCGCCAACATCCACTTCCACCGGGAACTGGTCGCCCTCGCCGCGAGCGAGCGCACCGCCGAGCTCATGCGCAGCGTCTTCGCCGAACTGCGGCTGGCCTTCCACGTGGTGGACGAGCCGCAGCGGCTGCACGAGCCGTACATCGCACGCAACGTCGCCATCCTGGAGGCCCTTCAGGGAGGCGACCGCGAGAAGGCCGAGCGGCTGCTCGCGGGATATCTCGACGACTCGCTGGAGCGCGTGGTCGAGGTCTACCGGCGGCGGGTCGGCGAGGACGGCTGAAGGACGGCGGCTCCCAGGGCGCACCGCGTCGTTTGGGCCGATGTCGGACCCAGGACCTAGTCTGTGCACCGTGACTTCGCCTGCATCGACGGACAGCGTTCCGCCCCAGCTCAGCGCGGGGCCGCGCCCCGCGCCGGGGCCGGCCGCCGACGAGGGGCTGGCGCGGCGCCTGCGCGCGCTCGCCTGCACCGCGCCGCTGCACGACCTGGACGCGCGCAAGGCCAACCTCGCCGGTGAGTACTCGGTGTACGGCATGGCGGAGGTGGCCCTCGCGGCCATCGACCTGGTCACCCTCAACATGGACTTCGACACGGGCGCCGACCACGACCAGGTCGTCGCCCGCCTCGTCCCGCGCATCGCCGCCCAGGCCCCCCGGCGCCCCACCGCCGAGCACGAGCGGGTGGCCCGCTGGGTCCTGGAGAACCTGATCAACGTCGGCAGCGTCGACCGCGGCTTCCGCGCGGTGTACGGCACGTTCGGCGCGGACGGCACCTATGTGCGCCGTGACTACGACTTCAAGCTGATCGAGGAGGTCCCGGGCCCCGGCGGCACGGTCTACCTGCGCACGACGGACGAAGCGGTCAACGTCCTCGTCGGCGCCCTCGACACGGACGTCACCAGCGCGCAGATCGCCGCCGAGGTCAAGCTGGAGGTGCTGATCAGCCGCGGCCGGCTCGCCGACGCCCAGCTCGCGGCCGAGCAGGCCCGCTACCGCACCGTGCAGTACTCGGAGACCCTGCGCCGCGCCCTGGACGCGACCCGGCGCAACGTACGCGCGGTGGACTGGCTCGCCACCGTCCCCGACATGATCGCCGAGGCGCTGGAACACGTCGCCGACCGCTACCGCCACGAGAACGCGATCCTCACCAACATCCGCAAGGCGCGTGACGAGACCGAGGAGCCGGAGCACAAGCGCCGCGCCGCCGACCTCGTCGACATCGTGAAGGACTGCATCCGCCGGCACACCCAGTTGCAGTCCCGGCTGCTGGAGGCCGGACCGCTCTTCCGCGCCGAGCAGGACCGGCAGGCCTTCGCCACCCCGATGACCACCTCGGGCACCGATCTCTACGGACACCTCCTCTCGCCCGTGCTGCCGCTGCCGCTGGAGCAGGCCGTCCGGGTCACGGACGCCTTCTTCGGCCGCGGCACCGGGCTGCGCACCCCGGTGTCCGTCCGCGTCGGCGACCTGGTCGACATACTGCTGACGCCGCCGGTGGAGCGGGAGCACCTCGGCGCGGAGATGCCGGAGCCCGACCTGATCGCCACGCCGGACGACAGCCGGTTCAGCGAGGAGCAGCTGGCGGCGGCGCAAGAGCTGCTCGACCTGCCCGCGGACGCCCCGCGCCGGCTGTCGGGGCTGCTGGCGGACGCCCGCAGACAGGACCCGGAGCTGCCCTACCTGGTGGCCCTGCTGGCGGTGCACGCCGCCAGTCCGCCGGTCGGCACGGCCTATCGCCAGGGCGAGCAGAAGCTGCTGTTCGCCGTGGACGACGGGACCGAGCTCGACGATCCGGAGTTCGGCGGCGCGGACCTGATCGTCGGTACCGCGCTGCTGGACGCGGCGGGGATGGCGGCGGACCGGACGGAAGCAGCATGAGTCAGTACGAGTGGCGCAAGGAGTCCCGACCGTGAGCGAGCATGTCGAGTGGAGCGAGCCGGACGGGCCGGCCCCGGCGGCCCCCGCCGCCGTCACTCCCGCCGACGCCGCCGACGCGGCCCGGCTCGTGTCGTTCGGGTTGCAGCCCAAGTTGCAGCCCGCCCGCGACCAGGAGTACGCGGACCTGCTGCGGCGCTACCGCGAGGACCCGCCCTTCGCGCGGCTCGCGGACGCCGTGGCGACCGGTCTGGGACTGATCGTGCTGGAGGTGTCCCCGCGCGCGGGAATGGCCGTCACGGCCGCCGAGGACTCGGTGTTCGCCGTCCGCATGGGCGACTACGCGCGTCGCACGTCCGCCGACGGCGGCGACCGGTTCCTGCACGGACTGGCCCATCTCGCCGTCGCCGCCCTGGCGTTCCCGCGTCCCGAGGACCTCGCCGACGACGGCTACATCGGCCGGGTCTCGGTCAACGGCGTCGACGCCTTCGTGCGCCAGGCCTGCCGCCGGCTGGAGGAGCGCGCCGCCGAGCAGGGCGAGAACACCGACCCGGCGACCGACGCGCCCGGCCTGGAGGCCGCCTGGCGGATCTGGGTGCGGCGCAGCGCCACCGGCGCCACCAAGGACGCCCGCCGCCTGGCCGGTTCGACCACCGGCATCGTCGCCAAGGCCGTCGCCTTCCTCACCGACTCCGGGTTCCTTCAGCGCACCGGCGACGACCACGGCGGCACCTACCGCACCACCGCCCGCTACCAGCTCCAGGTCCGCGACATGGCCGGCAGCGCCGCCCTGGCCGAGCTGCTGGAACTGGGCGTCGTCCCGGTCACCGACGGCACCCCGACGCTGCTGCCCCCCGAGGAGGGCGACGACCTGGAGCTGGTCGCCGACGCCGGGCTGCCCTTCCACTCCGCCTGACCCCCCATCTCACGAAGATCTACGAGAGTCCGCCATGTACGAGCTGTCCCGGGTCCGCCTCTACTCGATCGGGCCCGCCGGTGCGCGCTACGCCGACACCGTGCTTGACCTGCGGGGGGTGGGCGAGATCGTGCCCGACCCCGCGCCCACACAGGCGGAGTTCTTCGAGGACGAGCCGGTCGGCCCGCCGCGCAGGCCGGCGCCCGCGGGCGTGCTCTTCCTGGAGAACGGCGGCGGCAAGTCGGTGCTGCTCAAGCTGATCTTCTCCGTGATGCTGCCGGGTCACCGCAACACCCTCGGCGGAGCCAGCTCCGGCGTCCTGCGCAAGTTCCTGCTCGCCGACGACTGCGGACACGTGGCCTTGGAGTGGCAGCACGTGCTGACGGGCGAGTGCGTCGTCGTCGGCAAGGTCAGCGAGTGGCGCGGACGGCAGGTCTCCAACGACCCGCGCAAGTTCGCCGAGGCCTGGTACTCGTTCCGCCCCGGGCCCGGACTGAGCCTCGACAACCTCCCCGTGGCGGAGGCCACCGCCGTACGCGCCCAGGTCGAGGGCCAGTCCGGGGCACGCGGCCGGCGCCGCACCATGAAGGGCTTCCGCGACGCCCTCACCGAGGCGGGCAAGACCTACCCGCACCTGGAAGTGCACTGGGAGGAGACCCACGACCGCTGGATCGAGCACCTCGGCGACCTCGGCCTCGACCCCGAACTCTTCCGCTACCAGCGTGAGATGAACGCCGACGAGGGCGAGGCCGCCGGTCTCTTCGCGGTCAAGAAGGACGCCGACTTCACCGACCTGCTGCTGCGCGCCGTCACCGACACCCGCGACACCGACGGGCTCGCCGACCTGGTCAGCGGCTTCGGCAACAAGCTCGGGCGGCGCGCCGAGCTGATGGCCGAACGCGACTTCACCGCCGGGTCGGTGGACCTCCTCGGGCGGATCGTCGAGGCCGCCGAGGCCCGCTCCCGCGCGCGCGACGTCCACGCCGGAGCCGAGCGCCGCACCCGGACCCTGGCCCGCAGGCTGTCCGCGCGCGGCGCGCAGGAGCGGGTCCGGGCCGCCGACCTCGCCCAGCGGGTCACCGCCGCCGCGTACGCCGTGACGCACGCCGAGGCGGCCCGCGAGCGCAGCGCGCTCATCTCCGCCGAACTCGCCTACCGGCACGCCTCCCTGGCCCTCGCCGCGGCCGAGAAGTCCGCCGCCGCGCAGAAGCGCGAGCTCGCCGACGCCCGCACCCTGTACGCCGCCTGGCAGGCCGCCGAGGTCGTGCTGCGACACCGAGCCGCCTCGGACCGCGTCGCCCGCGTGTCCGCCGCGATCCAGGAGGCCGAGCGGGACGCCGCGCCCGCCCTGGCCGCCCGCTCCAAGGCCGCCGTGGACCTCGTCCGGGCCCTGCACGCGGCAGCGGAAAAGGCGGAGAGCCACGCCAACGAGGAGGAGGAGCGCTCCGCCGCCCTCCAGGAGGTCAGCGACGCGGCCTACCGGGACTCCACCGCCGCCGCCACCCAGGCACAGCGCGCCCGCAGCGAGGTCGGCCACCTCAAGCAGCGCCTCGCCGAGGTCGAGCAGGAAACCGCCGAGGCGGTCCGGGCCGGCTGGCTCGACGACTCCGCGCCCGACGCCGACCCCGCCCGGGCGGCCCTCGCCGCCAGCGACGCCGAGAAGACCGCCGTCGCGGCCTGGGACGCGGCCCGCGAGGCGTCCCGCCGGGCCACGGAACACGCCCGCGAAGCCGCGGCCACCGAGAGCCGCGCCGAACTGACCGCGGCCCGCGCGGCCGACGCCGCCACGGCGGCGGAGCGGTCGTACGACGCCGAGCGCCGCACCGCCGAGGCACTGGCGGGAGAGGAGCGGCTTGCCGAACTGCTCGGCCTGACCCCCCAGAGCCGCCCGGGCATCCCCCAGCCCCGCCACGGCACGGACAGCGAGCCCGCGGCGCAGCCGGCCGGCGGCGCACAGGGACTCACCGCGGAGGAACTCGACCGCTTCGCCGACGAGCTGCGCGACCTCCTCGACGACGCCGTCTCCTCGGCCGAGCGGCAGCTGTTCGAGCTGCGGACGGCCGCCGCCGACGACTCCCGCATCCTCGGCGCCCTCGGCGACGGCGGACTGCTGCCGCCCGGCCCGGACGTGCTGGCCACGGTCGAGTTCCTCGGCGAGCACGGCATCCCCGCCCTCCCCGGCTGGCGCTACCTCGCCCAGGCCGTCGACCCGGCCGACCACGCACGCGTGCTGGCCGCCCGGCCCGAACTCGTCGACGGTGTGATCATCACCGACCCCGACTCCCACGCCCGGGCCCGGCAGGCGCTGGGCGACGCGGCCCTGCTGCCCCGCTCCGCCGTGGCCGTCGGCACCGCCGCCGCCCTGCTCGCCCCCACCCCGGCGCCGGACGGCGACAGCGGGGACGTGTTCCTCGTGCCGCCGAACCCGGCCATGCACGACGAGCACGCCGCCGACGAGGAGCGGCAGGCCCTGCGCGCCCGCGCCGCCGAGCGGGACGAGGAGATCCGTACCCTCGCCGCCCGGCTCGGCAAGGACCGCGAACTGGCCGCCCGGCTCGCCTCCTGGCGCACCGGCTGCCCCGCCGGCCGGCTGGCCGAACTGGCCCGCGCGGCCGGGGACACCCGGGAGTTCGCCGAGGAGGCCGAGGCCGAACTGGCCGAGGCCCGGACCGTGCGGGCCGAAGCCGACGATGTCGCCGCCGAGGCCGCGCGCGTCCGGGACGAGCGCCAGGAGGCCGCCCAGAAGGCCCGCCGCTCCGCCGACGCCCTCGCCGGACTCGCCTTCCGGCTGCGCGAGCGGGCCGGCTGGCAGGTCAAGGTGCGCGAACTGACCGACGAGGCCGCCGAGTCCGAGGCCGGAGCCCAGGCCTGCCTGGAGCGGGCCCGGGCCGCCGACGAGGACCGGCGGGCCGCCCAGCGCGCCGCCGACGACGCCCGCCGTACCGCCCGCGCGCTGCGCGCCGAGCGCTCCGAGATCGCGGGCGCCCCCGACGACGTCCCACAGGACGACGCCCCGGCCCCCAAGGCCTCCCTGCCCGCCCTGCGCGAGGCCTACCGGGCCGCCTCCCAGCTGTACGAGAAGGTCGGCGTGGGGGCCGACCTGCGCGCCGAGCAGGCCCGTGCCGAGAGTGACGAGAGCGCGGCCCGCTCCGAGCTGGACCGCCTCAGCAACAAGGTCCGTACGCGCGCGGAGCAGCTCCTCGAATCCCCCGACGGCTCTGACGGCCCCAGCCGCCAGGCAGCCGCCGCCCGCGCCGAGGAGCTGGTGCAGCTCCTGGAGACCCGGATGTCCACCGCGAGCGAGCAGCTCGGACGGCTGCGCGGCGAGGCCGAGCGTCTCGCCCCCGAGGACGGCGAGGCCCACACCGGCCTCCCCGAGGACCTCCAGCCGCGCGACGCCGAACACGCCCAGGCCCTGCTGCGCACCGCCACCGCCGAACTCGCCTCCCGCACCGAGGCGCTGAACCAGGCCCGCGAGGCGCACGCGGAACTCCTCGACGCCCACCGCGCCGCCGAGGACGCCGCGAGCGGCTTCGACGAGATCGCCGCCATGCTCCGCGACCTGCTGCGCGAGCACGGCACGGACGAGGAGCACGAAGAGCCCGAGCCCTACCCCGGCAGCCCCGAAGAGGCCCGGCAGGCGGCCGCCGAGGCCCGCCGCTCGCTGCGCGGCTGCGCCGCCGACCTGTCCGCCGCCGAGTCCGCCGTCCGCGAGGCGAGCGACATCCTCGTCCGGCACGCCAACTCCACGCGCTACGAGCAGGTCCGCACTCCGGCCCGCCAGCAGATCCGCGAACTGCCCGCCGCCGCGCTGCCCGAGCACGCCCAGAAGTGGGCGGACGCCTTCGCGCCCCGCCTGCGCGTCCTGACCGACGAGCTGGCCCAACTGGAGCGCAACCGCGACTCGATCGTGGACCGCCTGCGCGGCCTGGTCGAGTCGGCCCTGGCCACCCTGCGCTCCGCCCAGCGGCTCTCGCGCCTCCCGGAGGGGCTCGGCGAGTGGTCGGGACAGGAGTTCCTCCGCATCCGCTTCGAGGAGCCCGACCAGGCCACGCTCACCGAGCGGCTGGGCGAGGTCGTCGACGAGGCGACCCGCGCCGCCGTCAAGAAGAACTCCGACCTGCGCCGCGACGGCATGTCCCTGCTGCTGCGGGGCGTCGCGGCGGCCCTTCACCCCAAGGGCGTCGCCGTGGAGATCCTCAAGCCCGACGCCGTGCTGCGCGCCGAGCGCGTCCCCGTCGGGCAGATGGGCGACGTCTTCTCCGGCGGCCAGCTCCTCACCGCCGCCATCGCCCTCTACTGCACGATGGCCGCCCTGCGGTCGAACGACCGGGGCCGCGACAAGCACCGGCACGCCGGCACCCTGTTCCTCGACAACCCCATCGGCCGGGCCAACGCCACGTACCTGCTGGAACTGCAACGGGCGGTGTCGGACGCCCTCGGTGTGCAGCTCCTGTACACCACGGGCCTGTTCGACACCACCGCACTGGCCGAGTTCCCCCTGGTCATCCGCATGCGCAACGACGCCGACCTGAGGGCGGGCCTGAAGTACATCAGCGTCGAGGAACACCTCCGCCCGGGCCTGCCGCAGCAGCCCCGGGCGGGGGAGGCGGTCCACAGCGAGATCACGGCGACCAGGATGTACAAGCGCCCGGTCTCCTAGGCCGTGTCCGACCTGGGCCCGGGCGTGCTCCCGTCGATCGGCGCACTTCTCGCCTCGGCGGTCATCCTTCAGTCGGCCGTCGGGGTGGCGGCGGGAGCGGCCGGGGTCTCGGAGCGGTGCTCGGCGAGCACGCCGGTGCGGTGCCGCTGGACGAACCAGTAGTAGGCGAAGCCGCCGCCCGCGATGACGGCGACGAACAGCACCGCGCCCCAGCGCAGGTACCAGTGGTAGGGCGCCGTGGCGTTGTAGACCGCGGCCCGGGGCCAGATCAGGTTGAGGGTCATGGCCACGCCCCACAGGACGGCCAGGACGTTGACCGGCAGGCCCCAGCGGCCCAGCGAGAACCGCCCCTCGCCGGCCGGCTGCCACCTCCCGCGCAGGCGTGCCACCAGCAGCGGCACGGTGACGCCCAGGTAGGCGAGGTAGATCATGACGATGCCGATGCTGGTCACGACCGTGAAGATCTGCGGCTGACGGATGTTGACCACCAGGATCGCCAGCGCCAGGATCCCGATGATCACGGTCGGCAGGACCGGCGTCTGGAACCGCGGGTGGCACTTGGCCAGTTTCGAGGACGCCGGCAGGTTGTTGTCGCGGGCCATCGCGAACGCCAGCCGGACCGCGGCTGTGTGCACCGCCAGGGCGCACACCGTCACCGCGATCAGCACGCACCACAGCATCGCCTTGCCGGCCGTCGGGCCGAGCACGTCCAGCACGATGTACTGCAGGCCGTCCGTCGAGAGCTTCTCGCCGTTCAGGCTGGACACGCTCATCAGCGCCAGGAGCAGGACCAGGCCGCCCAGGACGAAGGAGGCCACGATCGCCCGGATGATGGCGCGCGGCGCGTTCCGGGTCGGGTCCAGGGATTCCTCACCGAGCGAGGCGGCGGTGTCGAAGCCGTACATGACGTACGCCGAGGCCAGCGAGGCCACCAGGAAGGCGCCCAGGTAGCCGTTGCCGTAGCCCGCGCCGGTGCCGTGCGTCTCCATGACGACCTGGGGGCCGCGCGTGATGTGGACGGCGAACAGGACGATCAGCACGACGGTGGCGATCAACTCGATGAACACGCCCGCCGTGTTGATCCGTGCCATCAGCTTGACGCCGAAGGCGTTCACGAGGGTCGTGAACAGGATCAGCACCGCGGCCAGGATGACCGCGTTGGTCGCCACGTCGTACCGACCGGTGCCGTCCCCCACGAACTGGAAGAACGACGAGATCTGCGGCAGCGTCAGCTGGTAGGCCAGCGCGACGGCCGAGATGGACACGATCGAGGCGATCAGCATCATCCAGCCGGCGAGCCAGCCCAGATGCGGATTGCCCGTCTTCTTCGACCAGTTGTAGACGGAGCCCGCCACGGGGTAGCGCGCGGCGAGCTCGGCGAAGCACAGGGCGACCATGAACTGGCCGGCGAAGACCATCGGCCACGACCACCAGTACGCGGGGCCGCCGCTGCCGTAGCCGAAGTAGAACAGCTGGAAGGTGCCGGTGAGGATCGAGATGTAGCTGATGCCCGCGGCGAAGGTGTGGAAGGTGCCGAGGGTGCGTTTGAGCTCGGGTCTGTAGCCGAACTCCGTCAGTTCGGCGTCGTCCCTGCCGTGTGGGCCGGTCGGCTCTGCGGTTGTTCTCATGGGCGGTTCCTCAATGGGTGTGCCCCGGGGCGGGGTCGGTCGGTCGGACCAACCCTGGCGCGTGGGACGGGTGTTGTGCCAGACGTGCTTCGTCCCGTGGTGCCTCACCGGTGACGAGCAGATCGCGCACGACCGCCTCCCAGCCGCTCGACGAGCCATTCGTGGAAGATCCGGATGTGGTGCTCGGTGGGCACCAGCACACCGCCCTCGCGGTACGCGCGGGAGGACATCGCCGGCTGCGTGCGTTCACAGGCTGCGAAGTCCTGCTCGTTGACGCGGTGGAACAGCTCCACCGACCTCGACACGTCCGCCCCGGACTCCACCACCTCGGGCGCGTACAGCCAGTCGCACTCCACGACCGTGCGGTCCTCGGCGAGCGGGAACAGGCGGTGCAGGATGACGTGGTCGGGGACGAGGTTGACGAAGACGGCCGGCTTGACCGTGAGGGCGTAGTAGCGGCGGTCCTGATCGGGGCTCACGTCCGGAAGCCTGCCGAAGCCCTCGCCGCCGTCGACGGTGAAGCCCTGCACCTGCTCTCCGAACGCGGCGCCGTGCCCCACGTAGTACTGGGCGGCGTAGCCGTCGGCGAACTCCGGCAGCACCTCGGTCAGTTCGGGGTGGATCGCCGCACAGTGGTAGCACTCCATGAAGTTCTCGACGATCAGTTTCCAGTTCGCCCTCACGTCATAGGTGATGCGTGTGCCGAGCGCGAGGTTCTCCGTGCCGTAATGATCGATCGCCGCGACGTCCCCGAGCCGCTCGACGGCCGCGTGCACGACCGTCTCCTCGAAGGACGGCGGCTCGTCCGCGAGGCACACCCAGGCGTAGCCGAGCCACTCGCGCAGCGCCACTTCGATCAACCCGTACGCGGCACGGTCGACGTCCGGCATCTTGACCAGGTGGGGCGCCGCGATCAGCTTGCCGTCGAGGTCGTACGTCCAGGCGTGGTACGGGCATTGGAGTGTGCGGCGGACCTGGCCCGACTCCTGCGTGCACAGCCGGGCGCCGCGGTGCCGGCACACGTTGAGGAAGGCGCGCAGTTCGCCCGTGCGCGTGCGGGTGATGATGACGTTCTCGCGACCGGCCTGGACGGTACGGAAGACGCCGGGCCGGTCGAGGTCACGGCTGCGGACCGCGCAGAACCACAGCGCCTCGAAGATGTGCTCCTGCTCCTGCCGGAAGACGTCCGGGTCGGTGTAGTAGCGCCCGGGGAGGGTGGCGATCAGGCTCGGGGTGGTCGGGGTCGTCGTCACGTGGGTGCTCCTCGAAGAGGCCAAGGCGTGTCCCCTAGCGGCGGATGCGCGTCATCTGCGGGTCGAACAGTGGCTCGTCCGCGACCGTGGCCGGGACCTTCTCGCCGAAGTACTCGATCTGCACACCGGTGCCCGCGGTGAGACCCGCGGGCAGCCAGGCGTAGGCGACGCAGCGGCCGAGCGTGTAGCCGTACGCCGCGCTGGTGACGTAGCCGGCCGGGGCGCCGTCGACATGAACCGGCTCCTTGCCGAGGACGACGGCGTCCGGGGCGTCGAGGAGGAGGGGCGTGAGACGGCGGGTGGGCGCACCGGCCCGGGCCAGGGCCGCCTTGCCGACGAAGTCGCCCCGGTCCATGCGGACCGCGAACCCGACGCCCGCCTCGAACGGGTTGTGCTCGTCGGTCATGTCGACGCCCCAGGCACGGTAACCCTTCTCCAGGCGCAGGGAGTTGAACGCCGAGCGGCCCGCCGCGACCACCCCGAGCTCCTGCCCGGCCTCCCACAGCGTGTCCCAGAGCCGCAGTCCCAGATCGGCGGTGGTGTACAGCTCCCAGCCGAGCTCTCCGACGTAACTGAGCCGCATCGCCGTCACCGGGACGTGCCCGATGTACGTCTGTCCGGCCCGGAAGTAGCCGAAGGCCTCGTGGGAGAAGTCGTCCGGGCTGAGCGGCTGGACGAGATCGCGGGCGAGCGGGCCCCAGACCCCGACGCAGCACGTGCCGGAGGTGATGTCCCGGATGTGGACGCCGGCGGGCGCGTGCCGCAGCAGCCGGTCGAGGTCGGCGGGAGAGTTGGCGCCGATCTGGAAGCGGTCGGGGGCCAGGCGGGCCACGGTGAGGTCGGAGCGGATGCCGCCCGACTCGTCCAGGAGCAGGGTGTAGGTGACCGCGCCGGGCTTCTTGCGGAGGTTGTTGCTGGTCATGCGGTCGAGGAAGTCCAGGGCTCCGGGGCCGGTGACGTCGAGGCGGCGCAGGGGCGTCATGTCGTAGAGGGCGACGCCCTCGCGGGTCGCCTTGGCCTCGGCCGCCGCTATCGGGGACCAGTACCGGGCCGACCACGCGTCACGCTCGGGCAGGGGGCCGAGGGCGTCGACGAGCGCGGCGTTCGCCTCGTACCAGTGCGGGCGCTCCCAGCCGCCGCCCTCCAGGAAGTACGCGCCGAGCTGCTGCTGCCGGGCGTGGAAGGGGCTGACCCGCAGCGGCCGCGGCCGCTCCATCGGCTGGAGCGGGTGGATGACGTCGTACACCTCGACGAACTGCCGCGCCCCGCGTTCGAGGACGTACGACGGTGAGCGCTGGGCCTCCTCGAACCGCGTGAGGTCGCACTCGTGCAGGTCGATCGAGGACCGTCCGTCGACCATCCACTCGGCGACCGCCTTGGCGACGCCCGCGGAGTGCGTGACCCAGACGGCCTCGGCCAGCCAGAAGCCGCGCAGCCGCCGGGACTCGCCCAGGACCGGCATGCCGTCCGGGGTGAAGGAGAACACACCGTTGAAGCCCGCCTCGATCTCGGCCTCGCGCAGGGCGGGCATGAGGTGCCGGCAGTCGGCCCAGCTCGGGGCCCAGTCCTCCTCCGTGAAGGGGTACGAGGACGGCATGTCCATGTCGCGGGCCCGGGCCTCGTCGTACGGCAGGACCGCGAACGGGTCGACGGGCAGGGGCCGGTGGGCGTAGGAGCCGATGCCGATACGGTCGGTGTGCTCGCGGAAGTACAGGTCGCGGTCCTGGAAACGGAGGATCGGCTTGGAGGCCTCGGCGGTGGCGCCGCTCAGTTCGGGTAGCGGCCCGGTCCGGGCGTACTGGTGGGCGAGCGGTTGCAGAGGCACGTCGACACCGGCCATGCGGCCGATGACCGGCCCCCAGAATCCCGCCGCCGAGACGACATGGTCGGCCGGGAAGGTGCCCCGGTCGGTGACGACGGCGGTGACCCGGCCGTCTTCCCGTTCGATGCCGGTGACGGTGTGCCGGTCGAGGAAGCGGGCACCCCGCGAGGTGGCCCGGGCCAGCTGGGCACGGCAGGCGAGCAGGGCCCGCGCCAGGCCGTCGTCCGGGGTGTGGAAGCCGCCGAGGACCACCGACTCGTCGATTAGCGGCCACAGTTCCTTGCAGCGGGCGGCGTCGACGATCTCGCCGCGCACCCCCCAGGAGGCGGCGTAACCGGCCCTGCGGTGCAGCTCGGCGAGGCGTTCGGGGGTGGTGGCCAGCTCCAGGCCGCCGACCTGCTGGAAGCAGGGGACGCCGTCGACGTCGAGGGAGCCGAACTTCTCGACGGTGTAGCGGGCCAGGGCGGTGAGGGTCTTCGACGGGTTGGTCTGGAAGACGAGGCCGGGTGCGTGCGAGGTGGAGCCGCCGGGGGCGGGCAGGGGCCCCTGTTCGAGGACGGTGACGTCGCGCAGGCCGCGGGCGGTCAGTTCGTCCGCGAGGGAGCAGCCGACGATGCCCGCGCCGATGACGACCACGCGGGGGTTCTCGGGTGTGCCGGACATGCCCCTCCTTGCCGGGACGGTGGAAGGCGGTGGGGGAGTGGGGCGTCGGACCGCGGAGCTGACGGGGATTCGGGAGGTTCGGGGAACGGGCCGCGGCCATCGCCACGGACAGCCCGCCCGGTCGGCACCTCGTGGGACACACCCAGCTCCCCTGCTGTTGCGCATTGCACGACAGGTTGCGCGATGAGAAACATAGTGGGAACGCCGTCGAGGCCCCGTCAAGAGGCGCGGGGCATGCTTCGCGCCAACCCGTGGAGCACGGGAGGGACGGGTGAGAGCCCCCCGCCGAACAACAGCGCGGGACCAGGCGTTTCACCTGATCCCGCGCCCACTTCCGCCTGGCCGGTGACCGGCCCCAACTACGTCAGAAGCCGTATCCCATGCGACGGGACAGCTCGATCGCGGCCGCCTCCGTGCGCTTGGCCACCTCCGGCAGCCGCTCCTGGCTCAGCCGGTACACCGGCCCCGAGACGCTGAGCGAGGCGATGACCTTGCCGTCGTGCGCCCGCACCGGGGACGCCGCGGCCGCCAGACCGATCTCCAGCTCCTCCATCGTGGTCGCGAACCCCTGCCGCACCACGGTGTCCAACTCGCCCCGCAGCAGGGAGGCGGCCGTCGTGGTGCGCTCGGTGAAGCGGTGCAGGGGACGCGCCAGCAGCCCCTCGCGCAGGGTCGGCGGCAGATGGGCGAGCAGTACCTTGCCGCTGGCCGTGGCATGCAGGGGGGTGCGCCGCCCGAGCCAGTTCTGCGCGGTGACCGACGCCGTGCCGCGCGCCTGCATGATGTTGACCGCCGCGTCGTCGTCCAGGACGGCGATGTTGACCGTCTCACCCAGCTCGTCGGCGAGCTCCCTGCACACCGGGACGCCCTCCTGCGAGACGTCCAGCCGCACGGCCGCCGCCCCCGCGAGGCGCAGTACGCCGGCGCCCAGGTAGTACTTGCCGCGGTCCTTCGCCTGGGTCACCAGGCCGCGGTTCTCCAGCACGCCGAGCAGCCGGAACGCCGTGGACTTGTGCACGTCCAGCTCGTCGGCGATCTCGGTCACTCCGGCCTCGCCGTGCCGGGCGAGGATCTCCAGCACGCTCACGGCGCGGTCCACCGACTGCACGGCGCCGGCCGCGCCCCTGCCGCCCTGCCTGGCTCCGCTCTCCGCGCCGTTCGCCTCCTGGCCGGACTGCTTCTGCGTGCGGGTCATGGCCGAACTTTCACCACCTGTCGCCCTGTTCGGGCCGCATCTGCGGGAACCCCTTGACGCGACGGTCGCCCCGCCCGGATTCTGTTGCGTATGGCGCTTGTCCATGCGCCTTACGCAACATCATGTCACCGAAGCGGCCGGATCTCGACAGGGAACGAACTCCTACCCTTCCGTGCCCGGATCCGCCCCGGTCCGGCACCGCCCGGAAACCGCCCACAGTCTGGCCGAACCGGTCCGGACCACGCGTCCCGGACCGAGAGGGGGGCCCGTGATTCCCGTCTGCCGCCTCGAAGACCTTCCGAAGGGTGAGTCCTTCCGCGTCGAGACGACCCCGCCCGTCGCCGTGTTCCGCACCGACGACGGCGAGCTCTACGCCATCGACGACACCTGCACCCACCAGGACGCCTCCCTCTCCGAGGGCTGGCTGGAGGGCTGCCTCGTCGAATGCCCGCTGCACGCCGCCTCGTTCGACCTGCGCACGGGCAACCCGACCTGCCTCCCGGCCCGCCGCCCCGTCCGCACCCACCGCGTCACCGTCGACGACGGCTTCATCAACGTCCACCCGGCGGAGGAGGAGGGGACGGCGGCGTGAACGCGTAGCGCGGGGTCGCTGCGCGCAGCGGTACGGCGGCCGCGGTGAGCCCCGCGCGTGTGCCGCGGCGCCGCCGGTGAACTCCGCGCGTGCGCGGCATCGCCGGCGCTTGGCTCCGCGCGTGCGCCGCCCTCGGCCGGCTCACCCGCCATGGACACCTAGCCGTGGCTCGTGCCACCGACGGTGCTTCGGGTATGAGGCATCGAGAGCCGTCAAGAGATGCCGAACACGTCTCAGGCCGCACGCCTCACGAATGAGACAGCTGCCCGGCGCCACCCCGCCGACGTATCCGCCCCTGTGCCCGCTCGGTGGCCCGCTCCTGCCGCCGGGCCCGGCGCCGCTCGCGCCGCAGCGCCCGGGCCGTGCTGCTCGGCACCGACACCACGCCGTTGCGCTGGTGCCACACCTGGCGCGTCACCCACACGTCGAGCGCTCCCCAGGTGGCGGCGATCGTGCTGACCACACTGCTGATCACCATCGGGAACGCCAGCCAGGACCCGGCCATCGTGCACAGGAACGCCACCATCGCCTGGATCAGCGTCACGGCTATGAGGAGGACCGCCCGCACCGCCGCCGTCCGCACCGGATCCGGCAGGCGGCGCCGCCGCGCGGGCTCCTCGACCCACAGGGGCCGGTAACGCTGCTGTTCCCGAGCACCGCGACCCACCTCGTGGGTCAGAACCCCGGTCTCCCGCTCCGCGGGCTCCGCCACGCCCTCGGGAACCCTCCGATCGGTCACCTCGGGAGGCCGATACTCCGTCAGTCGCGCCCCGCCCGCCCTGGACGCACCGCGCTGTTCCGCCGTGCCCATCACCGTGTCACTCCCCACCGCCAGCAGACCGCTCGCTCGCATCCGAAGACCCGTGCTCCCCAGTGGCTGCCCGGCTTGCGCTGTTTTACGCCGCCCGGGTGCGGGACGCGGCTCCTGTGGCCGATTCCCCCCCCGTTTCCCATGAGGTAGGACGAACAACTCCTCACGAAGATTCCCGGAAAACGAAAAATTTCAGCCAACCACCCTGGCCGGTCACAGGGATTGCCTCACACCCTCACCACCGGTTTCGGGGAGACAACTCCCCTAATGCCCGGACAACTCCCGACGCCTCGCGGCCCGCACGGAAGTTCAGGCTCCGGGCCGGTCTTCGAGTTCCCCGCGGGTCGGTAGTAGGCTCGCGCCGTTTGTTGACGCACATGTGTACCCCGGGTAGCCGGGGGCCCGAGCTGGGGGAGGCCATGCGCTTTCGCGGGAAGTCCATCCGCCGGAAGATCGTGGCGCTGCTCCTCGTGCCGCTGGTGTCCCTGACCGCGATCTGGACCTTCGCCACCGTGCTCACAGGACGCGAGGCGGCCGACCTGTTCAACGTGTCGTCCGTGGTGGAGAAGATCGGCTACCCCATCGAGGACACCGTCCGCGTCCTCCAGGAGGAACGCCGCCAGACCCTCGTCCACCTCGCCGACCCCCGCGCCTCCGACGGTCTCGCCGCGCTCCGCCGCAGCCGGACCGCCACCGACGAGGCCGTCGGCAGCATCCGTGAGAACGCCCGGAACCCGGACGTGCGCGACGCGATGGGCGCGGAGACCGACGAGCGGCTGACCGCGGTCCTGGACGCCTTCGACGGCATCGAGTCGCTGCGCCGCAGCGTCGAGGACGGCACCGTCAACCGCACCCAGGCCCTCGACCTCTACAACCGGCTCGTCGACCCCTGCTACGTCCTCCTCGCCAACCTCCACGTCGTCGACAACATCGAACTGGACAAGCAGTACCGCGCGCTGGTCAATCTCGCCCGCGCCCGTGAACTGCTCTCGCGCGAGGACGCCCTCCTCGGCTCCGCCCTGATCGTCGGCCGGATCTCCCACTCCGAGGAGCGCGCCGTCTCCGACCTCGTGGCCCAGCGCACCCTGATGTACGACGTCAACCTGCCGCTGCTGCCCGTGGCCGAGCGCGACCGCTACCAGAGCTTCTGGAGGAACGCCTCCTCCGCCCCCCTGCGCGTGGCCGAGCGGGCCGCCGTCTCCTCCCGGACCGGGACGCCCCGGGGCGTCTCCGCCAAGAGCTGGGACAGCGCCGCCGGCAACGTGCTCGACGAGCTCGGCACCCTCAACGACCAGGCCAACGACCGCTATCAGGACCGCGTCCACCCCGTCGCCGTCGGCGTCATCGCCAAGGCGGTCGTCGCCGGCGCTCTCGGCCTGATCGCGCTCCTGCTCTCCCTCTTCCTGTCCGTACGCGTCGGCCGCACCCTCATCCGCGATCTGCGGCAGCTGCGTCTGGAGGCCCACGAGGCCTCCGGAGTGCGGCTCCCGAGCGTGATGCGCCGCCTCTCGGCGGGGGAGCAGGTCGACGTCGAGACCGAGGTCCCGCGCCTCGAATACGACAAGAACGAGATGGGCGAGGTCGGCCAGGCCCTCAACACCCTCCAGCGCGCCGCCGTCGAAGCCGCCGTCAAGCAGGCCGAGTTGCGCGCCGGCGTCTCCGAGGTCTTCGTCAACCTCGCACGCCGCAGCCAGGTCCTGCTCCACAAGCAGCTCACTCTGCTCGACGCCATGGAGCGCCGCACCGAGGACACCGAGGAACTCGCCGACCTGTTCCGCCTCGACCACCTGACCACCCGCATGCGCCGGCACGCCGAGGGCCTCGTCATCCTCTCCGGCGCCGCGCCCTCCCGTCAGTGGCGCAAGCCCGTCCAGCTCATGGACGTCGTACGCGCCGCCGTCGCCGAGGTCGAGGACTACGAGCGCATCGAGGTCCGCCGCCTCCCGCGGATCGCCATCAGCGGCCCGGCCGTAGCCGACCTCACGCACCTCGTGGCCGAGCTCCTGGAGAACGCCACCGTCTTCTCGCCGCCGCACACCGCCGTCCAGGTCCTGGGCGAGCGCGTCGCCAACGGCTTCACGCTGGAGATCCACGACCGCGGCCTCGGCATGGCCGCCGAAGCGCTCCTCGACGCCAACCTCCGGCTCGCCGAGACGCCGGAGTTCGAGCTCTCCGACACCGACCGGCTCGGCCTGTTCGTGGTCAGCCGACTCGCCCAGCGGCAGAACGTCCGGGTCTCCCTCCAGCCCTCCCCCTACGGCGGCACCACCGCCGTGGTCTTCATCCCCGACGCGCTCCTCACGGACGACGTGCCCGACACGAACGGCATCGGGTTCCGGCTCGACCGCCCCCGACTCGCGCCGGACAGCGAGCCGCAGGACAACCGCCGCGCCGCGCTGTCCCAGACGTCCGCCCAGCGCCCCGGCCTGCCCGCCTCGCTGCTGGACGGTCCGGTGGAACTGGAGGCACCCGTCGGCCTGGACACCCTCGGCGGCTTCCCCGGCGCCGTCGAGGACGAGGACGGCGAGCACGGCGGCCTGTTCCGCCCCCGCCACTCGCCCACCCACGCCCCCGACGAGACGGCGGTGCGCCGCGCCGATCCGCGCCGCGAGCCCGCGGACGCCCGGGGCGCGGGGGAACGGACCGACGGCGAGGAGGGGCTGAGCGCTCCGGTCCCGCTGTCCCGCCGCCACACCCCCAAGCTCGTCAGTTCCCACGGCCGTCCGGTCACCGGGCAGCGTGCCCGGCGGGGGAGGACGGACGAGGAGCCGACCACGACCACCGGCCGGACCGAGCCGGGTCCCGCCTCCGCGCTCCCGCAGCGCCGCCGCGGCGAGGAGCCCGTCTCCGGCCGGCCGGGATCCGAGCCGGGCTCAGGACGGTCCGGATCCGAGCCCGCCTCCGCCCTCCCGGCCCGCCGCCGTACCGAGGGCTCCTCGCCCGGCGGCCGTCGCGGCGAGGACCGGCCGGACACTCCGCCGCCCCTGCCCGCCCGCCGTCGAGGAACCGATTCCGCCCGCCGTGGCGTCGGCGCCGCCGACCGCGCCGAGGACCACTCCGGATCCCCGGTCCCGCCCGGCAGCCCCCTCGGTGACCGGTCGGAGCCGTCCGCTCTGCCCAGGCGGACCCGCCGCGCGGAGATCGCGGCGAGCGGCCCGCACGGGCCCGACCGCCTCTCCGGCTCCACGGCCCAGACCACCGGCGGCCCCTCCCTCCCCGAGACCGGCTCGGGCGCGGCGAGCGGCGACACCGGCTCCGCACCCCAGCCGGGCTCCGGCACCACGCCGCTGCCCCGGCGCGTCCGGCAGGCCAACCTGGCCCCGCAGCTCAAGCGGAGCGCGCAGCCGCGTGCCGACGACAGAACCGAGACCGTCGAACGCGACGCCGACGAAGTCAGAAGCCGCATGGCCTCGCTCCAGCGCGGCTGGCAGCGCGGCCGTGAGGAGAACGCCGCGGGCGAAGCAACCCCCAGCGGCACAGCACCACAAGGAACGACAGAGGGGGACGGTCGATGACCGCACCGAAGCCGACCGGCCACACGACCAACACGGGCGAGCTGAACTGGCTCCTCGACGACCTGGTCGACCGCGTCGCGAGCATCCGCAAGGCCCTCGTGCTCTCCGGCGACGGACTGCCGACGGGTGTCTCCAAGGAACTGACCAGGGAGGACAGCGAGCATCTCGCCGCCGTCGCCTCCGGGTTCCACAGCCTCGCCAAGGGCGTGGGACGCCACTTCGAGGCCGGCAACGTCCGCCAGACGGTCGTCGAACTCGACGACGCCTTCCTGTTCGTCACGGCGGCCGGCGACGGCAGCTGCCTGGCCGTCCTCTCGGACGCCGACTCGGACGTCGGCCAGGTGGCCTACGAGATGACGCTCCTCGTGAAGCGGGTGGGCGCGCATCTGGCCGCCGCCCCACGCACCGATCTGCCCGCAGGCGGGTAGTGGGATGACATGAGCGCTGACGGTCAGGGAAGAAGCCACTGGTTCGACGACGAGGCCGGACCGGTCGTCCGTCCGTACGCCATGACCCGCGGCCGCACCAGCAGCCAGGGCCAGCACCGCCTGGACCTGATCGCGGTCGTGGTCGCGGAGCCGCACGCGGACGACCCGGAAGCGGACCACATGCTCTCCCCGGAGCACGTGGACATCGTCGGACTGTGCCGCGACGACCCGCAGTCGGTCGCCGAACTCGCAGCGGAACTCGACCTGCCCATCGGGGTGGTACGGGTCCTCGTCGGAGATCTCGTGGACGCGGAGTTCGTCCATGTGAACCGGCCCGTACCGCCTGCCGAGCTGCCGGACGAGAGCATTCTGCGCGACGTGATCAACGGCCTCCGGGCGCTGTGAGCAGCGTGGGAACGGGGTACTGACATGACCGGCCGGCAGTTCCGGGACACTCGGGGCGACACCTTCACCGACGTCGTCGCCCCGCACCCGGACGCCCGGCCGCTCACGCGCGAGCCACTCCCGTCCGGCCCCGCACACCATGCCGGCGCCGCGGTCGAACGCCTCCGTGCCGAGGAGCGCCCGGACTTCTCCTGCGCCGCCCTCGACCCGCACGCACACCTCGCCGCCCCGGCTGATGGCACCATGACCGGAACCGGCGGCAGCCACAGCGCGGACGTCGTCACCGGCGACCGACTCCTCATCGAAAACCCAGGCGGCACGGGCTACGGCCCGCCGTCGCCCGACCCCCATCAAGCAGGAGAAGAGATCGATGATCTTCGGGCGTTCTGAGCGCGGCAAGCCTCCGGTCGAGCCCGTCACGCTCAAGATCCTGGTGGCCGGCGGCTTCGGCGTGGGCAAGACCACGCTCGTCGGCGCGGTCAGCGAGATCAGACCGCTGCGCACCGAGGAGCTGCTCACCGAGGCCGGGCGCCCGGTCGACGACATCAGCGGCGTGGAGGGCAAGCACACCACCACCGTGGCCATGGACTTCGGCCGCATCACCCTCCGCGAGGACCTGGTGCTGTACCTCTTCGGCACTCCGGGCCAGGAGCGGTTCTGGTTCATGTGGGACGAGCTCTCGGAGGGCGCGCTGGGGGCCGTCGTGCTCGCCGACACCCGCCGCCTGGAGGACAGCTTCGCCGCCGTCGACTACTTCGAACGGCGTTCCATACCGTTCCTCGTCGGCGTCAACTGCTTCGAGGGTGCCCCCCGCTACCCGATCGAGGACGTCCGCCAGGCCCTCGACCTCGACGAAGGCGTGCCGCTGATGATGACCGACGCCCGTGACCGGGAATCGGTCAAGGAAGCGCTCATCGGTGTCGTCCAGCACGCCATGGCGTACGCGGCCGACCGCCGTGAGGCCGTGTCCGGCTGACACCGCCCCCGCCCGAGCGGCCCGCACCCCGCTGCACGGGGTACGGGCCGTCGTCGGACCCGGCGCTGCACGCGCGCGTGGTCAGCTGTCGCCCTCCTCCCAGCCGAAGCTCTTCTCCACGGCCTTGCGCCAGTTGTGGTACTCGCGGTCCCGCACGGACGCCTCCATGTTCGGCGTCCACTCGACGTCCTTCTGCCAGTGCGCCTTGAGTTCGTCGAGGTCGTTCCACACCCCGGTGGCCAGACCGGCCGCGTACGCGGCCCCCAGACATGTCGTCTCGGAGACCTTCGGCCGTACCACCGGCACGTCGAGCACATCGGACTGGTGCTGCATCAGCAGGTTGTTCTTCGTCATGCCGCCGTCGACCTTCAGGGTGGTGATGTGCACTCCGGAGTCCTGGTACATGGCGTCCACGACCTCGCGCGTCTGCCAGCTCGTCGCCTCCAGCACCGCGCGCGCCAGGTGCGCCTTCGTGACGTAACGGGTCAGGCCGGTGATTACGCCCCGGGCGTCGGAGCGCCAGTACGGCGCGAACAGGCCCGAGAACGCCGGCACGATGTACGAGCCGCCGTTGTCCTCCACACTGGCCGCCAGGGGCTCGATCTCGTCGGCGGTACGGATGATGCCGAGCTGGTCGCGGAACCACTGGACCAGCGCGCCCGTGATGGCGATCGCGCCCTCGAGGCAGTAGACCGGCGCCTCGGTGCCGATCTTGTATCCCATGGTCGTCAGCAGACCGCTCTTCGACGGCACCGGACGGCTGCCGGTGTTCAGCAGCAGGAAGCTGCCCGTGCCGTACGTGTTCTTCGCGGTGCCCACGTCGTAGCAGGCCTGGCCGAACACCGCGGCCTGCTGGTCGCCCAGCGCGGAGGCCACGGGGACCCCGGCGAGCTGGCCGACGGCGGTGCCGTAGACCTCGGAGGAGGACCGGATCTCGGGCAGCATGGCCTCGGGGACGTTCATCGCCGACAGGATCGAGGGGTCCCACTCCAGGGTCTCCAGGTTCATCAGCATGGTGCGCCCGGCGTTGGTCACGTCGGTGACGTGCTGCCCGCCGTCCGTCCCGCCGGTGAGGTTCCAGATCAGCCAGGAGTCCATCGTGCCGAAGGCGATCTCGCCGCGCTCGGCACGCGCCCGCAGGTCGGGCACGTTGTCGAGCAGCCAGGCCGCCTTGGGCCCCGAGAAGTAGGTCGCCAGCGGCAGACCCGTCTGCTCGCGGAAGCGGTCCTGCCCGTCCGAGCCGCCCAGCTGGTTGCAGAGCGCCGCCGTCCGCGTGTCCTGCCAGACGATCGCGTTGTGTACCGGCTTGCCCGTGGCGCGGTCCCACAGGAGGGTCGTCTCGCGCTGGTTGGTGATTCCCATCGCGCTCAGCTGCTCGGCCCGCAGACCGGCCTTGGCCAGTGCTCCCGCCACCACGGCCTGCACCTTGGACCAGATCTCCGTGGCGTCGTGCTCCACCCAGCCGGGTTTCGGGAAGATCTGGCGGTGCTCGCGCTGGTCCACGGCGACGATCGCGCCGTCCTGGCTGAAGACGATGCAGCGGCTCGACGTGGTGCCCTGGTCGATGGCTGCGACGTACTTCGCGGAGTTGTCCGTCATGGCTACCCCTTCGGCTGGTTCAGAAGGCTGCGTTGTAGATGACGCCACCCAGCAGGCCGCCGATCAGCGGACCGACGACGGGGATCCACGAGTAGCCCCAGTCGGACGTGCCCTTGTTCTGGATCGGCAGGATGGAGTGGATGATGCGCGGCCCGAGGTCACGGGCCGGGTTGATGGCATAGCCGGTGGGGCCACCGAGGGACAGGCCGATGCCGACGACGAGCAGGGCGACCAGCAGGATCGCGATGCCGGACCCGTAGATGCCCTCCTGGCCGGGGATCAGTCCGATGCCGATGCCCTCGACGTGCCGGTTGTTGCCCACCAGGGCCAGGAGCGGCAGCACCAGGGCGATGGTGGCCAGGATCTCGGTGATCAGGTTGGCCACCGGGTTCCGGATCTCGGGGATCGTGGAGAAGATGCCCAGCGTCGGAACCGGTTCGTCCACGGTGCCCTCCGTGGTGCCCGTCTGCCGCACATTGGCCCGGAACTGGGCCAGGTAGACGAGGTAGCACAGGACGGCCCCGATCATGGCGCCGGTGAGCTGCCCCAGCACATAGATCCAGACCTTGTCCCACACGCCGGTGTCGACGGCGAGGCCGAGGGTGACGGCCGGGTTGAGGTGCCCTCCGGAGAGGGGAGCGGCGGTGTACGCGCCTGCCAGCACGCCGAAACCCCAGCCGAACGCGATCACCACCCACCCCGCGGCCCGCGCCTTCGAGAACCTGAGGGTGACGGCGGCACACACCCCGGCACCGAACAGGATCAAAATCGCCGTGCCGATCATCTCGCCGACGAAAATGTCTCCGTTGCTCATGGCGGCTCCTCAGCCCTGGCCCGGGACGATCCGCCCCGGTCCTCACCTGCAAGGTGCGTTTCCCGTGGCTACGTCAGCCGGAGGCGGGAGGTCCCGCGCCCCGCCCGGCTTCCGTGACGAGCGTGCCGTGGCAGCCGAACCGCCCGTGGGGGACCGGGCCTTGGCGCAGGCGCATCAGCGCGCCGCAGTGCCGGATTACGCCGCGTATGTACGGCGATGTCGACTGACACCGGAAGTGTTCACCGGCGCCAAAGGGGCGTCAAGGCAGCCGACCGCAACGGATGACGGCCGTCCGACGGCCGCCGGGCTCTTGCCGGGCCAGGGGGGCCGGTTGCTCGGCCACGGCGGTGCCCGGTCGCGTCGTTGTTCAGATCTGGTCCGGACCCGCGCGGGCCTCGAGAGAGCCGCGCGAGGCACTTGTGATGGCGTCCGGCCTCCACCGGGCTCCGCCCGAGGGCGACATCCCGGCCACACCCGACTCCTCGCTTGCTACCGTCCAGGATCCACCTGACCTGGCGGCTTCTCAACCGCAGGAGCTCCGACGACGCCGTCGCGCCTGCTCCGCCCGGCGGTGCGACCCCGCCCAGACAGTGGCACGGCCCTGGCACAACCCAGGATCCCCACGCCCCCGGGCTCCGCCTGAGCGAGTCGGACGGAGGGCTTGGTGGCGTCCTGGCGGCCCGGGCAGGTCCTGGCAGGCTCAGGGTTTCCCACGCCCCGGGAAGCCGGACGCGAGGTGTGTTCCGCCGCCCGGCTCGAACGGCGGGTCACGCTTTGGCACGGCCCTGAAAGCCGCACGACCCTCGTGCCCCGAGCCACCCGCCCGGCAGCCGCACCGCGCCCGGCGTCGCCGCCCCGCCACCACCGACCGCCATCTCCCCGAGCAAGATCAAGGGCCCGTCCCGAGAACCGGACCGAACCACCACCCGCGCTCGTCTCTGCTCCACACCGTCCACGGCGTCGAGCAGCCCCGGCTCGTCACACGGCGACCGCGTCACCGCCCGGCGCGCCGGCAAGGAAACGTCCGGGCACGGCCTCGTGCAGTGAGCGCAGCCGCCCGGGTCCTCGATGGCCCGGGGAACACGTAGCGAACAACGGAAGCCCGAATCCGCACCGGGCTGTCACCGCTCACCGCACCGCGATCACCGCCGACCCGTGCCCGAACAGCCCTTGGTTCGCGGTGATGCCCACGCGCGCCCCCGCGACCTGCCGGTCACCCGCCTCACCCCTCAACTGCCACGCCAGCTCACACACCTGGGCGATCGCCTGCGCCGGAACGGCTTCTCCGAAGGAGGCCAGTCCGCCGCTGACGTTCACCGGTATGCGCCCGCCCAGGGCCGTCGCCCCGTCCCGCAGCAGCTTGACGCCCCCGCCCGCACCACACAGCCCCAGGTCCTCGTACCACTGCAACTCCAGGGCGGTGGACAGGTCGTAGACCTCGGCGAGCGACAGGTCCTCCGGTCCGACACCCGCCTCCTCGTAGGCGGCGCCGGCTATCGAACTCCGAAAGGTCCGGTCGGGTGGATCCACCGCCGCCGCGGAGTCGGTGGCGATGTCCGGCAGATCCAGCACGGTGTTCGGGTAACGCGGTGTCACGGTGGACACGGCCCGGATCCGCACCGGCCGCGCCTGCCCGTGCCGACGCGCGAACTCAAGGCTCGAGAGCACCAACGCCGCCCCGCCGTCCGAGGTCGCACAGATGTCCAGTAGCCGCAGCGGGTCGGCGACGACGGCGGAGGTGGCGACCTCCTCCGCGGTGACGCGGTCGCGGTAGCGCGCGAGGGGATTCAGCGCTCCCATCGCCGAGTTCTTCACCTTCACCTGAGCGAAGTCGTCCGGTGTATCGCCGTGCTGAGTCATGCGTCTGCGGGCGTACAGCCCGAAGTACACGGGGTTGGTCGCCCCGAGGATCCGGAACCGCAGCCAGTCTGGGTCGTCGGGCCGGTCCCCGCCCGCAGGACGGAAGAATCCCTTGGGGGCGGCATCGGCCCCCACGACGAGCACCACATCGGCGAGCCCGGCGAGAATCCGGGCCCGCGCGGTGTCGATCGCCTGCGCCCCGGACGCGCACGCCGCGTACACGCTGGTGACCCGCGCCCCCTGCCAGCCCAGTGCTTTCGCGAACGTCGCCCCGGCCACATATCCGGGATAACCGCCACGCACCGTGTCCGCCCCGACCACCGCGTCGACGGCCCGCCACTCCAGCCCCGCGTCGGCGAGCGCCGCGCGGGCCGCTGTGACGCCGTACTCCACGAAGCCGCGCCCCCACTTGCCCCACGGGTGCATGCCCGCGCCGAGAACCGCCACGTCCTCCGTCATGCCCCCACCCCCGTCGGCCGCCAGTGCCAGGTCGTCCAGGTCGTCTCCGCGTCCATATGGAGCACGCCGGGCACGACCTCCACCTCCATGCCCACCGCCAGACCGGCGACGGTGATCCCGGGAGCCGCCTGTCCCAGGACCACCATCCGCTCGGCCTCCAGCTCCACAGCGATCAACGTGCACGGCTCCCACGGAAGTTCCGGATCGGTCACGTAGGGTGACGGCGGCCGGTAGCGGCTGTCCGTGAACGACCAGACGCGCCCGCGTCGCGAGAGAGGGATCTCCTGCAACGCGCCACCCGCGCAGTCCGGGTTGCGGCAGTGATGGTCCTCGCGAGGGAAGAAGACCGAGGCGCACGCCGCACAGCGCGTGCCGATCAGCCGGAAGTCGTCCTCGTCCCCGGCGAACCACCCCGCCACCACAGGTGTCCGTACACGCGTCACAGCGCCCTCCCGCAGACCGCGTCCGGTAAATCTGACGGCACGTCAGGAGTCTGCCACGCGTCGTCGGAAATCGGCAGGCCGCGTGCCCGGGACCGGCGCGCACGCGCCACGGAGCACGCGGTCCCTTTCCCGGCGCTCCCGTTGCTGATAGACGCAGGTGCATGACACGACTCACCACGGTGGCACGCGTGCTGCTCACCGCCGTCACCGTCCTGCTGACGGCGACCGCCCCCGCGACCGCGCGGCCCGGCACCGACTCCAAGGCGCCGAAAGACTTCGTGGCACTCAGAAGCGTGGACCCGACGATCCTCCAGGAGATGCGCTACATCACCCCGCACAACTTCGTGGGCGAGCGCATCGACGGCTACGAGCAGCCCCTGTGCATCCTCACCCGCCCCGCCGCCGAAGCCCTCCACCAGGCCCAGCGCCGGCTCCTGCGCAAGGGCTACTCGCTCAAGGTGTACGACTGCTACCGGCCGCAGCGAGCCGTGGACCACTTCGTCCGCTGGGCCGAGGACCTCGAAGACGAGGCCATGAAGGGGGAGTTCTACCCGAACGTCGACAAGACCCGCCTCTTCGCCGACGGGTACATCGCGGCGAAATCCGGCCACAGTCGCGGGTCGACCCTGGACGTCACCCTCGTCCGACTCCCGGCGAAACCGACCCGGCCCTACCGCCCCGGGGAGCCCCTGGTGCCGTGCTTCGCGCCCCGGAGCGAGCGGTTCCCCGACAACTCGATCGACATGGGGACCGGCTTCGACTGCTTCGACACCCTCTCGCACACCCTCGACCCGCGCATCCAGGGCCGGCAGCGCGCCAACCGGCTGCTGCTCAAGAGCACCCTGCAAGGCCTCGGCTTCGTGAACCTGGCCGAGGAATGGTGGCACTACACCTTCAAGCCCGAGCTCTATCCGGACACGTACTTCGACTTCCCCGTGTCCAGGAAGTCGCTGGCAGGCGCTCACTGAGCCGCCTGCCCGAGGCGCCCTCTCCGTGATCGGCTACAGTCCGCCGCGTGTCCGAAACTCAGCACTCCGCTCCCAACTCCGCACCGAACTCACACTGTTCGAGCTGCGGCGCGCCCTACGGAGAGGGCCTCACCGGCTGGCCCCGCACCTGCCCCGCGTGCGGCGCCGTGGCCTACCGCAATCCGCTCCCGGTCGCGGTGGCCCTCCAGCCCGTGTACGACACCAAGGGCACCGCCCTGGTCGTCATCACCCGAACCATCGCTCCCGCGCGCGGGGGCATCGCCCTGCCCGGCGGCTACATCGACGACCGGGAGGACTGGCGGCAGGCCGTCATACGCGAGCTCAGAGAGGAAACCGGCATCGACGCGGCCGGCCGGGACGTACGGCTCGTCGACGCGATGAGCTCGCCCGACGGGCATCTGCTGCTCTTCGGCCTCCTCCCGGAACGCCCGGCCGAAGGCCTGCCGCACTCCACCGCCACCGACGAGACGGACGGCTGGCACCTCCTGCGCAGGCCGGAAGAGCTCGCCTTCCCCCTGCACACCCTCGCGGTACGGGCCTGGTTCGAGGGCCGGTACATCTAGGCCCGCCGCCTCCGCCCTCAGTCCCTCAGTCCTCACCCACCCCGCGGACGCGCACCCGGTAGGGCGGCGCACTGTCGCCGTCCTCACCCTCCCGCTCGACTATCACCCGCGAACCCACCCACCGAGCGGTGTAGCGCTCGATCTCCGGCTCGTCCCACCCCTCGCCCCCGTCCGGCACGACCAGACCGCCTCCGGTCCGTCCCCGGGCGGGCGCCCACACCTCCAGCTCCAGCCCGCCGTCCTCCCCACGTACCGGAAGCACGGCACCCGCGCGCGCGAACACCGGGATCCGCGACAAGGGCGCGTCGACGAGGACCCGACCGGGCCCCTCGTACGCCCGCCCCGTGGCGGTGTCGTACCAGCGCCCCCGCGGCAGCCGCACCGCACGCCGGTCGGCGCCGGGGTCCAGCACCGGCGCCACCAGCAGACTGTCACCGAGCAGGAAGGCGTCCTCGCAGTCACGCAGTGCCCGCTCCTCCGGCGCCGCCCACCACAGAGGCCGCACATAGGGCGCACCGGTTCGCCGCGCCAGATGCGCCAGCGTCACGAAGTACGGCAGCAGCCGCCGGCGTTCGACGAGCGCCACGCGCGCGTGCCCCAGCACCTCGTCACCGAACTCCCACGGCTCCCTGCGCCCCGCCCGCAGACTCGCGTGCGTACGGAACAGCGGCAGATACGCGCCCAGCTGGAACCACCGCAGATACAGCTCGGGGGAGGGATCCCCGTCGAAGCCCCCGATGTCCGGGCCCGAGTACGGGACGCCACACAGCCCCAGGCCCATCACCAGGGCCAAAGACGCCCGCAGCCCCGGCCAGCCGGTGGCCACGTCCCCCGACCAGGTGCCTCCGTAGCGCTGCATGCCGGCCCACCCGGAGCGGGAGAACACAAACGGCCGCTCCTCGGGCGCGAGCCTGTGCAGACCCTCGAAGCCAGCCCTGGCCATGCACAAGGCGTACACATTGTGCGCCTCACGATGGTCACCGCCCCGCCCCTCCAGGGAGTGCCGGGCCGAACGGGGCAGCGTCGACTCCCCGAAGGCGGCGAACGACGTGGGCTCGTTCATGTCGTGCCAGAACCCCGAGAAGCCCTGGGCGAGCCGCTCCTCGTAGAGGCCGCCCCACCACTCACGCACGCGCGCGTGCGTGAAATCGGGGAACACCACCTCCCCGGGCCACGCGACCCCCTCCACGACCTCCCCGCAGGCGCCCCGCACGAACGCCTCCTCGGCCACACCGCCGTCGTACACGGCGTTCCCGGCGAGCGCCCGCACCGCCGGATCGACGACCGACACCAGCCGGACGCCGTCCCGCCGCAGTTCCTCGGCCAGCACGGGCAGCTTCGGAAAGCGGTCCTGGTCGACGGTGAACACCTGATGCGCGTCCAGGTGATCGATGTCCAGGTGCACGGCGTCCAGTGGCAGACCATGCTCCACATAGCCCGCGACGATCCGCCGCACCTCCTCCTCACCGCCCGATCCCCACCGCGCGTGATGGTGCCCCAGAGCCCACGCGGGCGGCAGCGCCGGTGCCCCGGTAAGCGACGCCCAGGCGAGCAGCACGCGCGCGGGAGTCCCCACCATCACCCAGCAGCGCAGCGGACCGCCGTCCATCCGCAGCTCGCTCGTCCCCGCACGGTCGTGCCCGGAACCCGCGCCCTCCTCACCCTCCCGCAGTGTCACCGTGCCGTCCCACGAGCTGTCGTGGAACACCAGATGCGTACCGCCGTCGGACACCACCACCTGCACCGGCATCGTGATGTACAGCGGATCGTCCCCGGGTGTGAAGGCACGCCCCGGATCGGTGTTCCACAACCGGTACGTCCCGTCCCTCAACCGAGGCCCCGAAGCCCGCCCGCCGAGCCCGAAGAACCGCGCGTCGGCGCTCACCTCCGAGCGCTGCATCCACCGCGCCGGGCCGCCGCCGACCGGCTCCCACCAGCGCGGCGGCAGATCACGCCGCAGGGTCACCCCACCGGGAGTCAGCACCTCGACCGCGCCGTGCCGCGAGATCACGACTGTCACCCGCTCGGCCACCACGCGCCAGCCGCCGTCCTTGTCCGGCTCCAGCACCGCCCGGGGATCCGGCTCGGGGCAGCGGCCGGCCAGCGCGTACGACGGCTCGGGCCCGGCTCCGTCCCAGCCCCAGAACACCGCCCCGTTCACGGCGACGAGAACCCGCAGCTCCGACCGGCTGAACCGGACGACACCGCCCCCCGGCCCCGGCTCCGCGTCCCGCACGGGCCCGGGCACCCGCGCCCGTTCCGCCCCCCGCACCGGCAGCCCGGTGGCGTCGGCCCGGCGCCTGCGCCACGCTGCTCGTACGGTACGCACACCCTGCGCCGCCCCCACCGAACCCACCGCTTTCACCGAACGCACCAGGTCACGACCGTTCATGCTGCTCACCCTGTCATTGACCGTCCCGCGCAGGGGTGTCGTTCAACTGCCGTTCACCCGTGCCAGGACCACATCTTCACGACACGGACTATGTGGGGCGCACCCTGGTGCCGAAGTCGATCACATGGCATTGTCCGTGCCAGCCGCTCACGCGCACACCCCAGCCCGTGCGCGGAGGACGCACACGACGCGCACAGTCCGGGAGCCGACATGTCGACCGAGAGTCCCCAGCCGCTCTGGCAGCCAGACCCCGAGCGCATCGCCCGCGCACGGATCACCAGGTTCCAGGCCTGGGCCGCCGAGCACCACGGCGCCCCCGCCGAGGGCGGCTACCCGGCCCTGCAGCGCTGGTCCGTCGACGCTCTGGACACCTTCTGGAAAGCCGTCACGGAGTGGTTCGAGGTCCGCTTCTCGAGCCCCTACGCGCGCGTGCTGGGCGATCGCTCGATGCCGGGCGCCCAGTGGTTCCCCGGAGCGACCCTCAACTACGCCGAGCACGCCCTGCGCGCCGCCGGCACCCGCGCGGACGAACCGGCCCTCCTGCACGTCGACGAGACGCACGAACCACGCCCCGTCACCTGGGCCGAACTGCGCCGCCAGGTGGGCTCCCTGGCCGCCGAACTGCGCGCGCTCGGCGTACGCCCCGGCGACCGCGTCAGCGGCTACCTCCCCAACGTCCCGCAGGCCGTGGTCGCCCTCCTCGCCACAGCCGCGGTGGGCGGCGTCTGGACCTCTTGCGCGCCCGACTTCGGCGCCCGCAGCGTCCTCGACCGCTTCCAGCAGGTCGAACCCGTCGTGCTCTTCACCGTCGACGGCTACCGCTACGGCGGCAAGGAACACGACCGACGCGACGTCGTCGCCGAACTCCGTCGCGAACTGCCCACCCTGCGGGCCGTGATCCACATCCCGCTCCTCGGCACCGAGGCACCCGAGGGCGCCCTGGACTGGTCGGCCCTCACCTCCACCGACACGGACCCCGTCTTCGAGCAGGTGCCCTTCGACCACCCCCTGTGGGTGCTCTACTCCTCCGGCACCACCGGCCTGCCCAAGGCCATCGTCCAGTCCCAGGGCGGCATCCTGGTCGAGCACCTCAAACAGCTGGGCCTGCACTGCGACCTCGGCCCCGAGGACCGCTTCTTCTGGTACACCTCGACCGGCTGGATGATGTGGAACTTCCTCGTCTCCGGCCTGCTCACCGGCACCACGATCGTCCTCTACGACGGCAGCCCCGGCTACCCCGACACCGGCGCCCAGTGGCGCATCGCCGAACGCACGAAGGCCACCCTCTACGGCACCTCGGCCGCCTACGTCATGGCCTGTCGCAAAGCCGGTGTCCACCCGTCCCGCGACTTCGACCTCTCTGCCGTCCAGTGCGTCGCCACCACCGGCTCACCCCTGCCGCCCGACGGCTTCCGCTGGCTCCACGACGAGGTCCGCGACGACCTGTGGATCGCCTCCGTCAGCGGCGGCACCGACGTCTGTTCCTGCTTCGCCGGCGCCGTGCCCACCCTCCCCGTCCACGTCGGCGAACTCCAGGCCCCCTGCCTCGGCACCGACCTCCAGTCCTGGGACCCGGGCGGCAACCCCCTCGTCGACGAGGTCGGCGAACTGGTCGTCACCAACCCCATGCCGTCCATGCCCATCCACTTCTGGAACGACCCCGACGGCAGCCGCTACCACGACAGCTACTTCGACACCTACCCCGGCGTCTGGCGGCACGGCGACTGGATCACCCTCACCGCCCGGGGATCCGTCGTCATCCACGGCCGCTCCGACTCCACGCTCAACCGGCAAGGCGTCCGCATGGGCTCCGCCGACATCTACGAAGCCGTGGAACGCCTCCCCGAGATCAAGGAGTCCCTGGTCATCGGCATCGAGCAGCCCGACGGCGGCTACTGGATGCCCCTCTTCGTCCACCTGGCCCCCGGAGCCGTCCTCGACGAGGCCCTGCGCGACCGCATCAAGCAGACCATCCGCGAGCACCTGTCACCACGACACGTCCCCGACGAGATCATCGAAGTCCCCGGAGTCCCGCACACCCTCACCGGCAAGCGCATCGAGGTCCCGGTCAAACGGCTCCTCCAGGGCACCCCGCTGGAGAAGGCGGTCAACCCGGGCTCCATCGACAACCTCGACCTGCTGAACTTCTACGAGGACCTGGCCCGCAAACGCGCCTGACACTACTGCACGTCACCGCCCTGACGGGGACGCAGGTCACGAGGGACATGGTCGTGACCTGCGGCTTCTCCTGAATCCACTGTCTCCCCCCTGCATTGTCAGTGCCGCCGGTTACTGTGAGTGAGCATTGATCGACCGTGCACAGGGGGAACCAATGGCGCACACCGACCACCGGACCATGCGACGCGTCCTGCGCCGCGAAATCGCCGGCACCATCGGCCTGCTGACCGACGAGCACGACTTCCGGGCCATGCGGCGCTACCGCAGCTTCGCCTTCGACGACCACGCGACCTACCTGAAACAGGTCGAGGGCCTCCTCAAGACCCGAGCCCTCCAGGGCAGCCACACCACCGTGGCCCTCTTCGACCCCGAGGAGTACGCCGAGTTCTGCACACGGCATGACCTCGACCCCGACAGTCCGTCGAGCCGCACACGCTTCACCGCGCACATCGCGCTCACCGGCCCGACGCTGCCCTACGACGGCCGGCCGCTGGCCGACCTCCTCCCGACCCTCGTCGACGAGGCCGTCCGCCACGCCACCTGGGAGTACGCGACCACCCTCCTCGCCCGTCTGGGCGCCTGCGCCACCTGCGGCGAAGACATCGGACGGGCAGCCTTCACCCGAGCCTCGGACCTCCTCGTCCGCATCCTCGACACAGCCCCGCCCGGCCACCGCCACCTCGTCTGCAGCGTCACCGGACCGCCCGAACCGCTCCTCGCCGCCCTCCACACCACCGACGACGGCGACGAACTGAAACTCGACGAGACCGAAGCCCTGGAATTCACCACCGTCTTGGCGCTCGGCCTCGCCACCGACAGCCCCGGCGGACTCGTCGTCCGCGCCAGCGCCCCCGGCACACCCGACCGCGTCTACGGCTGGCGCATGCGCGCACGCGGACTCGAACCCCTCACTGCGGGAGAGGTCTTCGACGCCTACTGCACCGACGTGGAATCCGGAGACCTCATCTCCCCCGAATCCAACGTCGACTACTGCGCGCCGCCCGACCTCGGGGAGCAGAAACCCACCCGGGGACACCAGCACTGAACGCGCGAGGGGCGCCCCACCTCACCAGGTGGAGCGCCCCTCGCCGAGCGGTCGCAGGCCGTCACGCCAGGCCTACTCGCCCGACAGCACCGCCTGCGCCGCACTGCGCGCATCCTCGGCACTGTCCGTCGCCCGCGCCGCCGCGGCGGCCCGTTCGCACTGCGCCAGCGTGTACTTCGCGAGCGTCGCCCTGACATAGGGAATCGACGCGGCGCCCATCGACAGGGAGGTGACACCCAGACCCGTCAGGACACACGCGAGCAGCGGGTCGGACGCGGCCTCACCACAGACACCACAGCTCTTGCCCTCGGCCTTCGCCGCCTCGGCGGACAGCTGCACCAGGTCGAGCAGGGCGGGCTGCCACGGATCCTGCAGACGGGACACCGCACCCACCTGACGGTCGGCGGCGAACGTGTACTGCGCGAGGTCGTTCGTCCCCAACGACAGGAACTCGACCTCCTGGAGGATCGAGCGAGCCCGCAGCGCCGCCGACGGGATCTCGACCATCGCACCGAACTTCGCCCGCAGGCCGGCCTCACGACAGGCGTCCGCGAACGCCCGCGCATCCGTACGGTCCGCGACCATCGGGGCCATGACCTCGAGGTAGACCGGCAGCCCCTCCGCGGACTTCGCGAGCGCGGTCAGCTGGGTGCGCAGGACGTCCGGGTGGTCGAGCAGCGTCCGCAGTCCCCGCACGCCGAGGGCCGGGTTCGGCTCGTCGGCCGGCGTGAGGAAGTCGAGCGGCTTGTCCGCGCCCGCGTCCAGCACGCGCACCACGACACGCCCCTCGGGGAACGCCTCGAGCACCTGCCGGTACGCGGCGATCTGCTTCTCCTCGGACGGCGCCTGCTTGCTGTCGTCCAGGAAGAGGAACTCCGTACGGAAGAGCCCGACACCCTCGGCGCCGGCCTCGACTGCGGCCGCCACGTCAGCGGGACCACCGATGTTCGCGAGCAACGGCACCTTGTGACCGTCCGCCGTGGCGCCGGGCCCGGTCGAAGCCGCCAACGCGGCCTTCCGCTCGGCGGCGGCTGCCTCCAGCTGCGCCTTCTTCTCGTCGCTCGGGTTCACGAAGATCTCCCCCGTGCTGCCGTCGACGGCGATCATCGTGCCCTCGGCGATCTCACCGGCACCCGGCAGCGCCACCACGGCCGGCACACCGAGCGCACGCGCCAGAATCGCACTGTGGCTGGTCGGCCCGCCCTCCTCGGTGACGAAGCCGAGCACCAGCGTCGGGTCCAGCAGCGCGGTGTCGGCCGGGGCGAGATCACGGGCGACGAGGACGTAGGGCTCGTCGCTGTCGGGGACGCCGGGCATCGGCACCCCCAGCAGACGGGCGACGATACGGTTCCGCACGTCGTCGAGGTCCGCCACGCGACCGGCCAGGTACTCACCGGCACCCGCCAGCAGTTCGCGGTAGGAGGCGAACGCGTCGTACACCCCGCGCTCCGCCGTGCTGCCCACGGCGATCCGCCGCTCCACGTCGGCCATCAGCTCGGGGTCCTGGGCCATCATGGCCTGCGCCTCGAGCACCGCCTGGGCCTCGCCTCCGGCAAGGTTGCCGCGCGCCATCAGGTCGGCGGCCACGGCCTCCACGGCCTTGCGGGCGCGCCCCTGCTCACGCTCCGCCTCCTCCGCCGGGATCTGCTTCGCAGGCGGTTCCAGCACCGCCGTTCCCATGTGCCGAACCTCGCCGATCGCCACACCGTGGCTGACGCCGACGCCTCGCAGCGTTGTCTCCATCTCACCCGTCCCGATAGAGCGGCGAGCCCCGCCGCCGCGTTGGTTGTCCTACTCGCCGCCCTACGACGGCACTGACGTCACTTCCAGAGGAAGAGGCTGTCGCCGGCCTTCACTTCGCCGTCGACGCGAAGATCGGAGAGAGCTTCGGCGGTGGCCTCCAGGGCCACGACCGGGCACACCGCGGACTTGCCGGCGGCCTCGACGGCAGCCGGGTTCCAGCGCACGACGCCCTGACCGCGCGTGACGGTGTCCCCCTTGTTCACGAGCAGCTCGAAACCCTCGCCGTTGAGCTGCACGGTGTCGATGCCGAGGTGGGTGAGCACGCCGTGGCCGTTCTCGTCGACGACGACGAAGGCGTGCGGGTGCAGGGAGACGATGACGCCGTCCACGGGAGAGACGGCCTCGGAAGGCTCACGTACGGGGTCGATCGCTGTGCCCGGGCCGACCATGGCCCCGGAGAAGACGGGATCCGGCACGGCTGCCAGTCCGATGGCGCGTCCTGCGAGCGGGGACGTCACGGTGGTCATGGGAGGCCTCCCAGGGGTGGAGATCGATAGGGCCGTCTCTGTACGTACCGACGGCACACTGTTCAGCAGCGTATGTCACCTGAAGTGCCGGTTCCGCGCGAGCACTCCGAAGTGGTCTAGACCATACCCCACACGGATTTGCCCCCGCTCCACGGCCGCGTGTACAGTCGTACTCCTGCTTGGGGCTGAGCGACGCACCTTCGCGTCCTGGCCGGGCAGCAACCAACTTGTCAGATCCTATCTCCGGGTCGCTTTCTGCATGCTTGCAGGACGGTGGTCAGGAGGCCGGAAAAACACTGATAGAGTTTGGAACACCGAAGGGAAGCCCGGAGGAAAGCCCGAGAGGGTGAGTACAAAGGAAGCGACCGTTCCTTGAGAACTCAACAGCGTGCCAAAAGTCAACGCCAG
>NZ_JBFAIG010000017.1:0-184908 GCF_040654575.1 Streptomyces sp. NPDC050674
CCGATCCGATTTCCTCGGTGCTTTCCAGGTTCTCGCTCTCGCGTTTCCCTTTCCGGCGGTTCCGACTCTATCAGATCCTTTCGGGCCTGATTCCCAGTCAGCGGGAGTTGTCTTTGCGGCTGTTGGGCCGTTCCGACGTCCCCAACCTTAGCGCGCCCTCTCGGTGATCCCAAATCGAAGCCATTCGGAGTCGATCAGATCGTCGAGTCCCCATTCGAATTGAATTCGGGCGTGCCGAAATCAATCCCGTTGGGAGGTCGAGCTGGTGGTTTGGGTGCCGCTGCTGCGGCGGAAGTGCTGTCGAAGAACCGTTACGGCTCTGCGGCAACCCGAAGAACTCTACGGATCCGTCCGGGGGCTGTCAAGCAGCCCCTGTCAAGATCTTTTCGGCCCGGGCGTCAGTCCAGGTCGGTGAGGCGCCCGCCGGCGTCCGGCTGGGCGTGCTCGACCCGGCGCAGCAGGCGGGTGAGCACTTCGCCCAGCGCCGTGCGCTCCTCGGGGGTCAGGTCCTGGAGCAGGTCCTCCTCGAAGACCGTCGCCAGGCGCATCGCCTCCAGCCACTTCTCTCGCCCCTCCGATGTCAGCTCCACGATGACGCGGACGCGGTTCGACTCGTCTCGCTCACGGGTCACCAGAGATTCGGCGACCATGCGGTCGATCCGGTGGGTCATCGCGGCCGGGGTGAGGCCGAGGCGCTTGGCGAGGTCACTCGGGCCCAGGCGGTAGGGCGCCCCGGAGAGGACGAGGGCCTTGAGGACCTCCCACTCCGCGTTGCTGATGCCGAGGGCCGAGGTCTGGCGGCCGTAGGCGACGTTCATCCGGCGGTTCAGGCGTGAGAGGGCCGAGACGATCTGCTCGACCTGGGGGTCGAGGTCCTGGAACTCGCGCTGGTACGCGGCGATCTGCTCTTCGAGGGTCGGCTCGCTGGGGCCGGGGGTGTCGCCCATGGGCGCAGTATGGCACGGCCCTTCTTTGCCTTGAAGTCCTTGGGTATGTACTCTTTAGCTTCGAACTTTAGCTTCGAAGTCTTCACTCCTAACTCGTGAGAGAGGTGAACGTGACCAGGGCGATGGGCGCAGCGATGCGCCGGATTCACGTGGGCAACGCACTCAGTGCTTTCGGGCTCGGCTTCACGGTCCCGTACCTGTACGTCTATGTGGCGCAGGTGCGAGGTCTCGGGGCCATGACGGCAGGGCTCGTGCTCGCCGTCTTCGCTGTGGCGGCGCTGGTCGTGCTCCCGTTCGCCGGGCGGGCCATCGTCCGGCGCGGCCCGCTGCCGGTGCTGCTCACCGCCCTGGTCACCGCCGCTCTGGGGGCGCTCAGTCTGGGGGTCGCGAGCAGCGCGGCGGCCGTGCTGGTGTCGGCCTCGCTGCTGGGGGCCGGGCAGGCCGTGATGCAGCCGGCGCTGGCGACGATGATCGTGGACTGCTCGTCGGCCGAGACGCGGTCGCGTGCCTTCGCCATGCAGTTCTTCCTGCAGAACCTCGGGCTCGGCGTCGGTGGTCTGATCGGCGGGCATCTGGTCGACACCAGCAGTGCCGCCTCCTTCACTCTCCTCTTCGCGATCGAGGCGGCGATGTTCCTGCTGCTGGTCGTGGTGATGGTGACCGTGCGGATGCCGCACGCCCCGCGGATCGGGGACGCCCCCGCGGCCGGGCGGGGCAGCTGGAAGCAGCTGATGGGCAACCGCGCCATGGTGCAGCTGTGCGTGCTGGGCTTCGTGCTGTTCTTCGCCTGCTATGGGCAGTTCGAGTCCGGGCTGAGCGCGTACGGCGTCGAGGCGGCGGGGATCTCGACGTCCGCGCTGGGAACGGCGCTGGCCGCCAACACGCTGATGATCGTCGTGGCGCAGTTCGCCGTGCTGCGGTTCGTGGAGCGGCGCCGGCGGTCGCGGGTGATCGCCGCCGTGGGGCTGATCTGGGCCGTGGCCTGGGCCGTCGCGGGGTACGCGGGGCTCGGGCACGGGAGCCAGGAGATGGCGACGGCCGCGTTCGTGGCGACGTACGCGCTGTTCGGGCTGGGTGAGGCGATGCTGTCGCCGACCGTGGCCCCGCTGGTGGCGGATCTCGCGCCCGAGGGCATGGCGGGGCAGTACAACTCCGCCTTCGCCCTGGTCAAGCAGCTCGCGCTGGCCGTCGGGCCGGCGGTGGGCGGGCCGCTGGGGGCTTCGCTGCACGCGCCGTACATCGCGGCGTTCCTGGTGTTCTCGCTGGGGATCACCGTGCTGGCCGTGCGGCTGGGGCGGCGGCTGACCGAGGCGCAGGACCAGCCGTGGCTCGGCAGGAGCCGGGTCGTGGCGCGGGGTGGCGCGCCCGTTTCCGCGGACGTCTGATCCCGCTCCCCTCTAGGTGACCGGTGTGCGCGGCAGGGCGAACTCGCACCAGACCGCCTTGCCGCCGCCGGGGGTGCGGCGGCAGCCCCAGTTCGACGCGATCGTGGCGACGATGGCGATGCCACGGCCCGATTCGTCGCCCGGTTCCGCGCGGCGGCGTCTGGGGAGGTGGTCGTCGCCGTCCGTGACCTCGATGATCAGGCGTCTGTCCGTGCGGCGCAGGCGCAGTCGCATCGGCGGGGTGCCGTGCTGGAGGGAGTTGGCGACCAGTTCGCTGGTCGCCAGGACGCCCAGGTCGTGCAGGTCGGCGGGGAAGCGCCAGCTGGTCAGGACACCGGAGGCGAAGGCACGCGCGCGGGGGGCCGCTTCCACACCGCCCAGGAGTTCCAGCGCGGCGTTGCGGAAGAGCTCGCTGTCCGCTCCCGTGCGCGCGGGGTGCTGGAGGACCAGCACGGCCACGTCGTCGTCGTGGTCGGGGGTCACGCCCGCGGAGCGGACCAGGCGGTCGCAGACGACCTGGGGGGTGCCGGTGGCGCCGGCCAGGGCGCGTTCCAGGGCGGCGATGCCCTCGTCCAGGTCCGCGTCGCGGCGCTCCACCAGGCCGTCCGTGTAGAGGACGGCCGTGGAGCCCGGGGCGAGGGGGATCGAGCCCGAGGTGTGCATCCAGCCGCCGGTGCCGAGCGGCGGTCCTGTGGGCTCCTCGGCGCGCAGCACCGTGCCGTTCTCGTCGCGGACGAGGATCGGGAGGTGGCCCGCGGAGGAGTAGATCAGCTTGCCCTCGTTCGGGTCGTGGATGGCGTACGCGCAGGTGGCGATCTGGTTGGCGTCGATCTCGGCCGCCAGGCCGTCCAGGAGCTGGAGGACCTCGTGCGGGGGGAGGTCGAGACGGGCGTAGGCGCGCACCGCGGTGCGGAGCTGGCCCATGACCGCCGCGGCGCGGACGCCCCGGCCCATGACGTCGCCGATGACCAGGGCCGTGCGGCCGCCGCCCAGGGTGATGACGTCGTACCAGTCGCCGCCGACCGCGGCTTCCGTGCCGCCGGGGTGATAGGTGGCGGCGATGCGCAGGTCGTCGGGTTCTTCGAGCTCCTGGGGGAGCAGGGACCGCTGGAGGGTGACCGCCGTCTCGCGCTGGCGGCGTTCGCTGGCGCGCAGGCGTTCGGCGGCCTCGGCGTGGTCGGTGACGTCGGTGGCGAAGACCAGGACGCCGCGGCCCTCACTGCCGCCCTTGCCGTCGCCCGGGGCGACCGGGGTGCAGGTGAAGGTGTAGGAGCGGCCGTCGGGGGCCTTGCGGGACTTGACCGTGCGCGGTTTTCCGCTGCGCTGGACCTGGTCCAGGAGGGAGAACAGGCCGAGGGCGTCCAGCTCGGGGAGCGCCTCGCGGGCGCGTTCTCCCAGCGGGCGTACGCCGAAGGCGCTGGTGTAGGCGTCGTTGACGTAGGCGATGCGGTGGTCGGGGCCGTGGACCAGGGCGACGAGGGAGGGGACGCGGTCGAGGACCTCACGCACCCGCAGTTCGTCGACGGCGGGTACGGACGGTGTCTCGTCGGTCAGTTGTTCGGCACGGGCGGCGGGTACGGATGAGCTTTCCCCCCGCCGGTCCGGGGAGGCCGTCTGCTCGGTCCGCGCTGCGGCGCGGCGCTGCGTTCCGGGGAGCCGGGCGCTCCAGCGCGTGAAGTTCACGAATCCTTGCCTCGTGTAGTGGTCGGCGGCCGGCACCGGAACCGGCCGGGGCCCCGGAGGGCCCGCACCGGGGCGCGCGGTGGCGTGCCCGTGGTGGTGGACCAGTCTGGCAGGGCGCGGACCGGACCGACATCCGTCAGACGCCGGGCCGGCCGGAGGAGTTCCTGGGTCCGGTCAGGACGACCCCTTCGGGTTGTGCGGGGGGTCGTGAGAAGGCTTTCCACCGGCCGCGAGTTCGAACTCCGCCCGGGGGTGTTCGAGTGAACCCAGGGAGACGATCTCCCGTTTGAACAGGCCGGCCAGGGTCCATTCGGCCAGCACGCGCGCCTTGCGGTTGAAGGTGGGCACGCGGCTGAGGTGGTAGGCCCGGTGCATGAACCAGGCGGGGTAGCCCTTGAGCTTGCGTCCGTAGACATGGGCGACGCCCTTGTGCAGGCCAAGGGAGGCGACCGACCCGGCGTAGGAGTGGGCGTACGTCTCCAGGGGCTCGCCGCGCAGCGCGTGCACGATGTTGTCGGCGAGGACCTTGGCCTGGCGCACCGCGTGCTGGGCGTTGGGCGCGCACTCGCGGCCCGGTTCACCGGCGGTGACGTCGGGGACGGCGGCGGCGTCTCCCGCCGCCCACGCGTGCGTGGTGCCGTCGACCGACAGTTCCGGTGTGCACCTCAGGCGTCCGCGGTCGTTGCGCGGCAGGTCGGAGGCGGCGAGCACGGGGTGGGGTTTCACGCCGGCCGTCCAGACGACCGTACGGGTGGGGAAACGAGCCCCGTCGCTGAGGACGGCGACCCGGTCGGCGCAGGACTCCAGGCGGGTCTCCAGACGGACGTCGATGTTGCGGCGGCGCAGTTCGGTGACGGTGTAGCGGCCCAGTTCCTCGCCGACCTCGGGCAGGATGCGGTTCGAGGCCTCGACGAGGATCCACTTCATGTCCTCGGGGCGGACGTTGTGGTAGTAGCGCGCGGCGTAGCGGGCCATGTCCTCCAGCTCGCCGAGGGCCTCCACACCGGCGTAGCCGCCGCCGACGAAGACGAAGGTGAGGGCCGCGTCGCGGATCGCGGGGTCGCGGGTGGAGGAGGCGATGTCCATCTGCTCGATGACGTGGTTGCGCAGGCCGATGGCCTCCTCCACGGTCTTGAAGCCGATGCCGTGGTCGGCCAGGCCCGGGACCGGCAGGGTGCGCGAGACGGAGCCGGGGGCGAGGACGAGCTGGTCGTAGGCCAGCCTCCGGCCGCCGGTGCCCTCCTCCTCGGTGGCGAGGGTGGTGACGGTGGCGGTGCGTTTCGCGTGGTCGACGGCGGTGGCCTCGCCGATCAGGATCCGGCAGCGGTGCAGGACGCGGCGCAGCGGTACGACGACGTGGCGCGGTGAGATGGCGCCTGCGGCGGCCTCGGGGAGGAACGGCTGGTAGGTCATGTACGGGTCGGGGGTGACGACGGTGATCTCCACGTCGCCGCGGTCCAGTTCCCGTTTCAGTCTGCGCTGCAGGCGCAGGGCCGTGTACATCCCGACGTAGCCGCCACCGACAACGAGAATGCGCGCACGTTCCTTCACCATCCCATGACGCACCCGTCGCTTGCGTTTGTCCACAGCCCCGACAAATTGTGTGACCGGAGCGGGGGCGCGCGCCGACTTGGCCGGATTAGCGAGGTGCGGCTCGTTCCCGCAGGTCAGAAGGGGTGGTGCGAGGGACGCGCGGGGGAACATTCGGGACGTATGCGGCCCGTACTCCGATCGGTGGGCGCTCCGTGCGGAACCTGCCCCTTCTGAATTGACTCCCTCTCAACTATGTTCGTGTGTCGACGGGGTGTAGGGGGATGCGCTCACCGGGGTCCGCGACGGGCGGGCCGCGGGACCGGGGCGCTTCTCCGTCCCGTCATCGAATGGCGGGGAGTCTCCGGGGGGAGACGTCATTACCGGGGGAATACTTATGCATGTTCAGGACTCTCATTGGTCGCCCGCGTCCGCTGTGGCGCCGGGCGGCATGACGATGAGCGCGGCGGGCAACGGACGCGACGTGTCGCGGACGACACCGCTGCGCGTGGACGCTCAGCGCAATCTGGAACACGTGCTGCGTGCGGCGCGCGAGGTCTTCGGCGAGCTGGGGTACGGCGCGCCCATGGAGGACGTGGCGCGACGCGCGCGGGTCGGCGTGGGCACGGTGTACCGGCGGTTCCCGAGCAAGGACGTCCTGGTGCGGCGGATAGCCGAGGAGGAGACCTCCCGGCTGACCGACCAGGCGCGTGCGGCGCTCGGGCAGGAGGACGAGCCGTGGTCGGCGCTGTCGCGCTTCCTGCGGACGTCGGTGGCCTCCGGCGCCGGGCGGCTGCTGCCGCCGCAGGTGCTGCGGGTCTCCGTCGAGGACGGCGGGGCCGGCCCGCGGGTGCCGCAGCAGCGGACCCAGCCGGGCGGGACGGAACTGCGGCTGGTGCCCGACCAGCCGGTCGCGGTCGCTCCGGTGCCCGCGGTCGCGGCCGACGACGACGCCGGGACGTCGGCGCTGCTCGAGGTCGTGGGCCAGCTCGTGGACCGGGCGCGTGCGGCCGGTGAGCTGCGGGCGGACGTGTCGGTGGCGGACGTGCTGCTGGTGATCGCCACAGCCGCGCCCTCGCTGCCGGACGCGGCGCAGCAGGCGGCCGCGTCGGCCCGGCTGCTGGACATCCTGCTGGAGGGTCTGCGCTCGCGACCGGCGTGAGCCACCGGGGTCCGGGCCGATCCGGCCCGGGCCCGCACCAAAGCGGGAGCATTCCCCGAACGAGTGGCGGTTAGTACTGCCGTGCGACAAGTCCCCACGGATGAGTGATGGTCCGGTCTGCGGGGTTCTGACGAAAAGCCAATATGGCACGCTGACCCGGTGGTTCGGACGGATGGGGCGGCTGCCGGGGGCTTTCCGCGATGAGCGTTGATGGGCGGGACGAGTCGGGCGGCAGCGCCGGCGGCGACGCGACGACCGGCGGTCCGGTTCCGCCGCAGGTGCCGAGCCAGGGCGGACGCGCGAGCGTGCCGCTCGGCGGGCATCCCGCCGACGGCTCGGTCCCGGCCCAGCGCGACCGGAGCGAGGATGGCGTTCTGCCGCCTCCGCGCGAGCTGCCGCCGTCCGACGCCGACCTCATCGACCGGATGCGCTCCGGCGACGACACGGCGTACGAGGAGCTGTACCGGCGTCATGCGCAGGCCGTGCGCCGGTACGCCCGCACCTGCTGCCGTGACGCCCACACCGCGGACGACCTGACCGCCGAGGTCTTCGCCCGGATGCTCCAGGCGGTCCGCGGCGGATCGGGCCCCGCCCACGCCGTGCGCGCGTACCTGCTCACCTCCGTCCGGCGCGTCGCCGCCTCCTGGACGAGGTCGGCGCGGCGCGAGCAGCTCGTCGACGACTTCTCGGTGTTCGCCGCCCAGTCCGCCCGCGGCTCCGACGTGTCCGACGACGACACGCTCGAACTGGGCGCGGACGTACGGGCGATGCACGAGGCCGAGCACTCCATGGCCATGCGGGCCTTCCGGTCGCTGCCCGAACGCTGGCAGGCCGTGCTGTGGCACACCGAGGTCGAGGACGAGTCACCCAGCGAGGTCGCCACCCTGTTCGGGCTGGACGCCAACGGCACGCGAGTGCTCGCCAGCCGGGCCCGTGAGGGCCTCAGGCAGGCCTACCTCCAGGCCCATGTCAGCGCCACCCTCACCGGCGACGAGGAGTGCGCCCGCTTCGCCGACCAGCTCGGCACCTACGCCCGGGGGCGGCTGCGCACACGGGCCGAGCGGGGACTGCGCAAGCACCTCGACGAGTGCGCGAAGTGCCGGCTGGCCGCGCTGCAGATCGAGGAGGTGGCCGGCGGTATCCCGGCCGTCGTGCCGGTCGCGGTCATCGGCTGGTTCGGGGCGGCCGGCTATGCGAAGGCGGCCGGGCTCATCGCCGGGGGCGCCGGAGCGGCCGGTGCGGCGGGGGCGGCCGCGGCGGCGGGCGGCGGTACGGCCGGTGGAGCCGGAGGCGGGGGCGGGGGTGGCGCGGCGGGCTCCGAGGGGCTCGGCGCGCCGGTCAAGGCCGGTATCGCGGCCGGCGTGGTCGCCGTCGGTGTGGTGGCGGCGGTGGTGATGGCCCTGGCCGGCAGCGACGAACCGGGGCAAGAGGCCAGGAGCGCTCCTTCCGCCCCTCCGCCGCCGTCCTCGGTGGTGCGCCCCGGCGAGCCCACGCCCACGCCCTCCCCCTCACCGCCGAAGGCCGGCCCGCAGCCGCAGCCGCGGCCACGACCGCCGGGGATCCTGCCCGCCGGCGCCGCCACTCACGAGCCGACGCCGAGCCCCGCGACCAGCCCCCGTCCGGATCCGGCTCCGGACCCGGACCCCACCCCGACCCGGCGGCCGGCCCCGCCGCCCGCCTCCCCCGAGCCGGCCCCGCCCCCCGCTCCCGCCCCGAAGCCCACTCCCCCGCCGCCCCCGCCCGCACCCACCGTCTACCAGTGGAGCGACCTGTCGTACGACATCAGCGGTGACGGCACGAAGCCCGAGATGCGGATCGGTTCGAGCAGCTGGGTCTGGAAGCGGTCCGGCCTGTCGATCGGCGACCAGCGGTACGCGCACGGCGTCACCGTGCACGGCCGCTCCTCCGTCACCATCGACCTCAACCGCTCCTGCGCGTCGTACGACGCGCTCGTGGGGGTGGACGACATGACGCTGCGGCTGGGCAGGGTGCACTTCTCCGTCTGGGCCGACGGGGTCCGGCTGTGGCGGTCGCCGCTGGTGGAGGGCGGGGACACGGCCCTGCCCGTGCATGTGGACCTCACCGGCCGCAGCACGGTCCGGCTGGTGGTGGAACCGCGCAGCGCCCTCGACCACCTCATGCCGGTGGACTGGGCGCAGTCCCGGTTCACCTGCCGCTAGCGCAAGCGCAGGCTCACAGCGCCCGGCCGGTGGCGTACGCGCCGCACGCCTCCTCCAGCTCGCGCAGGACGTCCTCCGCCGTGAGGGCCGCGCCCCGGGCACGCTCCGCCTCGCAGCGGGCACGGCCCAGGGCGGCTCGCGCGGCGGACCCGGCCCGCTCCGCCTGGACACGCTCCGGCAGGGAGCGCGGGCGCCCGGCCCGCCAGTGGTCGCCGGTGCCGAGCAGTCTGGCCGCGCGCGGGAAGTCGCCGAGGTCGGCCAGCACCCCCGCCGCGCCGTCCACCACCGTGGCCCGGACGGCGTCCGAGCACCGCTTGTCCACGGCTTCGCGCAGGGACTCGGCCAGCTTGGGCAGTCCGGCCCGCGGGCCGGACTCACTCGCCGTGATCACGGCGTCGAGCAGGAGCAGCATCACCGCGAACTGGGGTGGCGGGGTGCCGATGACGGTGTTCGCGCGGGCCTCCTCGCACCACGCGCGCGCCCGGTCGACCTGCCCGTCCTCGAACGCCATCTGGGTACGCATCAGCAGGATGTACGCCTTGGAGTCCCGCACGCCGTACCGGTCGGCGGCGGCAGTGGCCTCGTCCAGCGAGGCCAGCGCGGCCTCCCGGTCCCCCGCGCGGTAGGCGATCTCGCCGAGCCGGGCGATCAGGAACGGCGACTCGGCGTAGGCGCCCACCTCGTAGGCCAGCCGCAGTGCCTCCTCGTACTCCCCCTTCGCGTCCTCGAAGCGGCTGCGGGCCATGGCGGCCTCTCCGGCCGCGCTGCACACCTGGGCGCGCAGCCAGCGGTCGCCCGTGCGGCGGCTGAGGATCCGCAGCTCGGCGAGGTCGTCGTCGACGCCCTCCAGGCCGCCGGGTCCGTCCACGACGGTGTGCGCGCGGAACATCAGGGCGACGGAGACCTCCCAGTCGCCGCCATACGTACGGCAGTTGGCGACGGCGGCGTCCAGGACGGCCCGGATATCGCGCTGGTCGCCCAGGAAGGCCGTGAGGATCGGGCAGACGAGCCCCGGGATCCGGGCCGCGTGCGGGCCGCTCTCGAAGTGGTCCCACACGCGCTCCATGTAGGGCCGCTGCTCCTCGACGAACGTCTCCATGGGCTCGGCTTCGGTCATGAAGAACAGATGCAGCATGCGCACATCCATCCGCAGGGCGTGCCGCGGATGCCCCGCCTCCCCGTCCGGCGCGGAGAGGAAATGCTCGATGTGGCCGGGCTGTTCCGGCTCGCCGCCCGGCGGCACACGGCCCGCGAGGTCCAGGGTCACGCCCAGCCGCAGCGTCCGCTCCAGCCACTCCAGGCCCTCGAGGCGGTAGTTGCGCAGCCACCAGAACCAGCCCATGGCCAGGGCGAGGGCAGCGGCCTCCTCCTCGTCACCGGCGGTGAGGGCCCGGTCGAGGGCCGCGCGGATGTTGTCCAGCTCGGTCTCCAGGCGGGACATCCAGGGCAGTTGCCCGGCGGAACGCAGCATCGGATCGGCCCGCTCGACGAGCGCACGCACCCACGCGCGATGCCGGACCTCGGCGGCGGCGCGCACCCGGGGGACGTCGGCGGCACGCTCGACCGCGTACTCGTGGATGGTCTCCAGCATCCGGTACCGCATGCCGCCGCCGTCGTCCGGGCACGGGGCCGCCACGACGAGGGACTTGTCGACGAGCGCCCCGATCAGTTCGGCGGCCGGCCCGGAGCACACCGCCTCGGCCGCCGCGAGGTCCCAGCCGCCCGCGAACACCGACACCTCGCGCAGCATCGTCCGCTCGGCGTCGTCGAGCAGGTCCCACGACCAGTCGACGACGGCCCGCAGGGTCTGCTGGCGGGGCAGGACCGTACGGCTCCCGGAGGTGAGGAGGCGGAAGCGGTCGTCGAGCCGGTCGGCGATCTGCCGGGGGGTGAGCATCCGCAGCCGGGCCGCGGCCAGCTCGATGGCCAGCGGCAGTCCGTCCAGCCGCCGGCAGATCTCCGCCACCGCCCGCTCGTCGCGGAGCACGGTGTCCGCGTCGGGACGGACGGCGGCGGCGCGCTCCGCGAACAGCCGGCGGGCGTGGTCCGGCCGCAGGGGCCCGACCGGACGCACCGACTCGCCCGGCACGCCCAGGGGTTCACGGCTGGTGGCCAGGACGGTGAGCCCCGGGCAGCGGGTCAGGAGGGTCTCTGCGAGGTGGGCGGCGGCGCCGATGACGTGCTCGCAGTTGTCGAGGATCAGCAGGAGGCTGCGCTGCGCGCAGTACTCGACGAGCAGGGCGAGGGGATCGTCCTGAACGGCGGTGAGCTCGCTGGTCACCAGCACGGTCTCGCGCAGACCGAGCGCGCTGACCACCGCTCCCGGCACCGCCTCGGGCCGGTCGAGCGGGGCGAGCTCGGCCAGCCGTGCCTGTGGGAGCCCGGCGGCGGCCTCCTCGGCGAGCCGGGTCTTGCCGGAGCCGCCCGGTCCGGTGAGCGTGACGAGCCGGGCCCCGCGCAGCTCGGAACGGATGGCGTCGATCTCGGGTTCCCGGCCGACGAATGAGGTCAGCCGGGGGCGGATGGCACCCGCGCGGGTGCGTACGGGCTCCGGCCTCGGGGGCGCCGGGCCCTTGCCGTCCTCCGGCGTGGAGGCGAGGAGTTCGGCGTGCAGGGCGCGCAGGCGGGGCCCGGGGTCGGTACCGAGGCCTTCGGCCAGGCGGCGGCGCGCGGTCTCGTACGCGGCGAGCGCGTCGGCCGCCCGGCCGCTGTCGCGCAGGGCCTCGATGAGCAGGGCGTGCAGCGGCTCGTCGTACGGGTGTACGGCGGTCAGTTCGCGCAGTTCCGGTACGACCTCCGGGCCGCGGCCGAGCCGTAGCCGGGCCTCCGCCCTGGCCCGGGTCGCCTCCAGGCGCCTCGCCTCCGGGCGGGCGGCGGCGGAACGGTCGGGCAGGTCGGAGAGGGCGGGGCCGTGCCAGAGGGCGAGGGCCGCGTCGAGGTGCCGTTCCGCTGCGGCGGGATCACCGCCGGCGAGGGCGTCCATGCCCTGCCGGACGAGGCGTTCGAAGACGAAGAGATCGATGTCGTCCGCGCCGGCGGCGAGCCGGTAGCCGCCCGTCTCCGAGGTGACGGCGTCCTTGCCGAGGGCTCTGCGGAGCCGGCCGACGAGAGCCTGGAGGGCGGCGGGGGGGTCCTGCGGCGGGTCGTCCGCCCAGACCTCGTCGATGAGCGTCTGAGGCGTGACGACGCGGGTGGGCCGCAGGGCGAGGGCGGTGAGCAGTGCGCGGAGCCGGGGGCCGCCGACGGGTACGACAGTGCCACGCTCGTCCTCTGCCGTGGTGACGCCCAGTATTCTGTACCGCACGGGGTCATTGTCGCGCGGGTGACGGTGCGGGTCAGGGGGTTTTCGGCGTGCGGGCCCACGGCCTCGGCACCGGGAGTCCGGATCCGTCGGCCGGTCCTCGGGGGCGCCGTGGCCGAGGTCGGCGCGGAGGAAGGAACGGGCCGGGCCGGAGCTGCCGTCGACAGCGGGCGACCCCGGCAGGGGCTGTGGTCCACGCCCACCCCCAGGGCCCCGTACATGCGCGGCCCGGCAGCGGTACCTCCGCGAGCTGTCGGCTTCGCGCGAGCGAGGACCCACTCGCACCGAGCGGGGACCCATCGCCCGCTCGTGGCGGCGCCCTCAGCGGCACGCGTGTCCGCAGCCGGGCGCTGCGGACCCGGCCCGCCACCCCGCGCTGAGGCAAGTGCGAGCACCCACAACCGCCGGGCGGTCGCTACACCCGCCGTCCTCCGCCGGCCCCGGCGCCCAACGCCCCCCGCTGCGGCGCGATTCCCGCCGGTACCGCGCGCTGTCTCGCCGGTGTCCCCGTCCAGCACGTGCCGCGCCGGGACAGCAGGCGGCGCAGCCACAGTTCCAGGGAGACCAGGTCGGCGAGGCCGTCCAGGGGGAGGGGTTCACCGGCCGCCGCGCCTCGCAGCGCCTTGCGGACCACCCGGGCCTCGACGAGGCCCGCCTCCGCCAGCAACGGGGTGTCGAACAGGGCGACCAGGGAGTCCGCCGCCACCCGCAGGCCCGTCCGCTCCGCGGCCGCCGCCGTCGCCTGGCTCGGGGCGCCCCAGCCGGGCGGCAACTCCCGTACCCCCGCCCCTTCCAGCACCGTGCGCAGGATCGCCGCCCGCGCCCCCGGCCGCACCCGCAGCGCTTCCGGCAGCGCCCGGGCCGCGCGGACGACCTGGTTGTCGAGGAACGGCGCGTGCAGCCGCTGGAAGCGGACCTCCGCGGCCTGCTCCAGCACCCGCAGGTCCGCCGCGTGCCGCGCCAGCGCCGCCCGCGCGCGGAAGTCACCGGGCCGCTGCCCTGGCCCCACCAGCTCCGACCGGTGCGTCGACGCCTGAAGGCGAACCGATACTTCAGCGAGCGCCTCACCGGTCAGCCAGCGCGCCGCCGGCCCGGGTCTCCCCCAGGTCAGCGCGGCGAGCGAGGCGTCCAGCGCGCCGCCGGGCGCGTCGAGACCGTCGTCGGAGCGCGGATCGAGGAGACGCTCGGCTAGAGACTGGAGGCCCGACCGGTACGGCGTACGGGACAACCGTCGCGCCGCCGCGTACACGCGCGCGGGCACCAGCACCGATCCGTCGGCCTTGGCCAGCGCGGCGACCGGCCGCACGAGATGACGCCGCCTGCGGTCCATCAGCAGGTCGGCCAGGCGCGCGGGATGCGCGTCCAGCACCTGGCGCGCCCCGTGGCCGGTGAAGTGGTCCGCGCTGCCCGCCGCCAGCCGGGCCCGGTGGCGCGCCGCCGACACCAGGCAGGGCCCGGGCTCGTCCGTCAGCGGCCCGTCCAGGTCGGCGTACGGAAGGGTGCCCTCGTCGCCCGCGACGACGACGTGGTGCAGCCGGGGGTTCGCCGCCAGCGCGCCCGCCCGCTCCAGTTCGGCCTCGCGGCCCCCGACGGCGAGGTCGTTGAACGTGACGGCCAGCAGCCGCTCCCCCGCGCCGGTGCCGTGCCCGAGCACCGTGCCCGGCATCCCGGGCAGCCCCGCTGCCAGCAGCGCAAGGGCCCCGGAGGCCGGCCCGCCGGACAGGTCGGCGCCGATCCCCGGCACGGGCATCCCCCGGGCGGCACGCCGCTCGGCGGGCCCCATGCCGGGTACGGGACCGGGGTCGATGTCCGCCCCGGGGACGTGCCGCGGCGCGGACAGCCGCGTCCGCACGGCTTCGACGAGCGCGTCGCGCACCGCGTCGACCGCGCTGTCGGGATCGGCCGGGGGCGCCGCCACGGCCAGCGAGGCGACCGGTTCGTACCCGGCGATCTCGCGCGCCCCGGCGCGCAGGATGAGGGCGTGCCCGGGCGGAACGCGCTTCACGCCGTCGTACGGCGTGGAGTCGTGCAGCGCGGCGGGGACGTCCGGCGCGGCCAGCAGAGCGGCGAGGTGCCCGAAGTCGAGGTTGGCCTCGACGAGGTCGGCCAGCGGCAGCGCGGCGGTCGCGTACGCCGTGCCGCCGGCCCAGGGCGTGTGGAACACCGGCCGCGCGCCCGCGAGATCGCCGCAGACGGTGATCCGCCTGCCGACCTGGACGATCGCCGTGTAACTCCCCGGCCAGGCGGTCAGATGCCGAAGTGCCCCGCCGCGCGCGGCGAACAGCGCCACGCGCAACTGCTCGTCGGTGGCGCCGCAGATGCCGAGCACGGCGATCCGGGTCCGCTCGTCGGCCTTCACGACCCGCACCTCGTCGGGACGCCAGTCGCCGACCGCCCACAGCGGATCGGGGTCACCCCACAGGAGTTGGGACCCCACCGGGTGCAGCGTCTCACCCTCGCCGCCGGTGGCCCCCGCCGTACCGGCAGCGACGGCTGCCGCGGCGGTGCTGCTCCATCCCACCAACCACCGCATCGCCGCCTCCACAGGCTGTGGACAACCAGTGCACCGTACGAACCGGTTCACCATGCTGCCATGAAGGAAGCGTTCCAGAGGGTGCCGACGCCGCTTGCGCTCCGGTGAATGCGCCCCGGCGGAGCCGCCCGCACCGCCCGGGCGCCCCGAACACCCGCGCACCACAAGGGGATCCGGGCGGCCGCGAAAGGCCGCGAAAAGGAAGAGGGGGCCAAGAATCAAGACGTGTCGGCGACATGTCTGTGAGAGGACTGCGACGCGAATGCGCCCCCGAAACGCGCCCTCATCACACCCGGTGCGCCCTCAACTGCCATGGTCGCAGCCCTGATACGCCCTGACCGGCAGGGTCGTTTTTCGGCCAAATCGCCATCGCGCAGCCAGCTTCGAACACGCTCCGTACAGGCTTGCCGGCCTGTCGCCCGGCCGCGCAGTCCGGGAGACGGAGCACGCCTCCCGGACCGGTCCGCCGCCCGCGGGGATGTAGGCGGCGGTGTCCCCCAGCCCACTGGATCCAGTACAGCGGGCCGACCCACGCGACGACCATGGAACCGCTCCCGCGATGGCCGGAGAAGAGCGCACGGACAGGCGCACGGCCACACAGTGGGAGCACGTCGCAACAGCCCGTATCTGAACCGCACTTCAGTACGGACCACAATCCCGCCAACCGGAAGAATGCCCCTTAACGCTTGGGATGCGGCGAACTACGCTGGGTTTACGAATGCCGCGTGGTTATGCCAGTGCGGCAGCCGTCTGTGTCGAGGGGTGGCGCATGTCCAGGGAGCAACGCGGGCCGAACGAAAAACTCGGCGCCGTTCTCGCCCTCGCGGGAATATCCAACGCGGGCCTAGCGCGGCGCGTCAACGACCTCGGAGCCCAGCGGGGCCTGACGCTTCGCTACGACAAGACGTCGGTGGCGCGCTGGGTGTCGAAGGGCATGGTGCCCCAGGGCGCCGCGCCGCACCTCATCGCCGCCGCCATCGGCCAGAAGCTCGGCCGGCCGGTGCCGCTGCACGAGATCGGCCTGGCGGACGCGGACCCCGCGCCCGAAGTCGGCCTCGCCTTCCCCCGGGACGTCGGCCAGGCGGTGCGCTCGGCAACCGACCTCTACCGCCTCGACCTCGCGGGCCGCCGGGCCGGCTCCGGGGGCATCTGGCAGTCGCTCGCCGGATCGTTCGCGGTGAGCGCGTACGCAACGCCCGCCTCACGGTGGCTGATAACCCCGGCCGACAGTTCGGTCGCGCGTGACGTGGGCCCCGGCGAGGGCTCCGGCGCACCGCTCAAAGTCGGCCACAGCGATGTGCAGAAGCTGCGGGAGGCCGCCGAGGACGCGCGGCGCTGGGACTCCAAGTACGGCGGCGGCGACTGGCGTTCGTCCATGGTGCCCGAGTGCTTACGGGTGGAGGCCGCCCCGCTGCTGCTCGGCTCGTACTCCGACGAGGTCGGCCGGGCCCTGTTCGGCGCCTCCGCCGAGCTCACCCGGCTCGCGGGCTGGATGGCCTTCGACACGGGCCAGCAGGAAGCGGCCCAGCGGTACTACATCCAGGCCCTGCGCCTGGCCCGGGCGGCGGCGGACGTCCCCCTCGGGGGCTATGTGCTGGCCTCCATGTCCCTCCAGGCCACCTACCGCGGCTTCGGCGACGAGGGTGTGGACCTCGCCCAGGCCGCCCTCGAACGCAACCGGGGCCTCGCCACCGCCCGCACCATGAGCTTCTTCCGCCTGGTCGAGGCCCGGGCACACGCGCGTGCGGGCGACGCCCATGCGGCCGGCGGCGCCCTGAAGGCGGCCGAGAGCTGGCTGGAGCGCGCCCGCCCCGGCGACAACGACCCGAGCTGGCTCGGCTTCTACGGCTACGACCGTTTCGCCGCCGACGCGGCCGAGTGCTACCGCGACCTCAAGGCGCCCCGCCAGGTCCGCCGCTTCACGGAGCAGGCCCTGTCGAAGCCGACGGAGGAGTTCGTCCGCTCGCACGGCCTGCGCCTGGTCGTCTCGGCCGTCGCCGAGCTGGAGTCGGGGAACCTGGACGCGGCGTGCGAGCAGGGGGTGCGGGCGGTGGAGGTGGCCGGGCGGATCTCCTCGGCCCGTACCACCGAGTACGTGAAGGATCTTCTGCACCGTCTGGAGCCGTACGGCGACGAGCCGCGGGTGGTGGAGCTCCGCGAGCGTGCGCGGCCGCTGCTGATGACCCCGGCGTAGCCGGTGCGGGTCTCCCGCCCGTCCCGCGTTTGAAGGCGTTGTCAGTGGCGCAGTGCAGTATCGAGGCGGGAGGTGAGATGCGTGCGGACCGCATACGACTGTGACGTGCTGGTGATCGGCGGCGGGATCGTCGGCCTGTCGACGGCCTACGCGATCACCCGCGCCGCGCCGGGCACACGTGTCACCGTCCTGGAGAAGGAACCGGGCCCGGCCCGCCATCAGACCGGCCGCAACAGCGGCGTCATCCACAGCGGCATCTACTACCGCCCCGGATCCCTCAAGGCGCGCTACGCGGTGCGGGGCGCGGCGGAGATGGTCAAGTTCTGCGCCGAGTACGGCATCCCCCACGCGATCACCGGCAAGCTGATCGTCGCCACCGACCGTGCGGAGCTGCCCCGCCTGCACGCCCTGGTGCAGCGCGGCCGGGAGAACGGGATCCCCGTCCGCGAGCTGGGCGCGTCCCAGATCGCCGAGTACGAACCGGAGGTCCGCGGCCTGGCCGCGATACACGTCGGCACGACGGGCATCTGCGACTTCGTCGCGGTCGCCCGCCAGCTGGCCCACGGCTCCGGCGCGGAGATCCGCTACGGCACGCGGGTCGTGCGGGTCGACCGGAGACCCGAGCGCGGGGTCGCCGTGCTCACGGCCGCGGGAGACGTCGTGCGCGGGCGGGTCCTGGTGAACTGCGCGGGGCTGCGGTGCGACGAGATCGCCCGGCTCACCGGGGACGACCCGGGCATGCGGATCGTGCCGTTCCGGGGCGAGTACTACGAGCTGGCCCGGCCGGAGCTGGTCCGGGGCCTGGTCTACCCCGTGCCCGACCCGGCGTTCCCCTTCCTCGGGGTGCACCTCACCCGGGGGATCGACGGGGGTGTCCATGTCGGGCCCAACGCGGTCCCGGCGCTGGCCCGCGAAGGGTACGGATGGGGCACGGTCCGGCTGCGCGAGCTGGGCTCGACCCTGGCCTGGCCCGGTTCCTGGAAGATCGCCCGCCGGCACTGGCGCTACGGGGCGGGTGAGCTGCGGCGGTCCCTGTCCAAGAAGGCGTTCACGGACGCGGTGGGCAGGCTGCTGCCCGGGGTGTCCGAGGGCGACCTGGTGCCGACGGCGGCGGGTGTGCGCGCGCAGGCGGTGCTGCGGGACGGAACCCTGGTCGACGACTTCCTGATCCGCGAGGGCGCCAGGACCGTCCACGTCCTCAACGCACCGTCTCCCGCGGCCACGGCCTCTTTGCCGATCGGCCGGGAGGTGGCACGCAGAGCGCTGGGCGCGCTGTGAGCGTGGTGCCCGGCGTTCCCGCCCGCGCCGGGTGGGTCCGCGGCCGGCGGAGCGGTTCTCCGAGCACCGGGACGCCCCGGCGCCCTGAGCGGCGCGATGACCCGCGGCCAGGGCGGGCGGACACCCCCGGGGCGGCCCGACTCTCACCGGCGCGCGGGCGCGAGCGTCCACGGCCGTAAAATCGAAGGCACTGTGTCTGACTCCGCGAACACCCCCGAAGCCCCGCACCCGCACCCGCACACCCCCGGTGTCCCCGTCCGGGACGGCCGGGCCAAGGGCGAGCCCCGCTTCCCCGACGGGCCGAAGGCCGACCCCGCCGGGTCGCACTTCGAGCGGCGGATCCGGAGTTTCCAGCCCCGGCGCAGCCGGGTCACCGCAGGTCAGGCGGACGCGCTCCAGCGCCTGTGGCCCAAGTGGGGCCTCGACATCGACGGCAGCCGCGTCCTCGACCTGGACGAACTGTTCGGCAACGACAACCCCGTCGTCCTGGAGATCGGCTTCGGCATGGGCGAGGCCACCGCCCGGATGGCCGCCGCCGACCCCGCCACGAACATCCTCGCCGTCGACGTCCACACCCCCGGCCAGGGCAACCTGCTCAATCTCGCCGACCGCGACGGCCTGTCCAACATCCGGGTCGCCAACGGCGACGCGATCATCCTGCTGCGCGAGATGCTCGCCCCCGACTCCCTCAGCGGTCTGCGCGTCTACTTCCCCGACCCCTGGCCCAAGAAGCGCCACCACAAGCGCAGGATCATCCAGCCCGATTTCCTCACCCTGGCCGCCACCCGCCTCCGGCCCGGCGCGATCCTCCACTGCGCCACCGACTGGGAGCCGTACGCCGAACAGATGCTCGATGTGCTGACGGCGCACCCCGACTTCGAGAACACGCAGGCCGACGGTGGTTTCGCGCCGCGTCCCGACTTCCGTCCGCTGACCCGTTTCGAGGGCCAGGGACTGGACAAGGGACATGTCGTGAACGACCTCCTCTTCCGTCGCGTACAGCACGTGGACCAGTCCCCCGCCGGCGCCTGACCCCCCTCTGGCGCCTCTCCCGCCTGCGGACAGCTCCCATCCGTCGTTAGGGTCAATGCCGTGGCCACCAGCCCTCCCCATCCGTCGTACCCCAGCGGTCCCACCGACGGCGCTCCCTTCGCCGGCCCGGGCGGCCCCCTGCGGCACGCCCACTGGTGGCAGCGCGCCTGGGTGCGCTACGGCGCGCTGAGCACGCTCCTGGCGATATCCGGCCTGGTCATCCTCGCCCTGGTCCGCGAGGAGACCGGCACGGAGGGGTTCCTGGTCGGGCTGGGACTGGCCGTCCTGCCGGTGCCCCTGCTGCTCGCCGCGTTCCGCTGGCTGGACCGCGTCGAACCCGGCCCCTGGCGGAACCTGCTGTTCTGCTTCGCCTGGGGCGCCTGCGCGGCGGCACTGATAGCGATCGTCGCCAACAGCTTCGCGACGAGATGGATAGCGACGGCGACGGCGGACCCGTCCAGCGCGGACACCCTCGGCGCGACGGTGATAGCGCCGGTGGTCGAGGAGTCGGCCAAGGCGGCCGCCGTCCTGCTGGTCTTCCTCTTCCGGCGCCGCGACTTCACCGGCATCGTCGACGGGGTCGTCGTCGCCGGTGTGACCGCCACCGGCTTCGCGTTCACGGAGAACATCCTCTACCTGGGCACGGCCTTCGGCACCGACCAGCTCACCGGCGGCACCGGCATCGCCTCCGTCACGGCGGCGACCTTCTTCGTGCGCATCATCATGTCGCCGTTCGCGCACCCGCTCTTCACGGTCCTCACCGGCATCGGCTTCGGCATCTGCGCGCTCTCGACGGACCGCCGACGCCTGCGGCGCGTGGTCTTCCCGCTGTGCGGCCTGCTGCTCGCGATGGGCATGCACGCGATGTGGAACGGCTCGTCGGCGTTCGGCGAGTACGGGTTCTTCGCCGTGTACGCGGCGTTCATGGTGCCCATCTTCGGGCTGCTGACGTGGCTGGTGATCTGGACGCGGCAGCGGGAGCTGAAGACCGTCCGGGCGGAGCTGCCCGCCTACGCGGTGGCCGGGTGGCTGACACCGGCCGAGCCGTACGCGCTCGGCTCGATGCGGGCCCGGCGGATCGCCCGCCGGTACGCCCGCCGCCACGCGGGCAAGACGGCGGCCCGGGAGGTGGCGCGGTACGAGGCGTACGCCACGTCGCTGGCGTTCCTGCGCCACCGGGCCCGGCGGGGCCGCGCCGGGGCCGGCTTCGCCGTACGGGAGCAGGAGCTGCTCGGCGAGCTGTGGCGGCGCCGGGAGGCGGCCCGCCCCGCGCTGGACCACGCGGCACGGGTCACGGCCCCTCCGGTCCCGGTGGCGCCGCCGCCCTGGCCCGTGCACGGGGTGTACGGGCAGGGGTACGGCTACCGGGCGGCGCCGTACCCGGCGTACAACCCCTACCGCTCTTAGGCAGACGCCTCCGTGAGGCGGGCGACCTCGGCGTCCGTGAGCGTCAGCTCGCCGACGCCCACCAGGGCGGGCAGCTGCTCCACCGTCCGCGCGGAGGCGATCGGCGCCACCACGGTCGGCTGCGCGGCGAGCCAGGCCAGGGCCACCGTCGCCACGGGCACGTCGTGCGCCCCGGCGACCTCGTCGAGGGCGTCGAGCACCCGGCGCCCCCGCTCGGTCTCCAGATGTTTGGCGGCACCGCCCGCCCGGGCGCTCTCGACCGTCGTGCCGGGCCGGTACTTGCCGGTGAGGAAGCCGGACGCGAGCGCGTAGTACGGAACGGCCGCGAGGCCGGACCGCTCGGCCAGGTCCTGGAGGGCGCCCTCGTAGGTGTCGCGGGAGACCAGGTTGTACTGGGGCTGGAGGGCCACGTACCGGGCGAGTCCCTCGCGGTCGGAGAACTCCAGGGACTCCCGCAGCCGCTCGGGGGAGATGTTGGAGGCGGCGATGTGCCGCACCTTCCCGGCCTTCACGAGTTCGTCGAGGGCGCCGATGATCTCCTCGACGGGCACGTCGGGCCGGTCGAAGTGCGTGTAGTAGAGGTCGATGTGGTCGGTGCCGAGGCGGCGCAGGGAGGCGTCGGCCGCGGCCTTGATGTTGGCGGCGGACAGGCCCTGGAAGTCGGGGTGCTGGCTGACCTTCGTGGCGACGATCACGTCGGAGCGGTTCCCGCGTGCCGCGAGCCACTGGCCGAGGATGGTCTCGGATTCCCCGCCCCGGTTGCCCTCGGCCCACGCCGAGTAGACGTCGGCGGTGTCGACGAAGTTGCCGCCGGCGGCGGTGTAGGCGTCGAGGACGGCGAACGACCGGTCCTGGTCGGCGGTCCAGCCGAAGACGTTGCCGCCGAGGGCGAGGGGGAAGACCTCGAGGTCGGAAGAGCCGAGCTTGCGCAGAGAAGTCATGCTCCGTGTCAACGCCCGTACAGGAATGCCTGATTCCGCAACGGACGCAAAGTTCCCGTAAACACGGAGAACCGGCGGCCCTGACGTCGGGGGGTCGTCGTCAGGGCCGCCGGTGTTTCCACGGGTGTGGACCGCTCAGGGGGTGAGTCCCTTGCCCCGCAGCCACGCCATGGGGTCGATGCCGCTCGCGGATCCGGCGGAGTGGACCTCCAGGTGGAGGTGCGCGCCGGTGACGTTGCCGGTGGCGCCCACGCGGCCGATGACGTCGCCGGTGCTGACCTTCTGGCCGACGCTGACGCCGATGGAGGACTGGTGCGCGTACCAGATCTCGGTGCCGTCATCGAGGGTGAGGACGGTCTTGTAGCCGTAGGAGCCGTTCCAGCCGGCCTCGGTGATGGTGCCGCTGTGCACGGCCTTGATCGGCGTGCCCGTGGGCGCGGCGAAGTCCAGGCCCGTGTGGTAGCCGGAGGACCAGTAGGCGCCTGCCTGGCCGAAGCTGGAGGTGATGGTGTACGAGGAGGTCGGCAGCGTGTACTGCTTGGCGAGGGCGGCGAGCCGCTCGGCCTCGGCCTTCTTCCTGGCCTCCTCCTCCGCCTTCTTCTTGGCTTCGGCGGCCTTGGCCTTGGCTTCCTTCTCCGCCTTGGCGACGGCCTCTGCCGCTGCCTTCTCGGCGGCGGCCGCGGCATCCTGCGCGGCCTTGGTCTCGATCTGCTCCTGCTGGTGCTCGACCTGCGCCATGATCCGGGCGCGCAGCGCCTCGCCGGCGCCGGAGGTGCTCTCCTCGGGGTCCGCCGTGGCGGTGCCGAGGCTGCTGAGCGGGGTTGCGGAACCCTCGGGGGTGTCGTCGTCCGAGATGAGGGAACCCACCGAGGGCAGGTCCGGCACGGAGATGGACACCGGGGGCTTGCCGGTCTGGGCGCTGGCCATGCCGCCGGCGCCCACGGCGGCTATGACGCCGACGCCCAGGACGGTGGAGCTGCGGGCGAGACCTCCGCCGCGCTGCTTGGTGACGCGGTGCCGGCCACGGACGGGACGGATGGACTCCTCGGTGGGGTTCCACTCCTGGAACGGGCCCTCGTCGGTGCGCTGACCGCCGTAACCGAAGGTGTCGGTGTCGCGCTTCTGCGCGAACGGGGCCGCGGGGGCAGGCCGGTTGGACGCCACGTGGGCGTGCTCCTTTCCTTCCTTCTCGCCTACCGGGTTAGCTGACGGGTTCGGAGCAGGAAGGTCTCCTACGCGCGTATACCCGCCGTGCTTCCACGGTGGTATCCGCCCGATTCACCCCAAGTGGTGGTTCCCCGGTTCCCTTTCGGGATTCGGCGCGTGCGCACGGAGCCGCCTTCTGTGACGGCTGGGACGACCGCGCTGCGTTATCGAACGTTAATAGACGCACGAGGGGTATTCCAGCGATTCCACTTGATCATTAACCTTTTTCACGCGGACTTACCTGCCATGACCGGCTTAAATCGGGCGAGTTGACCACCTCGCAAGTGACTGACGGGTTTTGACGGTGTGTCAGTTGTGATGCGGAACGGGGTGGTTCGCTCACCGAGCGTGAGGGCCTCCGTGAGACCGTCCTGGAAAAGCACCGAGGGCCGGAACCCTTTCGGATTCCGGCCCTCGGCCTTCAGTAGCGGGGACAGGATTTGAACCTGCGACCTCTGGGTTATGAGCCCAGCGAGCTACCGAGCTGCTCCACCCCGCGTCGTTGTGATTCCAGTGTACGCCATCCGCGGGACAGCTCGTGCACACCCGTCGCTCAGCCGTCCGGGGCGCTCGCGTGGGTGAGGGTCTCCCAGGCGGTGAACAGGTCGTCGGTGCCGGTGGGCCGGGCCCGGACGGCCAGTTCGTGAGCGGCGGGGACGGGCCGGCCGCGCCGTTCCTCCAGATGGTGCAGGGCGACCTCCAGATGGGGTCCGAGACCCCGCTCGACCCGGCCGCCGCACAGCCACTCGGGTGCGTGCCCGTCCAGTTCGTGGCGGGCGTGCAGGGCGAGCGCGGCCGCCAGCCGGTCCTCGATCTCGCCGTAGAGGTCGACACCCTGGTGCCAGGCCGTCTCGGCGATGTGGGCGGTGGCGGCGAGCGAGGCACCCACGTGCCGGAAGCTGTGGCAGGTCTCCTGGGAGACGCCGTCCCGGTACGTGGTCTGGCCGAACCAGTACGAGGCCATCCGCTGCGGGCCGTCCACGCCGGAGCCGGGCACGGTGAGCGGCACGGGGCCGTCCTTCTCCAGGTAGAGGTAGGCGGGCACGCGCTCCCGGAAGCGCTCCAGGGCATGGCCGAAGACCCGGTGGTCGCCGAGGAATACCGCCACGGAGATGACGGCGTCGATCGCCACCAGGTCCCAGGATCCGGTGAAGTCCGGGTCGGAGGCGACGACTTGGGGGAGGTGGGCGGTGCGCAGCATGTCCTCGAAGCCGCGCACCCGCGCGGCCGGCCAGCCCCCGCCGGGTGTGTGCCGCACGATCTCGGCGGCCCGGGCCCACACCGACCCGGTCCAGCCGGCCTGCAACGCGGCCTTCTCCCCGGTGTGCCGGCGCAGCGTGGCCGCCCAGGCGTCCATGAGCTGCCTGGCCTTCTCCGCATGCCGCCGATCGCCGGTGGCGGCGAAGAGCAGGGCCTGCGCGTAGGCGGCCAGGGCGTCCTCGCGCTCCGCGGCGCAGCCGCGGCCCTGAAGGTCGCCGGCCGGGCAGACGACCGTCTCGTGCGGCCGGGCCCGGTGCCGGTACGAGCCGTACGGGCTGTCGCGCAGGGCGAGGTACGCCGTTCGCCAGGGCTGCCGCCCGGCGGTGACGTGCTCGCGCAGGGCGTCCAGCTGGGCCCGGTCGACGAGGACGCCGGGGTGGGTGAACGCGGCGTCGGAGGGCAGGACCGGGCCCATGGCACGGGTGCCCGGGCCGTCGGGCCGGCAGGAGGGGACGAGCAGGGCGAGCGCGGTGAGCAGCGGCAGCATGAGCAGTGCCGCCGTCCTTCGTCTGCGCGCTGACCCCATGGCCGCCGCCTCCGCGCTCGTCGTCCGGGTCCTTGGAGGCAGCGTGGCCCGGACGGCGGTGCGGACGCAGGATCTGTTGGGCCGATCGGCTCGCCCTCAGCCCGGCAGGTGGCGGTTCGGGGCCTTGGCCCGCTCCTCGTGCTCCGGGAGGACGACGACCTCCACCCCCGCGGCCGCGAGGAGGCCGCTGCCGTCGGCGTCCGTCACGAAGGTGTCCGGCTCGCGCCAGGCGGTGACGACCCGCCGCACGCCCGCGTCGAGGATCAGCCGGGCGCAGGGCGCGGGCCGGGAGGCGCGGCGGGCGCAGGGTTCCAGGCTGCTGTACACCGTCGCGCCGGGCAGGCGAGGGTCGGCCGCGTCGAGCTTGGCCAGGGCCGCCTCCTCGGCGTGCACGACCGGGTCGCCGGCCTCGCGGGAGTGGCCGCGGGCCAGTTCCGTGCCGTCGGCGGCGACCACGACCGCGCCCACGCTGAACGCGGTGTCCGACGGCGGGCAGTGCTCGGCCAGGTCGCAGGCGAGGGCCAGCCAGTGGTGGTCGGCGGCGGTGGGCAGGGCGCCGGTGCCCGGGGCGGTCGGTTCGTAGCGCATCAGGACGACGTCCTCGATCCGCCGTGTCTCCAGCAGCCGGAGCCGGCCGCCCTGGTAGCCGCCCGGGCCGAAGAGGCGGGGCGCCCGGGGGTCGCCCACGAAGAGCGGGGCGAGGACCAGCTGGAGTTCGTCGGCCAGGCCCTGGGTGAGGAGCTGGGTGTGGATCAGGCCGCCGCCCTCGACCATGAGCCGCCGCACGCCCCGGACGTCGTGCAGGTGCGTCAGGAGCCGCCGCCAGTCGAGGTCGGCGCCGAGCGGGACCACGTCGGTGGCGAGACCGAGGGCACGGGCGCGCTCGGCGCCCCGGTCGGTGGTGTAGAGGACCTTCTCGCCGCCGGTGTGCCAGAAGCGGGCGTCCGGGTCGAGGTCGCCCGAGCCGCTGACGGTGACCTTCAGGGGGTACTCCGGCTGTCCGGCGGCCGTGCGGGCGGCCCGGCGTTCCGCGGAGTTCACCAGGAGCCGCGGGTTGTCGGCGCGGATGGTGCCGGCACCGATCAGGATCGCGTCGACAAAGGCCCGGACCTCGTCGACCCGGTCGAAGTCGGCCGGGCTCGACAGCAGCAGGCGGTCGGGGCCGGTGTCGTCCAGGTAGCCGTCGAGGGAGACGGCGGCGGACAGCAGGACGTACGGGTGAGGCATCGACGCTCCGCGGCTGGTCGGGTCGGCGGGACTGGAACCGGGTCTTGGTTCAAGTTTGAAACAAACCTACACTGGCGGCATGACGACTCGCTGGCTCACGCCGAAGGAGCAGCGCGCCTGGCGCGCCTACATCGCCGCTTCGCTGCTCCTGGAGGACGCGATCGACCGGCAGCTCCAGCAGGACGCCGGCATGCCGCACCTGTACTACTCCATCCTGTCGGTCCTGTCGGAGTCCCCGGAGCGCCGGCTGCGCATGACCGATCTCGCCGAGCGGCTGAAGATCACGCGCAGCCGGCTGACGTACGCGGTGACGCGGCTGGAGAAGGACGGCATGCTGCGGCGCGAGGCCTGCCGGTACGACAAGCGGGGCAGCGTCGCCGCGCTGACCGACGAGGGGTTCGCGGTGCTGGAGCGCGCGGCGCCCGGGCACGTCGAGACCGTGCGGACCTCCCTGTTCGACCGGCTCAGCGAGGAGCAGGTGGGGCAGTTGGAGGAGATCTCCGCGGCGATCGCGCGGGGCCTCCAGGAGGACGGCACACGGGCGGCGGCCGACGAGGTGCCGTGGCGGCGGAGGTCGTCACCGGCCTGTTCATGACGCGGCGGGAGACATGGCCCGGGGGGCGCCGGGCGGGGGGCGGGTGACGCTGGAGTGACCCCCGCCACACGAGGCCGCACTCATTGCTTCAAATTTCAAGCACGAGTAGGGTTCCGAACGTACATCTGCTTCAAAACTGAAGCACTACGGCTGTGCAGCCGAACAGGAAACGGAACCCGGAGGCCCCGCATGCCCGACACCCCCGCCGTCGTCGCCACCCCCCGCTCCCGCGTCCGGGTCCCGCTGCGCTTCCACGACGGCTACGAGGCCGACGCCGAGCTCGTCACCTTCCACGGGCTGGTCGACGGCCGGGAGCACGTGGCCGTCGTCCTGGGCGAGCCCGGGCCGGTCCCGCTGGTGCGGCTGCACTCCGAGTGCCTGACCGGGGACGTGTTCGGCTCCGCCCGCTGCGACTGCGGTCCGCAGCTGCGCGAGGCGGTCGAGCGCATAGCCGAGCGCGGCGGCGTGCTCCTCTACCTCCGTCAGGAGGGCCGGGGCATCGGCCTGTACAACAAGCTGGACGCGTACGCCCTCCAGGACCAGGGGCTCGACACCTACGAGGCGAACGCGGCCCTGGGGCTCCCCGAGGACGCCCGCGACTACACGGCGGCGGCCCAGATGCTGCGCGCCCTGGGCATCGGCCGGCTGGACCTGCTCTCCAACAACCCCGACAAGGCGGAGCAGTTGCGGTCCCTGGGCGTCGACGTCCGCGACCGCGTTCCCACGGGCGTCTTCACGACCGCCCACAACGTCCGCTACCTGCGCGCGAAGGTCCTGCAGACCCAGCACACGCTGCCGCTCGCCGCGCTGACGGGGCTCAGCGCCGGCTGAGCCGCCCGCCGGTCCGGCCGGACACCGAACCGGGCTGCTTGTCCCTCGGTTCCTCGGGTACAGCCTTTGAGAGAGGGCGACCTCTCCCGTACCCGGAGCTTTATGGAAGTGACCGTTTCGTGACCGATCTCGGCGGCCTCGGCGACCACCGGGCGAGGGGACCGGGCGATGGCCCGGAGGCCGTCGCAGCGCAGATCGCCGATGCCGTGGAGAGCCTGACGGCACTGTGGTCGGTCGCCGCCCAGGAGGCGTCCCTGCGGCTGTCCCCGCACCAGCTGCGGGCCCTGCGCACCGTGCAGGCGACGCCCGGCCTGAACCTGACGGCGCTGGCGGAGGGCCTGGACATCGGTCTGCCCACGGCCAGCCGTCTCTGCGACCGGCTGGCGGCGGCCGGGCTGCTGGAGCGGGCCCCGCACCCCGACACCCGCCGCGAGGTGCAGTTGTGGCTCACCCCGCACGGCCGGCATGTCCTCCGGGAGGTCGCCGGCCACCGCGCCCGGGCCCTGGCCACCGCGCTCGCGGCGATGGCACCGGCGGAACGGGCGGCCCTGCGCGAGGGCTTGCGCGGCTTCCTGGCGGCCCGCGACACGACGGGACCGGGCGCCGACAGCACCGACTGACGTCCGGGGGCACCCGGAGGGTGCCTCCTCACCGACACGGACTCAACGCTGCGGCCCCGCCGCGCGCCCGGCGCCCTGAACGCCCGTCAGGTGCCGGACGGATGCCCGTCGGGTGCCCGAGCCGTGGCGGCCCACAGGCACCGCGATCGCACCCCCCCACACACCCGCCCCCCGCGCCGCCCGGGCGAAATCCCAGGGCACGCGGAAAGCAACCCCTCACCGACGCCGACCGGCCAGGACCCGTGCCGCGCCGCTCACCGGCTCCCGAATGCCCGTCAGGTGCCCGAGCCGTGGCGGCTCACTCCGCCCGCGGTCAGTACCGCCACACACGTGTCGTCCCGCGCCGGCCGGGCCGCGCTGCCCGAGTCGCGGAGCACCACCGCCGCCGCCACCGCCGGGTCGCAGCCGGGGAGCACCCCGTCGTCGGGCGGCGTCCAGCGGCTGGGCAGGCCGTCGCTGTGCAGGACCAGCAGGCTGCCGGCCTGCCAGGGCACCCGCTGCACCGGCACGGACGCCGGGGCCTGGGCGCCCACGATGCCGGGGTGGGACAGCAGCGCCTTCCAGGTGCCGTCGGTGCGCAGCCGGGCACCGACGTTGCCGATCCCGGCGAAGCCCAACTGCCCGGTCCGTTCGTCGAGCTGGGCCACGGCGACGGCCGCGCCCCGGGTGGGGCGCAGGGCCCGGCCCAGCCTCCGCAGGATCTCGGCGGGCGGCAGTCCGGCCAGGGAGCGCAGCTCCTCCACCGCCGCGGTGGAGGCCTCGGCGGCCTTCGGCCCGTGCCCGAGCCCGTCGGCGAGCAGCAGGGTCAGACGGTCACCGTCTCGCGCCCGGCCCCAGGCGTCCCCGGACTGCTCGGCCCGGCCGAGGGGAACGTTGACACCCCCGGCGCGCGGACCGGGCGGGGGCGGGCCCTGGTTGCGGACGGCGGGCTCGTGGCCGATCCGGGCCATCACGACGGTGCCCCGGCCGGGGGCGCTGTGTAGATCGAAGTCGTTCGCTATGCGCCGGCAGGTGCCGAGTCCGGCGCCGAGCGAGGCGGCGACGGTCGTGGTGTAGCCGTCGCGCATCGCCGCGGCGACGTCGGGGATGCCGGGGCCGTGGTCGACCGAGACGAGCTGCACGGCCGGCCGGTGGCCGTCGTCGTGCGCCCGCTCGACGAGGTCGATCAGCACCCGTCCCCCGTCGGCGTGCCGCAGCAGGTTGGTCGCCAGCTCCGTCGCCACCAGCGCGGCCGTGGCGGTGCGGTTCGAGGGCAGGCCCGCGCGGGCGCTGGCCTCCTCGGCCGCCACCCGGACGTCACGCACCCGGGTCGAGTCGTCCACCGGCACGTCCCAGACCCTGCTCATCACGGCACCGTCCGGGAGGGCGGGACGACGGTGGCCCAGGCGGTGACGGTGACGGTCGTCCCCTCACCGGGCCGGCTGTCCACCTCGAACTCCTGCACCAGCCGCTTGGCCCCGCTCAGCCCGAGCCCCAGCCCGCCGCCGCTGGTGTAGCCGTCGGTCAGCGCCTGGTCGAGGTCGCGGATGCCGGGCCCGGTGTCGACGAAGGCGAGGCGCAGCCCGTTGGACTGCCCGGTGCGCAGCTCGGTGAGCTCCACATGGCCGCCGCCGCCGTGGACGAGGGTGTTCCGGGCCAGTTCGCTCGCCGCGGTGACGAGCTTGGTCTGCTGCACGAGCCCGAAACCGAGCTCGGCGGCGGTCTGCCGGACCTGCTGCCGCACCCATGCCAGGTCGGCGTCCGAGCCGATCGGCAGGCTGGTGGGGCCGGCATGGCGCGAAGCCTGCATCACGGGCTCCCCTCGCCCCTGCGCGTGGTCACGCCGAGAAGCTCCATCGCGCGTTCGACGTCCAGGGCCGTCCGCAGACCGGGGAGGGTGAGCCCCAGCTCGACCAGGGTGATCGCCACCGCCGGGCGCATCCCGGCCAGCACCGTACGCGCCGCCAGCAGTTGGGCTCCGGCGGCGATCTCGGCGAGGACCCGGCCCAGGAACGAGTCGACGATCTCCACTCCGGAGATGTCGATCACGACCCCGGTCACCCGCCTGTCCGAGATGCGGGCCGTGATGTCGTGCTGGAGCTGCTCGGCCATCCCGTCGTGCAGCTCTCCTTGGAGGGTCACGAGCAGGACGTCGCCCAGTTGGAGGACGGGCACGGTGAAGCCGTGTCCGCCCCCGGGTCCGTGTGCCGCGGGGCCGGTCACCGCGTGCCCGCGTCCGCCGTCGGGCCGGCCACCCGCAGCGGCGCGATCTCGACCCCCTGCTGGCTGAGCGCGTAGGCGAGCGCGTCCTCCAGACTGGAGCGGGTGAGCACGGTGCCGAGGTCGATGCCGAGGTGGACGATGGTCTGCGCGATCGCGGGCCGGATGCCGGAGACGATGCACTCGGCGCCCATCAGCCGCGCCGCCGCCACGGTCTTCATCAGGTGCTGGGCGACCAGCGAGTCGACCGTCGGCACGCCGGTGATGTCGAGGATGGCGTACCGGGCACGCTCGGCGACGATCGCGTCCAGCAGGCTCTCCATCACCACCTGGCTGCGCGCGCTGTCCAGGGTGCCGATCAACGGCACGGCGACCGTGCTCTCCCACAGCTTGATCACCGGGGTGGCCACCTCGTGCAGCTGCTCGCGCTGCCGGGCGATCAGCTCCTCGCCCGCGCTGACCGTCGTCTCCAGCACGACCAGGCGCAGGGTGCCCATGAGCACGGTCAGCGCCACCACGGCCTCCTGGGCCTCGGGGGCGTACGGCTCCGCGAACTCGGCGCGCAGCAGCTCGGTCACCGGCTCGCGCAGGGCCGCCACCTCACGGGCGACCCCGTCCGGGTCCGTCCCGGTGCGGGCGCGGGAGGCCGCCATCCGCCCCAGCTGGTCGCGCACGGCCTCGAAGCCGGACGCCCGGATGTCGTCGAGCCGCCCGGAGGCGGCCACCGCCGCCAGCGCCGCGGCCACGGACCTGCCCGCCTCGACCGCCTCGTCCCGGGACACGGTGAAGACGGTGCGGAACAGCGCGGCGTCCGCCCACCGTTGAGCGATCTGCTCCCGGCGCCGTTCCAGGAAGGCGCTCACCTGGAAGGCGGCCGGCTGCTGTTCCGCGTTCTCTTCCGACACCGACACTTGTATCGCTCCCTTGCACGGGCCGGACCGAGGTCGCTGCACGGCGCCTCAGCCGTTACTTGCCGTATGACAAACATTAGTGCCGGCGTCCTGCACCACCAAACAACCGGCTTGCACCGCCCCCGACCAGCGTCTTCCCCCATCCCTCACCGGCCACGCCAGTCCAGGCACACCACCAGGGCGTCGTCGTCCGGGGTGGACGGACCCCGGTGGCCGGTCAGTTCGCGCAGGATGGCCCGGGGCACCTCGGCGGCCGGCAGCAGCCGGGTGGACTGGATCGCCCGGGCCAGGGCGTCCGCCCCGTAGGCCTCGCCGCCCGGGGAGGCGACGTCGTACACCCCGTCGCTGACGAAGACCAGGCGGTCGCCGGGCTCGGCCCGGAACTCCTGGATCACGTAGTCGGTCTCCTCGAACATGCCGAGCGGCAGCTGGGCCTCGAAGGGCACCCGCTCCACCGCGCCCCCACGCAGCCGCAGCATCTGCGGCGACCCGGCGTCCACCGCCCGGACCCGCCCGGTGGCCAGCTCGAAGTCGAGCATCAGCACGGAGAGGTAGCACCGGCCCCGGTAATGGGCGTACACCGCCTGGTCGGCCAGGGCCGCCTGGTCCTCGATGGACAACCCGGCCCGGCGCGCGTTGCGCAGCGCGTTGAGGGCCAGGTTCGTCAGCAGGGAGGCCTCGATGCCCTCCCCCATGCCGTTGGTGACGTAGAGGCTGAGCCGGTCGGCCGAGGCGCACCAGTCGAAGTTGTCACCGAAGATCGCGTACGCCGGTTCCAGCTGCGCGCCCAGCTCGTACTCGGGGCCGGCGCAGGAGCGGCCCGGCAGCAGCTGCCACTGCATCTCGGCGGCCAGCGTGAGCCGGTCCCGGCGCCGCGCCTGGAGATACAGGTCGGTGTCGCGCTCGGCCACGACGACCTCGTGCCCGAGCACCTCGGCGATGTCGGCCAGCTCGTTCAGCGCGCCGTCGGCGTGCTCGCCGTCCGGCAGGGTCACGGTCAGCACGCCGAGGCGGTCGCCGCGCACGGTGACCGGCAGATGCGCCCGTACGAGGCCGCCGGAACAGGCCTCCACGTGCGGCTCCTGCGCGCCGAACGCCCGGCCCGCCGGGCTGTTGTGCACCGGCACCGGCTCGAGGGTGTGCGGCAGCACGGACACCGGCTGGAGCACGGTCAGTCCGTAGTCGGCCAGGAAGAGCTCGACGGAGTCCGCCGCGTACTGATCGGCCAGTACACGACGGACCTCGTCCAGCAGCCGGTGGGGTGCCGCCGTGCGCAGGGCGCGCTCGGCGGCCACGAATCTGTTCGTGATCGTGGTCACGGTGGTCTTTCACCATCCTCGGTGGGACGTCGACACGTCCTCGGAACGTTCCTTGTCACGGGGCGGCGGGCGGGGCGGGGAAGCGGCTGACCGGGCGGCTCACACCACGCCTAGTACGCTGACGGCCATCCCGGTGCCTGCGAGAGTGTGACTGTGACTTCCCTCCGACCCCGCCCTGAGCCAGCAGAGGTCGCCCGTGTGACCTCCACGGCCGCGGAGTTGCTGGAAGTGCTCTGGGGCCGTGCCTCGACCGCGCCGGCCTCGGCTTCCCAGCTGCGGGTGCTGCTCATCCTCGAACACCACGAGGGCATCAACCTGCGCACACTCGCCGACTCCCTCGCCTCCACACCGCCCTCGACCAGCCGGCTGTGCGACCGGCTCCAGGCGGCCGGATTCGTCGAACGCGAGGCGAGCCGGGCCGACCGGCGCGAGGTGCGCCTGTACCTCAGCGGCCGGGGCCGCACCTTCCTCGCCGACCTGCGCGTCCGCCGGGAGCAGGCGCTGCGCGCGGTGCTCGACCAGATGCCGGCGGCGAAGCGGGTGGCGCTGCTCCAGGGTCTCGAGGCGTTCTGCCACGCGGCGGCGGCCCAGATACACGACGACTCCGAAGACTCCCGATCGTCCGGTACCCGGACTGCCTGACCTACCCGCCCTCGCACGGAGTCGGACCTTCCGGTCCCTTCCCCGAACGTGCTCGGCACGCCTAGGCTGTTGCCCTCCACCTATAGTTGTCAAACGACAACCGTCCGCTCCGCGAACCCCTGGTCTCTTTCCTGCGCTCCCCACCGCCCGTCCCTCCCACCCGTACCGTCGCAATACCGGTCCGGGTACCCCGACACCTCCTCGACCTGCGCCGACTGTGGCCAACGTCTCGCCGGGGCAGCTGCGGGGCATGAGCCGGGCGGGGGCGGGTAGCGGCGCTGGAGGTGGCCTGTCGGGGGATCGGAGCGGGCCGGAACGAGAGGGAGGGCCCGTGACGGCGACCATGCGCATCGGCACGACGACGGATTCCGCCACCTGCACCGGTGAGGAACTGCCGCAGATCGCCGAGCCCCAGAAGCTCGCCCCGCAGGACGCACGCGGGCTGACCGGCCAGTTCCTCGACCGGCTCGCCGTGCTCGAGGAGGGCACGCCCGAATACCAGTACGCCCGCAACACGCTCATCGAGATGAACATGTCCCTGGTGCGCTTCGCGGCCCGCCGGTTCCGCACCAGCGGCCAGTCGATGGAGGACATCGTCCAGGTCGGCGTCATCGGGCTGATCAAGGCCATCGACCGGTTCGAGGTCTCCCGCGAGGTGCAGTTCACCAGTTTCGCGGTGCCGTACATCATCGGCGAGATCAAGCGGTTCTTCCGCGACACCTCCTGGGCCGTGCACGTGCCGCGCCGCTTGCAGGAGGCCCGTACGGAGCTCGCCAAGGCCACCGAGGAACTGGCCTCCCGCCTCGGCCGCGCGCCGAAGGTGGCCGAGCTGGCGGCCCTGATGAACCTGTCCGAGGAGGAGGTCGTCGAGGCCCAGATCGCGGCCAACGGCTACCTGTCCTCCTCCCTCGACGCGACGGTCACCGGCGACCCGGACGAGAGCGACACGACGCTCTCGCAGTTCATCGGCGAGGAGGACCCGGCCCTCGCACTCGTCGAGGACTTCCACGCCCTGGCCCCCCTGGTCGCCGAGCTCGACGAGCGCCAGCGGCTCATCCTCCACCTGCGCTTCGTGGAGGAACTGACCCAGGCGGAGATCGGCGCCCGGCTCGGCATCTCGCAGATGCACGTGTCCCGGCTGATCTCCCGCACGGTGGCGAAGCTGCGGTCGGGAATGCTGGCGACCGGCTGACCCGCCCACGACGAGAGCCCCGGTCCGGATCGTCCCGGACCGGGGCTCTCGTCCGTGTGCGCGGTGGGAGTGCTTCTCCTCGTCACGGCTCTCCGAAAGCCGCCCGGCACCGCGGCACACCATGGGCACCTCGGGGGTGCCCTGGACGCGGATCACCGGGTGACCGGTGGCGCGGAAGGCGGCCGGAAAGCCCAAGGGCCGGGAGGCGTTGTCCGCGGGCAGCACCTCGCCGGGGGCGAGGGACTCGGCGTACAGCCCCGGGACCAGCCCGACCAGCGGGCGATGACGGTGATCAGACAGGGCCGTTCGGCCGGTACGGTCTTCAGGAGCCACCCGCCGATCTCCTCGGCGGGACGCCCGGGCTTGGCGGCCTGCTCGCCCAGTCGCAGGGCAGGAGGCGGCCCTGCTGTTCGAGGAGAACGACATCTGCGGCTGGCGCTGGAGTGCTGGCGCTGGCTCGATCGCGCCACCGCCGCCGCGGCGCGGCCGTGACACCGGCCGGACGCGGCTGTGGTGCGGGCCCGAATTCCCCGGGCCCGCGCCACAGCCGTCTCCCGTCCCGGGCTCAGCGCGCGGTCGTCATCTCCTCGACGAGGGCGTCGAGCACCTCCCGGGTGAAGGGACCGTAGGTACGAGCGCCGTCCGCGGCGCGCGGCGACATCAGGTGCCCGAGACCCGGGTGGAGGCGGAGCCGGACGTCGAGGCCCTCCTTCGCGGCCTGCCGGAACAGCAGGCCCTGCCGCGGCGGAGTGGTCCAGTCGTCGTCACCGACGTGCACCCGGACCACACCGCGGACCGATCCGATCCGCACGAAGGCGTCCGGCTGGGCGCACCAGTCCCGCCAGAAGGCGGCCGGCGCGTCCTCGTTCCCCTGCTCGAACGCCTCCCTGACGATCGCCTGGTGACGGCCGATCAGCAGGGCCTGCACCTCCTCGATGCCGGCGCTGGGCCCGAGCCGCTCGTGCAGGTCGAAGTCGTCCCACCAGCCGGACCGGCCCACGCGGTCGGCGGCCGCCGCGGCGAGGTCCGTCTTCCCGTCGCCGTCGACCAGGCCCCTCAGCGCCAGCCACTCGGTGCGCCGCTCCACGTTCAGCCAGCGCCAGCGCACCGGGTAGTGCTCGGCGACCGGAGCCACCAGCAGCAGGACGTGCTCGCCGCCGAGCTGCTCGGCGGCCGCGACCGCGACCTCGGTGCCCAGTGAGACACCGAGAAGGGCGACCCGCCGCGCGTCGACGGCGCCATGGGCCCGGACGGCGGCGAAGGCGGCCTTGGCGTCGTCCACCAGCCCCTGGAACGTGACCCGCCGCGGATCCCAGCCGTCCTCCCGCCGCCCGGTGACGAACCGGCAGTCGAAGCGCGCGACGGCCACCCCCGCGGCGGTGAACGCCTCCTCCAGGTCCGCGAAGAGGCGCACCGGCCCGTTGCCGGTCACCTCCGGCGGCAGAGAGCCGTCGCGGTCCCACGCCCCGAACGGGTGGAGCAGGACGACCGCGGGCACTGGGCCGGTGCGTTCGGCGGGCAGGGTCAGCGTCCCGGGAAGCCCCCCGGTCGGATCGAGCTCCTCCCGCGGCGCCGTGGCCGCCGGACCGGGCCTGTCGGAAGAGTGCCGGACCATGAATACCCCTCCCCGGGTCACGCGTGTCCGCTGCCGCCGGCGACCAGTTCCACCAGGTCGCCGACGGTGCGGGTGGCATGGTAGTCGCGCAGGTCGAGACGGACGCGGAAGGCGCTCTCGATCGCGACCATGGTCTCCAGGGAGTTGAGGCTGTCCCACTTGTCGTGGGCCACCACGCGGGTCTCGGTGATGAAGTCCTCCGGCTCCGCGTCCAGGATCGAGCAAAGGGTCTCCACGATCCTCGACTCGATGTCCTCTGAGGAGGCGAACCCGGCCTGGAACCGGTTCCGTAACCGCGCTCCGGTACAGGGCCGGGCGGCGCCGGTCGGTCTCCACCGGCTGCAGAACGTCGAACCAGCCCCGGGACAGCAACCGGCCGACCAGCTCCGCCGGATCGCCCTCGGCGGAGACGACCGCGACCTCGGGCAGCTTCGGCCGTCACGTGTCCGCGTTCGAAGGGCGAATCGTCCATGAAGACCCACCCGGGTCACGTCGGGGTGGTCCGGGATCTGTACGGCCGGACTGACCGCGAAGGGCGCGAACCTGCCCTCCGCCTTGGCGGCGTCGGCGTCCGCGAGGAACATCTCGAAGTCGGTGTCGCCGGCCATCCGCACGAGCGTCGTGCCGAGCAGCGACATGTAAGGGCTGACGCCGTAGTCCTGGATCTGGAGGAACAGAACGTCACCGACCGACGCGTCGCCCTCCGACCCGCTCAGCGATCCCTCGTACCCCACGACGGTGGCACCGGACCTGCCGTCCTCACCGTCCCGTACCCCGGGGGCGAGGACGAGCGTCTGCGGCCCCACGGCATCGGAGCCGAGCAGCGCGTCGCCGTGCCGGGCGCCTCGAAAACGTGCTCACCCTGGCCGCCCGCACCACCGCCGTGGACGAGGAGGTCCGCGTGCGGTCCATGTCCGGTTTGAGGACGCGCCGACGGCACTCACGTCGTGCCCGGCGACTGCCGAACCCCATAGGCCGTGGCCGAGCCGCGAGCCAGGGGCGCGTCCGCTCACGCACGGGCTGAAAACCAGTCAGCGCCCGAGCCGACCGAAGCCGACCCGGACGCTGCACCGCAGGTCAGAGGCCATATCCCCCGACCACCACCGGTAGGCCCTGTGGGACTCGAACCCACAACCAATGGATTAAAAGTCCACTGCTCTGCCAATTGAGCTAAGGGCCCAGGCGTTGTCGCCCCCACGAGCATAGCCGGACGACGCCGCGTCTCCGATCGGGTATCGGTCCCATCGGCCCCGCCGGAGGGACGAACAGGGCCGATCGGGGCCGCGGACCGCCCGGTTGGGGCGGCTCCGCGCACGCCACGCTCGGCCCGGGGGAACGACGAAGCGCCGTGGCCCGCCCGTTGGGACGGGGCCACGGCGCTCCTCATGCGCTCATGTCAGCCGTTGCGCTTCCAGCGCGGCTTGTCCTCGCGGCGCTGGAAGGAGCCGCCACCGCGGTGGTCGTCACGACGGCCGTTGGGGCGGTCGTGCCCGCCGGAGCGGAACCCCGGACGGTCGTCACGGCGGTCACGGTTGAAGGGACGGTCGCTGCCCCGGTGACCGGTGCGCTCGTCCCGGCGGAAACCGCCGCGCTCACCACGGTCACGGTCGCGGTTGAAGCCGCCCCGGTCGTCACGACGCTCGAACGAACGGCCCCCGGCCCCGCGGTCGTCACGACGCTCGAAGGAACGGCCGCCACGGTCACCGCCGCGCTCACCACGGTCGTCACGGCGGAAGCCACCGCGCTCGCCACGGTCACCGCTCCGGTCGTCACGGCGGAAGCCGCCGCGCTCGCCACGGTCACGGTCGAAGGAACGGCCGCCACGGTCCCGGTCACGGTCGCGGTTGAAGCCGCCCCGGTCGTCACGACGCTCGAACGAACGGCCCCCGGCCCCCCGGTCGTCACGACGCTCGAAGGAACGGCCACCACGGTCACCGCCGCGCTCGCCACGGTCACCGCTCCGGTCGTCACGGCGGAAACCACCGCGGTCCTCACGCCGCTCCCGGCGCTCGTACGGGGCGGAGGACTCGGGGCGCTCCTCGCGCTCGACGTCCTTGGCGGTCGGCTGCTCGGGCACCGACACCTCGACGCCGACCGGCGCCTCACCGGCCTCGCCGGCGGCCACCACGGCCGCGGGCTCCTCGCCCCGCTCGCGCGCGACCCGGGCGAGGAGCCGGTCGGCCTCCTCGCGCAGCTCGTTCGCGCGGCGCTGCGCCCGCTCCAGCTCCTTGGTGAGCGCCGCGACCTCACGCTCGGCCTGCTGCGCGGCGTTGCCCACGGACTCGGCCTGGACCTCGGTCATCGACCGGGCGCCGGTGATCTCGGCGACCTCCGGGTCGAAGGCGCCGGCGCTCTGGATGATGTGGCGCGTGGCGTCGACGCCCGCGTCCTCCATCAGCCGGAAGATCTGACGCCGCTGGTGCGGCAGGGACAGGGACACGACCGTGCCCGTGCGGCCCGCCCGCGCGGTGCGGCCCGCCCGGTGCAGGTAGTCCTTGTGATCGCCGGCAGGGTCCACGTTCAGCACCAGGTCGATGCCGTCGACGTGGATACCGCGGGCGGCGACGTCGGTCGCGACGAGCGCGTTGACGTAGCCCTTCTTGAAGTCCTCCAGCACACGGGTACGCGCGCCCTGCGTCATACCGCCGTGCAGCGCGTCCGCCTTCACACCGGAGTCGCAGAGCTGCTCGGCGATACGGTCGGCGCCCAGCTGGGTGCGGACGAAGATGATCGTGCGGCCCTTGCGGGAGGCGATAGCGGCGGTGACCGGCGCCTTGTCCTTGGGCTTCACGATGAGGATGTGGTGCGACATGGTCGTGACGTTGCCCTGGGCGCTGTCGACCTCGTGCGTGACCGGGTCGGTCAGGTAACGCTTGACCAGCGTGGAGATCTCGTTCTCCATCGTGGCCGAGAACAGCATGCGCTGACCGCCCGCAGGGACCTGGTCCAGCAGCTCGGTGACCTCGGGCAGGAAGCCCAGGTCGGACATCTGGTCGGCCTCGTCGAGAACGGCGATCTGCACGTTCTCCAGCGAGCAGGCGCCGCGGTTGATGATGTCGCGCAGCCGGCCCGGGGTGGCGACGAGGATGTCGACGCCGCGCTCCAGGGCGTAGATCTGGTTGCCCATCGACGTACCGCCGCAGACGACCTTCATCTTCAGGCCGAGGACGTCGCCGTAGGGCTGGAGGGCGTCGGCGACCTGCATGGCGAGCTCACGCGTCGGCGTCAGGATGACGGCGCGCGGCTTGTGCTTCTCGGTCCGGCCGCCGGCCAGCGTGGCCAGGGTCGGCAGACCGAACGACAGGGTCTTGCCGGAGCCGGTGCGGCCGCGGCCGAGGATGTCCTTGCCGGCCAGGGCGTCCGGGATGGTCGCGGCCTGGATCGGGAAGGGGCTGGTCACACCGTTCTGCGCGAGCTTGCGCACGATGCCCTCGGGCAGGCCGAGGTCGGTGAAGGTGATCTCGGGGGTGGTGTCCTCGACGGCCTCGTTCTCGGGGTTCTCGGGCACGACGACGTGATCAGTACTGGCGATGGACATGCGAATGCGAAACCTTCCGGAGTCTCAAGTCGGCACGCGCCCGTCAACTCCGTGATTCGCGATTCGCAATACGACCGCCTCAATGCGGTCCACCACGGCAAGGGAGAGTACGCGCCACACGGCGCGCTCTGTAGTGGCGCCGGGCAAGATGGGATCAAACGATCTGCCACCATACGCACTCCGGGCCCCTCAAGGCAAACCGGACTGTGCAGGAGACAGAGGGCAGCAGTCCGGTGGCCGGACGGCTCCCCCAGGGCTGCAACCGCCCCCCGCCCGGAAATGTTCCCGCCCCGGCCCACGGGATTCACGCCCCTCAGCGCGGCCCCGGTCTCACGCCGGTGACCCCGCCTCCGGCGCCGGCTCCCGCTGCGCCAGCTGCGTCCCGGGCGGCTCGTGGGCCGAGGACGACGGCTCCGGGGTCGGCTCCGGCGACGTCGTCGGCTCCGGCGGCGTGGGGGTGGGCTCCGGATCGGCCGTCCGGGTGGGCGTCGGCGGCACCGGCGGCTTCGGCGTCGGCCGGGGCGGCTTTCCCGGCTTGTCGCGTCCCGGCGCCGACGGGCTCGCGTCGACGCTCGGCGACGCCTCGCGGGGCGCCGGCTCGCGCGCCCCCGCGCCCTTGCCCTTCTTGGCCTTCCGGCTCTTGCCGCGCTCCCGCTCGCCGTCGGCCCCCGCGGCGCCGAACCCGCCACCGCCCGACACCGCCGGCCCGCCGTCCGGCGCCTCGCCGCCGCGCTGCCCGGCGGAATGCGACGGCTTGACGCTCCCGCCCGCACCGTCGTCACCGACACTCATACAGCCGGCGGCAGCGGCGACGGCCACGACCGTGGCGGCCAGTCGGACGGGTACGTACAAGGGGCGCACGGGGCCACCTCCGGAACGGGTGAGGAGTCAACACCCTCAACTCCCGCCGCGCGCAAGAGGACACGCGCCCCGTATTCACAACCCCGTCAGCCGTAACCCAGCGCGTGAAGACGCTCGTCGTCGATGCCGAAGTGGTGCGCGATCTCGTGCACCACGGTGATCTCCGTCTCCGCGACGACGTCCTCCCTCGAGTCGCACATCCGCAGGGTCGGATTCCGGTAGACGGTGATCCGGTCCGGGAGCACACCCGCGTACCACTCACCCCGGTCGGTCAACGGCGTCCCCTCGTACAGCCCGAGCAACTCCGGATCGTCCGCCGGCGGCTCGTCCTCCACGAACACCGCGACGTTGTCCATCAACCGGGTCAACTCCGGCGGGATCCGGTCCAGCGCCTCGGCGACCAGCTCCTCGAACTCCTCACGCGTCATCTCCAGCACAGGCCCATTGTCGGCCACGACCCCGCCGTACGAGAGCCTCCCGGCGTCGCATATCCGGCCGCACACCTGGGCATAGGGCACCAATGCCCCGCGTCCCCGCCGCAGCCCGGAGTGTCCTGAACCCGATCCGCAGGGCCGCCCGCGTCCTGGCCCGCCGCTACCGCTCCCGTCAGGCGCCCCCCACGACCGCACTCGTGGCGCCGCCGCACCCCTGGACGCGCGCACTGGGACTCGTGGCCGTCGTCCTCCTCGGCGCCTGGCTGGGACTGCTGGTCGTGGGCAACGTCCGGGTCCCGGTCGGCCCGATGAACACCACCATGACGCTGCGCCCCTCGTTCACCGGCGGCACCAAGATCAACATCTCGCCCCTGGGCGCCCTCCAACTGGACAGCCACATCGCCCCCGTGCGCCTGGACGTCAACGTCGACCAGCTCGACCCCGACCGCTCCCAAGCGCTCGTCGACCACCCCGAACGCCTCTCCGGCCTCCAGGACGAGGTCGCCCAGGACGTCACCCGCGGCACCCTCGACCTCGCCCTCCGCTCCGGCGTCGCCGTGGTCACCGGCGCCACCGCCCTGGGTCTCGCCGTCTACCGCCGCCCCCGCCGGGCCCTGGCCGCCGGCGGCCTCGCCCTCACCCTCCTCGCCGCCTCCGGCGGCACCGCCTACGCCACCTGGCGCCCCGACTCCGTCCTCGAACCCAAGTTCTCCGGCCTGCTCACCTCGGCCCCCTCCCTGGTCGGCAACGCCCGCAGCATCGTCACCGAGTTCGACGTCTACCAGAAGGAGTTGGCCCGTCTGGTCACCAACGTGACCAAGCTCTACGACGCCACCTCGACACTCCCCGCCTACGCGCCCGACCCCTCCACCATCCGGGTGCTGCACGTCTCCGACATCCACCTCAACCCGGCGAGCTGGAAGATCATCGCCTCGCTCGTGCAGCAGTACAAGGTCGATGTCATCGTCGACTCGGGCGACACCATGGACCACGGCACAGCCGCCGAGAACGGCTTCCTGGACCCCATCGAAGACCTCGGCGCGCCCTACGTCTGGGTCCGCGGCAACCACGACTCGATGATCACCCAGCGCTACATGGAACGCCTGAAGAACGTGCACGTCCTGGACGACGGCAGGGCCGAGACGATCAGGGGCCTGCGCTTCGCCGGCATCGGCGACCCCCAGTTCACCCCCGACCGCTCCGGGCAGACCGGCGCCGAGCAGTCCCAGGAACTCGCCGGTGCGCGCCTGGCCACGGCCCTGCACGACCAGAGCGACGCCGGCACGCCGGTGGACATCGCCATCGCCCACGAGCCCTCCGCGGCCCGCGGCGTCGACGGCGAGGTCCCCCTGGCCCTGGCGGGCCACCTGCACCACGACGAGATGGAGGTCCTGCCGTACGGCACCCGGCTGCGCATCGAGGGCTCCACGGGCGGCAGCGGGCTGCGCGCCATCGAGGGCAAGCACCCCGACCCCATCGAGGCGTCGATCCTCTACTTCGACCGGGACACCCGCCACCTCCAGGCCTGGGACGAGATCGAACTGGGCGGGCTCGGTCTCACGACGGCCGAGGTCAGCCGTCACCTGCCCGAGGAGAACCAGCCCGGTGCGGGCCCGTCCCCCGGCACCCCCTCGGAGGGCACTCCCACGAGCTCGCCCTAAACCGTTTTGGCGATAGCTCCCGCCATCCCATATGCTTCTCACGTCCCCGACGCGCTGAGAAGCGCCCAGGCGGGCCGATAGCCCTCATCGTCTAGCGGCCTAGGACGCCGCCCTTTCAAGGCGGTAGCACGGGTTCGAATCCCGTTGGGGGCACGCACCACCCTGTGCGACACTGTCGTACGAAGCTTGGTCCTGTGGAGCAGTTTGGAGTGCTCGCCACCCTGTCAAGGTGGAGGCCGCGGGTTCAAATCCCGTCAGGACCGCTGAGGTTTCACGTGAAACCTCGTGGCTGGGTAGCTCAGTTGGTACGAGCGATCGCCTGAAAAGCGATAGGTCGCCGGTTCGACCCCGGCCCCAGCCACAACCGCCCTCACCAGGGCCTGAGCCCCTCTCCCTCACCGGAGAGGGGCTCTTTCGTGCGTCAGGACGCAGCAGCCGAGCGAGGGCGGGCGTCGCATCGCCGAGCCCCTCCCACGCCGCCCGGGGCCCCCGGGACAAAAGCGTTAGCCACGAATTTCCCGGGGATGAGATCCTGGATCCCGTATGTCTACGCAATCCGCCCCCGCCCTCGGCGCCCTCGCCCCCCGCCTGACCGAGCTCTCCCTGCGCGACGCGCACCGGCTCGGGCGCAGGCTCGAAGGTGCGCGCAAGATCCGTAAGCCGGAGGCCCGGGCCGCCGTGCTCGCCGAGATCGAGGCGGAGGTGGGCAAGGCCGAGGAGCGGATGGCCGGGCGGCGCGCCCTCGTGCCCGAGGTGACGTACCCGCAGCAGTTGCCGGTCAGCCAGAAGAAGGACGTGATCGCCGAGGCCATCCGCGATCACCAGGTGGTGATCGTCGCCGGCGAGACCGGCTCCGGCAAGACGACGCAGATCCCCAAGATCTGCCTGGAGCTCGGGCGCGGCGTGCGCGGCATGATCGGGCACACGCAGCCCCGCAGGATCGCCGCGCGAACGGTCGCCGAACGTGTCGCCGAAGAGCTGGACACGCCGCTGGGCGGGGCCGTCGGCTGGAAGGTGCGTTTCACCGACCAGGTCGATCCGGAGGCGACCTTCGTCAAGCTGATGACGGACGGCATCCTGCTCGCCGAGATCCAGACGGACCGCGAGCTGCGCGCCTACGACACGATCATCATCGACGAGGCCCACGAGCGGTCCCTCAACATCGACTTCCTGCTGGGTTATCTGGCGCAGCTGCTGCCCAAGCGCCCTGACCTCAAGGTCGTCATCACCTCGGCCACGATCGACCCCGAGCGCTTCTCGCGGCATTTCGGCGACGCCCCGATCATCGAGGTCAGCGGCCGCACGTACCCGGTGGAGGTCCGCTACCGGCCGCTGCTGGAGGAGGACGGCGACGACGCCGACCGCGACCAGATCACCGCGATCACCGACGCCGTGGAGGAGCTCCAGAAGGAGGGCAAGGGCGACATCCTCGTCTTCCTCTCGGGTGAGCGGGAGATCAGGGACACGGCCGACGCCCTCGCCAAGAAGAACTACCGGTTCACGGAGATCCTGCCGCTGTACGCCCGGCTCTCACACGCGGAGCAGCACCGCGTCTTCCAGCCGCACACGGGCCGCAGGATCGTTCTGGCGACGAACGTGGCCGAGACCTCGCTGACCGTGCCGGGCATCAAGTACGTCATCGACCCCGGCTTCGCCCGGATCTCGCGCTACAGCCACCGCACCAAGGTGCAGCGACTGCCGATCGAGCCGGTGTCGCAGGCCAGCGCCAACCAGCGCAAGGGCCGCTGCGGCCGTACCTCGGACGGTATCTGCATCCGGTTGTACAGCGAGGACGACTTCAACGCCCGTCCGGAGTTCACGGACGCGGAGATCCTCCGGACGAACCTCGCCTCCGTCATCCTCCAGATGACCGCGGCCGGCCTCGGCGACATCGAGAAGTTCCCGTTCATCGACCCGCCGGACCATCGCAACATCCGCGACGGTGTCCAGTTGCTCCAGGAGCTGAACGCCCTGGACCCGGCGCAGAAGGACCCCCGCAAGCGGCTCACGGACACCGGCCGGAAGCTCGCCCAGCTGCCCGTCGATCCCCGGCTGGCCCGGATGGTGCTGGAGGCCGACAAGAACGGCTGTGCGCGGGAGGTCATGGTCATAGCCGCCGCGCTGTCCATCCAGGATCCGCGGGAGCGCCCCGCCGACAAGCAGGCCCAGGCCGATCAGCAGCACGCCCGGTTCAAGGACGAGACCAGCGACTTCCTGGCCTATCTGAACCTCTGGCGCTATCTCCGCGAGCAGCAGAAGGAGCGGGGTTCGTCGTCCTTCCGCCGGATGTGCAAGCAGGAGTACCTCAACTTCCTTCGCATCCGCGAATGGCAGGACATCTACACGCAATTGCGTACGGTCGCCAAGCAGATGGGCATCCACCTCAACGAGGACGACGCCCCGGCCGACCGCATCCACGTCTCCCTCCTAGCCGGCCTGCTGTCGCACATCGGCATGAAGGACGTGAAGGAGGGCGCGAAGAACGAGTATCTGGGCGCTCGCAACGCCAAGTTCGCCGTCTTCCCCGGGTCGGCGCTCTTCAAGAAGCCGCCGCGTTTCGTGATGTCCGCCGAGCTGGTGGAGACGTCCCGGCTCTGGGCCCGCGTCAACGCGAAGATCGAGCCGGAGTGGGTCGAGCCGCTCGCCGCCCATCTGATCAAGCGCACCTACAGCGAGCCGCACTGGGAGAAGGACCAGGCCGCGGTGATGGCGTACGAGAAGGTCACGCTCTACGGCGTGCCGATCGTGGCGCAGCGGAAGGTCAACTACGGGCGGATCGACCCGGAGGTCAGCCGTGAGCTGTTCATCCGGAACGCGCTGGTCGAGGGCGACTGGCGCACGCACCACAAGTTCTTCTCGGACAACCGCCGGCTCCTCACCGAGGTCGAGGAGCTGGAGCACCGGGCGCGGCGCCGGGACATCCTGGTCGACGACGAGACGCTGTACGACTTCTACGACCGGCGGATTCCCGAACACGTCGTCTCCGGGGCGCACTTCGACTCCTGGTGGAAGCACAAGCGGCACGACCAGCCCGACTTCCTCGACTTCGAGCGCGAGATGCTCATCAACGAGAAGGCGGGCGAGGTCACCAAGGCCGACTATCCGGATTCCTGGCGTCAGGGGGATCTGAAGTTCCGGGTGACGTACCAGTTCGAGCCGGGCGCCGACGCCGACGGCGTGACCGTCCACATCCCCCTCCAGGTCCTCAACCAGGTCACGGACGAGGGGTTCGACTGGCAGATCCCGGGCCTGCGCGAGGAGCTGGTGACGGAGCTGATCCGTTCCCTGCCCAAGCCGATCCGCCGGAACTACGTCCCCGCGCCGAACTTCGCGAAGGCGTTCCTGGACCGGGCCGTACCGCTCCAGGAGCCGCTCACCACGACCATGACCCGCGAGCTGAGGCTCATGGTCGGCGTGCCCTTCGAGGCGGACGACTTCGACCTGTCCAAGGTCCCCGACCACTTGAAGATCACGTTCCGGATCGTCGACGAACGGCGCCGCAAACTGGCCGAGGACAAGGACCTGGAGGCGCTGAAGCTCAGGCTGCGCCCGAAGGCCCGCAAGGCCCTGTCCCAGGCCGCCGCGGCGACGGCGCAGCGCTCGGGCGGCGAGTCCCTGGAGCGCTCGGGCCTGACGGACTGGACGATCGGCACCCTGACCCGCGTGTTCGAGACCCGGCGGGCCGGCCAGCCGGTGAAGGCCTATCCGGCGCTGGTGGACGACGGCGACACGGTCTCCGTGCGCCTGTTCGACACCGAGGCGGAGCAGGCCCAGGCGATGTGGAAGGGCACGCGCCGGCTGATCCTGCGCAACATCCCGGTGAACCCGGCGAAGTTCGCGAGCGAGCGCCTGACGAACGCCCAGAAGCTGGCGCTGTCCGCGAATCCGCACGGCAGCATCCAGGGTCTGTTCGACGACTGCGCGATGGCGGCCGCGGACAAGCTGATCGGGGACTTCGGCGGGCCGGTGTGGGACGAGGAGTCGTACCGGAAGCTGTACGACAAGGTGCGTGCCGAGATCGTCGACACGACGGTCCGTACGGTGGGCCAGGTGCAGCAGGTCCTGGCCGCCTGGCAGGCCTGTGAGCGCCGTCTGAAGGCCGTACGCAGCCCCGCGCTGCTGCCGAACCTCCAGGACGTGCGGGCGCAGCTGGACGCCCTCGTGAAGCCCGGCTTCGTGACGGAGGCGGGGCTGCGGCGGATGCCGGACCTGATGCGCTACCTGGTGGCGGCCGACCGGCGTCTGCAGCAGATGCCGACCAACGTCCAGCGGGACACCACGCGCATGGAGAAGGTCCACGAGATGCGGGACGAGTACGCGTGGCTCCTGGAGCAGATGCCGCAGGGCCGGCCGGTGCCGTCGGCGGTCCTGGACATCCGCTGGATGATCGAGGAGCTCCGGGTCAGCTACTTCGCCCACGCGCTGGGCACGGCGTACCCGGTGTCCGACAAGCGGATCGTGAAGGCGATCGACGCGCTGGCGCCGTAACGGCACCGGCACGCAGGGTGAGTTCGACCAGGGACTCCCCCTCCTGTACAGTCTCTTCTCGCAGCGCAACGCACGAATCGCACTGCGAAACCTGGTCCTGTGGAGCAGTTTGGAGTGCTCGCCACCCTGTCAAGGTGGAGGCCGCGGGTTCAAATCCCGTCAGGACCGCAGAGAAAGAGCCCGGATCTTCTGATCCGGGCTCTTCGTCGTCCGCACCGCCACCAGGGCTCGGATCCGAAGATCCGGGCCCTTTCGCGCGCCCTGACCTCTCGTTAAGCCTCCGCAAGCCTCTCCGCGCCTCACACGCCGTCTTGACGCCTCTTCATTCCCTCGGTACCCCAGAACCAGGCCGTGCCTGTGCGGCCTTCCGGAGGTGGCGTATGGCGACAGCGGCCAGGCACGAGACGCGGGCCCTGCTCCGCGCGCATCTGTCGGCCGCGTCGTCGTACCGGCATCTGACGCGGCATTGCCCGATCTGCCATCACCTCTTGCGGCTGGCGATGGAATCCGTGCCGCGTGCCGCTCGGGCTCCGGCCGGGGAGGGCGAGAACGCGGCTCGCCGGGCGTGAGCGGCGGGCGGCCCCAACACCCGCCGGAGCAGGGGCTGCTGGAGCCGGTGGCCTCCTTTACCGCACGCGCGGCAGAGCTAACAAGCCGCTTGGTATGTGACGGGTGTCACCGCATGAGTTTTACGAAGTGCGGTACTTACGCCCCGCCTACAAAGGGTCAATTTAATATGTGCAATTGCACCCTGACCGAGGGGCCGCGCACCGGGGATCCGACACCCCTCCCCAGGCTCCTACAAGGCCGCTCACAGCAGGTTCCCCGGACCCACCGCGGGCGCACAAAAAAGATCGCGCTGGACCCGGCGGAGTCCAGCGCGATCGACGACGCACCCTGTTGCATGCCTGCAAAGCTCTGACTGGCTTGGGCGTGGGGCCTGTTGGGGCAGGATCCCGCGTCGCTTGGAGCTGTGGTCACGGACGCCTCGGCCGATGGGGGATCAGCCGGTTTGTCCCGTTATTCAGTTGTTCAGGCCTCGCTGCGCTGCTGCGGGATGCCCGCGAGCAGAGCGCGGACCTCGGCCTCGCGGTAGCGCCGATGCCCGCCGAGCGTGCGGATCGACGTGAGCTTGCCGGCCTTCGCCCACCGCGTGACCGTCTTGGGGTCGACGCGGAACATGGTGGCGACCTCAGCCGGGGTCAGCAGCGGCTCGGCATCAGGGGTGCGAGCGGTCATGAGCGGCCTCCTCGGGAGAACCGAACCTTCTCGGTTCTTTCCTCTAAATTCTGCACCTTGACCCGCGTTGCCCGAAATGGCGGACGCGAGTCGAGTCGGTTATAGGACGAACGGCTTGTCCTCGGCACTACAACTACACCATCTGTCCAGCCGCGTCGGCCAAACCGATGGAATTGCCCCTCCAGGTGTTCATCAGCGACGGAAGCCGATGGACCATGCCATAGCGGACAGTCACACCGCTGTGACGATCAGTCACAGCGGTGTCAGGAAGTCACCAGACCCCCCAAAGCGTGCAATGCTGAGATTCCCCCCATAGTGCAACACCATGGGACGGAAGGAGCCCTCCCCGGACTCCTTGTCCTATTTTGGCATGAGGAGGGGCAAGGGGCGCAAGAGCCTCGTACGTGTAGTCCGTCACGCTTGGCCTACTTGAGAGGTCTGCCCGGATCGGTCCCCACCGTCCTGTGTTGACGGAGCCTCAGAAGACGCTCAGCCCGCTTCAGGAACTCGGTGCGAGGACGAAACCCCAAATCGGGCGGTTCGTCAAACGTCAGTTCGTGACCTACGGCGAGCGGTCCGTACGGACATCCAGGTCAGGGATCAGTTGGCCGACCGCAGATCCCGCACGGAACGCCACCGCTGCACGAGCCGGGCGTAGGCCTCCCCCGCGGCGGTCCCGTCGCCCCGGCGCAGCGCGGCGATGCCCTCGGCCACGTCCGCCGCGGAGTGGTCGTCCTCCAGCGCCCCGGCCGGCACCGCGTGCACCAGGCCGCCGTAGTCCAGTTCCACGTGCGAACGCGGGTGGAACTCCTCCAGCCAGCGCCCGACGTCCACCAGGCCGTCGATGAGCGGCCCCTCGTCCATCGCCTCCCGCAGGGCGCGCAGGCCCCGGGCCACCCGTCGCCTGGCCTGCACCATGGGGGTGCGGTAGCGCAGCACGGGCGGGCTGCCGGCCGAGGCGCCCTTGTCGTACTCGCGCTCGTCGTCGGAGACCAGCACGAACCAGTTGATCGGCACCTGCCAGGTGGCGGTGCGGATCCACGGCCGGGCGTCCGGGTTGATCGCCAGCCAGCGCTCGTAGTCCTGGGCGGCCTGGCGCCGCAGCACGGGGGGCAGGACCGCGTCCATGACCGGCGGCGGCAGTTCCTCGGCGAGCTCGTCCAGGGCGAGCCAGCCGCGCAGCCGGGTGCGCCAGGGGCAGACGCAGACGACGCCGTCGACATCCAGCACGAAGGCTTCCTCGCTCTCGTGCACCGGCACCGGAACGGGCGGGGTGGGAGCCAAGTCGGCCAGGGCCCGGCGGAGTTCGTCCTGGTACGAGGGGCGGTCCGTGCGGCGGGCGTAGCGGGCCCACTGGCTGCGCTCCGGCTCGGGGAAGGCGGCCAGCGGTTCGTACACGCGCAGGTAGGACGCGTAGGGGACGATCACCGAGGTCACCTTGGGCACGCCTGCTCCCTCCCCCGCGCACCGCCGGGAAAACCTGCGGAGCCCACTCGCGGTCGCGCGGGAAATCCATGCAAATCGTCGCACGGGTGTACTCCGGTCGGAGGTGATCCTGTGCACAGAGCGGCCGGCGGGCCCACCAGGCCCTAATCTCGTGCTCAACAGTCCCCGCCACCCTCCCCCACAGCCAAAAGCGCGGGGGGATCGCCACGGGAGCTGGTCTCCACCCGCCGCAACTTACTCAGGAGTCACCACAGTGACCGACGTAACCGGCGCACCTGCTGATGTACTGCACACCCTGTTCCACTCGGACCAGGGCGGACATGAGCAAGTCGTGCTCTGCCAGGACCGCGCGAGCGGCCTCAAGGCCGTCATCGCCCTGCACTCCACCGCCCTGGGCTCCGCGCTCGGCGGTACGCGCTTCTACCCGTACGCGACCGAGGCCGAGGCCGTCGCCGACGCGCTGAACCTCGCCCGCGGGATGTCGTACAAGAACGCCATGGCCGGTCTCGACCACGGCGGCGGCAAGGCCGTGATCATCGGCGACCCGGACACGGTCAAGAGCGAGGAGCTGCTCCTCGCCTACGGCCGGTTCGTCGCCTCCCTCGGCGGCCGGTACGTCACCGCCTGTGACGTCGGCACCTATGTCGCCGACATGGACGTGGTCGCCCGCGAGTGCCGCTGGACGACCGGCCGCTCCCCGGAGAACGGCGGCGCCGGGGACTCCTCCGTCCTCACCGCCTTCGGCGTCTACCAGGGCATGCGCGCCTGTGCGCAGCACCTGTGGGGCGACCCCTCGCTGCGCGCGAAGCGGATCGGCATCGCCGGGGTCGGCAAGGTCGGCCACCACCTGGTGGAGCACCTCGTGAAGGAGGGCGCCGAGGTCTTCGTCACGGACGTGCGCGAGGACGCCGTACGGCGGATCACCGAGCGGCACCGGGACGTGATCGCCGTCCGGGACACCGACGAGCTGATCCGCATCGACGGTCTGGGCATCTACGCCCCCTGCGCGCTGGGCGGGGCGCTGAACGACGAGACGGTTCCGGTGCTCACCGCCGAGGTGGTCTGCGGCGCCGCCAACAACCAGCTCGCCCACCCGGGTGTGGAGAAGGACCTCGCCGACCGGGGGATCCTCTACGCGCCGGACTACGTGGTGAACGCCGGCGGTGTCATCCAGGTCGCCGACGAGCTGCACGGCTTCGACTTCGACCGGTGCAAGGCGAAGGCGTCGAAGATCTTCGACACCACGCTGGCCATATTCGCACGTGCGAAGGAGGACGGCATTCCGCCGGCCGCCGCGGCCGACCGGATCGCCGAGCAGCGGATGCACGACGCGGCCGTGGCGCGCCGGGCGCGGTGATCCCGGCCTGATCCCGGGCGCCTCGCACGTTTGGCCGGTACCCGCCGGTGGGCAGTTAGAGAGAACTCTCACTTCTCCCGGCGGGTCGACCGCCGATAAGTGGTTAAAATCGCGGTTGACCAGCGAGGACGGGGCGCCTCGAAGGTCCTGGGCGCGGGCACGTCATGCGGGCGACGTACCGTATGGGCGCGGGCTCAGGTACCGTGGAAGCCCTACGGACCGGTCTCTCCGCGGAGAGGCCGTGCCGGACCATGAACGCGTGTCAAGACTCTGGGGCCGTCGAGCCCCGTCGTTGAGGGGGTCGAGCCATGGGGCGCGGCCGGGCCAAGGCCAAGCAGACGAAGGTCGCCCGCCAGCTGAAGTACAACAGCGGTGGGACTGACCTCTCACGCCTGGCTGAGGAGCTGGGTGCATCGCCTTCGAATCCGCAGCCGCCTAACGGCGAGCCGTTCGAAGACGATGAGGACGACGACCTGTACGCACGGTACGCCGACCTCTATGAGGACGACGACGACGAGGACGACCAGTCCTCGCAGCATCGTCGCGGCGCTTGACCCTGCACTGAGCATGTTCCCGGTCGGTGACTTCGGTCACCGACCGGGTTCTGCGCTGCCCGCAGGGTCATGACCCCCGTGCCTCAGCTCGCGTAGTCACCGATCAGGGCGGCACCAGTGGTGTGCTCGCCCCGGTCCGTGATCTCTCCGGCCACCCAGGCGTCCACGCCACGGTCGCCGAGGGTCGCCAGGGCCACGTCCACGGACTCCTGGGGCACGATCGCGATCATGCCCACGCCCATGTTCAGGGTCTTCTCGAGCTCCAGGCGCTCCACGCTGCCCGTACGGCCGACGAGGCCGAAGATCGGGTCCGGCGTCCAGGTGGAGCGGTCCACGACCGCGTGGAGGCCGTCCGGGATGACCCGGGCGAGGTTGGCGGCGAGCCCGCCGCCGGTGATGTGGCTGAAGGCGTGCACCTCGGTGGTCCGCATGAGGGCCAGGCAGTCCAGCGAGTAGATCTTCGTCGGCTCCAGCAGCTCCTCGCCGAGGGTGCGGCCGAGCTCCTCGATGTGCGCGTCCAGCGCCAGGCCCGCCTGGTTCAGCAGGACGTGCCGGACGAGGGAGTACCCGTTGGAGTGAAGACCGGAGGACGCCATGGCGATCACCGCGTCACCCGTACGGATGCGATCGGCGCCGAGCAGCCGGTCGGCCTCCACGACGCCCGTGCCGGCGCCCGCGACGTCGAAGTCGTCCTCGCCCAGCAGGCCCGGGTGTTCGGCCGTCTCGCCGCCGACCAGGGCGCAGCCGGCCAGCACACAGCCTTCGGCGATGCCCTTGACGATGGCGGCGACGCGCTCGGGGTGGACCTTGCCGACGCAGATGTAGTCGGTCATGAACAGCGGCTCGGCGCCGCACACCACGATGTCGTCCATGACCATCGCGACCAGGTCGTGGCCGATGGTGTCGTAGACGCCCAGCTGACGGGCGATGTCGACCTTGGTGCCGACGCCGTCCGTGGCGGAGGCGAGCAGGGGGCGCTCGTAGTTCTTCAGGGCGGAGGCGTCGAAGAGGCCGGCGAAGCCGCCGAGGCCGCCGAGGACCTCGGGGCGCTGCGCCTTCTTCACCCACTCCTTCATCAGTTCGACGGCGCGATCGCCGGCTTCGATGTCGACGCCCGCGGCTGCGTAGCTCGCGCCGCCCTCGGCAGGGGGTTTCTCGGACATGGCTAAGGAGACCTTCGTGTCGTACGGCAGGTGTTACGGGCCGTCTACGGGCGGCGGATCGCGTCGGCGGCGGCCGTGGCGGCCGGGCCGGCGGCCAGCTCCGTCTCCAGCAGCTGCTTGCCGAGCAGCTCGGGGTCCGGGAGCTCCATCGGGTACTCGCCGTCGAAGCAGGCACGGCAGAGGTTCGGCTTGGCGATGGTGGTCGCCTCGATCATGCCGTCGATGGAGATGTAGGCCAGGGAGTCGGCGCCCAGGGAGGTGCCGATCTCGTCGATCGTCATGCCGTTGGCGATGAGCTCGGCGCGGGTGGCGAAGTCGATGCCGAAGAAGCAGGGCCACTTCACGGGCGGCGAGGAGATCCGGATGTGGACCTCGGCGGCGCCCGCCTCGCGGAGCATGCGGACCAGGGCCCGCTGGGTGTTGCCGCGCACGATCGAGTCGTCGACGACGACCAGGCGCTTGCCCTTGATGACTTCCTTCAGCGGGTTCAGCTTCAGGCGGATGCCCAGCTGGCGGATCGTCTGCGAGGGCTGGATGAACGTCCGGCCGACGTAGGCGTTCTTGACCAGGCCGGCGCCGAACGGGATGCCCGAGGCCTCCGCGTAGCCGATGGCGGCGGGCGTGCCCGATTCCGGGGTCGCTATCACCAGGTCGGCCTCGACCGGGGCCTCCTTCGCCAGCTTGCGGCCCATCTCCACACGGGAGAGGTACACGTTCCGGCCGGCGATGTCGGTGTCCGGGCGGGCCAGGTACACGTACTCGAAGACACAGCCCTTGGGCTTCGCGTCCGCGAATCGGGAGGTGCGCAGGCCGTTCTCGTCGATGGCGACGAACTCGCCCGGCTCGATCTCGCGGACGTAGGAGGCGCCGCAGATGTCGAGGGCCGCGGACTCGGAGGCGACGACCCAGCCGCGCTCCAGCCGGCCGAGGACCAGCGGGCGGATGCCCTGCGGGTCGCGGGCCGCGTACAGGGTGTGCTCGTCCATGAAGACGAGCGAGAACGCGCCCCGGACCTTCGGGAGGACCGTGTGAGCGGCCGCCTCGATGGTCAGCGGCTTGCCCTCCTCGTCGACCTGGGCCGCGAGGAGCGCGGTGAGCAGGTCGGTGTCGTTGGTCGCCGCGACGCGCGGGGTGCGGCCGCCTTCCTGCTTGGGCAGGTCGGCGACCATCTCCGCGAGCTGGGCGGTGTTGACGAGGTTGCCGTTGTGGCCGAGCGCGATGGACCCGTGCCCGGTGGCACGGAACGTCGGCTGGGCGTTCTCCCAGACGGAGGCACCGGTGGTCGAGTAGCGGGCGTGTCCGACCGCGATGTGACCCTGGAGCGAACCGAGGGAGGTCTCGTCGAAGACTTGGGAGACCAGGCCCATGTCCTTGAAGACGAGGATCTGTGAGCCGTTGCTGACCGCGATTCCCGCGGATTCCTGGCCTCGATGCTGGAGGGCGTAGAGCCCGAAGTACGTGAGCTTGGCGACCTCTTCGCCCGGAGCCCAGACACCGAAGACGCCGCAAGCGTCCTGGGGGCCCTTCTCACCGGGGAGCAGGTCGTGGTTGAGTCGTCCGTCACCACGTGGCACGCCACCGAGTGTAGGCGAGGTCGACCGTTGGTCCGAATTGGGGATACCGGACTTTCCGGTGGATCACCGCTCGGCGACCGCTCGCACACGCGTACCGTTTTCGCTGGTCAGCGTGAGGGTTTGATGATCGACCGCGTACGTCAGCCGTCCGTCGAAAAGACGCAGCAGGGTCTTCTCGTCGGCCATGAGTGAGTCTTCGCACATCATTCGGGTCGTGGCGGGAGGGCCGAGGGTGATATGGCCGTCGCGCACCGTGGCCTCGGCGTTCACCTTGTTGCAGCCGAGGCTGCCCGCGACGGTGCCCTTCTTCGCGTCGAAGGTCAGGTGGGCCCGGCCGTCGGCCTTCGGGGCGGTGACGGTCCACTCGGTGCCGGCCAGCGGGGCGTCCTTCGCCTCGCTCAGGCGGACGGTGTCGCCCGAGCCGGTGGTGAGGGTGAGACGGTCGCCGTCCACCTCGGCCTTCAGCTCCTGGCCGGAGAAGGCCCGTGCGAGGGTCGTCTCGAACGCCATCGGCTTGTCCTCGCAGGCCATCTGGGTGGACCTGGTCCTGCCCAGCCGGACGCGGTCGCCGTCGACGGTGGCCTCGGCGCTGAAGTGGTTGCAGCCGAAGCTGCCCTCGGCGCGGCCCTTGTCGATGGTCACGTGGGCGCCACCGGGGGCCTTCTGGGTCTTTCCGCCGGCGGTGACGCTGTCCACGGCCCACCGCACCCCGGTGACCGGCTTCCCGGCACCGGCCGAGCCGCTGCCGCCGTCCGCCTTCTCACTGCCACAGGCCGCCAGGAGCGGGACGAGCATGGCGGCGGCCGTCAGGGTCATGCGCTGCTTCTGCCTGTCCATGCCGCTTCGACGGGCGAGGCGGGGGGATCGGTTCCCCTTGCGGCGGGGATTCCTCCTGATGCCATGAGCATTCAGGCCATCAGCGGCAGGTAGGGCGACAGATCCGCGCGTTCCCCGCTCGCACCGACCACGGCGTTGTGGAGTGCCTCGGCCCACGCCAGCCGCCCGGTCGCCAGCCGGATCCAGGTGAGCGGGTCCGTCTCGACGACGTTGGGCGGGGTGCCCCGGGTGTGCCTCGGCCCCTCCACGCACTGCACCACCGCGTACGGCGGCACCCGTACCTCCGTCGAGCCGCCGGGCGCCTTCGCGGCGAGCGCGTCGGCCAGCAGCCGGGTGCAGGCGGCCAGGGCCTGCCGGTCATGCGGGATGTCCAGGCCCGGGACGGCGGCGTTGAGGTCGTCGGTGTGGACGACGAGTTCGACGGTGCGGGTGACCAGGTAGTCGGCCAGGGTCATGGCGCCCGTCCGCGCGGCGAGGACACGGCTGCCGGGGGCGTCCGCGAGCCGCGCGGCCAGGCGGTCCTCCGTCTCGGCGTACAGGGCGTCGAGGTCGGGGTGGGCCTCGGCGAGGCGCCGCGTGCCGTCGTCGATGTCGGCGGCGCGGACGGCGGTCGCGAAGGGCCAGTCGAGGAGGGTGAGCTCCGGTTTCGCCGGGGCCTCGCGGTCGAGGTTGCGGCTGACGGTCTCCACGGCCATGGTCACGTGGGCCGCGAGCTCCCGGACGGTCCAGTCGCCGAGCCGCGTCGGCAGCGCGAGCTGTTCGGGCGTGAGGGTGTGGACGGCCTGCCGCACGTGCCCGAACTGGGCGAACACCGCCGTGCGGATCTTGGCGGGGTCGTAGCTGCGGGTGCGCTTCTTGGCCGGTGGCATGGGGTCAGCCTAGGCGCGCCGGACGGTCGCCGAGGTTGCCTCGAGGATCTTCCCGTGGCGGGGGCCCGGTGCCCTGACAGGTGCTTCGAGGCCGCCCGTCGGGCCGGGCCGGACACCGCGTGGCCCCCGCCCGGACCGCCGGGCGGGGGCCACGCGAGGGTCGCCTACTTCAGCAGGGCCGGGATCGTGCCCTCGTGCGTCTCACGCAGCTCGGACAGGGTGAGCGCGAACTCGCCCTGAACCTCCACGGTGTCGCCGTCCACGACACCGATGCGGGTGGCCGGCAGGCCCCGCGCACCGCACATGTCGTTGAAGCGGAGCTCCTCCGAACGCGGCACGGCCACGACAGCGCGGCCCGCCGACTCGGAGAACAGGAAGGTGAACGCGTCCAGACCGTCCGGGACGATCAGCCGGGCGCCCTTCTCCCCGAGCAGCGCCGACTCGACCACGGCCTGGATCAGACCGCCGTCGGACAGGTCGTGCGCGGAGTCGATCATGCCGTCGCGGGAGGCGGAGATCAGGATCTCGGCGAGCAGCCGCTCGCGCTCCAGGTCGACCTGGGGCGGCAGACCGCCCAGGTGGTCGTGGATGACCTGCGACCAGGCCGAGCCGCCGAACTCCTCACGGGTGTCGCCCAGGAGGTAGAGCAGCTGGCCCTCCTCCTGGAAGGCGACCGGCGTGCGGCGGGCCACGTCGTCGATGACGCCCAGGACCGCGACGACCGGGGTCGGGTGGATGGCCGCCTCGCCCGTCTGGTTGTAGAGCGAGACGTTGCCGCCGGTCACCGGGGTGCCGAGCTGCTGGCAGCCGTCCGCCAGACCGCGCACGGCCTCCGCGAACTGCCACATCACCGCCGGGTCCTCGGGCGAGCCGAAGTTCAGGCAGTCGGAGACGGCCAGCGGCTTGGCGCCGGTGGTGGCGACGTTGCGGTACGCCTCCGCCAGCGCGAGCTGGGCGCCGTGGTACGGGTCGAGCTTGGCGTACCGGCCGTTGCCGTCCGTGGCGATGGCCACGCCGAGGCCGGTCTCCTCGTCGATCCGGATCATGCCGGAGTCCTCGGGCTGGGCGAGGACGGTGTTGCCCTGCACGAAGTGGTCGTACTGCTGGGTGATCCACTTCTTCGACGCCTGGTTGGGGGAGCCGACCAGCTTCAGGACCTGGTCCCTCAACTCCTCGGAGGTCTCCGGCCGCGGCAGCTTGCCGGCGTCGTCGGCCTGGAGCTCGTCCTGCCAGGACGGGCGGGCGTACGGGCGCTCGTAGACCGGGCCCTCGTGCGCGACCGTGCGCGGGTCGACGTCGACGATCTTGCCGCCGTGCCAGTAGATCTCCAGGCGGTCGCCGTCGGTCACCTCACCGATGACGGTGGCGATGACGTCCCACTTCTCGCAGATCTCCAGGAAACGGTCGACCTTCTCCGGCTCGACGACCGCGCACATGCGCTCCTGCGACTCGCTCATGAGGATTTCCTCGGGCGAGAGCGTGGAGTCGCGCAGCGGGACGTCGTCCAGGGTGACGCGCATGCCGCCGGAGCCGTTCGACGCCAGCTCGCTCGTCGCGCAGGACAGGCCCGCCGCGCCGAGGTCCTGGATGCCGACGACCAGCTTCTCCTTGAACGCCTCCAGGGTGCACTCGATGAGGAGCTTCTCCTGGAAGGGGTCGCCGACCTGCACCGCGGGGCGCTTGGAGGGCTTGGCGTCGTCGAAGGTCTCGGAGGCCAGGATCGAGGCGCCGCCGATGCCGTCGCCGCCGGTGCGGGCCCCGTAGAGGATGACCTTGTTGCCGGCGCCGGAGGCCTTGGCGAGGTGGATGTCCTCGTGCCGCATCACGCCGATGGCACCGGCGTTGACCAGCGGGTTGCCCTGGTAGCAGGAGTCGAAGACGACCTCGCCGCCGATGTTGGGCAGGCCCAGGCAGTTGCCGTAGCCGCCGATGCCCGCGACGACGCCCGGCAGGACGCGCTTGGTGTCGGGGTGGTCGGCGGCGCCGAAGCGCAGCGGGTCGACGACCGCGACCGGGCGGGCGCCCATGGCGATGATGTCGCGGACGATGCCGCCGACACCGGTGGCCGCGCCCTGGTAGGGCTCGACGTACGACGGGTGGTTGTGCGACTCGACCTTGAAGGTGACCGCGTAGCCCTGCCCGACGTCCACTACACCGGCGTTCTCGCCGATGCCGACGAGCATGGCGTCGTTCTCGGGTGCCTTCTCGCCGAACTGGCGCAGGTGCACCTTGGAGGACTTGTACGAGCAGTGCTCGGACCACATGACCGAGTACATGGCGAGCTCGGCCCCGGTGGGGCGGCGGCCGAGGATCTCGACCACGCGCTCGTACTCGTCCTTCTTCAGGCCCAGTTCGGCCCAGGGCAGCTCGACGTCGGGGGTCGCGGCCGCGTGCTCGACCGTGTCCAGAGGCGTCCGGCTCATGCGTTGACCAGCTTCTTGAGGATCGAGGTGAAGAACGGGAGGCCGTCGGTGCGGCCGGTGCCGATCAGCGGCTCGACGGCGTGCTCGGGGTGCGGCATGAGGCCGACCACGTTTCCGGCCTCGTTGGTGACGCCGGCGATGTCCCGCTGCGAGCCGTTGGGGTTGAAGTCCAGGTAGCGGAAGGCGACCCTGCCCTCGGCCTCCAGCCGGTCGAGCGTGTACGCGTCGGCGACGTACTGCCCGTCGTTGTTCTTCAGCGGGATGTGGATCTCCTGGCCGGCCGTGTAGTCGGTCGTCCAGGCGGTCTCGGCGTTCTCCACCCGCAGCTTCTGGTCACGGCAGATGAAGTGCAGGTGGTCGTTGCGCAGCATCGTGCCGGGCAGCAGGTGGGCCTCGGTGAGGATCTGGAAGCCGTTGCAGATGCCGAGCACCGGCAGACCGGACTTCGCCTGCTCCAGCAGGGGCTCCATCACCGGCGAGAAACGCGCGATGGCACCGGCCCGCAGATAGTCGCCGTAGGAGAATCCACCGCACAGCACCACGGCGTCGACCTGCTTGAGGTCCTTGTCCTTGTGCCAGAGGGCGACGGGCTCGGCGCCCGCGAGACGGATCGCACGCTGCGTGTCCCGGTCGTCGAGCGAACCCGGGAAAGTGACGACGCCAATACGAGCGGTCACTTCACGGCCTCCGCGACTTCCTCGACCCGGATCGTGAAGTCCTCGATCACGGTGTTCGCGAGGAAGGACTCCGCAAGATCATGAATGCGGGCGAGGGCGGCCTCGTCGACCGGCCCGTCAACTTCCAGTTCGAAACGCTTTCCCTGACGGACGTCCGAGATCCCCTCGAAACCCAGCCGCGGCAGTGCGCGCTGCACCGCCTGGCCCTGGGGGTCGAGGATCTCCGGCTTGAGCATGACGTCGACTACGACGCGTGCCACTGGCACTCCCGGTGTGTGGTGCTGAGCAGGTCCCTTCAGACTACCCGCACAAAATTTCTACGCGCGTTGACTTGTAGGAATCTACGTGACCGTCATCACGATCCGGCATCGAGGCGCCCACACGCGAAATTTTCGGGAAAGATTCCTGATCGACACCCGGCACCTATTGCCTTCTGACACTCGGAAGGATTTAGTCGGGTTTCACAATGTATTGCAGGGCACTGTACAAATAAATTGGCATAGTGCCGCATGAAGGGACCGATATTCGTGGCGCAGAAGGTCGTGGTCACTCTCTTTGACGACATCGACGGCTCGGAAGCGACGGAAACGATCGCCTTCGGACTGGACGGCAGGTCGTACGAGATCGACCTGAGCGAAGTCAACGCCGGAGAACTGCGCAAGGCGCTGGCGCCCTACGTGGAAGCCGGCCGCAAGCGCTCCCGCTCGGGCAAGGCGTACCGGCAGACCGAGGTCGCCCCCGACCCGTCGGCCGTGCGCGCCTGGGCTCAGGCCAACAAGATGGACGTTCCCGCGCGCGGGCGCATCCCCAAGAAGGTCTACGAGGCGTTCACCGCCGCGCAGTGACGGCCCGTCGGGCCCGGACCGACACCGACCCACCCGCCCCTCGCGGCAACCGACTTGCGCAGGACCCCGGCTGATCAGCTAGAGTCTGGAGCACGCCGAGGGGCGAGGCCGAAAGGCCCGGCTCACGGAGACGTGCGGGTGTAGTTCAGTAGTAGAACATCCCCCTTCCAGGGGGAAGGCGCAGTGTGCGATTCCTGTCACCCGCTCTGCACAGCCATACCAACCACTCTTGTGGATCAGGTAGGCTGGTGCCCGCACCGGTCAGTGAAAGCTGATCGGGAGCACATGCGGACGTAGCTCAGTTGGTAGAGCGCAACCTTGCCAAGGTTGAGGTCGCGAGTTCGAACCTCGTCGTCCGCTCGGGAATGAAGACCCCGGTCCTCCAGGACCGGGGTCTTCTTCGTGTTCCGTCGCCGGTTCTGACATTTGTCATGCCGAGTGATGACAGCGCGCACTGCTCCCGCGCGGGAACGGTGGAGACGCTTGAGGCATGGAATCCAACGGACACGAACACGTGATTGAGGTCACTGACCTGCGGCGTGTGTACGGGGGCGGGTTCGAGGCGGTCCGCGGAATCAGCTTTTCCGTACGGCGCGGGGAGATCTTCGCGCTGCTCGGCACCAACGGCGCGGGCAAGACGTCGACCGTCGAACTGCTGGAGGGACTCGCACAACCGGCCGGCGGCAGCGTGCGGGTCCTCGGGCACGACCCGTACACCGAGCGGGCCGCCGTACGGCCCCGCACCGGCGTCATGCTCCAGGAAGGCGGCTTCCCCTCCGAGCTCACCGTCGCGGAGACCGCGCGGATGTGGGCCGGATGCGTCAGCGGGGCCCGGCCTCCGGCGGAGGTGCTCGCGCTGGTCGGCCTGGACACGAAGACCGGCATCCGGGTCAAGCAGCTCTCCGGCGGCCAGCGGCGCCGCCTCGACCTGGCGCTCGCCCTGCTCGGCGACCCCGAGGTGCTCTTCCTCGACGAGCCGTCCACCGGGCTGGACGCCGAAGGCCGCCGGGCCACCTGGGAGTTGGTCGGCGCGCTGCGCGACGGCGGCACGACCGTGCTGCTCACCACGCACTACCTGGAGGAGGCCGAGAACCTCGCCGACCGGCTGGCGATCATGCACGAGGGCCGCATCGCCACCACCGGCACCCCGGCCGAGGTGACCGCCGCCGAGCCGTCGCGGATCTCCTTCGAGCTGCCCGACGGCTATTTCGTCGGCGACCTTCCGCCGCTGGCCGAGCTGGGCGTGGCCGGGCACGAGATCGACGGCCGGATCGTCCGGCTGCGCACCCACGAACCGCAGCGGACGGCCACCGAGCTGCTGATGTGGGCCGCGCGGGCCCGGCTGGAGCTGCGCCGGCTCGACATGCGCTCGGCCTCCCTGGAGGAGGCGTTCCTCGGCATCGCCCGGCGCGCCTCCGAGGAACGGACCACGAGCACGACGACGAAGGAGTACGCGGCATGAGCGCCACCCGCACCGCACCGGCGCCGGCCACCACCGCGCTGAGCCGGATGACGGCCCTGGCCCGAGCCGAACTGACCCTCCTCGGGCGCACCAAGGGCGCCGTCGTCGCCGCCTTGTTCGTACCGCTGGTCATGCCGTTCAGCGTGCGCGCCACCGCCAAGGACATGGACCTCGCAGAGGCCGGGCTGAACACCGGCACCCTGGTGCTGCCCGCGGCGGTCGGCTTCTCCCTGCTGTTCGCCGTCTACTCGGTGCTCGTCGGATCCCTCGTCGTCCGGCGCGAGGAACTCGTCCTCAAGCGGCTGCGCACCGGCGAGCTGCGCGACGCCGAGATCCTCGCCGGCTCCGCGTTGCCCGCCGTCCTCACCGGGCTCGCGCAGTGCCTGCTGCTGGCCGTGTGCTGCTCCGTGTGGCTGGACCTGTCCGCACCCTCCGCGCCCCATGTGGTCGTCCTCGGAGTGCTGTTGGGGCTGGTGATGAGCGCCGCCCTCGCCGCGGCCACCGCCGGCTTCACCCGGACCGGCGAGAGCGCCCAGGTCACCCCCATGCCCCTGATGCTCGTGTCGATGATGGGCTCCGGCATGTTCGTCCCGCTGGAGATGCTGCCGGACCGGCTGGCCTCCGTCTGCGCATGGCTGCCGCTGACGCCCGTCATCACCCTGGTGCGCGGCGGCTGGAGCGGTGATCTGCCGGCGTCCGAGGCGCTGCGGGCCACCGCCATCGCGCTGGCCTGGATCGCCGTCGGCGTGTTTGCTGTACGGCGGAGGTTCCGCTGGGAACCGCGGCGTTGAGACCGGAGGGGGAGTGACGGGCCGATGCGCGGGCCGGGCAGGTGGTGGCGGCACAAGACGACACCGGCGAAGGTCGAGACCTACACACGGTGCTCGTTCCACTTCTTCGCCGTGATGGAGTTCTGCTCCGCCGGGCTCACCTCCGTCGCTCCGCTGGGGTCGCGGCTCGGTCTTGTGATGCTGTCCCTGGTGGGTGTGCACGCCGCTCTCTGCTTCGCCACCGTGTCCCGGGCCGTCGACTGGACGCGGGGTCGCAGGCCCCAGCCCGTCGGACTGCTGTGGACGCTGGCCGCCGTCACCGCCGCGATCTCCGTCACCGCGATCGGCATCGCCCAGCGCGGGCCGGGCGGTGAGGACGTCGACACCGCCGCGGGCGGGGTCTTCGGCGTCGTCTCGATCTTCGGTCCGGGGATCATCGCGCTCGGCGTGCGCGACCGGTGGCGGGCCTTCGCGGTCGCCGGGGTGTTCGCCCTGGGGTCCTGGCTCGTGGCCTTCGCGTTCGGCGGGTCCGCGGCGGCCGCGTTCCTCTCGGCGTTCATCGTGCTGCTGGGCGGTGTGTTCATCGCCTTCACGGCCGTCTTCTCCCTGTGGCTGCTCAACGCCGTCTACGAACTCGACGAGGCGCGCGAGACCCGGGCCCGGCTCGCCGTCGCCGAGGAACGGCTGCGGTTCGGGCGGGATCTGCACGACGTCATGGGCCGCAACCTCGCGGTGATCGCGCTCAAGAGCGAGCTCGCCGTGCAGCTGGCCCAGCGGGGACGGCCCGAGGCCGTGTCGCAGATGGTGGAGGTGCAGCGGCTCGCGCACGAGTCGCAGCGGGAGGTGCGGGAGGTCGTCCGCGGCTACCGGGAGGCCGACCTCGGGTCGGAACTGGCCGGGGCGCGCGGGGTGCTGAGCGCGGCGGGGATCGAGTGCACGGTGAGCGGGGCGACGGTGACCGGGCTGCCGGCGGCAGTGCAGTCGGCCCTGGGCTGGGTCGTCCGGGAGGCGGCGACGAACGTGCTGCGGCACGGGGACGCGCGACGGTGCGCCGTGGGACTGCGGGTGTCGGAGGGGCACGTGATGTTGACGGTGGAGAACGACGGGGTCACCGAGGCGCAGGACGACTCGACGGGGTCGTGCGGCTCCGGCCTCGCCGGGCTGCGGGAGCGGCTGGCCGAGATCGACGGGACGCTGGAGGCCGGCCCCGCGGGCAGCGGGACGTTCCGGCTGACGGCGCGGATCCCGTTGCCGTCGGTGCCCGCCCCTGCCGGTGCCGTGCCCTCCGCCCCGGTGCGCGCGGTCAGCGAGGTCACCTCATGACGGCCCGGGCGCCGGTCCGGCTCCTGCTCGCCGACGACGAGCACCTCATCCGGGGGGCGCTCGCCGCGCTGCTGTCGCTGGAGGACGACCTGACGGTCGTCGCCGAGGCGGCCACCGGGCCCGAGGCGATGGCGATGGCCCGGGCGCACCGGCCCGATGTCGCGGTGCTGGATCTCCAGATGCCGGGGGCCGACGGTGTGAAGGTCGCCACATCCCTGCGGGGCGAACTGCCCGGCTGCAAGGTCCTCATCGTCACCAGCCACGGACGGCCCGGGCATCTGAAACGGGCGCTGGCGGCCGGGGTGCGGGGGTTCGTGCCGAAGACCGTGAGCGCGCAGCGGCTCGCGGAGATCATCCGGACGGTGCACGCCGGGAACCGTTATGTCGACCCGGAGTTGGCCGCCGACGCGATCGCCTCCGGGGATTCGCCGCTGACCGCGCGGGAGGCCGAGGTGCTGGAGCTCGCCGCCGACGGGGCGCCGGTCGCGGAGATCGCCGAGCGGGCCGCGCTGTCCCAGGGGACCGTGCGGAACTATCTGTCGTCCGCCGTGTCGAAACTCGGCGCCGAGAACCGTCATGCGGCGGTGCGGCTCGCACGGGAGCGAGGTTGGGTATAGTGGTTCTCGCGCCACGGCGCATGCGAACGTAGCTCAGTTGGTAGAGCGCAACCTTGCCAAGGTTGAGGTCGCGAGTTCGAACCTCGTCGTTCGCTCCATCGAAAAGCCCCCCGGTTCCGGCCGGGGGGCTTTTCCGTGTCCTACGACCAGCTCGTTCCGGTCAGGCGCTCGTACGCCTCCACGTACTTGGCGCGGGTGGCGTCGACGACCTGCTGCGGCAGGGCCGGCGGCGGCTGCTCGCTGCCCCGGTCCCAGCCGGACTCCGGCGAGGTCAGCCAGTCGCGGACGAACTGCTTGTCGTACGACGGCTGGGCGCGGCCCGGCTCCCACTGGTCGGCCGGCCAGAAGCGGGAGGAGTCGGCGGTGAGGACCTCGTCCGCGAGGACCAGGTCGTCGCCGTCGAAGCCGAACTCGAACTTCGTGTCCGCGAGGATGATGCCCCGCTCCCGGGCGATGTCCCGGCCCCGGGAGTAGACGGCCAGGGTCGCCTGACGCAGCCGGGCCGCGGTGTCGGCGCCGACCTGGCGGGCGACCTCCTCGTAGGAGACGTTCTCGTCGTGCTCGCCGACCTCGGCCTTGGTGGCCGGGGTGAAGATCGGGGCGGGCAGTTCACTGCCGTCGGTCAGGCCCTCCGGCAGGGCGAGACCGCAGACCGTACGGGTCTCGTTGTACTCGGCGAGGCCCGAGCCGGTGAGGTAGCCGCGGGCCACGCACTCCACCGGGACCATCCGCAGCGACTTGCAGATCAGGGTGCGCCCCTCCCAGTCGGCGGGGGCGCCCTCGGGCAGGTCCGTGCTCAGGACGTGGTTGGGGACCAGGTCGGCGAGCCGCTCGAACCACCACAGGGACAGCTGCGTGAGGATCCGGCCCTTGTCGGGGATCTCGGTGGGCAGCACCCAGTCGTAGGCGGAGATGCGGTCGCTGGCGACCATCACGAGGTCGCCCGCCTCGTTCCGGTACAGCTCGCGCACCTTGCCGGTGTGCAGATGTACCAAGCCCGGAACCTGGATCGGCTCGGGCTTTTCGACGAATCCGGACACGGTTCCTCCCCGTGGTTCTGTACGAGTGGCTCGATTCTCCCGTATCCGGGCTTGATCACCGACAGCGGGTCAGTCGCGTTTGCAGATGCGGTCCAGGAGATTGGCCGTGGCGCGCTGGACACGGGCGTCGACGTGGCCGGGGCGGTCCAGGGCCGGTGACCAGGCGAACGTTCCGGATGCGAAGACCCAGGCGCCCGAGGCAGCGCGGTACAGGGACGTCTCCTGGTGGCGCGGGGCGCCCTCCTTGTCGGTGTACGGGGAGTGGGCGAGCAGCGTCCGCTCCTCGTGCTCCGGCAGCGCGGTGCGCGGGAAGTAGCGGTCGGCCTCGCCCGCCACCAGGTTGTCGATCTCGTCGCCCTCGTGCGCCCCGGTCGCCTCCCACAGCCAGTGCCCGGCGTTGCGCACGATCAGCGGGTGCGGCTCGGGGACGGCCCCGGCGTACTGGATGCCCAGGACCTGCTGCTCCGCCCGGTCGACCTCCCGCCACAGCACCGGCTTGCCCGGGCCCCGGCGCTTGCGGCAGGTCAGCAGCCGGTCGGGGACGCCGGACGGGGAGGGGCCCAGCTCCACCTGCCAGTACATGGAGTTCGCGGAGAGGAACACCAGCGAGGTGCCGCTGTCCCGGGCGCGTTCCACGGTGGCGCGCATCGGGGCCGACCAGTACTCGTCGTGGCCCGGGAAGACCAGGCCCCGGTAGCGGCTGGGGTCGACGCGGCCGGCGTGCAGGTCGCTCGCGTCGGCGTAGGCCACGTCGTAGCCGTAGCGCTCGGCCCAGCGGATGAAGTCGTACGCGTGGCCGATGTGCAGGGGGAGGCCGGCGCCGGCGTAGGGGCGGTCGAAGGAGACCGTCGTGGCGGCCTCGGACTCGCCGAGCAGACGGCCCTGCTCGTCCCACGCGTGGTAGAGGCTGGCGCCGGTGCGGCCGTCCTCCGGGTAGAGGTTGTACGCCTGCCATGTGACGTCCGGCAGCACGAGCAGCAGGTCGGCGGGCTGGTCGTGGCGGACGGTGAAGGGCACGTGGGAGCGGTAGCCGTCGGCGGTGGTCAGGACGGCGACGTACGCGCCGATGTTCCAGTACGAGGGGACCTGGAGCCGCCAGGACAGCCACCAGTGATGGCAGGAGACCGTACGGTCCGCGGTGAGCGGCGCGGGCTGGACGATGCCGGACAGGCGCGGGCTGGTGGTGATCTTCGCGGCGCCGTCACCGCCGTAGTGGCCGATGCGGTAGACGTCGACGGCGAACTGCTGCGGCGGGTCCACGGTGATGTGGAAGTCGACGGCCCCGCCGGGCGCGACCGCGCCGGTGGAGGTGAAGCCCTTGATCTGGCGCCGCACGTCATCGGCCGCACGGGGGCCGCCCGAGCGGGCGCCCTTCCTCGACGGGTGGGAGGCGTCCTGGTCCACGTACCAGGGGACGACCTGGCCCGAGTCGTCGAAGTACGTCACGTTGCCGCGCAGCCATGGCACGGGGCCCTGCCCGAAGGGATCCGTCACGGCGTGCGCCAGCGCTCCCGACTCCCAGCGGCGGATCTGCTCCGAACCCATGGTTGCTTCCCCTCCCCTTGACCCCCGTGGTGGTGCGTCCCTGTGTGGTGTGTGCGGTGTTCTGCGGTGCCTGCGACGCCCACGTGCCTATGTGTTTGTCGTATGTCGCCCGCCCTTGCCATGCGTCCGAACGGTCCAAGCACATCACATGACGCGCGCGCTTCGTCACTGTTCGTTTCGAATTGGCCAGAACCGGAAGTGGGCGCTCCGGGGCTTCAGGCGAGACGGACCGGCTTCTCGGGGCGTATGCCGAGCTGGGAGAGCCAGACCCGCAGGGGTGTGGCGTCACCGTCCTCGATGAGGGTGAGGACCTTGGGTGCCAGGTCGGCCGTGCGCTCGCCGTCGACGAGGAGGGTCGGGCCGTCCAGCCAGTCCAGGCCCGGGGTCGCGCCGGCGGTGTCCATCGCGGCGCAGCAGACCATCGCGGTGAGGTGGTCGGCGAGCAGGTCCCTGGCCGTGCGCGGGGGCTGGAGGGGGAAGAGGGGGAGGGCCCGGTCGTCCCAGAGGGCGGCGGGGTCCGGGGTGGGGGAAGGGGCGGCGGGGGTCGGGGCCGCCGGGGAGGGCGTGGCCTCCTCGCGGGCCAGCTCGGCGCTGAGCCGGGCGGCGAGGGTGGCGCTGGGGACCGTCGTACCGGAGAGGTCCTCGTCGTCGAGGAGGTCCGGTGCGGCGGGGGGCCGGCCGGAGGCGGAGGCTTCGGGGGGTTCGAGATCCGGTCTGGGGCCGGTGGACACCGCTGCCGGGCCGGTGGACGCCGCTGCCGGGCCGGTCGCTCCGGTGCTGCCGCCCGCCCCGGGTGGGCCTGGGTCCGTCAGGTGGTCGAGGACGCGGGACAGGGTCGGGGCGCCGGTCGCCGGTGCCGCCGAGCCTCCGGCGGGGCGGACGCCCATGGCGTCCAGGACGCGATGGAGGCGGGCCGCGTCGAGGCGCCACTTGCGGTCGACGACCTCCTCGGGATACTCGCTCCAGTCCACCGGCGACCAGTCCGGCCCGGGCCCCGCGGGGCCGCCGTGGAAGAGGCGGGCGGCGAGGAGGGAAGCGGCTTCGTCGACCGCGCCCGGCTCCTCCAGCAGATCGCAGGCGGGCCGCTCGCCCAGCCGGGACGCGAAGCCCTCGGCCAGGCGGTCGCGCCGGGACAGCTCCGTGAGCGCCGCGACCACACCGGCGTCGAGCCGGGACGGCCAGCGCCCCATCCGCCAGGCGGGCAGCGCGACCCGGGTCAGCAGCCGGTCCCAGCCCGCATAGGCCAGGCCCACCTGCTCCTGGGCGACGATCCGCAGCCCGTAATCCACAGCCTGTGCACGCTCCGCCGCCGCGGCCGCCACGCCCCGCTCCATCTCGGCGGCATGGCCTCGGCAGCCGCGCAGCAGCAACCGGGCGATCCGGCCGACCCCGGCGAGCACCGCCCGCGACACCGGATCGCGGCGGGGCGCCGACGCCACGGCCACCGCGGCGTCCAGGCCCCGGACGAAGCGCCGGGCGGCGGTTATGTCCGGGTGGGCCGAGGGGCCCGTACCGGCGATGACCGGGGCGAGGACCGCGCGCAGCTCGCCGACCCGCATCCACCACAGGAACGGGGAGCCGATGACGAGGACCGGTGCGACGGGGTTCTGGCGGTGCGCCCGCTTGCCCGCGCCCGCTATGTCGTGGTGCTCCTCGGCCGGGGGTGGGGCGTGGGCCGGGTGGGTGCGGTCCTCCAGCCAGCTGTCGCAGTCCGGGGTGAGCGCTATCGCGGAGGGCGCGGGGACGTCGAGCCGGTCGGCGAGGTCGCGCACCATCCGGTACAGGTCGGGGGCCGCCTCCTCGACGACCGGGACGGTCGGGCTCATCGCGGGCCGGGCCCGGGCCACGACCAGGGCGATCCCGGCGGCGGCCAGCAGCACCAGGACCGCGACCGGCGTCATGACCCAGCGGGCCGTGTCCCACGCGGGGCCCTCCAGGCGGTCGCCCGCCGCGCCCGCCAGCAGGATCACGGCGACGGCCGCGGGCAGCAGGGCGACGGCCAGTGCGCGGCTGCGGACACGCAGCACGGCAAGGGCCCGTGCCCGCGCGACCTGCGCGCCTGCCTCCACACCCATTCCGGTCACGACCGACCTCACCCCCTCCCCGTTGACCCGACGCTGTCCTTGCTCACTCCCCCACTGTGGCACCCGCCTCTGACATCGCAATGCCGGTGGGCCAAGTGCCGGAACGCTTGCGCCGCACCCTAGTTGGGGCTCCGCCCCCCGTCAGCCGGATAGGGCATCGGCCACTCGATGGAATGGCTTTGGGGAGAGGTGGATGACGGAAAGCGCGCATCAGGCCCCCCACCTCCCGTATGCACCGGCCCACCTCACCTCTGCGTCGGGGCCTGCTTCCCGCATGCGTCAGGCCCCGGTTCCTGAGACGGATCCGGGGCCTGTCGGGTTCATCGGCGGGGGCGGTTTCGGCGGATTTCCCACTCCCCTGGGGGGGCGGTTACCCCTGTGCCGCCTTCGCGGCGATGTCGGTGCGGTGCTGGGAGCCGTCGAGGCGGATGCGGCCGACGGCCGTGTAGGCGCGCTCACGGGCCTCGGTGAGGTCCTTGCCGGTGGCCGTGACGGACAGCACGCGGCCGCCCGCGCTCACGACCGCGTCACCGTCCCGGCGGGTGCCCGCGTGCAGCACGTACGCGTGCGGGGCGTCCTGGGCGGCGACCTCGTCAAGACCGGTGATCGGGTCGCCGGTGCGCGGGGTGCCGGGGTAGTTGTGCGAGGCGACGACCACGGTCACGGCAGCGTCGTCGCTCCAGCGCAGCGGCTCCAGGTGGGCGAGGTTGCCGGTGGCGGCGGCCATCAGCAGACCGGCCAGCGGCGTCTTCAGCCGGGCCAGGACGACCTGGGTCTCGGGGTCGCCGAACCGCGCGTTGAACTCGATCACGCGCACGCCCCGGGAGGTGATGGCGAGACCGGCGTAGAGCAGGCCGGAGAACGGTGTGCCCCGGCGCCGCATCTCGTCCACGGTCGGCTGGAGCACGGTCTGCAGCACCTCGTCGACCAGCTTCGGGTCGGCCCACGGCAGCGGGGAGTACGCGCCCATGCCGCCGGTGTTCGGGCCCTCGTCGCCGTCCAGGGCGCGCTTGAAGTCCTGGGCGGGCTGGAGCGGCACGACCGTCTCGCCGTCGGTGACGGCGAAGAGGGAGACCTCCGGGCCGTCGAGGTACTCCTCGATGACCACGCGCTCACAGGCGGCGGCGTGCGCCCGGGCCACCTCGATGTCGTCGGTGACGACCACGCCCTTGCCGGCGGCGAGCCCGTCGTCCTTCACGACGTACGGAGCGCCGAAGGCGTCGAGGGCCGCGTCGGCCTCCTCCGGGGTCGTGCAGACGTACGAGCGGGCCGTGGGCACCTCGGCCGCCGCCATGACGTCCTTCGCGAAGGCCTTGGAGCCCTCGAGCTGCGCCGCCCGGCCGGACGGGCCGAAGACCGGGATGCCCGCGTCGCGCACGGCGTCGGCGACACCGGCGACCAGCGGGGCCTCCGGGCCGACGACCACCAGCTCCGCGCCGAGCCGTGTGGCCAGCGCGGTGACGGCGGCGCCGTCCAGGGCGTCGACCTGGTGCAGCTCGGCGACCTCGGCGATGCCGGCGTTGCCGGGGGCGCAGTGCAGCGCGGTGACATCGGGGTCGTGGGACAGGGAGTGGCACAGGGCGTGTTCGCGGGCGCCGCTGCCGATGACGAGGACCTTCACGGGGGTCAGCCTAACGGGAGACGCCGGGTTTCCCTTGTGCGGGCTTCCGAAGGGAGGGGGGACGGCGGGCTGGAGGTTCCTCCAAAGGGGGCGCTGCGGCTTCCCTGCGGGGGGCTGCCCGGTCGTGAAGCGCCGGGCCGGGTGCGCGTCGGTGACCCGCTCGGGGTACTTGCGTGCGCCCCCCGGCTACTCGTTCGTGAACTCCTCGACCACCGTCGCCCCCAGCTCCCGGACGATCAGCTCCTGGCCGGAGAGGGCCGAATCGACGAGGTCGGGGTCGTCGTCCTCGGGGATGTCCTCCTCGGCCGAGACGTGCCGCGGTGCCGGGGCGGAGGGGCGGGGGGCGGCCGGGGCGGGAGCAGAGGCGCCGGCCCGTGAGGCGGGGGCGGGCGGCGCGGACGGCTGGGAGGGCGCGGGGCGCTGGGCGGTCGCCGTGCCGCCACCACCCGCGTCGTAGCCGCCACCACCACCCGGCGGGAACCCGCCGCCACCGCCCGCGGTGAACCCGCCACCGCCGCCGAAGCCGGAGGGACCGCCCGGAGCCGGGGGCGCGGAACCGCCCGAGGGGTCGACGATCGCCTCGATCTTCCACTGGACGTTGAACTGCTCGCCCAGGGCCTGCCGCAGCACGTCCTCGCTGCCGCTGCTCAGGAAGTTGTCCCGCGCTCCGGCGTTGACGAACCCGAGTTGCAGGGTCGTGCCGTCGAAGCCGGTCACCTGGGCGTTCTGGCTGAGCAGGATCCAGGTGAAGCGACGGCGGTTCTTGACCGCCTCCAGGATGTTCGGCCAGAGCATCCGCGGGTCGAGGTTGCCGCCACCTGTGGGAGCGGGGGCGGGAGCCGGGGCGGCCTGGGCCGGAGCCGGAGCAGGTTGCCGGACCGGCGCGGGAGCGCTGGGGGCCGGAGCGTTCGCCGGCGGGGTGTTGGCGGCGGGCGCGCCCGGGGCGGTCGTTGGCCAGCCGCCGGGGCGTCGGCCGCCGCTGCCCGCGGAGGCGGCGGTGGGCCATGCGCCGGGGGCGGGGGACGAGGAGGCGGCGGGGGCCTCGGCGGGGGCGCCGGGACCATCGGAGCCGCCGGGTCCGGCCTGGGCGGCGGGAGCCGGGGCATGAGCCGGGGGCGCGCTCGGTGCCGACGGCGACGGGCTCTGGCCGGACGACGGCTGCGGCGCGACGGGGCCCGGCGCGACGGGGGCGGAGCCGGCCTCAGCCCCCGCAGGACCGGTGCCGCTGCCGCTGCCGGCTGGGACGCCGGTGTTGCCCGCTGCTCCGGTGCCCCGGACCGCCGCACGGGCCGCGGCCGGGCCGCTGCCGGGAGGCACCGGACCGCCGCCGCCCGCCTGGGCCGGGGCGGGCGCCGCTCCCCCGTGGGCCTCCGGCCCGGGTACGTAGCCCATGGCGGGCATTCCGGCGGGGGCGGCGGAGTGGTTCACACCGCGCTCGATCCGGTCGAGGCGGGCCATGACCGAGCGCTCGTCACCGTAGGCGGCGGGCAGCAGGACGCGGGCGCAGATCAGTTCGAGCTGGAGACGGGGCGAGTGGGCGCCGCGCATCTCGGTCAGGCCCTCGTTGACGAGGTCGGCGGCGCGGCTCAGCTCGGCCGGGCCGAAGGTGGCGGCCTGGGCCTGCATCCGCTCGATCACATCGGCCGGGGCGTCGATCAGCCCCTTGTCCGCCGCGTCCGGCACGGCGGCGAGGATCACCAGGTCGCGCAGCCGCTCCAGCAGGTCCGCGACGAAGCGACGGGGGTCGTTGCCGCCCTCGATCACGCGGTCGACGACCTCGAAGGCCGCGGCCCCGTCACCGGTGGCGAAGGCCTCGACGACGGAGTCCAGGAGCGAGCTCTCGGTGTACCCGAGCAGGGCGGTGGCCATGGTGTACGTCACACCGTCCGCCGCGGCGCCCGCGAGGAGCTGGTCCATGACCGACATGGAGTCACGCACGGACCCGCCGCCGGCCCGCACCACGAGCGGGAGCACGCCGTCCTCGACGGGGATGGCCTCCTGCCCGCAGACCTGCCCGAGGTAGTCCCTCAGGGTGCCGGGGGGCACGAGCCGGAAGGGGTAGTGGTGGGTCCGCGACCGGATCGTCCCGATGACCTTCTCGGGCTCGGTGGTCGCGAAGATGAACTTGAGGTGCTCCGGCGGCTCCTCGACGACCTTCAGCAGCGCGTTGAAGCCGGCCGACGTGACCATGTGGGCCTCGTCGATGATGTAGATCTTGTACCGGCTGCGGGCGGGCCCGAAGAAGGCCTTCTCGCGCAGGTCACGGGCGTCGTCCACACCACCGTGGGAAGCGGCGTCGATCTCGATGACGTCGATGGATCCGGGGCCGTTGCGCGCGAGGTCCTGACAGGACTGGCACTCGCCGCAGGGCGTCGGGGTGGGGCCCTGCTCGCAGTTCAGGCAGCGGGCCAGGATGCGGGCACTGGTCGTCTTGCCACAGCCGCGCGGCCCGCTGAACAGGTACGCGTGGTTGACCCGGTTGTTGCGCAGCGCCTGCTGCAACGGGTCGGTGACATGCTCCTGCCCGATGACCTCGGCGAAGGTCTCCGGGCGGTAGCGGCGGTACAGAGCGAGAGACGACACGCATACGAGGTTATAGGCGCCCACCGACAACGGGCCCCGGCGGCGGGATCCGGCCCGGAACGCAGACGCCCCCCACGCACCCGCCAGAGCCGACCTACCCTTGCTGCCTTCCGGCCCTGGGGGAGTTCAGTCAGATAGCGCCGCGTGAGGGGCTGCGCCAAGGCTACCTGATGTCGGGGGCGGGGAACGAGTTCGCGAGCACCCTTCTCGGTCATGTAATGTTCCGAGCGGAGGATTCGCCTAGAGGCCTAGGGCGCACGCTTGGAAAGCGTGTTGGGGGCAACCCCTCACGAGTTCGAATCTCGTATCCTCCGCCAGTGCCTCACCGGGCACGATGTCGAAGGGCCCCACCGCTTGCGGTGGGGCCCTTCGACGTTGTCCGTCTCAGTTTCCGTCTCAGTTGGTTCCGGGAGCTCCCACAGCGCGTCGCCGACCTGCTGAGCGACCTTGCGGAGCATGGTCCCCGTCACATGCATGTACCGAGCGCGCATCCGGGCCGCTCCCCCGGGCTCCCAACCCATGATCGAGTCGATCACGACGTCCGGGACATCGAGGATCAGGAGCACGGTCGCTGCGGTGTGGCGAGCGTCATGGAGACGGCCGTCCCGCACGCCAGCGTCCCGCGGGAGCCGCTTCCAGATGTGGAAGTCGGTGTTGGGGCTCAGCGGCCCGCCGGTCGGCGAGGCGAACACGTAGCCCTTGCCCTCCCAGTCGGCACCGGCCGCGATCCGCTCCCGCTCCTGGGCTTCCTGGTGCTGCCGCAGAATCTTGATCAGCGGATCGGGCAGGCCGATGGTGCGCCGTCCGGCCCGTGACTTGGTGGACTTGGGCTCGCGGCGGGTCTGCTGCTTCTGAGGGCAGTAGCCAGCCTTCCGCCCGCACGGATCATCCCCGCAGCCGTGCGCGTACTTGGGCCTCAGCCGTGCAAAGCCTGCTGGTCGAGGCGACCAAGCTCCGCAACAGTGCACGCTGGGTCGTCGCCCTGGCGCTCGGCCTCAGACAAGGGGAGGCACTCGGTCTGGACTGGGAGGACGTCGACCTCGACGCGGGGTACGTCCGCATCCGCATTGCGTGCGCCGAGGAACCAGGCGGTGCGGAGCTGGGCGAGTTCGGCGGCGAACTCGAGTTGGCGGTCGAGTGCTCCTCTCGCGGTCTCGGCGCCGGCGCCCCTGGGGCCATCGAACTCGTTCCACCGGGGCCAGAGAAGCCGTTCAGAGCCACCCATCAGGGATCGTGGCTTTCGAGCCCATTGGGTTGGCCGGTAAACCGCCACTCTCGTCCGAAGCCAGCGGCTTCTCCGCCTCCGAAGAAGCCGACCCGTGCGGAGCTTGAACGGCGTGTAGCCGCACTGGAGAGGGAGAACGGCGCCGCACCATAAGGCGGTTTCCGAGGTGCTGCCGTACCGCGCAGTGGACGCCGGTCTCGTCGAGAGTCTCCCGCACCGTGGTGTTTTCCGCCTTGGCACCATGCTTGATCACACCCGCTGGGAACTGCCAGGTGATGCCGGCCGCGTCGTCGTCGCGTCGGCCCACCGGCAGCACCTTGCCATCCCGGACGACCACGGCGATGCCCACGCGGAGCGCGTGCGCGGGACGGGGATCACATCGTGTCGGAGCGGCCGTCGACGGCTCACCGGTGCAATCCAGGCACACCCGGTGTGCCGTCTGTGTGAGTGTTCCGTCAGGAGTCCAGCAGGGTTCCCGGCAGGTCGAACTGCTTGGTCTCGCCAGTGGTGAGGTTTACCCGGGTCACTGTGTTCTCGGCGTAGACGAGCCAGTCGGTCGAGGTAGGAGTGATGTCCAGGGATGCGGCGAGATCCTTGACTCGGGCGCGATGCAGTTCCTTGCCGTTGGTGGCATCGACCTCGACCAGTTCGGTGTCGTTGCTCGTGGCCGCCGCGACCACGATGGAGGAGTCCGTCGCCGCCACGGCATCGACCCGGCCGCCGTCCACCGTGACCACCGTCTCGGCGGCGGTGCGCTTGAGGGAGACCTTGATGTCGCCGGACTTCGCCGAGGCCGGGGAGCCGACGATGACCGGGTGGCCCGACGGGCACGCGAGGTCCTTGACGTCCAGGTCGCTCGGCACGGCTACGGGCGTGACCTTGCCGTCGGCCAGGTCTGCAACAGAGATGCTGGTGCCGTCGCCGGATCCGCCATCCGCCGAGCTGCCGAGGCAGACGGTGTCCGAGGCCGGGTCGGAGGCGGCGAAGTCGATGGTGCCGGGGACCTTCAGTTCGCGCTTGGTGGTCCACTGGGCCTGGTCCTTCACCAGCACGCTGGACGCGGCGGTCCCACTCGCCGACTTGGTGTCGGGCAGCCCGGCCACCTCGGCGACCAGAGTCTTGCCGGGCAGGATCCGGCGGAGCCGTTCGTCGCCCGCCATGCCGTCCAGGGTGTGGTCCTTGCGGTTGATCTCGTACCGCCGGTCCGGCTTGCCACCCTTGCGGGGGACGGTCAACACCCATTGTCCGTCGGCGAGTTCGACGATGTGCGGGCTGATCGCATCATCGTCGTCAGCCTGCTGGGGCACGACAGCCAAACTTTCCGCCCGAGGCTTGTCCGGATTGATCCCGACGACCGTCACCAGGCCGTCGACCTTGGCGAGCGCGAAGGTGCTGGAGCCCTTCCAGTCGTTGCCCAGATCCACTCCGCCCGGACCGGAACAGGCCGTCGTCAGCGCGAGGGCAGAGCTGAGCGCGGTCAGGAGGAGGGTGGTGCGTGCCGGACTGGCCAGCCGTGTGCGGTACTCGACGTGCTTGCTCGTCTTGGGGTATGGCATGGGGGTTACCAGTCCTTCATCGCATCTGTGGGGGACATCCTCGCCGCTCTGCGCGCCGGGGCCAGCGAACCCATCGCCACCACCAGCACCGTCAGGCCGAGAAGCAGAAACAGGGTGCCCGCCGACGGCAGCAGCACCCAGCCCTTGACGTACGGCGCCAGGTCCGCGCTGCCCCGCAGCAGGGCGGCAGCACCGCTGCCGAGTACCGCGCCGAGCACGGTGCCGATCAACGCGGCTACGGCACCGACCAGCGCCATCTCTGTGACCAGCATCGTCAGAAGCGACCTGGTGCGGAAACCTACCGCCTTGAGGATGCCGATCTCCTGGGCACGTTGCCTCGACAGCGCGCCGGTCACGGTGACCGCACCGACGAACGCGAGCACGCCGAGCACCCCGAGCAGCACCTGGCCGACGACCTTGATCATCTCCAGCACGGCGGGGAGTGCGTTGAGCTGCTGCTGGAGGGTGACCGCCGGATAACCCAGCTTCTGCACCGACTTCGTCACGTCCGGCACGTCCGCGGCGGTCTTGGCCACCACGGTCAGCTGGTCGTAACCAATGGTGGAGAGGTAGCTGTCCTGCGGTTCCCCGGACCGCTGTGCCGCCCACTTGATCACGGTGGCGTCGGCGGCGTACGCGGCGTCCGGGTTGTCCAGCTGCCACGTCGGGTCGTACACGCCGACGAGACGGGCGTGGCTGCTGACTCCGGTGCCCTCGCCCTGCCGTACGTAGCGGGTGGTCTCGATGTCGATGTCCTGGCCCACCAGCTTGCTCAGGTCCACGCCCTGGGAGGCGGCCGGGGCCACGATCTCGCCGGGGTGCAGCGGGAAGAGGTTCTTGCGTACGGACTTGGTGACCGGCGGGGTCAGCGCCGGCCGGTAGGTCGTCGCGTACAGCAGGACGGTGTCGCCCGCCTCGGTCAGCACGCCGAACGAGACCTGCGCCCGGTGCTGCACCGACTCGACGTGCGGCAGTTTCGCGAGCCGGGCGGCGGTTCGGTCCGTCAGCTGCGGGGTGTCGGGGCGCCCGTCCGGCTTGTCGACGGTGATGCTGCGGTTGGCGCTGCTCTCCTTGACGCCGGAGTCGGTGGCGCCCTGCGCCCGGTCGGCGATGCCCAGCGCGCCGAGACAGACCGCGGCGGCGACCGAGACCAGCGCCACCAGGCCGAACAGCCGACGGCGCAGGGCGCGGACGTTGGCCAGGGCAAGACTGAAGATGTTCATTCCGCGCTCTCCGTCTCCACACGCTCGGCCGGGGACGTGAACGCGCCCTTGTCCAGGCGGTGCACCACGTCGGCCGCATCCGACACCGCCGGGTTGTGCGTCACGAGGAGCACCGCTCGGCCCTCGTCCGCCAGCTCCCGGAAGAGTCCGAGGAGTACCTCCTCGCTCTCCGTGTCGAGGTTTCCGGTCGGCTCGTCCGCCAGCACCACGGGAGGGTCGTTGACCAGCGCCCGCGCCAGTGCCACCCGCTGCTGCTCGCCGCCCGACAGTTCACTGGGCAGATGGTCGGCACGCTCCGCGAGCCCGACCCGTCCCAGCAGCGCGCGGCCGCGTGCCTCGCCCTCTCCACGGCGGCCCAGGAACGGCAGGACGACGTTGCGCAGCGCCGAGTGCTGCGGCAGCAGGTTGTACGACTGGAACACGAACCCGAGGCTGCTACGGCGCAGATCCGCCAGCGCCCCGTCCGACAGGCCCGACGTGTCGAAGGGCCCCGTGTCGTCAGTGCCCTCGACGAACACCCGGCCGCTGTCCGGTGGGGTCAGCAGCCCGAGGATGTGCAGGAGTGTGGTCTTCCCTGAGCCCGAGTGGCCTACCAGGGCGGTGACCTCGCCTCCTTTCACGGCGAGGTCGACGCCGCGCAGGACGTCGACTCTCCTTCCCCGCAATGTGTAGGACTTGCTCACGCCCTCGGCCCGCAGCAATGCGCTCACCGAACTCTTACTCACTTTCCGTCCCTCGGGGTCCGAGTTGGCAACCATCCCATGGCGCCGTGCAGTTGCCGATCCAGGGTCCACACGCCCCAGGTGGTCTTCAGGTCGCAGGCCTCATCGCCGCCGCCGACCTGGTACAGGTCGGGCAGCCCGGGGCACCCCTTGTACGGCGTGACGCCGCGCTCGAGGGCTTCGCGCAGCGCCGCGTCCAGTGCGCCGTCGAGCAGCGCATAGGCCCGTACGACCACCGTGTAGTCGTAGAGGGAGGTGAAGCGGTCCGGGTTCCGAGCCCACTGCTTCAGGGCCTCGACGGTGATCCAGGACGGAAAGCGGTCGGGGTGGCCGCTGTCGGCGAGGCCCACGATGACTGTGGCTGCGGCGACCACCCGCTCCGGGGTATCCAGGGTCCAGGTGTCGACGGTCGGGGTGCTGGTCGGGGCATCGGCATCGGCGCAGTTGAGGATGGTGCGTTGCCACTGGGTGGCGTTGTGCTCGGTCACTGCGGTGGGCAGCACCTGCGCGTCGGCGCACAGTTGCCGTGCCTGTTCGCTTGTGCCGCCGCCCGCGGTGACCTTGCGCAGGGCGGCCCGGTTCAGCCGCTCGGCGCCCTCCTGGCTGACGTCGCCGGACTCCTCCTCGCGCTCCAGTGCCGTCAGCAGCCCGGGGTCCTTGCGCGACCAGCCCGCCAGCGCCCGCAGCCGTTGCACGAAGAGGGAGGCGTCCGGGTTGCCGATGTAGGCGTCGGGGTCGCGGACCGTACCGTCATCGAGCCGTTCGCCATCCAGTCGCTTCAGCACCGGCGCGAACACGGACTTCGGCGAACCGGCCGCCTTCAGCACGTGGACCAGCTCGTAAAGCTGCTCATAGGGGAGCGTCACCGCGCCGTCCCGGAGTACCGGTTCCCAGACCTGGCGGTTGACGGCAGGCCGCTTCCCCACCGCCTCCCGGATCAGCACATAGCTGTAGGTGTCGGCGAGCCGGGTCGCCCTGTCGTCGGGCGTGAGGTCCGCGAAATCCTCCGTGCGCGGTGCCGCGATCCGGGTGAGCGTGGCGGGAACGGGCTCCTGCAGCATCTGGAGCGAGCGGGCCAGGGCGCTGCTCTGATCGAGCGCGCGGGGCTTGTCGGCCAGCGAGCGCAGCCAGGCCACGGTGGCTGCACGGTCAGCCGCCGGGAGGTCGTCCAGGCGCCCGAGTGCGTCGAGCACTTCGAGGGCGGCCCAGGTGGCGCCGAGGCGCGCCGCGTCGCCGTCGTCGCTGAGGGCGGAGTCGACGTACCAGCCGCCTTTGTTCCGTGCCTTGTTCACGTCCGTCGCGTCCCCGGTGCCCAGCGCTTCGTCGGCACCGGCCCGCCGCAGAGGGATCAGCCAGTCTCGGCCCCAGAGCGAGGAGGTCTCCAGCGCTCCCCGGCGAAACGACCTGACCTGGGCCGAGGCCATACTGGTCTTGGGGTCGCGGCCCAGGTCGGAAAGCGTCCGCAGTGCGAAGGACTGTGCCTGGGGACCCGCTGGCTGTTGCCGCAGGAAGGGGTGGTAATAGTATCCGTTCTGTTTACTGACCAGAAGGTCGAATTGCCGCGCAGCGGCGGATTCATTTCCCGCGGGTTCATTCCCCCCGGATTCCTCAGACATGAATGTGCATGACGTCATGAGGGCGGCACACATGGCTGCCCCGACAAACCGGGACGCCAGCTTTCCGTCGCGCGTCGCCGCATTGAATTTCACCTAACGCCCCCGCGCGTCGTTCTTCAAGCTCACGAAAGGTGCCACACCGCCGGGCCCTGACGGTGTGACACCTTTAATCAGTTCACGCACTGCATCCGCTTGGGCGGAGTCGGATCAGGCGGCGCCGGCGTAGGCGCACTTCTCGCTGACGTTGATCGAGTTGGTCACCTTGGCCGAGCCGCAGCTCTTGGTCGACACGTAGGTGGTGGCACCGCCCGGGCGCATCTGGCCGTAGGTGTCCGAGATGTTGGCGTTGGTGTTCTTCCAGCGCACCTCACCCAGGGACCGGCTCTTCATCGTGAGCGTGGCCTCGGGGTTCTTGGAGATCGTGATGGAGACGCTGACGCCGTGGGCTGCCAGTTCCGCGCGGTTCTGGATCCACTTCGCCTTGCGCGGGTTCGTCCCCGACATCTTCGTGGACGCCTTCCAGTCACAGGCGGTCACGTAGAAGCCACAGTGCCAGGCGTTGATCGAGATCTTGTTGCCGCCCGGGATGCCCACCGAGGTGGAGGCCGAGGTGGCGTGAGCCGGCGACGCCGTGAGCACGAGGGCCCCGGCCGCGAAAGCGGCGGCAGCCCCGGACATCAGGCGCATTCGTATGCCCTTGTTCATTCGATTGTCTCCCCGTGAGATACCAAGAACGGTTTCCGGGTCAGGAAACCGTGAACGCGTCGCACCTTTAGACCCCCAGGCACGGCGTGTGTTTCTTATTCGTATCTGAAATCGATCTTGGACTACAACCTGTCAGGCCATCGACAAGGGTGCCGTTCATCACGTCGTGGAGATGGAACCAACTTCCGGGGAATGAACTCAGGGATCCCCACTCCCCCGTGGCGTGGGGCCCTGTGCTGTGGCCCTCTCTGCCGATCCTGCGGCTACTCCTGCGGCTGGGGGGCCGCGCCGTCCTATGGAGCGGTGCCGGCCTCGGTGATTCCCTCGTTGAAGTCGTTCCGACCGTCGATCATCGTCTTGTGGAGGGCAATCAGCATGCCGATGAGAGAACGGCCGGAGAGGGGGACACGAACCAGGCCGTCGGCATGTTCGGTGACGGTGGGGGTGGTTCCGAAATGTTCGTGCCCAGCAGCGCCGTGGCCCCCGGGGGTGGCCGGGCAGCATGGCACACCCGCCGGGAAGCATCCTCCGCCGGTGCCTCACCGGGCACCCCTTACCCAATGGTCAAGAAACGTTGACCATTGCTCGCATGCCTACCGAGGATCTCCCCGAGACGTTTCACGTCACCACCGACGAGCAGCTGCGCGCCGTCTCCAATCTCACGCGCCACCGGATCATGGCCGTGCTCCGCTTCGAGCCGGCGACGATCACGCAGATCGCCGAGCGGGTGGGCCTCGCGAAGGGGAGTTCCAGCTATCACGTGCGGCTGCTGGAGCGGGCCGGCCTGGTGAAGGTGGTGCGGACGCGGAAGGTGCGGGGTGTCACCGAGCGGTACTACGCGATGGCCGCACGGTCGATCGCGCTGCCCGATCCGGGCGAGGGAGGGCCGGATGTGCTGATGCGGCATGCGGTGGCGGACCTGGAGGCTTCTCCGGTGGATGGCGAGCGGCACGTACGGATGGCGCATCTGCGGCTCACCGACGAGCAGTTCGCGGAGCTGGGCGCGCGGCTGGAGGCACTGGCGGACGAGTACCGGGCGCTGTCCGATCCGTCGCTGCCGGACGCGTCGCTCGTCTTCGCGCTGTTCCATCCGGCCCCCGCGCGCAGGCCGAGGGCGGCGCCAAGTGACACCAGGCGCTCGGAAGTTGCCGGTCGGGTTCGGACGGCTGTGGACCGCGCAGACGGTGTCCTCGCTCGGTGACGGGGTGTCCCATGCCGCGCTGCCGCTGCTCGCGTTGACGTTGACGCGGGATCCGATGGCGCTCGCCCTCGTCACGGCCGCCGGGACGCTGCCGTGGCTGCTGTTCGGGGTGCTCGGCGGTGCGCTGGTGGACCGCTGGGACCGCCGGCGCACGATGTGGGTCATGGACGCGGCACGTGCGGCGCTGCTCGCGTTACCGGCGGCAGCGGCCGCGCTCGACGGCTTGAGCATTCCGCTGCTCGCGGCCGTCGCCTTCCTGCTCGGCCTCGGCGGGCTCTTCTTCGACACGGCCGCCACGGCCTATCTGCCGGATCTGCTCGGCCGCGACCCCCTGCTCCTGGAACGCGCCAACTCTCGCTTGCGCGGCGCCCAGACCGCCATGTCCGGCTTCGCTGGGCCGCCTGCGGGCAGTGCGCTGCTCGTGCTGGGGCGGGCGGTTCCGCTGCTCGCCGACGCGGTGTCGTTCCTGCTCTCCGCACTGCTCGTGCGTACGCTGCCCGCCCTGCCCCGGCCCGTGCCGGAGCTCCGCGAGTCGCTGCTCCGGCAGGCGCGGGCCGGGGCCTCGTACGTCTTCCGGGACCGGTTGCTGCTCGGGCTCGCGCTCCGCCCGGCGGTCGGGAACGTCGCCTTCCTCGCCGTGGAGACCGTCCTGGCCCTCTTCGCGCACGACCGCCTCGGCATCGACATCTACGGCTTCGGACTGCTCCTCACGGCGGAGGCCACCGGCGGTCTGCTGGGTGCGGGCATCGCCTCCTACCTCGGCCGACGACTCGGCACCGGCACCGCGCTGACCTGCACGGCCGCCGTCGAAGGGCTTGCCATACTGGGCCTGGCCGCTGCTCCGAACCCGTACGCGGCCGGGCTGGCGCTCGCCGTCTGCGGGGCCGGCATGGGCGCCACGATGGTGCTCGGGCCCTCTCTCCGGCAGGCGATCGTCCCGGCCCACCTCATGGGCCGCGTCGCCTCCACCTCCCGCATGCTGGCCATGTGCGCCGCCCCCGTCGGAGCCTTCCTCGGCGGCTGGCTGGCCACCGCGTACGACATCCGCACCCCGTTGTACGCCGCCGCCGTCCTCCTCCTGGCGATGACGGCCATCACGGCGTCCATGACCAGCAACCGCCGGGTCGAAGCGGCGCTGCGTGCCGTCGCCCCGGCCGGCGGTCCGGATCACCCGGCGTCCAAGGAATCCAAGGAAACCAAGGAATCCAAGGAGTCCACGGAGTCCGCCCGCGCGAGCGCGCCCGAGGTGTTGTGACGCCTGCCGCGAGCGCGGTCCGGCCCTCCGGTGCTTCTCGCGCTCACGGCCTTTTCACGGCGGAGCGTTTCGCGCTTCGGCCGCGGCCCGTGGGCGCGGGTGCGGTCTTCCGCTCGGGTTCGGTCTTCCGCTTGGGTTTTTCTCCGTCCCCTCCCGTGTCTCCTTCGCCGGTTCCAGCGCCGGACCCGGTGCGCGCGGAGGCCCCGCCGGACCGGGCGGTGGGCCACGTCAGCTCGATCTCCAGCTCCATCTCCCCGTCGCCGATCTCGATCTCCATCTCGCTGTGGAGGTCGTCGGGGATCCGCAGGCCCAGCGTGCCGGGGCCGAGGTCCAGCTCCGCGTCCCCGCCCTTTCTCAGTGCGTCCGCGAGGGCCGTGAGCTGGTCGGCGGCCTCCTGGCGTGACAGCGAGCGCTTCTGCTCGAACTTGAGGTCCTTCATGGGGCCCTCCGATATGACACAGAAGAGTGGATAAACCTATTTGGGCCGATGTGCGGACGCGCGGTCAGTCGCCCGTCTCCGGGCCCCAGTGCTCGGGACCCACGCCGCGCCAGTCGATCCACGCCACCGCCGCCACATCCGCCGGGTCGATCTCCAGGCCAGCGCGGCGGAGGAACTCAGCGACGTCGGTCACGTTGTGCGCGAGCCCGAGGATCTCGCCGTCCACGCGGACGCGCCGGCCGCCCGAGGGTGACGGCGGGTGCACGATCACGCGAATCGATCCGGCCATGCCCTCAGGATCATCCGGGATGTACGGCTCCGCAGGTCGGCCCGTCATCCGTGGCGCCGCTCGTCGGCGTCCCGATCGGCTCTTCCCAGCTCACGCAGCTCCCACCACGCCTCGGGGGCCGGCCGTCGCCGGTGCCAGCAGGGGTGGAAGAAGGTCTGGGCCGACAGCCGGTACAGGCGTCGGCGCAGCTCGGTGCGGCCGGGCCGCTCGGCGAGCCGGCGGTAGGTGACCGTCCACTCCCGCTGCGCCCGGACGAGGTCGTCGGGAAACGTTGACATGGCCAAATTCAAGCATGTGTTCGATTTTTTGGGCCAGCGCGGGCCCTCCGTCGGTCTCGGTTCGGGCACCGTACGCCGACAGCCGCAGCGCAACAGGCCCGAGTAGGCGCATACTGAAGGCAATGACTAAGCCTGCTGCTCCCAAGCGTCATTTGCCCACCAGCCCCTTCAAGGCGCCGGTCGCCCCCGCTCCCAAGCACTTCGCCGTGGGTGACCAGGTCACGCACGACATGTACGGGCTCGGCCGGGTCATCGGCATGGAGGATGGAATCGCGGCGCTCGTCGACTTCGGTCCGGCGCAGATGCGGATCCTGAGCCCCTACGCCAAGATGACCAAGCTGTAGGACCTCCGTGCCCGGTCGGGGCACGCCTGGCCCTCCCGGGCCAGTAACGGAAAAGAGACCTCTCATCGAACCGACTTCGCTGTTCTCCGCCGTGGAAGGGCAACCTCGCCATTCCGGCACGTCGTCGCCGACCCCGGCGACCAACCCCTTCCAGGCCCCGGACTTCGGGGAGGACGAGTCCTTCCCGTTCGAGGAAGTGACGGAGCAGCCCTCCACCAACCGACGTCCGGCCACCCGCCGCAGGGCGGCCTAGCCCCCGCGGATCCGTCAGTTCACGGAAGGCCGCTCGCCCGTCCGGTCCGAGGCGGGCCAGACGTAGGGCAGGTCGTCCGGGACGTCCGGGAACAGGTCCGCGTAGGTGTCGGGATCCTTGCGGACCAGGGCCGAGCGGTGGCTCTCGTGGAACGAGTCGTCGCCGAGCCAGGGCGGGAGTTCGCCCTCGGCGGCCAGCCGCTCCTGATCGCGGATCGGGGCGTGCGGGCGGGTCGCCGCGAGGTCGGCGACCAGTGTGGCCGCGCAGGTGTCCTGGTGGCCCTGCTCCCGCCAGACCCGGCAGATCTCCAGGCCGTAGCGCACCAGCGCCTCCTCGTAGCCCAGCCACATCTTCACGGCCGGGTGGCGGCGCCACCCGTACCCGGGTACGACCAGGCCGCGCAGTACCTGGAGTGCCTCGACGCGTTGTTTGCCGAGCCGGCGACGGTCCAGGGCCAGGGCCGTGGCGCGGAAGTCGGGGTAGGGCAGGAAGGTCTGCATTCCGTCGTCGGTCTTCCTCACCGCGCGTCGGCGTGCGTGCGGCGCCGCCCGAGGGCGAGGGCCAGGCCGATCATGGCGAGGCCCAGGACGAAGTGCAGCCAGTCGTCCGCGGTGTTCAGCGGGACGAAGTTGGCGTCACTGTCGTGGCCGACGGACAGGCCGTACACCCACAGCACCAGGTAGACGGCGCCGCCGACCAGCAGGTACGAGTACGCCCGCGCCGCGGTGCCGGCGAGGGCCAGACCCGCGAGGCCGTAGGCCAGGTGCACCAGGTTGTGCAGGATCGACACCTGGAACAGGCCCAGCAGTTCCGCGCCCGAGTCGTGGGAGGCGAACTCCATCGAGTCGTAGTCGGTGGTGATGCCGGGGATGAAGCCCAGCACGCCGACCAGCAGGAAGACGAGGCCGACCAGCAGGGCGGCCCGCTGGACGGGGGCGCGGGTGGCCCGGTGGGACGTGGGTGTGGTCATGGCCGGTGGCTCCTCACGGAAGGGACAGTGACTGTTCCGCCCAGATGGTCTTGCCGGTGGCGCCCTGGCGGGTGCCCCAGCGCTCGGTCAGCTGGGCGACGAGGAGCAGGCCGCGGCCGCCCTCGTCGTAGGTGCGGGCGCGCCGCAGGTGGGGAGCGGTGTTGCCGCCGTCGGAGACCTCGCAGATCAGGGTCGTGTCGTGGATCAGGCGCAGCTGGACCGGCGGCTCCGCGTGCCGGATGGCGTTGGTGACGAGCTCGCTGACCACCAGTTCCGTGACGAACACGGCGTCCGAAAGGCCCCAGCGCTCCAGTTGGGCCACCACGTCCTTGCGGGTCTGAGCGACCGCGGACGGGTCGGCCGGCACCGTCCAGGTGGCGACCTGGTCGGCGTCGAGCGCCCGGGTCCGGGCGAGGAGCAGGGCCACGTCGTCGGCCGGGCGCTGCGGCAGCAGGTCGGTGAGGACCGCGTCGCACAGCGCGTCCAGCGACCCGGCCGGGCGGGCCAGGGCCTCACGCAGCCGGTGGACGCCGGTGTCGGGATCCCGGTCGGGCGTCTCGATCAGGCCGTTGGTGTAGAGCGCGAGCAGGCTGCCCTCGGGGAGGACGACCTCGGTGGCCTCGTACGGCAGTCCGCCCACGCCGAGCGGGGGTGCGGCCGGGAGTCCGACGAGATCGACGGCTCCCTCGGGGCTCACGACGGCCGGGACGGGATGTCCGGCGCCGGCCAGGCAGCAGCGCCGTGTCACGGGATCGTAGACGGCGTACAGGCAGGTGGCACCGAGATCGCCCGGCGTCCGGCCGGAGTCCGCCGCGCCCTGCTCGCCGTGCTGCTCCTCGGTGTTCAGGCGGGCGACCAGGTCGTCGAGGCGGGTCAGCAGCTCGTCGCACGGCAGGTCGATGTCGGCCAGCGTGCGGACCGCCGTGCGCAGTCGTCCCATGGCCGCCGAGGCGTGCAGCCCGTGGCCGACCACGTCGCCGACGACCAGGGCCACCCGCGCCCCGGACAGGGGGATGACGTCGAACCAGTCCCCGCCGACACCGGCGTGCCCGCCGGCCGGGAGGTAGCGGGAGGCGACCTCGACCGCCGCCTGCCGGGGCAGCCGTTGCGGCAGCAGACTGCGCTGGAGCGTGACGGCGGTGGCCCGCTCGCGGGTGTAGCGGCGGGCGTTGTCGATGCTGACGGCGGCCCGGGCGGCCAGTTCCCCGGCCAGGACCACGTCGTCGTGGTGGAAGGTCTCCTGGTTGCGGTGCCGGACGAAGGAGGCGACGCCCAGGGTGGCGCCGCGGGCGGTCAGCGGCACGGTCAGCACGCCGTGGACACCGAACGCCCTGGCCCGGGCGGCGCGGACCGGGTCGAGGGCGAGCCAGGCGCGGAACGCCGGGTCGCTCACCTCGTGCAGGACGGGCCGTCCGGTGCGCAGGCTCTCGTGGTGCGGCGAACCCGGCGGGTAGGAGTCCACCGCGCCGGCCGCCACCGCCGACTCCGGGGCGCCCGGGGTCACCGACCGCAGGGCGGCCCGGCGCAGCGGCAGCGGCCCCTCGTCCGGAACCGCACGGGCGGGCGGCTCGGGCACCTCGTCCAGCCCGGCCAGCAGATCCACGCCGGCGAAGTCGGCCACGGCCGGGACGGTCACGTCCGCCAGCTCCTGGGCCGTGCGCGTCACGTCGAGCGTGCTGCCGATGCGCCGGCCGGCGTCGGCGATCAGCTGGAGGCGCTTGCGGGCCCGGTACTGCTCCGTCATGTCGTGCGCCGAGAGGCAGACGCCCTGAATGGTGCCCTCGGGGTCGCGCAGGGCGGACATGAAGACCGACCAGGCGTGCTCGTGGGCCTCGCCCGGGGCGCGCAGGTAGTTCTCCACGTACTCCGGCTCGCCGGTCCGCAGGACCCGGGCCATGCTGCGCTCCGCCCGCAGACCGGCGTCGTCGTCGACGATCTCGGACACGCGCAGGCCCCGCATCTCCTCCTCGGTGAGCGCCATGGAGCGCTCCATGTCGGTGTTGGCCCGGCGCAGCCGGAGCCGGGTGTCGTAGATCGCCTGGGCGCAGCACGGGGACTGGGCGAAGCTCCAGCTCACGAGGGACTCGTCGAGGCCGGACGCCGTCTGCCGGCCGGTCAGCGGGGAGACGATGAGCCAGGCCGGGGCGTCGGCGCCCGGCGGCCTGTGGTGGGCGAGGATCCCCACCGTGAGCTTCCGGCCGTCCCGGTGCCTCAGCGCGACGTCGCCGTTCCAGCGCGGCAGCCCGGCGAGCGTGGGCAGACCGCCCCGCACCGGGATCGGCTCGGCCAGCAGATCCGCCGCGCGGCGGCCGGTCACCTCGGCGGCCGGGTACCCGAGGAGCCGCTCGGCGCCCGCGTTCCAGCCGGTCACCAGGCCGCGCTCGTCGAGAGTGACCCGGGCCGTGAGGGCCGCGCCGACGAGGGCGTCGAGGGCTTCGGGTCCTGCCCCGGACGGCCGGGTGGCCCGGCCGACGGTGACGGGCTGCTCCATGATCGGTCATCTCACTCTCGGTGGAATCAGCCGTGACACCGGACATGCACAGATATGACCTGATTACCCCGATTGTCACGTGTCTCACCGTGCCGTCCGGCCGAGAAGCGGAGCCTGCCGCCGCCCGGCGCGGGTAATCGCTCCCCCATGGGTGAGATCCGCGTGGGCACGTGTTCCTGGACCGACCGGGCCCTGGTCGGCAGCGGCTGGTATCCCGTGGGGCGGCGGGACGCCGAGGGGCGGTTACGGCACTACGCCGAGCGGTTCCCGGTCGTCGAGGTCGACGCCTCGTACTACGCGCTGCCCGGTGAGCGGAACAGCCGGCTCTGGGCCGAGCGGACACCGGACGGGTTCGTGTTCGACGTGAAGGCCTTCTCGCTGCTCACCGGGCATCCCACCCGCCAGGCGGTGATGCCGCACGGGCTGCCCGCCGAGCACCGGGACCCGGCGGTGCTGGACGCGGTGTGGGACCGGTTCACGGCCGGGATCGAGCCGCTGCGGGAGGCCGGACGGCTCGGGAGCGTGCTGTTCCAGTTCCCGCCCTGGTTCCGGCCCGGGCCGCGGGCGGAGGCCTTCCTCGGGGAGTGCGCCGAGCGGACCGAGGGCTGGCCGCTCGCCGTGGAGTTCCGGCACCCGTCCTGGTGGGAGCCGGGCCGGGGCGAGGCGACGCAGGCCCTGCTGACCCGGTACGGCATGGCCGCGGTCGCCGTCGACATGACGCAGACCCTGCCCTCCTCCGTCCCGCCCGTCACCCCGGTGACCTCGCCCCGGCTGTCCGTCGTCCGGTTCCACGGCCGCAGCACCGCCTGGGGGACCGGCAGCAAGGAGGACCGCTTCCGGTACGCCTACGACGAGGAGGAACTCGCCGAGTGGGTGCCGCGCGTGCGCCGGCTGGCCGAGCGGACCGAGCAGGTCCATGTGCTGTTCAACAACTGCTGCGGTGACGCGGCCGTCCGCGCCGCCGAGGCCATGACACGGCTCCTCGACGACGCCCCGGCGGCGCGGCTGCCTAGGGCTCGATCCGCACCCGACGCTCCACCGACACCTGGTCCACGTCCGACACCCGCACGGTCGTCTTCATCGTCCAGTTCCCGGCGAGCGGCAGGTTGACGGAGTTGGTGCCCCAGTAGCCGCCCCGGTCGGCGAGTTGGGCGTCGATCGGGCCGACCTTCCGGGAGGGCAGGGTGAAGGTGACACGGACCTCGGGGACGACGACCAGCCCGGTGTCGGCGCCGGAGACGACGGCCTGGACGGCGTTCTCGCCGACGCGGGCGGGGTCCAGGGTGACCTGCACCGTGCCGCGTCCGCTCACCGATCCGGTGCCCGTGTCGAAGGGCACGGTCACCAGGGTCGTGGGGGGCAGCGCGCCGGCCGGGGCCCGCCCCGCGGCCTCGGCCTGGGCACGGCCGGGCAGGGTGCCGGTGAGCACGGTCGTGATCATCAGCACCACGGCGGCGACGACGACCTCGACGAGGACGGAGCGGCGCAGACGGCGGCGCCGGTCGTCCGGCTCGTCGGGCCCGTCGTGCCGGTCCTTCTGATCGTCGTCGTGCCCGTCGTGCCGGTCCTTCGGGTCGTCGTCCCGGTGGTCCCGGTCGTCTTCCCGGGCGGCGGCGGACACGGGGGGCCTGTCCGGCAGTTCGCCCGAATTCTTCGCGGGCCCCGGCTCCCCGGTCTTCCCCTGCCCGGCCGGTGCGCCGACGGGTTGCGGGAGCCGGGCCCGTACCGCTGCCCGGACGGCCGTCGCCGGCGCGGCGAGCCGCTCCGTCCAGCGCCGCGAGTACCCGGCGACCAGCAACAGCAAGGCGACCCCGGCCAGTTTGGCGAGCAGCAGCCGGCCGTACGACGTGCCGGCGAGCGCGGACAGGGAGCCGAGGCCGCGCCAGGACTGGTAGAGGCCCGTGACGACCAGGACGGTCACCGAGGCGAAGGCGATCCGCGAGAAGCGGGGCACAACCTCCACCAGGTCGTCGCCCGGGGAGTGGCGCAGGGTCAGCAGCAGCGCCACCAGGCCGCCGAGCCAGACGCCGGTGGCCAGCAGGTGCAGGACGGACGACGTCATCGCCAGCGGCACCTGGATCCCGGCGGAGGCGTGCTCCGCCGCCGCCCAGGTCAGGGCCAGGGCGACGGCCAGTGCGGTGCCCGCCGCCAGGGCGACGGGCCGCCCCCCGGGCTCACGGCGCCGGGACAGCCGCGGCAGGAAGGCGGCGATCGGCAGCAGGACGACCAGGCGGGCGAGCAGGGCCTCGCCCGGGCGGCCGGTCAGCGTGCGGCCGAGGGCGGAGACATCGAACGCGGCGGCCGGGCCGGTGCCCGTCTCGTAGGGGGCGCGCAGCAGGAGCAGGACGACCGTCGAGCCCAGCAGCGTCCACCAGGCCGTCACCAGCGGCCGGCGCAGCGGGGCGGTGTGCGCGGGCCGGCACAGCAGCAGGAACGCCGCCGTGCCGACGAGCAGGGCGGCGGCGAGGTAGGCGAGGTAGCGGGCGGCGTCGTGCAGACCGCGGGTGAGCGGATCCTCGGCCGGGCCCGTGTCGACAAGGGCCGTGGTGGCGGAGGGCTTCCCCACGGAGAAGCTGAAGGCGCCGGAGACCGGGTGGCTGTCGGCGGAGACGACCCGCCAGGCCACCGTGTAGGTGCCCTGGGCGAGCCCGCGGGGCAGGCCCACCCGGGCCGTGTCGGAGCGGCCGTCGGCGTGTGTGGCCTCGCCGGTGTGGACCCGGCGCTGGTCCGGGCCGAACACCCGGAAGGAGTCGTCGAGCAGGCCTACGGACTCGGTGAAGGTCAGGGTGACGTGGCGGGGAGCCTGCCGGACGACGGAGCCGTCGTCCGGGTCGGTGCCGCGCAGGGCGGCGTGGGCCGAGGCGGGGCCTGCTCCGGCGAGGAGCAGGACCAGCACGGTGCCGAGCAGCACCAGCGCCTGGAACCGCCGGGGGCGTCCGGCATCGCGATCCTCGTCGGGCCGTTGGTCCACGTGGGTCTCCGGGGTCGGGCTGTACGGCTACCGGGGGAGTACGGGCGGGGCCGCCGCAATGCTCACCGGGCGCACAGCCGCGCGATCTCGTCGGCCGCTTCCGGGTGGCGGGCCGTCAGCTCGGCGGCGTCCCCGTGCTCATAGCCGTCGAACGTGAAGCCGGGCGCCATCGTGCAGCCGAACAGCGTCCACCGCCCGTCCCCCCGCACCCTCCCGCCCATCCACGTGCCCGCCGGGACCGTGAACTGGACGTGCTGGCCGCCCAGGACGTCCGGTCCGAGGACCACCGTCCGGGCGCCGCCGCCGGGGGCGAGCAGGAGGAGCTCCAGGGGATCGCCCAGGTAGAAGTGCCAGATCTCGTCCGTCGGCAGGCGGTGCAGGGCGGAGAAGTCGTCCGCCGTCAGCAGCGCGACGATCGCCGTGCCCTCCGGCCTGCCGTCGGGGCGTTCGGGTCCGGCCCAGGTCTGGCGGAACAGGCCGCCCTCGCGCGGGATCGGCTCCAGGCCGTAGTGGGCGATGAGGTCCTCAGGCGTCACCCGGGAACAGTATCTCCCGGTCCAGGAAGGCGAGCTGGGCCTTCTTCTCCGGCAGGTACACGTCCGGGAGGTCGATCTCCGGCAGGACCACGACCGGCCCGGGGGTGAAGCCCATCCGCAGGAAGCGGGCGATCGCCTTCTCGTTGCGCACGTCCGGGTCGACCACCACCCGACGGCGGTCCAGGCCGAGCAGCACGTACGCGGTGACGACCCCCGCCAGCCGGGCCGTCCAGCCGCGCTGCCCGCCGCCCGGGCCGGCAGGGGCGAGGAGAAGGTGGACGCCGATGTCGCCGGGGCGGACGGGGTAGCACTCGCTGACGCGGTCGGCGTCCGGCTCGTAGGTCTGCAGGAGCGCGACCGGCTCGCCGTCCCGGACGACGAGGTGGGCGTGGTGGGTGTCGAGCGTGGCCATGTGGGCGTAGACATCGGCGACCTGTTGCCGGGTCAGCCCGGTCATGCCCCAGAAGGCGGCCCGTTCCTCGGCGACCCAGCGGTGGATCACGGCGGCATCGGCGGCGGGGTCCAGCGGCAGCACGCGGACGGTGCCGAAGCCGTCGACCGGCTGCTCGTGGACGGAGGTACGGGAGGCGTACGGGTCAGACATCGGTTTCCTTCTCCAGCCGGGTCCAGTCGGTGACGACCGGGACGAGGTCTCCCGCGAGCCACAGGGGGAGCTGGTCGCGGTGGTGGGGTGAGCCGGGGACGCCCGAGGCGCCGAAGGGGACCACCCACCGGCTGTCCTCGCGCCGGGCCAGGTCCCAGACGTACCGGGCGGCCGGGCCCCTGGCGGCGCGGTCGGTGAGGCCCGGCACGCCCGAGGTGCACAGCACGCAGTCGTGGTCGCCGGACAGCCCCGGCTCGTCGTGGGGCTGCTCCGGTTCGAGGGCCCGCCAGGGGGCGAGACGGTGGGTGTCGCCCCAGGCCCCGGCCGGGGGGCGCTCCGCGACCTCCTCGATCGCCGCGCGGACGGCCGCCGGACGGTCGATCCCGTACAGATCCCCGGCCCGCAGCAGGTGCTCGAGGGCGAAGGCGACCCGCGGGAGGAGGGCCAGCCAGGGCCGGAGGATGTCGGGGTACGCCGGGGGTGCGCAGAGCGCGGCGAACGCCTGGTGCGCCGCGAGCCGCCGTACGACCGCCGCGCGCACGGCCGCGTAGAGGGCCGCGTCGGCGCTGCCCGCGTCCATACGGCGGTCCCAGCCGAGGAGCCGGTCCCGGAGGGCGGCGGCCCCGGGGGTGAGGCCGTCGAGGGCGGCGAGGTGGTCCAGGAGGGGCGACGCGGAGGCCAGATGAGTGTCCGTGTGGATCGCGGGCATGTCGGCGGCGGACCAGCGCTCCTCGCGCGCGAGCAGGGCGGCGATGCGGTCGGCGCGGTGCGGCGGGGCGAACTCGACGCCGAGGGGCCCGGACGGCCCGCGCTGGTTGGCCATGACCGCGACGCCGTCGGTGAGCCCGGCGCGCGGTGCCGCGTGCCAGCCCCGCCACTCGTGGCCGGGCTCCCAGGCGGGCACCGGCCGAAGGGAGTTGGCCGCGGCGCGACGCGGCACCCGCCCGGCCACGCGGTGCAGGACACCGCCCTCGGTGTCGGCGGCCTGGACGACGTTGACCGGCTCGGCCCAGCGGTCGAAGGCCCGGTCCACGTCGGCGACCCGGCGGGCCCGCAGCAGCGGCAGCAGGGCGCCGAAGCCCAGGTCGCCGGTGACGCGGGGCGGGTAGCGCAGGCTCATCGCCACGGGCGCGCCGGAGGGGTCGGCCGGGTCGCCGTCCAGGCCCTCGGGCCCGCCGATGATCACCGGGCCCCGGGCGGTCTCGATCACCTCGACCTCGACCGTCTCCTCGCCGGCCACCTCGACGGTCTCGACGTGCCGGGCCGCCCGCCGCCAGACCCCGTCCGGGTCGAGGGCCTCCACCCCGGCGCCGGTGCGCCGCAGCCGCTCCCGGTAGAGGTCCTGGTAGTCGGCCATGGCGTTGGTGATGGCCCAGGCGACCGTGCCGGTGTGCCCGAAGTGGGCGATGCCGGGGACGCCGGGGACGGCCAACCCCACGACGTCGAACTCCGGGCAGGACAGGTGGATCTGCTGGTAGACGCCCGGGTCCTCGATCCAGCGGTGGGGGTCACCGGCGATGACCGCGTGCCCGGTGACGGTCCGCTCGCCGGCGACCAGCCAGCCGTTGCTGCCGGAGGTGCCGGGACCGTCGGTGGCGAAGAGGCCGATGGCGTCAGCGCCCAGGTGGGCGGCGACCTGCTCGCGCCAGAGCTTGGCCGGGAACCCGGCGAAGAGGATGTGCGTGGCCAGCCAGACGCCGAGCGGGGTCCAGGGCTCCCAGCGGCCCGGGGTGAGACCGGTGCGGGCGAATTCCGGCGCGGTGCCGCCGGCGAGTCCCTCGTTCACCCCGTCGACGTACGCGCGCACCCACCGCGCCGTCTCGGGGTCCTGACTCTCCAGGTCCGCGAAGCAGCGCCTCGCGGTGTCGTCGAGCCGGGCCCGTCTCGCGAACCGGTCCCAGGCCAGGGCGCCGTCGCCCAGGAAGGCCGCCGAGGTGCCCTGCGCCCGGTGCCGCTCGACCTCCAGCTGCCAGGCACGGTCCCGGGCGGTGACGAGGCCCTGCGCACGGGCGAGTCCGGCCGCGCTGCCCGCGCGCAGATGCGGGATGCCCCAGGCGTCACGGTAGATCTCGGTGGCCACGCTGCGCCCCCTCTTTCCTTTAGGTTAGCCTTGCCTAAGTCACAGCTGTGGCCGGAATCGTACGCGAAGGGGCGAAAAGGCGATGGGGCAGGGGCGGGGTTGGGAGGGCGCGGTCCTCAAGCTGATGCGCGCCAAGGACTTCGAGTTCACGGTGACGGGCGTCGAGGACGTCACCGCGGACTACCGGCGGCTGCGCTTCACCGACGGCGGTCTGCTCGCCGCGACCGGGGTGCACCCCACCATGTGGGTCCGGCTGTGGTTCGACAACGCCGGCAAGCCGCACCAGCGGGCCTACACCCTGGTCGACCCGGACCCGGCGGCCGGCACCTTCGCCCTGGAGTTCGCCCTGCACGAGGGGTGTGCCAGCGACTGGGCCAGGGCGGCGAAGCCGGGCGACACCATCGAGGCGACCGTCCAGGGCACCGGCTTCGAGCACCCGAGCCCCGCGCCCTCGCACGTCTTCGCCGTCGGCGACCCGGCCTCGCTCCCGGCCATCAACTCCCTCCTGAGCGCCCTGGATTCCGCCCCGGCCACCATCTGGTTCGAGGGCGGCGACGACGACCTGCCGTACGGCACGGATCCGGCCCGGCACGAGCTGCGCAGGGTGCCGCGCCAGGACGCGGGCGCCCACCTGGTCGACCGGGTGAAGGCGGACCTGCCCGCCCTGCTCCGGGCCACCCCCGACCCGTACGTCTGGATCGCCTGCGACACGGCGACGACCCGGACGCTCGCGGCGTACGTCCGCAAGGAACTGGGCCTGCCCAAGCAGCGGGTGCACGCGCTCGGCTACTGGCGGGCGACCTAGGCACCGGGCCGGGGGCGGCTCCGGACGCGGCGGGGCCCGCACCGGGGGATGATCGGGGCATGGACGTCACCCTGCACCTCGCCCAGGACCCCGAGGCCGACGCGCTGCTCGGCCGCAGCCCGCTCGCCGCGCTGGTCGGCATGCTGCTGGACCAGCAGGTGCCGATGGAGTGGGCGTTCAAGGGCCCGGCGACGATCGCCCAGCGGCTCGGCGGCGACGACCTGGACGCCCACGAGATCGCCGCGCACGAGCCGGAGGCCTTCGCCGCCCTGCTGTCGCGGAAACCGGCCGTGCACCGCTACCCCGGCTCCATGGCCAAGCGGATCCAGCAGCTGTGCCAGTACCTCGTCGAGCACTACGACGGTGACGCCGAGGCCGTCTGGGAGGACGTCGGTACCGGCAAGGAGCTGCTGAAGCGACTCGCGGAACTGCCGGGCTTCGGCAAGCAGAAGGCCCAGATCTTCCTCGCCCTGCTCGGCAAGCAGCTCGGCGTGCGCCCGACGGGCTGGCGGGAGGCGGCGGGCTCCTACGGCGAGCCGGACTCCTTCCGTTCGGTCGCCGACATCACGGGCCCGGAGTCGCTGGTGAAGGTACGGGCCCACAAGCAGGAGATGAAGGCAGCGGCGAAGGCAGCCAAGGCCTCCGGCTCATAGGGCCGCCGCTCTGGCCCGAGTCTGGCTCATAGGGCCGTCTCTCCGGCCCGAGTCGGGCTCGTGAAGCCGTCTCTCCGGCCCGAGTCGGCCTCGGAGGACCCGCCCTCCACCTGGCCCGCCCAGGTGACAACCCGACCCACCAGGCCCGTCCGGGGACGAACCGGCCCATAAGGCCCGCCCCCCCACCTGGCCCGACCGGGTGAAGAACCAGTCTCATAGAGCCCATCCTCCGCCTGGCCCCCCGGGCGACCAACCAGGCTCATGCGGCCCGTCCCCCACCTGGCCCGCCCAGGTGGCGACCCCCTCCGGCCCGGCCCGAGCATGAACCATGGCCGAGCCACCGAGCGGCTCCCGCGGGGGCCGGGACCACCAGACCGGTCCCACCCGCACGCCCCGGAGCCCCCGGCCCGGCAGAGCCGTTCCCCGGACGGTCCCCACGCCCCTGACCCCCGCGAAGAGCGACACCGCCCCGGAGAGCCACCGCCCGCCGCCGCCGGCCCCCTCGCGGCCCCGCGTCACGACCCCGCGTCACGGAGTCCGGCGTGGGCCGAGCGGGCGGTTCTGGCCGTCGGCCGGATGAACGGCCCCGGCACGGCGGGGAGTGACCTCCCGTGATCCCCGCACCGCAGCCGGTCCCCCGCCGCCCGCGCCGGAACACCTGGCTGCGGGTGCTCGTCCTGCTGCTGGTCCTGCTCGTGCCGGGCACCCGAGCCGAGGCTCAGGCGGGGCCGCCGGCCCTCCTCTCCGGGGAGAGCACCACCGTCGAGTGCGACGTGCCGGACACCGCCCCGCGTCCACCGGCCAGGAGCTCCCGGCGCATCCGCGTCCCGCTGAGCCCGGCCCCGCTCCGGGAACCGGGGCCCGCGTACACCGCACAGCACGCCGCACCCGTACCGCAGAACCCGCCGCACCACCCTCACCCCCCGCGTTCCGAGGTCCTGCGCTGCTGACAGGACCGGCCGCCCACCGGCCCGTCCGTCCCGCACGGAACCAGAACGACGAGGAACGACGAGGAACCCAGCCATGCTCCAAGACCCGTACGCGGTCCTGCGCGCCCTCCTGCGCGCCGAGGCCGCCCGCAACGCCCCCAAGTCCCACTCCCGGGCGGACACGCCGAAGCCGCAGCAGTCGCCGAGGGAACAGGGCGGGCAGGACCGCGGCTGACTCACCGTGCGGCGGAGGCGCACCGGCACCTCCGCCGTCCTCGGGACTCCGGGAGACCCTTCGGGGTCCCGGCACGGAGGAGACCCCGACCCCTTTCGAGCGAATCAGGCGCACGGCCCGCGTGATCGGCTCCGGCAGCGCCTCGCGGGCGGGTGGGCCGACGGCACGGTCTCACGGACCACCCGGTTCACGCCTTCGTTCCGGGTTCGTACCGCCTTGTGGGTTTTTTTTCGGCGCCGCACCTCGGCGCCATGGCTGCGCCCGGAAGGTCTTGACCGGTAGGCTTTCCGTGTGATCTTCAAGCGCATCGGAAACGGCCGGCCGTACCCCGACCACGGCCGGGAAAGCACCCGGCAGTGGGCGGACGTCGCGCCGCGCCCGGTCCGCCTCGATCAGCTCGTGACGACCAAGGGTCAGCTCGATCTGGAAACGCTGCTCGCCGAGGACTCCACGTTCTACGGCGACCTCTTCGCGCACGTCGTGAAGTGGCAGGGCGACCTGTACCTGGAGGACGGCCTGCACCGCGCGGTGCGGGCGGCGCTCCAGCAGCGCCAGGTGCTGCACGCGCGCGTGCTCGAGCTCGACTGATCCCCCCGCCCGCCTCGGGTTGGCCCTTTCGGGTTCCGCTGGGCGACGTCGAATGATCATCTAGTAGGCATCGTCGCCCAGGCGCACTACGCTGCGTTCATGAGCATGCTGACTCCCCCCGGCATGGGCGGCAAATACCGCATCACGGGCAACAAGTACCCCAAGATGCGAAGGCCCCGGCGGCGCGGCAGGCTCGTCGTCCTGACCGTCGCGTCCGTCACCGTCCTCGGTGTGGGCGGGTGGGGCACGTGGCAGCTCATCGACGTCTTCACCGGCGGCGGCGAGAAGGCCTCGGCGGCCGGTTCCGGCACGGGCTGCGGCGTCACCACCAAGGCGAGCGCCTCGCCCAGCGCCAAGCCCCTGCCCGAGCCGCGCGCGATCACCGTCAACGTTCTCAACGCCACCACGCGCGGTGGCCTGGCGAAGAAGACCGCCGACGAGCTCAAGAAGCGCGGCTTCAAGATCGGCGACGTGGGCAACGCGCCCCGGCAGTACGACAAGAAGGTCAAGGGCACCGGGCTGCTGCTCGGCCCCGCCGCCGCGCTCGACACCGCGCTGCCCGTGCTCGGCACCCAGCTCCCGGGCGCCGAACGGCGTGCCGAGGCGGCCCGCAAGGGCGCTGCCGTCGACCTCGTCATCGGGGACGGCTTCAAGGAGCTGGCGAAACAGCGCGACGCCGACCGGGCGCTGACCAAGCTGGCCACGCCCGAGCCGGCGCCGACGACGAAGAAGGGCTGCTAGGGCCTGTCGCGACCCTCGGGTGCTACTCGGCCGACCCGTACATCCGGTCCCCCGCGTCCCCGAGGCCCGGCACGATGTAGCCGTGCTCGTTCAGCCGCTCGTCGACCGAGGCGGTCACGACCGTCACCGGCGTGCCCGCCAGCTCGCGCTCCATGATCTCCACACCCTCGGGGGCCGCCAGCAGCACCACGGCGGTGACGTCGTCGGCGCCGCGCCGGATCAGTTCCCGGATCGCCGCGACCAGCGTCCCGCCGGTGGCGAGCATCGGGTCGAGCACATAGACCTGACGCCCCGACAGGTCCTCCGGCATACGCGTCGCGTACGTGGAGGCCTCCAGCGTCTCCTCGTTGCGGATCATGCCGAGGAAGCCCACCTCGGCGGTCGGCAGCAGCCGGACCATGCCGTCCAGCATGCCGAGCCCGGCCCGCAGGATCGGCACCACCAGCGGCCGCGGGTGCGAGAGCTTGACGCCCGTGGTCCGCGCGACCGGCGTCTGGATGTCGACCTGTTCGGTGCGCACGTCACGCGTGGCCTCGTAGGCGAGCAGGGTGACCAGCTCGTCGGCGAGACGGCGGAAGGTCGCGGAGTCGGTGCGCTGGTCGCGCAGCGTGGTGAGCTTGTGAGCGACCAGAGGGTGGTCGACGACGTGGAGACGCATGTCGACAACATTAACCGGGCGGGTCTCCGCGGCCGCACGGCCAGTCTGCCGGACGGCCGTCGCACGACCCTGGCGTCAAACCGCCCGTCCGGGGAAGGTGGGAAGGACGGACTGGGGGTGGTGAACCTGATGCCCGACCGGAAATTCCGAGACGATCTGTCGCCGCGCACACGCCCGGGGACCAGCGTGGAGCCCGACCACGCGGACGGGACCGAGGAGTCCGACGCCGAGCGGCGCCGGCGTCGCGCCCGGTTCCTGCGCGATCTGGCCGAGGCCCGGGAGCTGCGCGACCGCGTCCAGCCGCGCCGGGCCAAGACGGCCCGGCTGCGCCACGCGATGCGCATGCGCACGTTCCGCTGGTAGGGAACGGCTGTGGAAACCTCCGGCAAAGATCACGAACCGCGCGGAGATTGTCGCGGGTGACCGTGCGTGCGGCGGGGTAAACCCGCGTACGATCCGCAGGTGGCGGCAACGAGCGTGCGAGCAGAAGTGCCGGACACAGGGAACCGAAGACGTCCCCTGAACGCCTTGTTTCTGCCACGATTCCGAGTGGGTGGGGCTCGGACGAGCACTCCCCGCCCGTAACCTCCGCCGGGGGGACCCCCAACCGGCACACCTATGACCAGTGGGAGAGTCACGGTGTACTTCGCCGCACTGCTCGCGCGCACCGAAGACGGGTGGGAAGCGAGCGACACAGAGCTCGACGATGTGGAAACCCTGTCGGATCTGGCCGACCTGGCCCGTGAAGCCTCCCCCGACGAGGACACGGTGCTCGTGCTCATCGAGCAGGAGGACGCCTGGTTCGGCGTGGTCCGCGTGGACGGCGAGGAAGACCCTCGCATCTACGTCTCGGACGCCGCAGCCGCTGCCCGCAGCAGCTACGGCGAGATCCTGCTCACCGACGAACTGCTCGGCCGGGACCCGGGCGACGACGACGCCGTCCTCGACGCCCTCGACCTCGACGGCAGCGAGGACGGTGACGCCGACGACGAGGAGGACGATGCCGACGACACCGCCGGGCCCGCCGCCTCCGCCGAGTCCGTGCCGCACGGCCCGGTCGGCGACGCCCTGATCCTGGACGACCTCGGCGTGAGCGAGAAGGAACTGCGCCTGATGTCGACGGACGCCGTCACCGAGATCGCCGAGTCCCTGGGCGCCTCCGAGACCCTGGAGACCGTCCGCTGACCGCTCAGGCCGCCCCGGCACCGCCGGACCCGGTCCGGGACCCCTGGCGGCCCGCGATGCGACTCGCCCTGGAGGAAGCCGCCGGGGCGGTCCGGGGCGGGGACGTCCCGGTCGGCGCCGTCGTCCTGGCCCCCGACGGCACGACCGTGCTCGCGGCCGGGCACAACGAACGCGAGGCCGGTGGCGATCCGACGGCCCACGCGGAGGTCCTCGCCCTGCGGCGGGCCGCCGCCGCGCTCGGCGCGTGGCGGCTCGCCGGCTGCACCCTCGTGGTGACCCTGGAGCCCTGCACGATGTGCGCGGGCGCGATCCAGCAGTCCCGCGTCGACCGGCTCGTCTACGGCGCCCGCGACGAGAAGGCCGGCGCGGCCGGTTCCCTCTGGGACCTGGTACGCGACCGGCGGCTCAACCACCGGCCCGAGGTGATCGAGGGAGTGCTCGCCGAGGAGTGCGCCGGGCTGCTCACCGAGTTCTTCCGCGGCCGCTGAATACCGATTTCAAAGCACGCGGCTCCTTGCTGTAAGGTCTCCCTCGGTAGCGTGTCCGAGCGGCCGAAGGAGCTCGCCTCGAAAGCGAGTGTGGCGCAAGTCACCGAGGGTTCAAATCCCTCCGCTACCGCTTGAGAAGGGCCCCGTCGTCAGACGGGGCCCTTCGTGCGTCCGCCTCTTCGTGTGCTCGATCCTTCATGCGATCATGTGCGCTGCATGGGACACCAGTGACAGGGGAGGCCGCGATGGCGGTGAACGCCAAGAAGGTCGCCGTCTACGCCCTCGTGGTCTTCGCGCTGTACGTGATCATCACGGACCCGGCCAAGGCGGCCGACTACGTCCAGATAGGCTTCCAGGGCATTTCGGACGCCGCCCAGGCCCTCGGCGACTTCGCCACGTGGGTCGCCAACGGAGGAAAGTGATGATCCGCCACCTGGTGCTCTTCAAGCTCAACGAGGGCGTCGAGCGCGACGACCCCCGGGTCGTGAAGGGCGTCGAGGCCTTCCGCGCGCTCGGCGACACCATCCCGGAGCTGCGCCACTGGGAGCTCGGCTGGAACGTCAGCGACCGTCCCATCGCGTACGACTTCGCCATCAACTCGGCCTGCGACGACGCGGACGCGCTGCGGCGGTACGTGGAGCACCCGGACCACCAGGCGGGCGTCGCGCTGTGGCGTGAGTTCGCCACGTGGGTGATCGCGGACTACGAGTTCTGAGACCGGCCATCGGCCTGCCGCCACGGCCCCCTGTCGCTTCGACAGGGGGCTCTTTCGTTGTGCAGGCCGATTTGTGCGGCTTTCATCCCTCAACACGTAGTTATGGGGTGCTTGCACACAGTGCACATGTCTTGTGATGCTATGACCGCTTTTGATGGAAGAGTTGACGGATGAGTTGACGATGACGAGGTGGAGTTGACCGTGCTGGCCAGTACCGCACCTCAGGCACCGTCCCCCCAGGCCCCGTCCCCGCAGCCGCCGTCTCCACAGACAGCGCCCGCGCAGGCCGCCCCCGCGCAGGCCGCGCCGGCCCAGGTCACGCCCGCGCAGGCCGCGCCAGCGGAAGCCGGGCCGGCCGCTCCCCAGCGGAGCAGCCGGGGTGCCGACACCCGGGCGCTCACACAGGTCCTCTTCGCACAGCTCAAGGACCTCCAGCCGGGCACTCCGGAGCACGACCGCGTGCGCGGGGCGCTCATCGAGGCCAACCTCCCGCTCGTGCGCTACGCGGCCGCCCGGTTCCGCTCCCGCAACGAGCCGATGGAGGACGTCGTCCAGGTCGGCACGATCGGACTGATCAACGCCATCGACCGCTTCGACCCGGACCGGGGCGTGCAGTTCCCGACCTTCGCGATGCCCACGGTCGTGGGCGAGATCAAGCGGTACTTCCGCGACAACGTCCGCACGGTCCATGTGCCGCGCCGGCTGCACGAGCTGTGGGTGCAGGTGAACAGCGCGACCGAGGACCTGACGACCTCCTTCGGGCGGACCCCGACCACCTCGGAGATCGCCGAGCGGCTGCGCATCACCGAGGACGAGGTGCTGTCCTGCATCGAGGCCGGGCGGTCGTACCACGCGACCTCCCTGGAGGCCGCGCAGGAGGGCGACGGGCTGCCGGGGCTGCTGGACCGCCTCGGCTACGAGGATCCCGCGCTGGACGGCGTGGAGCACCGGGACCTCGTACGGCACCTGCTCGTCCAGCTGCCCGAGCGGGAGCAGCGGATCCTGCTGCTGCGCTACTACAGCAATCTGACGCAGTCCCAGATCAGCGCGGAGCTCGGTGTTTCGCAGATGCACGTGTCGCGGCTGCTGGCTCGTAGCTTCCAGCGGTTGCGGTCTGCGAACCGCATCGACGCGTAATCGCAAACGTAAGCGACAGGTCACCGCGGGGAGGGAATCCCTCATCAGGGCGGTTGCCGACAGTTGAAAGCCGACAGGCCGTCAGGCCCCTTGTTTGCAGGGCGGATTCGCGTCTCAGATGTCGACATGTCACTACAGCGTGTTGCCGACATGTGACATTCTGCGTGAAGCGCGTTTGCCGGAGCTTCGGCTCCGGTATTCAGGTGAAGGCTGCGTTCCTCCGACGGGAGCGTCCGCCGCGACCGTCCCGCGACCCAAAGGGGGTGGCATGTCCGCAGAACAGGGCAGCTCGAAGGTGCTCACGCTCGCGGAGAGCGAGTCAGCTCCCCATGCTCTCGACTCACTCGGCCCCATCGATGAGGCTCCGGCCCTCGTGGCCGAGCCCGTCCCGGTCCTTCCGACCGCGGGCGCCATCGACACCCGCACCCTGTCCCGCTCCCTGTTCCTGCGGCTGGCCGCGCTCGACGAGGACAGCCCCGAGCGTGCGTATGTGCGTGACACGCTCATCGAGCTCAATCTCCCGCTCGTGCGGTACGCCGCCGCGCGGTTCCGGTCCCGGAACGAGCCGATGGAGGACATCGTCCAGGTCGGCACGATCGGGCTGATCAAGGCGATCGACCGGTTCGACTGCGAACGGGGCGTGGAGTTCCCGACGTTCGCGATGCCGACGGTGGTCGGGGAGATCAAGCGGTTCTTCCGGGACACCTCGTGGTCGGTGCGGGTGCCGCGCCGGCTTCAGGAGCTGCGGCTCGCGCTGACCAAGGCCAGTGACGAGCTCTCGCAGAAGCTGGACCGGTCGCCGACGGTCACCGAACTCGCCTCCGTGCTCGGGGTGTCCGAGGAGGACGTCGTCGACGGGCTGGCGGTGGGGAACGCCTACACGGCGTCCTCGCTGGACTCGCCCGCGCCAGAGGACGACGGTGGCGAGGGGTCGCTGGCCGACCGGCTGGGGTACGAGGACACCGCGCTGGAGGGCGTGGAGTACCGGGAGTCCCTGAAGCCGCTGCTGGCCAAGCTCCCGCCCCGGGAGCGGCGGATCATCATGCTGCGGTTCTTCGCGAACATGACGCAGTCGCAGATCGGCGAGGAGGTCGGCATCTCGCAGATGCACGTCTCCCGGCTGCTGACCCGGACGCTGGCACAGCTCCGGGAAGGCCTGATCTCGGACTGACGGGGTCCTGACGGATTCCCTCGGCGGAAACTGGGGCGCGGCGCGGTCGTCGAGACCGGCCGCGCCGCAGTCCTGTCCGTTCCGTCTGACATCAGGTCGGATGCTGGGTCGGGGCCGCGCCGGGTGCCCGCCCCGGAACGGCACGCCGGGGTGTCCTGCCGGCTGACCGTCCGTCGACGCGCCGACCGCTGCGGGCGCATACCTCCGGCCCGGCCCCTCGCGTCGTCCGGCGGCAGCGGAGTGCCCCGCCGACCGTCGCGTACGCACGGCTGCCACCCGCCCCGCCAGGGGCGGCACGGGTGGGCGAGAGGGATCCCCCGGTTACGCCAGCGCCAGCCAAGCCACCGCCGCGACGACCGCCACGGCGACGACCACGCCGAGGATGAGGCCGATGCGCGGGCCGCTGCTGGAAGGGGCCGCCGCCTGACGGCCCTGCGGGGCCTCGTCGACGAACGCGCGGAACATCTGGGTGCTGCCGGCGGGGTCGTGATTGCCCTGCGGGGCCTGGTTGTTAGCCATGGCCCGAGACCCTAGCGAAAACGGCGGTGCTCCCCAAGTGGGGGTTGGCGTTCCGTTTGGTCCCGGCCGACCCGTATCGCCAGGCTCGCCACCAGCGCATTTACTCCCGCAATACTTGCCTTTGCCAACTTTTTATGCCGGACCGGGCCCTTTTTATTTGCCTGTAGCAACCAACAGCTCCTATGGTTGCCTTAAGCAACGAAAGCGGGAGGGGTCATGGCCGACAGGGCGCAGTACGAAGAGCTGGTACGCCAGTTCAGCGCCTTCGGCGCCGTGAAGCGGGAGCTCGGGCGGATCATGCCCGCCGAGTGCCCCGGCGGGTCGGCGGCCGTTCTGACCCTGCTGGGCCGTCACGGCGACATGCGCATGAGCAAGCTCGCCGAGCTGCTCGCGGTGGACATGTCGGTCACCAGCCGCCATGTCGCGCACGTCGTGGACCGGGGCTGGATCGAACGCTCCCCCGACCCCACCGACAAACGCTCACGCATCCTGCGCCTCACCCCCGCGGGCCGCACACAGCTCGACGAGCTGTCCCGGCGGACCACCGAGGTCCTCGCCGAGCGCCTGAGCGACTGGACCGACGAAGAGGTCGGCCGGCTCACGGATCTCATGGCGCGGCTGCGCGAGAGCTTCGACTGCCGGCCCGGGACCCGGGCCGCTCCGGCCGCTTTCGACCAGACCACCCGTACACCCGCAAGCACGTAAGAAAAGGAAGCCCATGGCAACGACCACACCAGCCGGTGTGCGGGCTCATGCCAAGCACGGGGGAGGCTCCCACGGCCCCTCCGGCGACGGCGCTCCGATGACGCACCGGCAGATCATGGAGGCCCTCACCGGCCTTCTGCTCGGCATGTTCGTCGCGATCCTGTCGTCGACGATCGTCTCCAACGCCCTGCCCCGGATCATCAGCGACCTCGGTGGCGGCCAGAGCGCCTACACCTGGGTCGTCACCGCGTCCCTGCTGACGATGACCGCGTCCACCCCGCTGTGGGGCAAGCTCGCCGACCTGTTCTCGAAGAAGCTGCTGATCCAGTTCGCGCTGGTCATCTTCGTGCTGGGGTCGGCGGCGGCCGGCATGTCCCAGAACCCGGGCATGCTCATCACCTTCCGCGCGGTCCAGGGCATCGGCATGGGCGGTCTGTCCGCGCTGGCCCAGATCATCATGGCGGCGATGATCTCGCCGCGTGAGCGCGGCCGGTACAACGGCTACCTCGGGGCCACCTTCGCCACCGCCATGGTCGGCGGCCCGCTGGTCGGCGGTGTCATCACCGACACCGACTGGCTCGGCTGGCGCTGGTGCTTCTACGTCGGCGTGCCCTTCGCGGTGATCGCCCTGATCGTGCTGCAGAAGACCCTGCACCTGCCCGTCGTCCGGCGGAAGGTCAAGGTCGACTGGGCCGGCGCCTTCTTCATCACGGCGGCCGTCTGCCTGCTGCTGGTCTGGGTCACCTTCGCCGGTGACAAGTACGACTGGGTGTCGTGGCAGACGTACGCGATGGTCGGCGGTTCGCTGGCGCTGCTGGCGCTGTTCGTGCTCGTCGAGGCCAAGGCGAGCGAGCCGATCATCCCGCTGCGGCTGTTCCGCAACCGCACCATCACGCTGGCCTCCGTGGCCTCCCTGTTCGTCGGTGTCGCGATGTTCGCCGGGACCGTCTTCTTCAGCCAGTACTTCCAGCTGGCCCGGGACAAGTCGCCGACGATGTCCGGTGTCATGACGATCCCGATGATCGCGGGCCTGTTCGTCTCCTCCACCGTCTCCGGGCAGGTCATCACCCGGACCGGTCGCTGGAAGGCGTGGCTGATCGCCGGCGGTGTGCTGGTGACGGCGGGCCTGGGCCTGCTGGGCACGATCCGGTACGACACCGAGTACTGGCACATAGCGATCTTCATGGCGCTGCTCGGTCTCGGCATCGGCATGATGATGCAGAACCTGGTGCTGTGCACGCAGAACCAGGTGGAGCCGGGCGACCTGGGTGCCGCCAGCTCCACGGTGACCTTCTTCCGCTCCCTCGGCGGTGCGGTGGGCGTCTCCGCCCTGGGCGCGGTGCTGGGCAACCGGATCACCGACTACGTCAAGGACGGCCTGACCGACCTCGGCCCGAAGGGCGCGGCCCTCGGTCACGCCGGCACGGGCGGCGGCGGCATCCCCGACCTGAGCACGATGCCCGCGCCGATCCGCACCGTCGTGGAGAGCGCCTACGGCCACGGTGTCGCGGACGTGTTCCTCTACTCGGCGCCGATGGCGCTGGTCGCGCTGCTGGTGGCGCTGTTCATCAAGGAGGTCCCGTTGAAGACCCGGGGCGGGCTGGCGCAGGCCGCCGAAGCGCAGGCGCCCGCCGTGACTCCGGCCGCACCGGCCGCCGAGGCTCCCACCGCCGAGAAGGCCGCACCGAGCTGGGCCGCGGCCGAGACCGCGCAGGACGGGACCGGACCCGAGGGGACGCAGCGGCTCGCCGCCGTCGCCACGGTGGCTCCGGCCGCGGAGTCCGCGTCCGGTGGGGGCGGTGTCCCGGTCCGCGGTTTCGTCCGCGGCGCCGAGTCCGCGCCCGTGCCGCAGGCCGCCGTCACGCTGATCTCGCTGGCCGGGCGCCAGCTGGGCCGGTCCGTGGCGCAGGCCGACGGCTCGTACGCGGTGGACGCACCGGGCTCCGGCTCGTACGTCCTGATCGCCTCGGCCGACGGCTTCCAGCCGCAGGCGTCCACGATCGTGGTGAACGGCGAGCCGGTCGCCTACGACATCCTGCTCAGCGGCACCAGCGGACTGACCGGCCTGGTGCGGGCCGCCGGGGACGGGCAGCCCGTGCGGGACGCCATGGTCATCGTGACCGACGTGCGCGGAGACCTGCTGGCCAACGCGACCACGGGTGAGCAGGGCGAGTTCTCCTTCGCCGAGCTGGTGCCCGGGGCGGTGACCGTCGCGGTGAACGCCGCCGGATACCGGCCGCGTGCCCTGCCCGTCGAGGTGGGCGGCACCGGGGTCACCCGGGTCGAGATCGACCTGGACGCCGGTGCCCGTGTCCAGGGTGTCGTCCGCGCCCCGCACGGCCCGCTGGCCGATGCCCGGGTGACGCTGGTCGACCAGGCGGGCAACGTCGTCGGCTCGGCCACGACCGGGACGGACGGGGCGTACGCCTTCACCGACCTGGACGGCGGCGAGTACACCGTCATCGCGACCGGCTACCCGCCGGTGGCCACCGCCCTGACGGTGACCGGCAGCGGCGCCGACGCCCACGACATCGAACTCGCCCACCCCGGCGAGTAGTACGGACCCCGGCCCGCGACGGGCGGGCGCGCTCCGAGCGGAGGTGCGCCCCCTGTCGCGGGCCGGTTTCTTTCTGAGGAGCAGCTGAGATGGGACTGACCGCGAGGATCCGTACCCGGGACGGATGGGCCGTGTCGCACGCGGTCGTCACGGTGGCGGACATGACCGGCGCGCAGGTGCTGCGGGCCGAGGCGGACGCGGAGGGCGCCGTACGGGACGCCACGCCGTTGGAGCCGGGGGCGTACACCGTCATCGTCACGGCCGTCGGGTACGCGCCCGCGGCCTCCAGTGTGATCGTCACGGCGAGTGGGCGGGCCGAGGTCGGTCCGGTGACGCTGGCCCGCCAGGGCGGCACCGAACTGCCGCCGCCGGGACCGTGGACGATCGACCCGGTGCACTCCAGCGTGGCCGCCGTGGCACAGCACCTGGGCATCTCCAGCGTGCACGGCCGGTTCACCGAGTTCTCCGGCTCGATCGAGATCGCCCCGGACGACGTCACCACCTCGCGGGTGGAGGCGGTGATCCGGGCCGCGTCCGTCGACACCGGCAACGGCATGCGCGACGAGCACCTGAGGTCGCCGGACTTCCTGGACGTCGAGCGGTTCCCGGAGATCACCTTCCGGTCGACGGGGCTGACGGCCACCGGGTCGGACCGCTGGACCGTCCGCGGCGAGCTGGGCATGCACGGGGTCGTACGGCCCGTGGACCTCGACCTGGCCTACCTCGGCACGGGTCCGGACCCGTGGGGCGGCACCCGCGCGGCGTTCCGCGCCACCACCCAACTGCGGCGCGAGGACTTCGCGATGAACTACAACCAGGTCCTCCAGGCGGGTATCGCCGCGATCGGCACCACGCTGAAGGTGGAGCTGGACATCCAGGCCGTGCAGGGCGGGTCACTGCCGGCGGCGTGACTCCACCGTGGCCACTCTGGCCACCAACTGGCCGCACAGGTCACGCAGTTTGACGTTGCGGTCCTGCGAGACCCGGCGCAGCCGCTCCAGCGCGTTGCGGGCGTCGATCCGCTCCCGGGCCATCAGGATGCCGATCGCCTGGTCGATGACGCTGCGGGAGAGCAGCGCGGTGCGCACATCGGCGGCGGACTGCCGCCGGCTCTCGATGCGCACCGCCATGGCGATCGCGTCCCCCGCCCTGGCCGCGAAGGCACGGGCCGCCTCCCGGCCCGTGCCCAGTTCCTCCGCGCGCTCCCCGTAGAAGTTGATCGCGGCGCCGTTCTCGCCCTCGACGGCCACCGGCACCGCCAGCACACAGCGCACCCCGGTGGACAGGGCGTACTCCGTGTACGACGGCCAGCGGGACTCCGCCGCCAGATCGGGGGCGTACTGCTCCTCACCGGTCTCGGCCGCGTCGACGCAGGGCCCCGAGCCGTTCTCGTACTGTCGCAGGTCCAGGCCGCTGGGCATGCCGTCGCTGCCGGCCAGGGTGAGCAGCCGGCCGGCGCGGCGCACGGTGATGCTGCACGCGACGGCGCCGGGCACCTCCTGTACCGCGCGGTCGGTCAGATCACGCAGCAGGGTGTCGAGCCCATTGCTGCGCACCATTGCCTGGTCCAGAGTGTCGGACGTCTCGGAACTCATGACCGTACGGATATCCCGTCATCATCCGAACACGCCTTCTCCGTAATTCACTCCACCTCAGGGGGTGTTGTGAGCGCCGACGATCCGGCGGGCGAGATCGCGCAGCTTCACGTTCTCCCGCTGCGAGGCGCGCACCAGGCTCTCGAAGGCCGCCGTGGCGTCGATGCCCTGGCGTTCCATGAGGATGCCGGTGGCCTGGCCGATCAGGTCGCGGGTGCGCATGGCCTCGGTCAGCTGCTCGCGCACGGTCGCGGAGTCCAGGGCGATGCTGACGTGCGCGGTGAACAGCCGGCCGACGCGGGTCGCGTCCTCGTCGAAGGCGCCCGGCTTGCTCGCGTAGGCCGTGAGCACGGTCAGCCGGCGGCGGTCGGAGCGCAGCCGCAGGGACAGCGCCGAGCGCAGTCCCAGGTCCGCCAGCACGTCCCCGCCGTCGTCCGCCTCGCTGTCCGTCATCCGCGCCACGGGACTGTTCCACAACCGGTCCCACAGGCCGTGCTGTTCGCGGCCGGTGTGCCGGGCCTCGGCGGCGCGCACGACCTCGTCGGTCCAGGCCAGGGTGCGAAGGGTGGTGCCGCGCTCGATCACGGAGATGCCGGCGTGCTCGGCGCCCGGCATGAGGTGCACCGCCAGCCGGACCGCCGTGCGGAGCGTGCTGTGCGGCGTGGGGGTTTCGTGCAGTTGCTGAGACGCCACCGTCAGGGCTTCGGCCAGCTCGGCGCCAGCCGGATAACGGGGCAAATCAGGAAACTCGGACGCAGCCACCACGAACCTCTTCGGCATGCACGGCCATGGCCGTGCGCAGGAGAGCTCCGCAGCACATTCCCGACTGCGAGCACAGGACGGACAGCACTCTAACTGCTCGGTTGCTTCCAGGTGTCGTCCGGCCGACGCCGCCGCGGGCGCGCTTCCTCCACCCGCCCCACGCATGATGGAATGGCCCGACGGGTCAGGAAGCGGCCTTACCGGAATCCGGACGAACGTCTGCCAGGTGAGTGCCGTGACCTTCTTCACGAATCCCACAGAACACCGCGGCCTCCCGGGCCGCGTCCATCTCGCCCTGCCCCCCGAGATCGACTACTGCAACGCGGCGGAGCTGCTGCCGCTCGTCATGTCCGCGGCCCGGGCCCGGGGTGACGGGCTGGAGATCCTCGTCCTCGACCTGAGCGAGACCTCCTTCATGGACTCCCAGGGCGTCCGCCTCATCAACGAGGTGCGGCACCGGCTGCGCCCGGGGGCCCGAGTGCGCCTGGTCGCCCGCCCGGAGGGGATCACGAGCCGTGTCCTGGAGCTGACCGGCCTGCGCCGGGACGTGCCCGTGTACGACAACCTCGACGAAGCCATCGCGTCGTAGGCTGCCGGGCATGGCACCGAACATCGCGACGAACACCCGCGTCTCCCGCGACGAGTTGCTCGACTTCGTCCGGCCCCGGCACCACGCCGTCCTGCTGACCCGGCGGGCCGACGGCAGCCCCCAGAGTTCCCCGCTGACCTGCGGGGTCGACGACTCCGGCCGGATCGTGGTCTCCACGTACCCGGAGCGCGCCAAGACCCGCAACGCCAAGCGGGACCCGCGGGTGAGCCTGCTCGTGCTCAGCGACGACTGGAACGGCCCCTGGGTCCAGATCGACGGCACGGCCGAGGTCATCGACTCCCCCGACTCGGTCGAACCGCTCGTGGAGTACTACCGGAACATCGCCGGGGAGCACCCCGACTGGGACGAGTACCGGGCCGCCATGGTCAAGCAGGGCAAGTCGATCATCCGGATCACGCCGGAGCGGTGGGGGCCGGTGGCGACCGGGGGGTTCCCGGCGCGGCTGGTGGAGGGGGAGTAGGTCAGCTCTCCCCGGGGGCTTCGGGGGCTGCCGGAGCTTCGGGGGCTTGGGGGGCTTCGACGGCTTCGGGGGCCGCTTCCTCCCCGGAGACCTGCCGCTCGCGGACGACCATCGCCTCGATGCCCGCGATCAGCAGTTCCAGCGCGAACTCGAAGTCACGCTCCAGCATCTCGGCGACCGTGTCACCGCCGCGCGCCGCCATGATCTCCCGGGACTCCTGGAGCACCTCGGCGGCCTGCGGGGCAGCGGTCACGGTGTTCAGGGCCTGCTGGAAGTACTCGTCCACGCTCAGGCCGCCGGCGGCCGCCCTGGAGGCGAGATGGCCCTCCAGGGTGCCGTAGCCGTAGACGAACTGGAAGACGGCCGAGATCGTGCTCGTCATGCGCTTCGCGGGCAGTCCCGTCCTGCGGACGACGCGCTGCACCACCCGTGAGAACGCCAGGTTGTTGGGGCCGATGTTGAGGAAGACCCCCACCAGCGCGGACACCCAGGGGTGGCGCACCAGCAGCGTCCGGTACTCCCGGGCGAGCGCCCGCACCTGGTCCCGCCAGTCCTCACCGGCGTCCGGATCGGGCAGCCGCACCTCTCCCATGACCTGGTCCAAGGCCAGTTCGAGCAGGTCGTCCTTGGTGTCGACGTACCAGTAGACGGACATCGCGGTGACGTCCAGCTCCCCGGCGAGCCGCCGCATGGAGAACTTCGGCAGCCCCTCGGCGTCCAGCAGCCGTACGGTGACGTCGATGATGCGCGCCCGGTCCAGCCCCGAGGGCTGGCCGCCACCGCGCCGCCGGTGCGCCTTGCCCTCCAGCCAGACACTGGACCGCGGCTGATCCTGCCGGGCGGCTTTCGCCATGGCGCACCTTCCTCTGCTTTCGAACGCCGATCATGCCAGGCGCCCCGGAAGGGGCGCGGGGAACCGCGCGGTCAACCAAGGCGCGCCCGCAGCCGCACGACGACCCCGCACCCCGAGCTCCTAGACGGACTCTGCCCGCTCGGCCCGCCGCAACAACCCGGCCGCGACCAGTCCACCGGCCAGCACGGCAACCGCCCCCACCAGCTGACTGGTCTCAAGACCGGAGGCGAACGCATCGGAGATGCGTGCCTTCTCCTCGGCACTGCCGGCCGCCGCCAGCGCCGCAGGCAGCGACGCCGCGGACACGGCGACCAGCGAGGCGAACCGGGCGTTGAGCACCGCACCGAGCACGGCGACGCCCAGCCCGTTGCCGAACTCGGCGAGGGTTCCGTTGATCCCCGCTCCCACCCCGGCCTTCTCCGGCGGGATCGCCCCCATGATCGCGTTGGCCATCGCCGGCATCGACAGCGCCACACCCGCACCCATCACGACCAGTCCCAGCAGCGTCCCGCCGTACCCGTGTCCACCGAGCAGGGCGATCGCCGCGAGCCCCGCGGACACCAGGGTCATGCCGAGCGCGATGGCCGCCGGTGTACCGGCCTTCAGCACCAGCTTCGCCCCGACGCCCGTGAAGTTGAGCGCGACGACGGTCAACGCCAGCGGCGCCGTCCGCAGCCCGGCGTCCAGCGGCTCGTACCCGAGGACGAACTGGAGGTGCTGGGTGAGCAGGAACAGCGAGCCCGTCATGCCGAACGCCACGAGGATCGCGCCCGCGACCGCGCCCACGAACTTCTGGTTGCGGAAGAAGTGCATGTCGAGCATCGGGTGCTCGGCGCGCAGTTCCCACGTCACGAAGAGGGCGAGGACGGCCGCGCCGATCAGCGCGGAGACCAGCACCTGCGCGGAGGTCCAGCCGTGCTCGGGGCCGGTGATGATCGCGTACACCACGGAGGTCATGCCGATGGTCGACAGGACCGCGCCGACCAGGTCGGGCCGATCGCCCGCCTTGTGCTTCGACTCCGGTACCAGCGCGGCGACCGCGACCAGGCCGAGCACGGCGACCGGGATGTTGATCAGGAAGATGGCGCCCCACCAGAAGTGGTTGAGCATCACGCCGCCGATCAGCGGCCCGGCCGCGAAGCCGAGCGAACTGACCGTCGACCACAGCGCGATGGCCTTCACGCGCTCCTGGTCGTCGAAGATCTGCACGACGACGGCGAGGGTCGTGGTCATCAGCAGCGCACCGCCGACGCCCATGCCCGCGCGGGCCGCGATCAGCTGGGCCGGGCTCTGGGACAGGCCGGCCGCCAGCGAGCCCACCCCGAAGATCGCCAGGCCCGACATCAGCATCAGCTTGCGGCCGTAGCGGTCGGCGGAGTTGCCCGCGGTGAGGAGCAGGCCGGACTGCACCAGGGAGTAGGCGTTCATCATCCACTGGACGTCGGCGGTCGAGGCGTCCATCTCGCGGGTGAGCGAGGGGATGGCCACGTTGAGGATCGTGTTGTCGAGCAGCACGGTGAGCTGCGCGAGGCAGATGACACCGAGGATCAGCCAGCGCTGGGGGTGGCCGCCCTGAACGGTGTGCGGCGGGGCCTGTTCCTGGGGGGACGTCGTCATGCTGTACACCGTAGAACAGTTCCTATACGGCGTACAACGGAGTTTCGGCGGACCCGGCGAAGGGCGGTGGCTTTCGGCCACCGCCCTTCGTCCGCTCGGGGACGTGTCAGCCGCTCGCCTTCTGCGTGAGGTCGTAGAAGGTGCTCGAACCGACCGTGACCTTCTTGAAGGTGGCCTCGACCCAGGAGGTGATCCGGGAGGAGGTGCCGTCGCTGCCACCGCCCATGCCGCCGCCCATGCCGCCCGAGGCGATGAAGTAGTGGATCTTTCCGTCCGCCACGTACTGCTTGAACTGGGCGAGGGTCGGCGACGGGTCCGTCCCGTTGAAGCCGCCGACGGCCATCACCGGGTCGCCGGTGGACAGCTGGTAACTCGCCGCGTTCTGGGCGCCGATGGCCGCAGCGGCCCAGGTGTACCGGTCGGCGTCGGTCTCCAGGAGCTTCTTGGCCTCGGAGCTGACGCTCGCGCCGTTGAGGAGGCCACCGACACCACCGCCGCGCATGCCGCCCATCCCGCCCGTGCGGCCACCGTCGCCGTTCGGCTGGTTCTGGCCCTGGCCCTGTGGGTTCTGGCCCGGGAAGCCGCCTCGGCCGGGGAAGCCGTTGCCCTGCTGACCCTGGGTGTTGCCGTTGCCGTTCCGCTGGTTCTGGCCGCGGCCGGGGAAGCCGCCGCCACCCGGTCCGCCGCCACCGCCCGGTCCGCCGCGGCCACCCGCGACCGACGGGCCCGCCGTGACGATCGAGCCGGTGTGCCCCTCGTTCACGGTGGTGAGGGTGTACGCCGCCGGACCGGCCAGCGCGGCGACGAGGCCGAGACCGGCCGCTGCGAGGGCCGGCCAGCGCCCCAGCCTCCCGGCGAAGACCAGACCGAGAGCCGCCGTCAGACCGCCGGCCAGGACGAGCCACTTGAGCCAGGGCAGGTAGTCGGAGGAGCGGTTGAGCAGGACGTATCCCCAGGCGGCGGTCGCCGTCATGGCGGTCGCCAGGGTCAGCGAGGCCCACACCTTGTGGCGCCTCTCCCAGAGCAGCGTCGCGCCCATGCCGATCAGCGGGGCGAGGTAGGGGGCGAGAGCGACCGTGTAGTACTCGTGGAAGATGCCCCGCATATAGCTGAAGACCAGCATGGTGGTGAGCAGCGCGCCGCCCCACACCAGGAACGCGCCCCGGGTCGCCGAGGCCCGGCGGGCCCTGCCCGTGGCCACCAGGCCCGCGACGAGCAGGATCAGCGCGGCCGGGATCAGCCAGGAGATCTGCCCGCCGAGGGAGGAGCCGAACAGCCGGCCCCAGCCGGTCTCGCCCCAGGCTCCGCCGCCGTTGCCGCCGCCACCGCCGCCGACGCTGCCGGTCTCGTCGCCGTTCAGGCGGCCCAGGCCGTTGTAGCCGAAGGTCAGGTTCAGGAAGCTGTTGTTCTGCGAGCCGCCGATGTACGGGCGGGAGGACGCGGGCCAGAGCTCGACGATCGCGACCCACCAGCCGCCGGAGACGACGATCGCGGCGAGCCCGGCGGCGAGTTGCCCGATCCGCTTCCTCACCGGCACCGGGGCGCAGAAGCCATACACGAGGGCGAGCGGCGGCAGGATCAGGAAGGCCTGGAGCGTCTTGGCGAGGAAGGCGAAGCCGATCGCGGCACCGGCCCACAGCAGCCACTTCGTGCGGCCGTCCTCCAGCGCCCGGATGACGGCCCAGCAGGCCACCGCCATCAGCAGGGCCAGCATCGCGTCGGGGTTGTTGAAGCGGAACATCAGCGCCGCGACGGGGGTGAGCGCGAGCACGGCCCCCGCGATCAGACCGGCCGCGGGGCTGAACCGGCGGCGCACGGCCGCGTACACGACGGCCACCGTGGCGACGCCCATGAGGGCCTCGGGCGCCAATATCGCCCAGGAGCCGAGGCCGAAGAGCCGTACGGACAGGGCCATGGGCCACAGGGCGGCCGGGGGTTTGTCGACGGTGATGGCGTTCGCCGCGTCGAGCGAGCCGAAGAAGAACGCCTTCCAGGACTGGCTGCCCGCCTGTACGGCCGCCGAGTAGAAGGAGTTGGCGTAGCCGGAGGCGCTCAGGTCGTAGAGGTAGAGGACGGCCGTCGCCAGCAGCAGGGCGAGGAGGGCCGGGCGGGCCCAGCGGGGGTCCTCGGGCCGGCCGTGCCACAGGCGCCGCGCCAGGGGCCGTACGGGCTCACCGTCCTGCGGGGAGGGCGGCGGTCCGGGCGGGCGCGTCCGGGTCCCGGGGCGCGCGGCGGTGCCGCCGCTCCGCTGGTCGAAGTGGACGGTCATCGCGCGTTCCTCGCATCGGTGTCGTGCGGACGCACCGGCAACAGCTGCACGGTCCGGTCCCGCCAGGAGTCCGCGGCGTCACCGGCGCGGAGCGAAGGGGTGTCGCAGGGGTCGGCCACCGTGGCGTCGCCCGGAGCGGTGCCGTACGGAGTGGTGCCGTACGGAGTGGTGCCGTACGGGACTGCCGCCGGTGTGCCGTCCTCGCGCCGGTCCGGGAACACCCAGGCCCGGAAGAGCAGGAAGCGCAGCACGGTCGCCGCGAGGTTGGCCGCGATGAGGACGGCCAGTTCGGTGGAGTGCGCGGGCTCGGAGGTCGCCGCGTTCAGTGCCGCGAGCGAGCCACTGGTCAGGGCGAGTCCGATACCGAAGACCACCAGGCCCTGCGCCTGGTGCCGTACGGCTCCGCCGCGCCCGCGTACCCCGAAGGTGAGTCTCCGGTTGGCCGCGGTGTTGGCGACCGCCGAGACCAGCAGGGCGAGGGCGTTGGCGACCTGGGAACCGGTGAAGACCCGGAAGCCGCTGTAGAGCAGCAGGTAGAAGAGGGTGGACAGGACGCCGACCACACAGAACCCGACGAGCTGGCGGGCCAGTCCCCTCGGCACGTCCGTGATGTCACGGTCGCGGGGGTCGTCGCCGAACGGCCGGGCGAGCCGGTCCAGCGGCAGCGAGCCGGTGGCCAGCGCCCTGCCGATCCGCCACACGCCCTTGAGGTCGTCGGTGGCGGTCCTGACGATGTGGACGGTCGAGTCGGGGTCGTCGACCCAGTCGACCGGCACCTCGTGGATTCTGAGCCCGGCGCGCTCGGCGAGCACCAGCATCTCGGTGTCGAAGAACCAGCCGGTGTCCTCTACCAGGGGCAGCAGCACCTGCGCCACGTCCCGGCGGATCGCCTTGAAGCCGCACTGGGCGTCGGAGAACCGCGCCTGGAGCGAGCCGCGCAGGATGAGGTTGTAGGCCCGGCTGATGAACTCCCGCTTGGGGCCGCGCACCACCCGTGAACTGCGGGCCAGCCGGGAGCCGATCGCGAGGTCCGAATGGCCGGAGATCAGCGGGGCCACCAGCGGGAGCAGGGCGTTGAGGTCGGTGGACAGGTCCACGTCCATGTAGGCGAGGACCGGGGCGTCCGAGGCCGACCAGGCGGCCCGCAGAGCCCGGCCGCGGCCCTTCTGCTCCAGGCGGAAGGTGGTGACCTCGGCAATCTCCGCCGCCAGCCGCCCGGCCACCTGCCGGGTGGTGTCCGTGGAGGCGTTGTCCGCGACCGTGATGCGGAACGCGTAGGGGAACGTGCGGGTCAGGTGCTCGTGCAGCCGGCGCACGCACGGCTGGAGGTCCTTCTCCTCGTTGTAGACGGGGATCACTACGTCCAGGACAGGCGTACCGGCTGGTGCGGCCGGGAGGTGCTCCCGCGCCGGCAGGGTGCCGGGAGAAGAGTCGGTTCGCATGGCACCGACTGTCGTCAGGCGCCCTGTCGTGCCCATGTGGTGACGCTGTGGCGTGCCTGTGACTGCCCCTGCCGGCTCATGTCGGGCTCCGGCTCGGGCGGCAGCGCGGGCAGGTGCACCGTGAACACGGTCCGCCCGGGCACGCTGTCGACGGTCACGGCACCGCCGTGGGCGGTCGCCACGGCCTGCACGATGGCGAGGCCGAGCCCGGTCGAGCCGGTGGAGCGCGAGCGCGCGGAGTCGCCCCGCGCGAACCGCTCGAAGACGTGCGGGAGCAACTCGGCGGGAATGCCCTGCCCGTTGTCCTCGACCTCCACGCACAGCCATCGTTGGCGGCGCTGCACGCGTGCGGTGACGGTCGTGCCGGGCGGTGTGTGGGTGCGCGCGTTGCCGAGCAGGTTGACGAGCACCTGTTGCAGCCGGGCCGCGTCCGCCGAGACGAGCGCGGGCTCGTCGGGCAGATCGAGCCGCCAGTTGTGGTCCTGGCCGGCCGCCCGGGCGTCGCTGATGGTGTCCACGACGAGCGGGACGAGATCGGTCCGCTCGAACCGGAGCGGCCGTCCGGCATCCAGCCGGGCGAGCAGCAGCAGGTCCTCGACGAGGAGGGTCATGCGCCCGGCCTCTGACTCGATCCGGCCCAGGGCGTGCCGGGTGTCGGGGCCGACCTGTTCGCGTCCCCGCCGGGTGAGTTCGGCGTACCCGCGGATGGAGGCGAGGGGGGTGCGCAGCTCGTGACTGGCGTCGGCGACGAACTGCCGCACGCGCGTCTCGCTCTGCTGCCGTGCGTGCAGCGCCCCGTGGACATGGTCCAGCATCCGGTTGAGCGCGGCCCCGACCTGGCCGACCTCGGTGTGGGGGTCGGTCTCGGAGTCGGGAACCCGCTCGCTGAGCCGCACCTCGCCGGTGTGCAGGGGCAGTTCGGAGACCCGGGTGGCGGTGGCGGCGACCCGGCGCAGGGGGCGGGTGGCGACGCCGACCAGGACGGAACCGGCCAGACCGGCGGCGGCGAGACCGGCGCCGGTGACGCTGATCTCGACCAGGACGAGGGTGTTGATGGTGTTGGTGACGCCCGTGGTCGGGATGGCCACGTAGTAGCTGCCCTTGTCACCGCTCTTGTACTCGACCCGGTACTCACCGAGGCCGGGGAGGTCGACGGTCCGCGGCGTCTCCTCGACCCGGGGCACGGAGGCGAGGGCGGCTCGCTGCGCGGAGTTCAGCGACCGGGAGGTCATCTGGTAGTTGTCCTGGGAGACGCCGTACGCGGACTCGGTGATCCGGCCGCCCTCGATCTTGGCGGCGACCGTGCCGCCCGGCTGCGGCCCCCTGGTGACGAAGTCGGTGAGACTCTCCACCTTGTTCTTCGCGGGCCCGCCGGCCCCGTCGTCGCCGGGCTCCCGGGGCGGGCTGAGCGCGGCCCGGGAGGCGGCCCCGTCGAGTTGCCCGTCCAGCTGCTCGTACAGGTGGGAGCTGAGCGCCAGCGTCGTCACCGTTCCGATCACCGCGCAGACCACGGCGATCAGCACCACGGACGCGACGACGAGCCGCGTCCGCAGCGTGCGCGGCTTGCCTGTTAGCCGCCCGCCCGTCTGCCGCTGCGTCCGCTGCCGTCGCCGTCCGCTCATGACGCCGCGGGTTTGATCAGATACCCGGCGCCACGCCGCGTGTGGATCATCGGCTCGCGCCCGGCGTCGATCTTCCGCCGCAGATAGGAGATGTACAGCTCGACGACATTGGCCTGACCGCCGAAGTCGTACGACCACACCCGGTCGAGGATCTGCGCCTTGCTGAGCACGCGGCGCGGATTGCGCATCAGGAACCGCAGCAGCTCGAACTCGGTCGCGGTCAGATGGATGTCGTCCCCGGCACGGGTCACCTCGTGACTGTCCTCGTCGAGGGTGAGGTCCCCGACGACCAGCAGGGACTCCGCACGGCGGTCGGCGGCGCCGGAGCGCCGTATCAGGCCGCGCAGCCGGGCGACGACCTCCTCCAGGCTGAACGGCTTGGTGACGTAGTCGTCGCCGCCCGCCGTGAGCCCGGCGATCCGGTCCTCGACGGCGTCCTTGGCGGTCAGGAACAGCACCGGCACGTCCGGCAGTTCGCGCCGCAGCCGCCCGAGCACGGACAGCCCGTCCATGTCGGGCAGCATCATGTCCAGGACGACGGCGTCGGGGCGGAAGTCGCGGGCGGTCCGGATCGCGCCGGTGCCGTCGCCGGCACTGCGGATCTGCCATCCCTCGTAGCGCAGGGCCATGGAGAGCAGCTCGGTGATCGACAGCTCGTCGTCCACCACCAGCACGCGGACGGGGCTTCCGTCCGGCCTCAGCAGTTCGGTGCGCCCCTTGGGCGAGGTCGTGGTCATGTGAACACGATGTCGGCGGCCTCTGAGAGCCCGCTTTCGCCAACCTGTGTTTTCCCTGAGAAACACACAGGCACTTCTCAGGCAACGCCTGGGAACGCCGGGCGGGTCAGAACAGGCCGTCCTGCACGCTTGCCGCGTCCTCGAACGCCCGGACCGGAACCGTCACTTCGGCTCCCTCCGCGGGCACCAGCTCCCATCCGGTCATCAGCCGCGTGTCCAGCACCACGACACCGCTCGCGGTGGCCAGGTGCAGATCGGGTCCGGCGGCCGCGACCAGCTCCCCGCCGACCGCGCCCCCCGCGGCCAGTTCACCGACGCTCCCGACCGCGACGGGCGCGTCCGCGAGCCCGAACACCGCGACATGGTCGACGACCCGCAGCGGCTCCCGCACGAGCGACTCCGGCCACGCGGGGAGCGCGACCGCCCGCTCGTACAGCTCGGCGACCTCACCCGCCCGGTCCTCGGTGGCCTCGGGCAACGCGGCCCGCACGGCCCGCTTCTCGGCGTACGGGATCCGGTCGGGCACCCGCAGGGCGGCCCGGAGCAGCTCCTCCGTACGCCGCGCGGCCATGAGCGGTCCGACACCGAGCCAGCTGAAGCAGACGGCCCCCTGTTCGAGCAGCCGGGCGGAGCCCCGCTGCCGCGCCGTGATCCCCACCTTGACCATGCCGGGTCCGAACCACGCCAGATAGACGCGGTAGGGCCGGGGATCGTCGGCGAGGGTGTCCGCCGCCACGGAGTGCGCCCGGTCCAGCCGCGCGCACTCCTCGCACCGCGCCCCCGTGCTCCGCCCCGGTACGACCGCACCCCGTGGGCACGCGTGCCCACGCGCCCCCACGCAGGTGCGCACACTCCCCTCCGCGACACCGAAGGCCACGCGCTTCCCCCAGGTCAGCGCGCTGCGCCGCCCGCCGTCCCACAGCAGCACGGGACCGTCGGCCGACCACCGCAGCCCCGAGCACTTCCATGCCTGTGCCATCTCCACCGAGCGTAGGGGGCACCACTGACAACGGGACGCGGGCCGTCGCGGAACGGCTCACCGCACGGGGTCGGCGGCACCGGCGGCGACGGTCTCCGGCTCCCCTTCCCGCTGAACCGGCATGGCCGGCGCGACCGCACGCCCGGCACGCTCCGCCCCCCGCCCCCGCCCGGCCAGCCGGCAGCCGAGGCACTCCTCGTGCCCGCTCGGCGCCGCCGAGTCCCGCACCCGCCAGTCCCACTCCGCCCGGGGCCGCACGCCCGGCCCCTTCCCCCACCCGGACAGGTGCAGGGCCCAGGTCACCAGCAGACTCACGACCCCGATGGCCACCCCGCCGGCGATCAGCACACCGGAGACGGTGCAGACTCCCAGGCCCGCCACACCCGCCCCGACCGTGGCGATGCCGAATCCGACCCACCCGGCGACCGTGTGCCCGTGGTCATATTGATGCGCACTCACGTGTCACTCCCTCGCACCCGAGGGCTCCGACCCGTCGAACCCCTCACCTGCTAAGACATTTACAACCCAAACATCTCACGAACTAAGGGATATGGGAATGGATGCCAAGCCTCGTCCGGCCGCCACGCCGGAGCAGGCTCTGTCGGCGATGGACCAGCTCATCGCGACCCACCTGGTCGGACAGCACGAGATCGCCCAACAGGTGGGCCTGAACGTGACCGACCTCACCTGTTTCGCCTACGTCATCGAGGCCGGGGAGAACCTCCCCACGGCAGGCGACCTGGCGGCCCGCGCCCATGTCACCACCGGCGCGGTCACGGGCATCCTCAACCGCCTGGAGCGCGCCGGCTACGTCACCCGCCGCCCCGACCCCACGGACCGCCGCCGCATCCGCGTGGCGGCCCAGCCCGACGCGGTCGCCCGCATCCGCGAGGTCTACGAGCCGTACTACGCCCGCCTCACGCGCCTGTTCGCGGACTACTCCCCGGACGAGATCGCGGTCCTGCACGACTGGTTCACCCGCGCGAGCGCACTGGCCGCGACCTACCTGGAGGAACACTGCCGCCCCGACTGAGCGCGCCCGGCGTCCCGCGCCCCGGGAAAACCGGTTGGGCCCGGGGCCGGCGGGGCGGTAGCTTGCGGAGCGCCGTGACCGCTCCGAGGAACTGAGACCCCCATGAACGCCGTGTCCCTGTGGGTACTCCACCTCGTCATCACGGTCGGGCGAAAGACGTAACCGTCACCGGAGCCATTCACTGGGCGGGGACGTCCTCGCACCCACATGCCTGACCGGCGACGGACCTCATTCCCGGAAACAAGCAAAAGGCCCCCGGATCATCTCCGGGGGCCTTTCATCTGTGTGCACTCGGCAGGATTCGAACCTGCAACCTTCTGATCCGTAGTCAGATGCTCTATCCGTTAAGCTACGAGTGCTTGTTCTGTTTTTTCGCCGCTCTCGGGCCTTCCGGCTCGCTCGCGGCGACAGGAAGAACATTACATGACTGCCGCCGCCATGTGAAATCCGTTAGCCGCACCCCTTGTGACCTGCTGAAACGCCCCCACGGGGCGTTCGGGCCCGGATGGTTGACGGTCCGGCCCGGAAGGGTGAGCGCGGGCAGCCGCCGTCCAGGGCCGGTCACTGTGCTCGCCGGGCGGGCTCGAGACCCACGACCCCGAAAAGCCGATGAAAAAGCTCAGGGAGTCCGGCACGTCGTGCCGGACTCCCTGAGCTGAGGGCGGAGGCGGAGGGATTTGAACCCTCGATGGGCTTTAAGGCCCAAACCGCATTAGCAGTGCGGCGCCATAGACCGGACTAGGCGACGCCTCCAGCATCACTCCCGCGCGAGCGCGAGCGGTGCGTGCCGATGATGACACAGTCGAGCGTGCTGTCACCAATCGACCCCCACGGTACTAGGCGGGAAGGGCGCGGGGCAAAGGCCTTGTCAGGCCCGTGCGGACGGCCGCACGCGTGGCCGCGCGCAACATCCGGGGTGGTACCGCGTTAGGCAGGGCATGTTGCGTGCCACTGCCCGGGCCACCGCCCGCCCCGCCCTGCGTCGCCTCCTCATCGGCGCCGCCGCCTCCGTCGCCGCCGCCGGGTCGCTGACCGCGGTGTCCCCCGTCGCGTATGCCGAGGCCGGCGGCACCGGCCCGCTGCCCTCGACCTGGCCGGGCGACGGGCCGGACCGCGATCACCTCACCGTCACCGTGCGCGACGCCGGCGGCGGTGCCGACGGAACGTTCGAGCTGTACTGCGGCCCCGACGGCGGCACCCACCCGGACCCGAGCGGCGCCTGCGCCGCCCTGGAGCGGGACACGCGGTGGGGGCAGGACGTCTTCGCGCCCGCGCCGGAAGGCGGCTTCTGCACCATGCAGTACGGAGGGCCCGCCACCGCGCACGTCACCGGCACCTGGGCCGGACGCCCCGTCGACGCCAGGTACGACCGCCGCGACGGCTGCCAGATCTCCCGCTGGGACCGGCTCGTGCCGCTGCTGCCGGGTGTGGGGGGCGAGGCGGGCGCCAGGTCCTGAGCCGTCCGCCGGGGTGTGGAACCGTTCGCCCGCGCCCCGCACATCGGCGCCATCCGCGCCACGGACCGCACTCATCAGGCCAGTCCGGCCCAAAGGTACAGAAACACCGTCCTCGTAAAGGTCCCGCGAAGGTCCCGCGACGTCGTCGCAGGGAGGCGGGTGTTTCACGGTTACTCGGTCGTCAGTTCGGGGTCACTTCCTCGTGCGACCTCGCTCTCATCCGGCGTCGCGAGCGCAACCGCAGCCCTTAGACTCCCTCGCGTGACACGCCGCGGGACGGTTGGCAAGATGGCCCGAGCGGTCGGCAAGGTGCGGTAACAGGGAGGAAGCGTCTCGTGAGCAGCAGGCCATCCCGAGGCGCTGCTCGCCTCGCAGCCATACTGGACGCCCTTCCCGACGCGTTGGTGCTGGTCAACGCCAACGGCACGGTCGTCAACGCCAACACCATCGCCCTGGAGGCCTTCGAGACCCCGGGGACCGCTCTGGTGGGTCGCGGGCTGCTCGATCTGCTGCCCCAGTTCGACTCCAAGCTCATCCCCGGCTCCATGCGGCGCCCGGAACACCTCGATCCGCACGCCCGGACCAAGCCCACCCGGATGATCGCGCGCAGGACCGACGGGACCCAGTTCCCCGTCGAGGTCACCAGTGCGAATCTGGAGAACGGCCAGCAGGCCTACGACGGTTACGGCTACAGCGGTGACGAGTTGCTCATGCTCGTGGTGAGGGACCTGACCGGCACCGTGGACACCGAGGCCGAGCTCGCCCGGTCGCAGCGGCAGACCGAGATGATCCTGCGGGCCGCGGCCGAGGGCGTCGTCGGCACCGACACCGACGGGCGGATCGTGCTGGTCAATCCGGCCGCCGCCCAGATACTGGGATTCCGCGCCAGCGACCTCGGCGGGCGCGAACTGCACAACCTCGTGCTGCACTCGCGCGCCGACGGCTCGCCCTTCCCCTATGAGGACTCGCCGCTCGCCGACACCCTGCGCTCCGGGCGCAAGCACCGGGTGCGCGGCCAGGTGCTGTACGCCAAGGACGGCGGCAAGGTGCCGGTCGACCTGACGACCGCGCCCGTGCGCGACGGCGACCAGCTCGTCGGCGCCGTGATGACCTTCACCGACCGGCGGCCGTACGACGCCGTCGTCAAGGAGAAGGAAGAGGCGGAGAAGCGGCATGCCGAGGAGCTGGAGCGGGTCGCCGAGGAGCACGCCTCCGAGCTGACCGCGCTGCGCCAGCAGCACGTCACCGAGCTGGAGGAGCTGACCGAGCGGCACGCCGAGGAACTCGCCGCCAACGAGGAGCGGTACGCCGCGCTCGGGGAGCGGGAGAAGGACCGGTTCGAGGCGCTCGCCGCACGGCACGAGCAGTTGCTGACCCTGCTCGGGCGGTCGCTGCGCGGCCCGCTGGAGGAGCTGCGCCGCGAGCTGGCCGCACTGGCCGCCGACGACGCCGGGCAGCTGTGGCCCGAGGCCAACCAGGTGCTGCACCACCTCTCGGCCGGCTACGCCCGCATCACCACGCTGATCGACAACGTCCTCGGGTACCAGCGGCTCGACGCGGGCAGCGAGGGCATCTCCCGTACGAAGGTGATGCTGGACGCCGTCGTCGCGGCCGGGGTGGACGGGGCCGTCGAGCTCATCGGGCCCGGGCGGGTGCAGTTCGCCGTGCACGCCCCGCCCATCGAGGCCGAGGTCGATCCCCGGCTGCTCGCCACCGCCCTCGCGCATCTCGTCGCGGACGTGGCGGGGGTGGACGCGACCGGCAACACGCCCGTGTCGGCGGGCGGTTACCTGGACAACACGGTCGTCGTGGCGGCGGCGCAGCGCGGCGAGGTCGTCCGCATCGAGGTGCGCGGGCCGTACGCCGGCGGCGACACCGTGCACGAGCCCATCGTCCGCGGGATCGTCCGGGCCCACGGCGGTGTCCTGCAGACGCACGACGTACCGGGGATGAGCGGCAGCGCGTACGTCCTCGAGGTGCCGATCGGGGGCGGGGCCGGGGCCGTCGCCGTCCAGCCGGTGGACGAGTCCGCCGCGGTCGCCCTCGTGGACCCCGCCGAGCAGAGCGCCGCCGGGGGGCGGCGCCGGGCACGGCGGTCCAGCACCGACGCCTTCCTGGACGGGGACGTTCCGGCCGGTGAGGGTGACGGGGCCGAGGCTCCCGGAGCCGACGGGGCCGTTCCCACCGGGCGGCGCAGGCGCCGGGCCGCCGGGGAACCGGCCGCGCTTCCGGCGCAGGCGTCCGGTGAGGGTGCCGCGTCCGGCGGCACCGGGAGGCGTCGCCGCGCGGCCGAGGACGCCGCGGAGGGTGCCGTCGGCAGTGCCGTCCAGGGAGTCGCCGAGGGGGCCGTGGTGACGGCCGCCGAGCACGCGGCGGGGACCGCCGCCTCCAACTTGGGGCTGGGCGGCACCGTGCCGCCGCAGGGCGTGCCCGCGCCGTCCGGGCGGCGGGCCCGGCGTGAGCCCGGGGAGCAGGCGGCGCTGCCGCCGGCCCTGCCCGCCGCGTCGTCCGGCGGTGAGGCCGCCGGGCCTGCGGAGACGGCTGCCGACGCGGCACAGGATCAACTTCAGCAGCCGACCGGGCGCCGGCGGCGTGCGCTGGCCGCCGCCAACGAGCGGGCCGCCGCGCAGGAGGCCGCCGGGCCGCGCCCGGTGTTCGCGCTGCCGCCGGCCGAGGCCGACCAGTCCCCGGCTCCCGCCCCCGCTCCCGCTCCCGCTCCCCAGGCGGCGCAGGCCGGCCAGGGGCAGCCGGTCGCGGACGTCCCCGCGGGTGCGCCGGGTGGTGTGCCCGCCCAGGGGCAGGTTCCGGCGCAGGTACAGGCGCAGGGGCAAGGGCAAGTGGCAACCGGGGCGGCTCCCGGTACGGCCGGCGCCGGTGACGGGGGCGTCGAGGAGGGGCGGCACGACGCCGTGCCGCACGACCAGTCCGCCGATCACACCCCGCCGCAGCCGCATCCCACCAGTGCGCCGACCGGCCGCCGGCGACGGGCCGTCGCGATGCCGCAGCCGGCCGAGGGGGCCACGGCACCGACGCCGGGGAACAGTGACCGGACGGGTCCGGGACCGGCGGGTTCCGTGCCTGGCGCGCCCGTGCCCGCGGGTGCCGTGCCTGGCGCGCCCGTGCCCGCGGGTGCCTCGGCAGGTCCCGCGCAGGCAGCTTCCGCCCAGGGTGTTCCCGCGCAGGCAGGTCCCGCGCAGCAGGACACCACCGGGCAGGTCCCCGTGGCGCAGGCCGGGCCGGTCCAGGGCGCGCCCGTCCAGGCCGGGGCCGCCGCCCCGGTCCCCCCGGGCACCGCCGTTCCGCCGCAGGGCGTGCCGGCCCCGGTGCCGGGGGTCCCCGCTCACCCGCAGGGCGACGCCGTATCTCCGCAGGGCGGTGTCCCGCACGGGAACGTCCCTCAAGGGGCCGCCCCGCAGGGCACCCACCCGCAAGGTGCCGCCGTCCCGCCCGGGGGCCTCGTCGCAGCACCGCAGGCGGTGTCCGTCCCGGCGCAGGGCGGTCTCGGACACAGCGTGCAGGCCGCGCTCCCCGGGCATGCCCTGCACCCTCCGGCCCCGGCCCAGCCGATGCCGCCGCAAGGCGTCGCCGCACCCGGTCACCATGCGTCCGCCGCTCTGCCGCTCCCCGCGGAATCCGCTCCCGGGCAGGGCGCAGGGGCTCAGGGCACACCTCCCCAGGGCACCCCGAACCAAGGCGCTCCCCAGCCGGGCACACCTGCCCAGGGCACGAACGCCCACGGCACTCCGGCCCACGGCACGAACGGCACCCCGCCGCAGGCCGGTGCCCCGGCCTCCCCGCCCTGGCCCGCCGCCGACGACACGGCAGCCGGTGCCGTGCACCCCGCGCCCCCGAACGGCACGCCGTCCAGGGCCCCGCAGCAGCACACCCCCGCGCCGGGCACCCCGCTGCCGCCCGAGGGTGTGCAGCGGGCAGCCCAGCCGTTGCCCGCCGAGGCCGCCGCGCCCGTGGACCCCAACTCGACCCAGGGGCGTGCGATCAGCGTGCGGACGCTCGGCCAGGGCGTGCCCTTCACCCGGCAGGCGGCCCAGGTCCAGCAGCCGTCGGCGACGCCTCCCCCGCACCAGCCGGGCGGATCGGGGCGTCGCCGCAAGCTCGGCACGCCGCCCGACCCTGCGACGCGCGCGGACCAGGCGGCCCGCCCCGAGCAGGGGCAGCCGCGTCCGGCGGAGCGGGGACCCCGCCCGGAGCTGGCCGCGCGGTCGCATCCGGCCGCCGATCACACGCCGCCACCGCTCTCCGCGCAGGTGCCCGCCCCGGCCGGCGCTCCGATGCCGGCGCAACCGTCCCTCGCCGGTCAGTCGCGGCTCGCGCCGATGACCGAGGGCGGCGGACGTTCGTACGCCATAGGCGCGCCGGACGAGAACGCCGCCGAAGGGCCCGAGCCGCTGGACGGTCCCGGCGGGGCCGTCGAGGTGGCCGATCCGCCCCGGCCGCAGCCGATGGACGACGAGCTGCCGCCCGAGCCGCTGGACAATCCGCGGCGGCTGCTGGTGTGGCCCGCGCCGGACGTCAGTACGCAGCAGGCGCTGAGCGACCGCGGCTACCGGCCGGTGATCGTGAATTCGCGCGAGGAGGTGGACGCGCAGATCGCGGCGTTCCCCGCCGCGCTGTTCGTCGACCCGCTGACCGGGCCGATCACGCGGACGGCCCTCCAGTCGCTGCGGCAGGCCGCGGTGGCGGCCGAGGTGCCCGTGCTGGTCACGGCCGGGCTCGGGCAGGCCTCGCGGGACGCGGCGTACGGGGCCGATCCGGCCGTGCTGCTGAAGGCGCTGGCGCCGCGCGACAGCGAGCAGCACCCGCCGCGCGTGCTGCTGATCGAGGAGCACGCGGAGATCGCGCTGGCGCTGACGGCGACGCTGGAGCGGCGTGGGATGCAGGTCGCGCGGGCCGCGAGCGACGCGGACGCGGTGATGCTGGCGGGGCAGTTCCGGCCGAACCTGGTCGTGATGGATCTGCTCCAGGTGCACCGGCGGCAGGCCGGGATCGTCGACTGGCTGCGGGCGAACGGGCAGCTCAACCGCACCCCGCTCGTCGTCTACACCGCCGCCGTCGACCAGGCGGACCTGCCGCGGCTGGCGTCCGGCGAGACGGTGCTCTTCCTCGCGGAGCGGTCGACCAGCGGCGAGGTGCAGTCCCGGATCGTCGAGCTGCTCAGCCGGATCGGCACCAACTAGGACCGGCTAGCGGGCCGTCAGGCGGCGGGCCGCCTCCTTGACCGAGGCGCGCAGCCGGTCCCGGTCGGGGTCGCCGCCGCCGACCAGGATGCGCCGCATCTGCGGGACGACGGCCGTCCAGTTGGCCAGGGCGGTCAGCAGGAACAGCAGGTCGGCGGCCGGGATCGCGTCGGTGACGACGCCCCGCTCCTGGCCGTCGCGCAGGGCGGCGACCTTGCGGGCGTAGTGCTCCTGGCGGTCGGACTCGTGGGGCAGCTCGGCGCTGCCGTACTCCAGGCCCTCCCAGAAGAGCAGGCGCAGCAGCTCGGGGTGGGCGGCGTGGTAGTCCATCAGCCGGTCGATCCAGCCCTCGATGTCGTCGGGGTCGACGGGGACGGCCTCGGCGAGATGGAGCATCTTGCGTTCGAGGACGATCGCGAAGAGCTCGGCCTTGTTGCCGAAGTAGGCGTAGATCAGCTGCTTGTTGGCCTTCGCCTCGGCGGCGATGCGGTCGATGCGGGCGCCGGCGATGCCGTGCCGGGCGAACTCGGCGACCGCCGCCTCGAAGATCCGGGCCTTGGTGGCCTCGGGGTCCCTTGCTGCCATGGGGGAGAGGGTAGCGCGCCCGGGTAACCAACCGTTTGGTTGACAGGGAATGGAGGGGCGGCCCAGACTGTTGCCCGGTTATCCAACCAACCAGTTAGTTGTTAGAGCCGACTCCAGGGAGCCCTCCCTCATGCCGTCAGCGACCACCACGATCACGTCCCGGACCGGCCGGGCCCCGGCGCGAGGGCCGCGCACGCCCTCCCCCGGCCTCTTCCTCACCCTGCTCGCGGTGTGCAGCGCGGTCACCGCCGCCAACATCTACCTGGCCGCGCCGCTGCTGTCCCTGATGGCCCGCGACTTCGGCTCGACCCCCTCGGCCCTCGCCTGGATCGCCTCCGTCGCGCAGCTCGGCTACGCGGTCGGCCTGCTGTTCTTCGCCCCGCTCGGCGACAGCGTCAACCGCCGCCGGCTGGTCGCCGGACTCACCCTGGTGACCGCCCTGGCGCTGGCGGCCAGTGCCCTCGCCCCGGGCGCCGGGATCCTCGCGGCGGCCGTGTTCGTCGCCTCGGCGGCGACCGTCGTCCCGCAACTGCTCGTGCCGCTGGTGGCCGAACGGGCCCCGGCCGGGCGGCGCGCCCGGCATGTCGCCGTTGTCATCGCGGGCCTGTTCACCGGCATCGTCGGGGCCCGGGTGCTGGGCGGACTGGCCGGGCAGGCCTTCGGCTGGCGCTGGGTGTTCGCGGGTGCCGCCGTGCTGACGCTGGCTCTGGGGCTCGCGACGGCGGCCGTCCTGCCGTCGCGGCGCAGCAGGGAGGGCTCGCTGTTCTCGGGGCTCGCCGCTCTGCCGTCGGTGCTGCGGGGCTCGCCGGAGCTGTGGCGGGCGTGTGTGCGCCAGGCCGGGATGTTCGGGGCGTGGAGCGCGCTGTGGACCTCGCTCGCCGTGCTGCTGACCGGGCCCGCGTACGGCCTGTCCACCGCGACCGCCGGGTTGTTCGGGCTGTTCGGGCTGACCGCGAGTGCGGTGGCGCCGCTGGCCGGCGGGCTCGTGGACCGGTTCGGCGCGGCCCGGGTGGTGCGGTCGGCGTATCTGGTCGCGGCCGTGTCGGTGCCGCTGTTCTGGCTGGGCGGGCAGGTGCTGGGCGCCCTGTTCGCCGCCGCGGTCGCGATCCACGCGGCGCTGGTGGCCTCCCACGTCGCCAACCAGACCCTGGCCCTGACCGCGACCGCCACCCCGGCCACCGCCAACACCGCCTACGTGGTCGCCGGTTTCGCGGGCGGCGCCGCCGCCTCGGCCCTCGCGGGCGCCGCCTACGGCCGGTTCGGCTGGGGCGGGGTGTGCGCGGTGGCGGGGCTGTGGCTGCTGCTGGGCTGGGGCGTGACCGCCGTACGACGGTGAAGCGCTGCCGTACGGCGGTCCCCTGGCCCGTCAGAGCCGGGTGATGTCCAGCTCCCCCTGGGCGTACTGCCTGCGCAGCACCTTCTTGTCGAACTTGCCGACGCTCGTCTTCGGGACCGACTCGATGATCGTCCAGCGCTCCGGCAGCTGCCACTTGGCGATCTTGCCCTCGTCGGCGAGGAAGCCGCGCAGCGACTCGAAGCCGACGGAGGCGCCCTCCTTGAGGACGACCGTGGCCAGGGGGCGCTCGCCCCACTTGTCGTCGGGCACGGCGACGACGGCCGCCTCGGCGACGTCCGGGTGGGACATCAGCGCGTTCTCCAGCTCCACCGACGAGATCCACTCGCCGCCGGACTTGATGACGTCCTTGGCCCGGTCGGTGAGGGTGAGGTAGCCGTCGGCGGAGATGGTGCCGACGTCGCCCGTCTTGAGCCAGCCGTCCTCGCTGAACTTGTCGGCGGGACGCAGCGGCTCGGCGTCGGGGCCGTTGTAGTAGGCGCCCGCGATCCAGGGGCCGCGCACCTCCAGCTCACCGGCGGACTCGCCGTCCCAGGGCAGGCGTTCGCCGCCGGGGCCGGTCAGCCGGGCCTCGACACCGGCCGGGAAACGGCCCTGGGTGAGGCGGTAGGCGAACTCCTCGTCCGTGCCGACCGCGGCGGCCGGGGGACGGGCGACCGTGCCCAGCGGAGACGTCTCGGTCATGCCCCAGGCGTGACAGACCCGCATGCCGAGCTTGTCGAAGGCCTCCATCAGCGAGGGCGGGCAGGCCGAGCCGCCGATGGTGACCTGGCCGAGGGAGGCGACGTCGCGGGGGTTCGCCGTCAGCTCGGCGAGCAGGCCCTGCCAGATGGTGGGTACGGCGGCGGCGTGGGTCGGCTTCTCGCTCTCGATCATCGCGGCGAGCGGGCCCGGCTGGAGGAAGCGGTCCGGCATCAGCAGGTTCACACCGGTCATGAAGGTCGCGTGCGGCAGGCCCCAGGCGTTCACGTGGAACTGGGGGACGACGACCAGGGAGGTGTCCTGGTCGGTCAGGCCCATCGACTGGGCCATGTTGACCTGCATGGAGTGCAGATAGATGGAGCGGTGGCTGTAGACCACGCCCTTGGGGTCGCCGGTGGTGCCGGAGGTGTAGCACATGGCGGCGGCCTGGCGCTCGTCCAGCTCGGGCCAGTCGTACGCGGTCGGCTTGCCGGCGATCAGGTCCTCGTACTCGTGAACGTGGATGTGACCGACGGACGCGCCGGCGAGGAGGGAACGGTCTCCGGGGCCGGTGACGACCACGTGCTCGACCGGCTTCAGGTGCGGCAGCAGCGGTGCGAGCAGGGGGAGCAGCGAACCGTTGGCGATGATCACGCGGTCGGCGGCGTGGTTGACGATCCAGGCCAGCTGCTCGGGCGGGAGGCGGAGGTTCAGGGTGTGCAGGACCGCGCCCATGGACGGGATGGCGAAGTAGGCCTCGACATGCTCCGCGTTGTTCCAGGCGAGGGTCGCGACGCGCTCGTCGCCGGTGACGCCGAGGTCGTCGCGCAGGGCGTGGGCCAGCTGGGCGGCGCGGGCGCCGATCTCCGCGAAGGAGCGGCGGTGTGGCTCGTCCTCACCGGTCCAGGTGGTCACCTGCGATGTCCCGTGGACCGTCGACCCGTGGGTCAGGATCCTCGAGATCAGCAGCGGTACGTCCTGCATGGTGCTCAGCACGGCGTCCTCCCGGGGCGACATTGCCTGCGCGGTGGTAAGAGTTGCGCTGATTCTGCGCACATACCGCGCGGTATGTCACTAGGGACGGGCGATCGATCAGATCACGCCATGCCGGAGGGGCAGCTCACAGGCGGGTGGATCGTCGCCTCACTGGCGGACAAGTCCCAGCTCAGCGTCCTCGCGGAGCTTGCCGAGCGCCCGGGAGACGGCCGACTTCACCGTGCCCACCGAGACGCCGAGCAGCTCGGCCGTCTGGACCTCGCTGAGGTCCTCGTAGTACCTGAGGACCACCATCGCCCGCTGCCGGGCGGGCAGCCGCATGACCGCGCGCCACATCGCGTCGCGCAGCGCCTGCTGCTCGGCGGGGTCGTCACCGGCCGGGACCGGGTCCGGCTCGGGCAGCTCGTCGCAGGCGAACTCGTCCACCTTGCGCTTGCGCCACTGCGAGGTCCGGGTGTTCAGCAGCGCCCGGCGGACGTAACCGTCGAGGGCGCGGTGGTCCTCGATGCGCTCCCAGGCGACGTACGTCTTGGTGAGGGCGGTCTGCAGCAGGTCCTCCGCGTCGCTCGGGTTGCCGGTGAGCGAGCGGGCGGTACGCAGCAGCACCGGCTGGCGGGCCCTGACGTACGACGAGAAGGACGGGTACGGAAGGGTCTGCGCCGCTGGTCCGGCCGCCTTCGAAGCGCTCGTGCAGACGAGTGTGGTCATGGCTCCACGCTATGAGCGGCGGCATGGCCGGCGGATCGCCCGCAGGTCCCGAAGCAGGGTCCCCCTCAGGTTGTACGGGTAGGGCTCCCCGCACCTCCTCCAGGTGGAGCGCGGAGCCCGGGGTACTGCGGGTTCACCCCTGGGGGTCGGCGGTCAGGACCAGTCCGGACGTGGGCACGCCCGTCCCGGCCGTCACCAGGACCCGCTCCGCGCCCGGTACCGGGTTCGCGGCCGTGCCCCTGATCTGCCGGACGGCCTCCGCGATGCCGTTCATGCCGTGCAGGTACGCCTCCCCGAGCTGCCCGCCGTGCGTGTTGAGGGGCAGGCGCTCCTCGGCCACGAAGTCCGCCGCCTCGCCCGGGCCGCAGAAGCCGAACTCCTCCAGCTGCGTCAGCACGAACGGCGTGAAGTGGTCGTAGAGGATCCCCACATCGATGTCGGCCGGCGCCAGCCCCGAGGTCCGCCACAGCTGCCGGGCCACGACCGCCGTCTCGGGCAGGCCGGTCAGGTCGTCGCGGTAGAAGCTGGTCATCTGCTCCTGGGCGCGGCCGGAGCCCTGGGCGGCCGCGGCGATCACGGCGGGCGGGTGGGGCAGGTCACGGGCCCGTTCGGCGGAGGTGACGACGAGGGCCTGCCCGCCGTCGGTCTCCTGGCAGCAGTCGAGCAGCCGCAGCGGTTCGACGATCCAGCGTGAGGCGGCGTGGTCGGCGAGGGTGATCGGCCGGCCGTGGAACCAGGCCGCCGGGTTGGTCGCCGCATGCTTGCGGCCGGCGACGGCCACGTGCCCGAACGCCTCCGGGGTGAGCCCGTAGGTATGGAGGTAGCGCCGGGCCGCCATCGCCGCCCAGGAGGCCGGGGTGAGCAGGCCGAACGGCAGCGACCAGCCCAGGGCCGCCCCCTCCGCCGACGGTTCCCGGTGCCGCACCCCGGAGCCGAAACGGCGGCCCGAGCGCTCGTTGAAGGCGCGGTAGCAGACGACCACGTCGGCCACGCCCGCCGCGACGGCCAGGGCGGCCTGCTGGACGGTGGCGCAGGCCGCGCCGCCGCCGTAGTGGATCCGGGAGAAGAAGGACAGCTCCCCGATGCCGGCCGCCTGGGCGACGGTGATCTCGGGACTGGTGTCCATGGTGAAGGTGACCATCCCGTCCACGTCGGACGGGCTCAGCCCCGCGTCCGCGAGGGCCGCGTGCACCGCCTCGACGGCCAGGCGCAGTTCGCTGCGCCCCGAGTCCTTGGAGAACTCGGTGGCCCCCACACCGACGACGGCCGCGCGCCCGCCGAGACCGTCCCGCCTTCGAAGGCTCATGCCGGGACCCTCACCGTCACCGTGCCCGTGACGTGCGTGCCGAGGCCGTTCGCGCCCACGACCCGGACCGTCGCCGTGTCGCCGTCGGCCTCCTCGACCGTGCCGGTCAGCACCAGGGTGTCGCCGGGGTGGTTGGGCGCGCCGAGCCGGATGGCCACCCGGCGCAGCACGCACCGGGGGCCGAAGTGGTCGGTGATGTAGCGGCCGACCAGGCCGTTGGTGGTCAGGATGTTCATGAAGATGTCGGGAGAGCCCTTCCGCCGGGCGAGGTCCGGGTCGTGGTGGACGTCCTGGTAGTCGCGCGAGGCGATGGCCCCGGCGACGATCAGGGTCCGGGTGACGGGGATCTCCAGGGGCGGCAGGCGGTCACCGGCCTTCACGGCGTCACCGCCCGGAAGACGGGCAGCACCAGCTCGTCGTCGTACCGCCGGAACTCCAGCCGCACCGGCAGGCCGATCCGCACCTCGTCGTACGGCACCCCGACCACGTTGCTGACGATCCGCACGCCCTCCGCCAGCTCGATCAGCCCGACCGCGTAGGGCGGTTCGAAGGCCGGGAAGGGCGGGTGGTGCAGCACCACGTAGGAGTAGACCGTGCCCTCGCCGCTCGCCCCGACGGTGTCCCAGTCGGGCGAGCCGCAGCCGTTGCAGCCCGGCAGCCAGGGGAAACGCAGGGTGGCGCAGGCGGCGCAGCGCTGGATGAGCAGCTCGTGGCGGGCCACGCCCTCCCAGAAGCCGGCGTTGTCGCGGTTGACGACGGGCCGGGGGCGGCGCTCGGCCGGTCGCGAAGGCCGCTGTGCGGGGGCGTACTTGAGGATGCGGAAGCGGTGGGTCCCGGCGAGTTCGCCGCCCGCGCGGACGTCCGTACGGGTCGTGACGAAGTAACCCGCCCCCAGTTTCGTGGACTTGCGGCCGGACACCGACTCGATCACCGCGTCGAAGGTGATCTCGTCACCGGGGCGCAGCGGGCGCAGGTACTCCTGCTCGCAGTCGGTGGCGACGACGGCGTCGTGGCCCGACTCGTCGAGCAGGGCGAGGAGTTCGTCGTAGGCGGCCGTGCGTTCGGGGCGGCGGGTGAGTCCGGCCATGGTCCAGGCCTGGAGCATGGTGGGCGGGGCGATGGCGTCCGGGCCCGTGTACGCGGGGTTCGTGTCGCCCATGGCCTCGCACCAGTGCCTGATCATCGGCTCGTTGACGGGGTCCCGGCCGACGCCGGTGGCGGCCGCCGGGAGGCCCTCGTAGGCCTTCAGGCGTGCCTCGAACTCCTCGTGGACCTCCGGCTCACCGCTCACGGTTTCTGACTGTCCGTCAGATTAGGGCCTCCGTCAAGGGCTCCAGGACGCGAAAACGCCTGCGCGGCGGTACCGGAGCACCGCCGCTCAGACGCTTGTCACCCCACGACACACCCCCCACGAACACCCGGGCCGATGCCGCCGCACCGGCCCGGTCAGCTCACCACCACAGCGGGGCGAAGCTGATGGCGGTGTTGGCGTTGCCCTGGTTGACGGCCGTGAACTCCGAGCCGTTGACCTGGGCGGTGTTGCTCTGGTTCGAGGCGCCCTCCCCGACGGCCTGCTGCTGGGTGGTGGCCGCGTTGCCGAAGTTGTCACCGCCGACGCCGCTGCCGAGGATGCCCTGCTCGGCCTCGGTGACGGACGCGATGGATCCGTTGTCCGCGAAGGCGCCGTTGTCCGCCGCGGCGACACCGGCGAAGAGGGCGGCTGCGAGCGGAAGGGCGGAGACGGCCGCGATGACGCGGGCGGTACGGATGCTTGCCATGGTTGTTGTCCCTCCAGGACCTGTCGAACCGAGCACGCGCCGGCTCATGGCCGCGTGCGTTCCACTGCTGTCACCGGGGAAGTTGGCCGGCCGCCCCGGTGCGGTGCTCGACGTCGCGAGTCCAGAGTTGCCCACCGAATCCCCGGCGAACCACACCGGAAGCGGCTATTCGCACGCAAGCGTGATGACAAGTCGATAAACCCCTATGCGTCACTTCCGTACCGGGTAGGGGCGTAAGGGGGCGCTCGAACCCCGGTGCCGCAAGGGATGAAGCGTTCCCGCACTTTTCGGCCGACCCCAGGGCCCTCGGCGCGTCGCACCCGTTCCCCCTTTCCTTTTTCGAACGTACGTACGAAACTAGAGCCATGGCCACCACCGACCGGCAGGCCACGACGCTGGCCCTCGCACACGCCCTGTCAGCCGCCGAACGCGGACTGGCCGTCCTGCCCCTGTCCCGCACCAAGCTCCCCGCCCTGCGCTCCCCCCACCGCGACGACCCCGCCCCCTCCCCCTGCCACGGCGAGTGCGGTCGCCTCGGGCACGGGGTCCACGATGCCTCCAGCGACCCGGAGCGCATCCGCGAGCTGTTCGCCGCCGCCCCCTGGGCGACCGGCTACGGCATCGCCTGCGGGCTGCCCCCGCACCACCTCATCGGCCTCGACCTGGACGTGAAGACCGGCACGGACTCCTCGGCCGCCCTGCGCGAGCTGGCACTGCGGCACCTGTTCACCATCCCGCCGACGGTGGTCGTCGTGACCCCGTCCGGCGGGCGTCATCTGTGGCTGAGCGGCCCGCCCGAGGTGGTCGTGCCCAACTCGGCGGGCCGGCTCGCCCCCGGCATCGACATCCGGGGCGCAGGCGGCTACCTCGTCGGACCCGGCTCCCGCACGGCCCAGGGCGTCTACGCCGCCGCCCCGGGCACCGCGCACCTGCCCCCGGCCCCCTGCCCCCGCTCTCTCCTGCGGCTGCTGCTCCCGCCACCCCGCGCCGCCCACCACCCGGCCCCGTCCGCGGCCGGCGGGCACGGCCAGGGCCTGGTCCAGTTCGTCCTGGCCGCGCACGAGGGCCAGCGCAACACCCGCCTGTTCTGGGCGGCCTGCCGGGCCTACGAGGACGGCATCGGCCCGGCGCTGGTGGACCCCCTGGTCGACGCGGCCCTGCACACCGGCCTGACCGAGCGGGAGGCCCGGACCACGATCGCCTCGGCGGCACGGATGACCGGGCACCGGCCGTGAGCACGACCCGCACGGCCCCGTCCCTGAGCACCGGAAGACCCCCATGCGACAGCACGCCATCTCACCGGCCCTGGCGCTCACCCGCCTCGTCCTGGCCTCCGGCCGCTCGGTGGACCTCGCCGACCTGCGGTTCTCGTCGACGTACGGCGACATGCTGGAGGGCTATCCCTGCAAGCCGCTGAACGACCTGCGGATCCGGGGCCTCCTGCACGCCGCCGAGCGCCTCCGCCCGGGCACGCCGGTGCACCTCGTCCCGCCGCGGCGGGAGTACCCCGACCAGTACGCGGGCGGGCTCGGGCCGGTCGAGGTGCTGCCCGCGGTGGCCTGCCTCGGCACGTTCCGCTCGACGGCCCTGGACCCGGCCGGCGACCCGGTCTCCTGCCGTTCGCGGCTGACGGTCGTCTGGTTCCAGCCCACGCCCCGCCTGCCCGCCGGCTGCGACGCGGAGCCCGGGCTGCGCGACCTCGACTGGGCGGCGCTGGCCCGGGACGACGCCCCGGTGCTTGCGTAGGCTCGTCCGACGAGTGCGGCGTCGCCCGGAACGTGACGGAGATCGGCCACCTGCGCCCGCTGCGAGCGGCGTCCGCGTGAGTCCCGGGAGCGTCCCGGTGCGCGCCGGACGGCACGGCGGTCCGGCTCCCGGGCCTCGACCCCGGCGTCGGGGCGCGGGGGGCGGGGGCGTGGCATCGTGGGGGCATGAGCATCGATGTCCGTCCGGCCACGGTCTTCGAGGACGTCCGGGCCGTGATCGGGCCGAAGTCGGCCCGGGCGAACGTCTGCTGGTGCCTGAGCTACCGGATCCCCTCCCGGCTCAACAACGAACTGCGCGGACCCGCCCGCGGGGAGTACGTCGAGCGGCTGTGCCGCGCGGAGCCGCCCCCGGGCGTGCTCGCCTACGACGGTGACGAACCGGTCGGCTGGGCCGCCGTCGCCCCGCGCGCGCAGACCTCCTTCGCCCGCAACCGCAAGATCCCGCACCTCGACGACCTGCCCGTCTGGTCCCTGTGGTGCGTCCGGGTCCGCCCCGGCCACCGTAAGCAGGGCATCTCGCACGCCCTCATCGCCGGCGCCGTCGCGTTCGCCCGGGACCGGGGCGCACCGGCGATCGAGGCGTACCCGCTGGACAACGGGGACGCCAGGGTCGACCTGACGATGGCCTACGCCGGACTGCGGAAGAACTTCGAACGCGCCGGCTTCACCCACGCGGCGGACACGACCTCCGTCCTGGCCGGCCACCCCCGCGTCCTGATGCGCCTGGACCTGCGCTGAAAAACAAGGCCCGACCGCTGGCGACGGGGGATGCACCAGCGATCGGGCTATGGCCAAGGGTAACAAGCGCTTGCCCACCACGAGCCGACTGACCGTCAGGAATGGCCCGGTTGTGACTCGTCTCACTCAACTCCCTTGACTACTCCCGGTGTTGAGCCGGACAGCGGTCAGTCGTCGCACGGCGGATCGTAGGAGAGCCGGGGCAGGTACTCCCGCCAGGTGTCCGGCGTCAGCACACCCCGGGTCATCGAGCAGACCCGGCGGGCCGCCGCGTCGACGTCGAGGTTCCACAGCCGGACGGTGTCCGCGCCGCTCGACACCCCGAGCATGTGGCTGTTCGGGCTGAACGCCAGGAAGTTGCCGGTCGTGGCGTCGGGGCTCATCGACGGGCCGATCGCCGTGGCGTGCGCGGGGTCGGAGACGTCCCACAGCCGCACGGTGCTGTCGTTGCCGCCACTGGCCAGGGTGCGGCCGTCCCGGCTGAACGTCAGCGACACGACCGCCTCCGTGTGACCGGTGAGCCGCGCCTCCTCGGAGACCTCGTCGAGGTCGGTGAGGTCCCAGAGGCGGACCGAGTTGTCGTCGCCCGCGCTGGCCAGCGTGCGCCCGTCCCGGCTGTAGGCGAGGGCGTTGACCGCTCCGAGGTGGCCCCGCAGCGGCGCCCCGATCAGGGTCACCCGGCCGGGGTCGGACACGTCCCACAGCCGGATGGTGCCGTCCGCGCTGCCGCTGGCCAGGGTGCGGCCGTCCGGGCTGAAGACGAGGTGGTTGACGTAGCCCTTGTGACCGGTGAGAGGCGTGCCGAACGGGCGCGGACGGGACGGGTCGGCGACGTTCCACAGCTGGATGGTGCGGTCGTCGTAGGCCGTGGCCAGGACCCGCCCGTCCGGGCTGAACGCCAGCGGGTCGGCGTACCGGATCCGCAGCGGGGAGGGAGAGCCGTACGGGACGGGGCGTGCGGGGTCGGCGACGTTCCACAGTTCCACGGCCCGGCCCTCCGTCACGACCGCCAGCGTGCGCCCGTCCGGGGCGAACTCCAGTGAGCGCACGGCGCCCTTCCGCGGGCGAAACGGTTCTCCCGTCCGGACCGGCCGACCGGGCGCCCGCACGTCCCACAGCCGGATCCGCCCGTCCCGCGCCGCCGTCGCGAGCACCTGCCCGTCCGGACGGAACACTCCGGTCCGGCCGACCATGTCCGACATCGGCAGCGACCACAGGCGGACCTTGTTGTCGCCCGCCCCGGTCGCGAGGGTGCGCCCGTCCGGGCTGAAGCCGAGCGCGTACATCTCGCCGCTGCTGCCCGCGAGGGGCCCGCCCACCTGCGACGGGTACTGAGGATCACTGACCTTCCACAGGCTCGCCGTGCTGTCCGCGCTGGCCGCCGCGAGCATGTTCCCGTCGGGGCTGAAGGCCACGGACCAGACCGGCCCGGTGTGGCCGGTCAGCGGCGCGCCGATCGTGGCCGGGCGGCCCGGGCCCGCCGTGTTCCACAGCCGTACGGTGCCGTCCGCGCTGCCGCTGGCCAGGGTGCGGCCGTCGGGGCTGAAGGCCACGGAGTGCACGGTGGTGGTGTGGCCGGTCAGCGGTGCCCCGGCGGGCTCCGGACGGCCGGGCTCGGACACGTCCCACATCCGGATCGTGCCGTCGTCGCCGCCCGCGGCCAGCGTCCGGCCGTCCGGGCTGAACGCCACCGACCGCACGGCGCTGCGGTGACCGGTCAGCGGATCGCCCAGCGCCCGCGGCCGGCGCGGGTCGGCCACGTCCCACAGCCGCACGGTGTGATCGTCGCCCGCGGAGGCCAGGGTGCGCCCGTCCGGGCTGAAGGCGATCAGGTAGATCGTCCCGTCGTGGCCGGTCAGCGGCGCGCCCAGCGACTTCGGGTGCCCGGGGTCGGTCACGTCCCAGAGCCGTACGGTGCCGTCGTCGGAGGCACTGGCGAGCGTGCGGCCGTCCGGGCTGAAGACCGCGCTGCTCACCCAGCTCGTATGACCGGTGAGGGGCTTGCCCAGGGGCTTCGGCCGCTCGGGGTCGGAGACGTCCCACAGCCGTACGGTCCGGTCGTAGCTGGCGGTGGCCAGGACCTGCCCGTCCGGGCTGAAGGTGGTGAGGTAGACGGCGCCCGAGTGGCCGGTCAGGGGCGTGGACAGCGGGGCGTTCACGATGGAGATCAGCCGGCTGGTCGCGCCCTTGTCGTCCGGCCGCAGCCGGTGCGCCACCAGGTCGAGCTGCGCGGACAGCGACGGATCCGTGTCCTGCACCCGGTCGGACTGGGCGAGCACCTGCTCGAAGACGGCCTCGTCCCGCTGCTTCCAGGCGACCACGGCCGACCCGACGGCCAGCAGGGCCAGCACCACCAGGGTCGCCACCGCGCCCCGGCTGATCCAGGTGATCCGCCGGCGCAGCCGGACCGAGGCGGCCAGGAACTCCACCGCGCTGCGGGTCAGGAACGTGTCCCCGGCGGACCGTGCCCAGCCGTGGGCCTGTTCCAGCCGGGAGCCCCGGTACAGCAGCGAGGTGTCCCGTCCGGACTCCTCCCAGGCCCGGCCGTCCTCCTCCAGGCGCTGGCGCAGCAGGTTGCCCTGCCGGTCCTCGTCGATCCAGTCGCGCAGCCGCGGCCAGGCGTGCAGCAGCGCCTCGTGGGTGATCTCCACGGTCTCCGCGTCGAGCGTCACCAGCCGGGCGCGGACCAGCGCTTCCAGGGACTCCTCCGTCTTGCAGGGGTCGGCCGACTCCTGCTCCAGCTGCCGCCGGGTGCCGCGCCGACGCGTGGCCTGGGTGTCCTCGCCCAGCCGGACCAGGCGGAGCAGCAGCAGCCGGGCCGCCGTGCGCGCGGCCGGGTCGAGGCCGGTCCAGGCCCGCTCGGCGGTGGCCGCGACCGCGCCCTGGATGCCGCCGGCCGCGCGGTAGCCGGCCAGGGTGAGCCGGCCCGCCTTCCTGCGCTGCCAGGTGGCGAGCAGAGCGTGCGAGAGGAGCGGCAGCACCCCGGCGTCGTGCGCCCCGCGCGGGCCGTCGGCACTGACCTCCCGGACGATCAGTTCCGCGAGCCCCGGTTCCAGCTCAAGACCGACGGCCTTGGCCGGACCCGTCACCGCCTCGCGCAGCTCCGCGCTGGTCAGCGGCCCGAGCACCATGTGCCGGTGCTGGAGCGCGTCGGCCAGCTCGGGGTACCTCAGGCAGCGGTCGTAGAAATCGGCGCGGATGCCCAGCACCACGATCGCCGGGGCCGGTTCGCCCGGGCCGGCGGGGGAGCAGGCGGCGTGCAGGGCCGCGATGAAAGCGCGCCGGTCGGCCTCGTCGGGGCAGAGGGTGAAGGTCTCCTCGAACTGGTCCACGATGACGACCGGGCGGGCCCCGGAGGGCGCTTCGCGCCGGGCCCAGGCGGCGACGGCGGCGCGGACGACGCGGGTGAAGGAGGGGGTGCCGGGAGCTGGTGCGAAGGGGTGGGGGGCGGGGACGGAGCCGGGGGCGGAGGGGTTGGGGGCGGAGTCGGGTGCGGAGGGGGCGGAGCCGGGTGCGGAGGGGGCGGAGCCGGGTGCGGAGAGGCCCGGGCCCTTTACGGAAGGGCCCGGGCCAGGTGCGGAGAGGCCGGAGCCGGCTACGGAAGAGCGTGGCGGGGTCCGGGCCGAGACGACGGGCGCCAGCTCGGGTATGCACCGGCTCAGCTCCGCCAGCGGATCAGCACCCGGTACGAGCTGCACGACCTCCCGTGCACGGCCACGACCACGGGCGCCACCGCTGCCACCACCGTCAGCACCACCACCGCCGCCACCGCTGCTGCCACCGTCACCGTCGTCACTCAGCGCGCCGTCCCGCAGGGCGGGCACCAGACCGGCGTTCAGCAGCGAGGACTTGCCCGCCCCCGAGGCGCCCACCAGCATGACCAGGCCACCCGACCCCGCGACGGCCCCGAGCTGGGTGACGAGCGCGTCCGTGCTCCGCTCCCGGCCGAAGAACCAGCGGGCGTCCTCCCGGCGGTAGGAGGCGAGACCCCGGTACGGGCACACCCCGCCGGGCGCGGACACGGCCTCGTCCGCGGGCCGTTCCTCGGCCGCCGACGCCGCGGGGCGCTCGGCGACCGGGTCGGCCACCGCGCGTTCCCACAGCCGCTGCCACTGGCCGAGGTCGTACAGACCCGGGGAGACCGGCGTGGGCCGCTCGCGCCGCGCCTCGGGGATCAGCACGTGCAGCACCGCCGCGAGCGCGGGGAACTGCGCGGGCACGTTCCGGGCCCGGCGCCAGTCGCTGATGCGCTGGGCGGACACCCGTACCGGCCGCCCCCGTTCGTCGACCCGCTGGAGACGGACGACCGCCTCGGACACCCGCTTGAGAGGGGGGTTCCCGGCTTCCTTGTACAGCAGCGCGAGGCGTTCCGCGAAGGCGGTGCGTGCCCCCGAGTCGGAACTCAAGGTCTCAGCTCCTCACTTCCACGCCTGGACGTCCGGACCGGAAAACTCACTCTATATCGCTGACCTGCGGCAATACCGTCCGCTGAAGGCCGGAACCTCCTCCTCCACGGCCGGAAATGGCAGGATCCGGACGCAGTGGCACACGCATCCGGACTGCTTCCGTCCGAACCGGACGACGGTAGCTCCACCGTTCGGTACCGGTCCCCACGAGGGGAGGGACCGGTGCCGGACGACGTGGTCGCCACTCCCGGAGGACCGTGCGCCGCCCCCTGCGGACCGCCCCCGGCACCCCTGGATAACTGACGACCTGTCAGCTATGGTCCCCCTGCCGTACCGCTTCCGCAGCGATGTACAGGGGTGAGCGCAGTGGAGTCACGTCCCGAGAGCCCACGTCCGCAGGGTGCCCCGCGCTGGGTCGCGCTGTACTACCGTCCGGCCGTCGCTGCCTGGAGGACGGCCGCCGAGTCGCCCCACCGCTCACCGGTGCTGTACGCCCTCGGCGAGATGACCCGGACCCTGCGCGCACGGGGCGATGAGGTCACCGTCGCCCTGTGGGGGCCGAAGGACGGCACGTGGCACCGCTTCGACACCCCGCGGCAGCAGACCGTCGCATTTCAGCCGAATCCTGAACCCGCCCCCGGCGAACCGGCCCCCCTGGCGGACAGGATGACCGGCCGCCGCCACCAGGTCCTGCTCGCCGGCCTGACCAAGGCGGGCCTCTACGACCTGTCCCCCGAGGACGACACGACCGTCAAAGCGCTGGTCGAACGGCTCGACGAGGCCGCCGTACGCCGGGTCGCCCACTGGCTGGCGACCGCCGGGAGCGCCCGCTAGTCCGGCCGGTTCAGCCGGGGGCGCGCTGGGCACTCAACTCCCCGACGGCCGCGAACTCCCGTGGCCGCCCAGGAGGGGGACAAAAGGCATGAAGGTCTCCATAGACCGCGATCTCTGCTACGGCTCCGCCGAGTGCGCCCACCGGGCCCCGGAGGTCTTCGACTTCGTCGACGGCTTCGGGGTCGTCCGCCCGGGCCGTGAGCACGTGGGCGACGCCCCGGAGATCCTGGAGGCGACCGAGAAGTGCCCGAGCCAGGCGATCACCCTCACCCGGGCGGCGACACCCCCACCGGACGGGCCGTAGCGAGGAACATGCCGCCCCCACCGCCCCTGCTCGCGGTCTTCGCCCCTTCCGCGCCGGTGTGACGTCCCGCTGGACGAGGCGGAGGGCCGGCTGGTGGCTCAGGTGAGGGAGGTCCGGCCGCACGGAGGCCGGAGCGCCCTGTAAGCCGAGCGCCCTGTACCTGGCCACCCACCCGCACACGGCGGTCCGCGTGCGGGCGGGCACTTGGCCACCCAGCCGCTCTCACGAAGCCGCCGGGGCGTCCCAGCGCAGGCGGGACAGGGCCAGGGCTCTCGCTTCCACGACCGCCAAGCGCGTCTCCCGCTCGGACTGGTCCGTGTGGGCCGCCTGTCCGGTCACCTGGCCGTCCCACTTGCGGTACAGCAGGCCCACCTCCCCCGAGAACCAGCCCCGGCTCACCGCGTTCAGCGCCAGCAGCAGGCCGGTGTCCTCCGAGGCGGGCAGTGCCATCCAGCCGCCGAGGGCGAGCAACAACTCCCGTCGCACGAACAGCGACGCGGGATGCACCTGGGCGAGAAAGCCGTTCGCCCTCCAGTGTTCGAGCACGGCACCGCGCTCTATCGGCCCCTGCTCCGGATCGCCCGGGAAGCCGACGGTCGACCCGTCGGGCAGGAGGTCGAGCACCCGCGACGTGGCCCACCCGAGACCCGGGTCCCCTTCCAGCGCGGCCAGATCCCGCGCGAGCGCCCCCGGGGTCAGCCGGTCGTCGGCGTCCAGGACCTTCACGTACGCCCCGTCGCCGTGCGCCAGCGCCATGGTCCGCGCGACCCCGGGCCCCCCGGCCCGGCCCTGCCGGAACGTCACCCTGTGGTCGGCCGGCACATACGGCCTGACGCGCTCGCTCTCGCCGTCCTCCTGGATGACCCAGTGCCACTCCCAGCCCGCGGGAAGCCGCTGCGCGCGCAATGACGCATAGGCCTCCGGCAGGAACCGGGCGTGGGGGCCGTGCACAGCGGTGACGACGACGATGCGCCGACTCACGGCGACGCTCACCCACCCTTCTCCGACCGGCACGCCTCGATGATCGTAATGCTCACCGCGTACCCGGCGGCTTGCCCCCCAGTTCCACAACGAGGTGGTAGCCACCGGCCAGATCGACGCCGGTCCGCTCCCGGACCAGCTTGACCGCGGCGATCTGCTGCCCGCCGTCGAGCAAGGCGACCAGCTCGTCGACCAGTCCGGGGTCGAGCTCGCGCAGCGCGTCGAGCGCCTGGCCGCTGGTCGTGGGCAACGCGTGCCCGGCGACCAGCAATTCCACGGCCTCCCGGGCCGGACCCCGCTTGAGCCAGGAGCCCCTGCGCAACCGCCGCACCGCCTTGCCCGTACGCCCGTCCCGCGCCAGCGCCCTCGCCTCGTCCTGGGCCTCCTGCCCGACGGGCGTGATCATCGCGGCCGTACGCGCCTTGCTGTTCGTCATGCCACTCCCGCGTCGTGAGGTCTCCCGCCGAAAGACGACACGAGACGGCCACCCGTTGCCCCACGCGTAAGGGACGTCCCTCGTCGAGGGACGTCCCTTACGGACTGCGCGAGTCAAGACCTGCGCGGAGGCGGTGGGATTTGAACCCACGGTGACATCGCTGCCACGACGGTTTTCAAGACGGTTCCCTGGGCCGCTCGGGAACCCACCTCCTGCCCCGTCCCACCTGGAGCGGAGCGGTTTCAGCCTACCGGCCTCTGGCGCAGTACGGGGTCTGTGGTCCACACAGGGTCCACTGGCTCTGACGCCACGCTGCAAGCCCTCGGCATGAATCGGGCCAGTGACCTTCTGATCCGTAGGATCGGGCAGGGCGTCCTGCCCTATGCCGACAGCCTCTGACCGCGATCGCCCAGGTTGGCGATCAAGTGCGAGCGTGTGCCGTCGTTGCCGTCAGCGCTGCCGTCAAGCCCCGGCCATCTCTTTGCCCACGCTGTTACCCTGATCCTGCGCCGGGCGGAAGTTCGCCCGAAGCCGACAGAGCTATCAGCTAAGCGGCTGGTCCAGTGACCAGGACCGCTGAAGGTGCAACGTCTGCACCGGCTGAGAAGTGAGCCAGTTGCCAGCAGAAATTGCTGGCTCGGGCTGAAGCGCACAGCCCCGGACCGACAGTTCCGGGAGCCTGTGCATGCTTCTTCCCGGAAGTGGCTCAAGCTCCCGGAGGACACCTCAGGAGCCTCCGTGGATCTTCTTGCGCAACTCATCCCCGTTGTCACCGCCCTGCTCGCACTCGGGCGAGAACTCGACACCTGGCGCCGCCGACGACGTGACGAGGGCAACGAGGAGTAACGGCCAACTCTGTCGAACGACTCGAACTGCCGTTCCTGGAGAGCAGGTAGTTACGGAAGTTCTCCGAGTCTCCCGAGGTCACCCAGAACCCTCGCCTCTTCGATGTCCGGGGCTGAGCCCCGTCCAGCCCCGTGCCATGTTGCACGGGGCTGGATGTCGGGCTATCGAGACACTGGCGGGCTGTCTGGGGTGCGTATCGCGCGGAGTCAGAGCACCTTCAGTGCCGGGCGTTGCTGCCGGCGATCGCCAAGGCTTACGACGTTGTCCGCTTCGGAAGCGGGACGATCCGTCGGGCGGTTCGGTTCAGGGGCAAGGGACCGCAGGATGGCGGGTTGGATGGCGAGCTGGTCAGACGCTGGCAAATAGGGACGGGGCCCGTACTCGCGAACCAGAAGGGTATGCAAAAGCAGGGGGTGTTCACGGCCGACCTCGACGGGTTCCTCCTTGCGCCACCCCCTCTGGGAGACCTGGACGTACAAAGAGCGCTTACGGCTCTCAGAGAGGTTGCCAACAGCCGCGGCCCGCATGATCAGGGCCTGGATCGAAACTCCCCACGTGGCTTTGCGGCGCGCGTAGTTCTCTAGGGTGAGGCGATCTGTGAGTTCCTCCTTCGCACGCTCGTAAGGGACGAGGAAGGCGCCGGCGAAGCGGTTGGCTTCCCCTTCGGGATCGGCTGCGTGCGGGCGAAAGGTATGGAGGACGAGGTGACCGAGCTCGTGAGCAAGGGTGAAGCGGTCTCTGTCACCGCTGGCACCTGGGAAGTAGGCGACGAGTGCGTGCTCGCCGATGCCTGCCCAGTAGCTCACACCGAAGTGCTTGTTGGTGGTGTTTGCGGTTTCGCCGTTGGGGTCGGGAAGGATCAGCGGAGTAACAGCGATACCAGAGCGCTCCAAGGCCCGGGTGAGGTGCGGGATCGGCTTGTCGGGAGCCAGACGAAGGGCAACGCGAGTCTGCTCGGCCAGGTGCTCAATGGCTTCGTCATCGAGCTCGTTCACAGTGGCGTAGGGCAGAGGCGGGGCCGGATACCGAGTCGATGACGTGATGTCTTCGGTGACCCGGAAGCCCTCCTGGTAGAGCGCGGAGACTCTACGGGTAACGGTCCGCTTAGCCGTGGACATTTTGCGAAAGCGAAGAGAGTCGAGCGGCACTGACGAGGGGGCTACGGAGAAGAACCGCAGGGGCGTTTCGGTGCTTTCTGCGATCATTCGTAGCTTGTCTTCCGTGGCCTCACGCTCACCCCGCTCCACATTGGAGATCCAGGTGGGGCTTACTCCGGACATGTCCGCAAGGGCTGCGCCAGTCAGCCCGAGCAGGTCCCGAAGAGTGCGCAGTCGCTCACCAGGAGACGCCTCCAGTGCCGTCCTCATCGCCCATCTCCTCGTTGTCCGGCAGGTCCAGTTCGATGCTGTCATCTTGCGGCTCGAACCGCAGTCCTCGCAGTTCGTCTGCGGTGGGCATCAGAGGGAAGTCTAGGTCGACCTCGGCGGTGGCCCCGAACTTCCACGTGCCGGTGGTACGGACGACGCGAAACGCCGGCGCGCCGTCCACACCCACTCGCCACAAGATCAAAAGCTTGTTGTTCTGGGGACCAAAAGCAGGTACCTGGAACGCGGCAGGCAGCGGTAGGTTGCGGTAGTAGGCGCGCCGGGCGTGATTGCTGCCAGGCGGCGGCACATGGTCGTCACTGAAGCCATGGAGCAGTCTGACTCGGTAGTTGCTGTCCGTCAGCCACAGCTCGCCGTTGCGCTTGTGATTCCCGCTGAGAACCCACGGCCCCAACGACGCTTTCAGAAGTCGGTGGTGGACCAGGCCGCGCACCATGTGACTGCGGAGCCAGCCGTGAGAGGGGCCTTGCAGCTCCGGCAGCTGTTCACTGTGTCGCTGGTGGGCGTACGCGAAGGCGTCGTGGAGGGGCTCACAGAGATGCGCTGTGGCATCGCAGATGCGCGCAACTTCACCATTAACCATGAGCGGAAAAATATCACACGGAAAATTAAGGGTGGGGGCGTCGGCGCACTGCTCTTGAGCGGGCGGCGAGTAGGGGGCGGGCCCTGGGCGCAACATGGGTCGGGCTGCCTCACCGCTGGGCGGCGCATCTCGTCAATGTGACGCGAAAAGAGGAGAACACGCACCCGCTTCCGGACAGGTCTGAGATCCTGGAGTCCGATCGAGAGGGGCCGCAGGTATGGAGTGGAAGACCCACGGTGAGCGACAGGTCTACACCAATCCTTGGGTGAATCTGTGTCTGGTCGACGTCCAGCAGCCAGACGGACGTAGGTGGGAGTACCACGTCGTCCGCCTCCGGCACCTGGCCGTTGCCGCCGTAGTCAATGACCGCCAAGAGGTCCTGATGATGTGGCGACACCGCTTCATCACGGACTCTTGGGCCTGGGAACTGCCCATGGGCCTGGTCGAGGAAGGCGAGACTCCGGAAGAAGCTGCTGCCCGTGAAGTCCTGGAAGAGACCGGCTGGCGTCCCGGCCCCATCAAGCCACTGATCTATGCCGAGCCGGCGAACGGCATCACCGACTCGCAGCACCACGTCTTCCGCATCGACGGCGCCACGTACGCCGGTCCCCCCACGGAGAAGAACGAGTCCGACCGCATCGAGTGGATCCCTCTTTCAGAGGTGCGCGGGATGATAGACCGCCGCGAGATCGTGAGCAGCGGCTCACTCGTGGGTCTGCTCTACCTGCTCATGGATGAAGCGATCCGCTGACCGGCGGGAGGAGTTCCCGTAGCCGTGCCTCGAAAGCCAAGGCTACGGGCTCCTGCCTGTGTGGGGCCAGCTGGTCGTAGAACTCCCTGAGGTGTCCAGACACTCGCTCTGAAGCCACCGCCGACGCGGGCTCAAGGGCTTGCGTGGCGGTGTGGCACGCCTGGTCAAGCTTGCCTTGGTCCAGCTGCGTACGAGCCAGCCAGAACGAGTGGAACGCGCGGCCGCGCTGGTTGGTGTGGTGCTCCCGCCGCAGGGCATCAGCGATCAAGGGTTCGGCGGTTGCCGCTTCGCCCAGACGGCCATGGGCGATGCCCGTGTCCACGATGAGCTTCGGCTCGTCGAAGTAGGCCACCCATGAGGGGTCCGGATCGCTCGCCCCGATCTGCTCGAATTGGCTGTGCGCTTCCCCGATCGCCCGGTGCGTGTCATCACGGTTTCCGAGGGTGGCGTGGGCGAATGCTTCCCGCATGGCCAGCATCGACATCACGCGCGGCGTGCTGCCGAGTGCTGACCGGGCCTGATCCTGGGCTGCGGTCACGAGTGCCAACGAGTCCGCGGGCTTGTCCTGGTAGGTCGCCTGCAAGCTCATACAGGCGAGGACGTTGGCCATGAACTGCCGGTCATCGATCTCCTTCGCCAGTTGCAGGGCCTCGGTGAAGTAGGCGCGGGCCTGGTTGTACTGGCGGGCGTCGAAGTAGGTCCAGCCCGTGAGGCGTGCCAGCTCGGCGGCAATGCCGTACAGACCGTTCTGGATGGACGGTGGTCGGCTCTCCTTCAAGAGCCCAACGACATGACGGAGCTGGCCGACAATGGCGGGCCGCAGTGCCTCGCCGCCGTGCTGGTCGTCTCGTCGCCAGTAGTCCTCGATAGAAGAGCGGAAGGCCTCAAGCGTGGCCTTGTTCAGACTGGTTCGTGTGGCCAGGGCCAGGATGCTGTCCACATCGGGACCGGGCAGAGAATCGTGGCCGTGCTGCTCCGCCTCCGGCATCTGGGGTGCCTCGCGCTCGTCGACCGCCAGGGCCTGAGGCGTCTCCCACGATCGGCGGGCAAGCCCGAGCATGTCTCCTGGGATGCGCAAACCGTCTGAGATTCGCTCGATGACATCCATGTGCAGCAAGTGCCGTCGGCCTGCAATGACTTCACCCACGCGGCTCGGCGTCAGGTCACAACGCCGGGCAATCATCGACGGGTAGATGCCCGCCCTGACCTTCAACAGCCGGAAGACTCTGGCGAAGTCCCGGACCCGACACGCATCGATCATCTCGGGATCGGTGAGCAGCCTGGCCGGCAGTTCCTGCGGCCGGTCCGGGTCGGGCATCGGCAAGCTCCCAAACTGCGAGGGCTACGCAACGTCGCTGGTTCTCTACTTCCGGCGATGTTACCCAAGTTGGGTAATCAGCCTGACCTTTTAGCGGCGGCCCTCTGGTCGCGATGCTCTCTTGCATGGCGAGCAACCAGCAGACCAGACCAGGCATCGGTGAACTGGCGAAGGACACCGCCAAGGGACGTATCGGCATCGTCATGGGTGAGCTCGGCGGCCGAGTGCAGATACGGCCCATCGGCGGCGGCCGGGAGTGGGATGCCATGCCGGACAAGGTGGTGCAGCCGAGCGCTCGGGAGGAACTGAGCGCCCGCCTGGCCATCAAGAACGGCAACAGCAGGGACGGCTTGTGATGCGCGCCATCGGCCGATACGCGGGAGTCCTCTTCATCGTCATGATCAGCGGGTCATGCGGCCTGGTGATCGGCATGGCTCTCGCTGTCGGCCAGTAGACCGGCCGCGCCGGACGGGTGCTCATTCCCGGTTCCCCCACCCCCGTCCGGGGCGGCCTTCCACACCCGTAAGTGCCACGCTCCACTATCCAGAAGGAGTACTCGCATGACGGCAACGGCGAACGACCAGAGGACCGGCCGCGCGGTGTCTGGCGAGGAGCTGTTCCAGAGCCTCGCCCACTTCGTGGTCGTCCACAACGGGCAGTCACCCGAGCGTGCCGAGCGGATCGCGGACCAGGCAGTCGCCTTCGTGGTCACCGCAGCCACCGCGATCGTCCCCATGGTTCCGTCGGACGACGTGGACCTGGGTCTCCACGCGCTCATCCTGCACACGAAGGAGTACGCCGACCTGTGCGAGCGGTACGCGGGCCGCTTCCTGCACCACAACCCGAAGCCCGGTGGCGGGGCCCGCGACCCGAAGCAGGTCGCCGCTTCGGCACGCGCCATGAAGACGGCGGGCTTCATGGTCTTCGATGACCTGTGGACCGTGGACGGCACGAACCTTACCCAGTGCGACTCCGACTGCGGCCGCCCGTACGGCCAGGCGTAGCACAAGACACCAGCGGCGCGGCCGGCCTCGACTCGTGGTCGGCCGCGTTCGCCCGGAAGGAGAAGAGACGTTGTCCGGCTCACCCTCTGAACTGCCGATCGTGGTCCTCGACGCCCTCATGCCCACGTCTCAGCGCCTCGTCCTGAACCGCCGGGGCTCCATGGTCTGGGAGGTGCAGAGCCATCGAGGTCACTACGCCGTCAAGGTCGGCTATCCGATCGAGGCTACGGCCGACTGGCCCGCCCAACCCTGGACCGCCCTCGCGCCCGCACGCGAGGGTGCCGTGCTGCATCGTCTCGGATTCGACGACTTCGCGTACGGAGAATGGGAGCGCGGGACGTGGAACTTCCAGCCGTGGCATGAAGGGCCGGACCTGCACCAGCTGTGGGAGCCCTGCCGTAGGCAAGCCCCGTCCATCGCACCGGACCCCCGTGTGGCGCTGGGTTGTGTCGAGGTCCTGGCCGAACTGCACGCCAAGGGCTGGGCTCACGGCGACGTTCAGCCCGCCCATTTCATCGTCGGGTCGGAGCGGACACACCTCATCGACCTGGCTCTAGCCCGAGGCGGGCACGTCCCGGAGGGCTACGACTTCCCGTTCCGCGGCTGCCTCGTCCACTACGAGGCACCAGAGATCGCGCGCAGCGTGCTCGCCACGGGGGAAGCCGAGCCCACGCCAGAAGCCGACGTCTACGCCCTCGGCGCCTCGCTGCTCATCTCGGCCACTGGTTGGCGGGCTATCGAGTACCCGGACGACGCTCCACGCCCCGTCCAGAGAAGGGCCGTGGCCGACGGCAGGCGTCGCCCCGTCAAGGCTTCCGGTGAGCTGGGCGAGTTGATCGAAGCGATGCTCAGCCATGCTCCCGAAGACCGGCCGACCATCTACGAGGTGGGTAAGGCCCTGAGCCGCCTCTAGAGCCGGTTCGCCCGGCGGCGCTCGCACAACGAAGACCAGCAACGAAAGACCGGACCACCCTCAGCCTGGACAGCATTCCGGGTGGTCCGGTCGCGGAAGCCCTGATCAGGACCCCGGTGCCGATGGTAGCCGGGGCAGTTGGCGTGCTCGGATGCGGGTGCGGGCCCTCGGCTTCATGTTGTCCAACGAGGAAGGGGCTTGACCTGAGCCACCGAAAGTCAGCCATGACGGCGGGCGAGACGAACGAGCACCCGCCACGTGTGCTTCCAGCAACCACTCACCGGCCTCAGCCACGCTTTTTCCGAACGTCACAGCCGAGTCCTCGATCTTGCATGAGCGTTACCGACGTGCCCTGCGACTCCACCGGCCGTGCGGATCGGAACTGTGGGCGGTCTGGTGGCGCGGTCACGCCTGGCTCGTCCCGGCCTGGTCCTGGTGCTCGGCGGTGGACGTGTTGCTCGTTGATCTGGTTGTCCGCCCTGGCGGTTGTGCGCGCTGAGCGGCGGGGGGCCGCCGGAGCGGTGGCGGAGACAAGGAGCGGCGGCGGCCACGGGCCGCCAGCGCGCGCGGCCCGCCGTAGGCGGGCCGCCTTGATCCAGTAAAGAAACTCTGAACAGCTCCGCAGGGCAGGGCGATGGCGGATCAGCGAAGGAGCCGCTCAACGTCGTGGAGGCGCTCAGCGGCTGGGAGGAAGCGCGGCAGCGCGAAACGCATCGACGACACGGGTGGCAAGCGGGAGACATGGCCGAGCACATAGCGGACTACGAGATGGGGTTGACCAGCATTCACGTCGAAGACGCGGATCAAGTGGCCGCGCTGATCCAAGAGATGCGGGCCATGGTCGGTCGCCTCAACAAGGAGACCAGAGCACTGCGTGAGGAAGTGGCTCAGCTCAGGACTGCGACTTCGATTGCTGAGACTTCAGCTCCTCGACCTCACGCCGCAGTTCCTGATGATCAGCGCTGAGGGAACGGAGCTCGTCACGTAGAGCAGTGAGCATTTCAGTGAGGGTGGCCCCGGTGGCTGCGGAACCGTCGGGGCTTCCCTCCGTCTGTTCAGCCTGAGGGGGCGTCTTGTCCCTGTTGGCGAGGTACCAGGCCGGCGGGGTGTAGCCCGCCGAGAACTCGCCGGCGGCGTCATGGTCAGCTACGAAGCTGCCTCGCCCGTGGATCGTGTAGATCAAGCCTTCGTCGCGCAGAACGTTGAGCGCGCCCCTTGCGGTCATGTTGGCCACGCCGAAGCGTTCCTGTAGCTCGCGAATGGACGGCATCTGCTCGCCCGGCTTGATCCGTCCCTGCAAGATGTCGCGCCGAAGTTCGTCGGCAGCGTGCTGATACGGCGGCCGACGGTCCTGCTTGCTCTCTGGCGCGGGGCTCATGGCCCAAGAGTAGCGATCATTAGCACCCCTAGCACACCCCACTGACATAGGTGGCCTATGTCAATTGATACCTAGCTCACCACACACACTTGACAGTGCTAGGTCAGCTATGTTCAATGGTGATCACGCCCCGCCGCCTGGCGGAGCGCAACCGAAAGGAAGCAACTCCCATGGCACGCATCCGTGTTGGCCTGCTCCCCACCTCGTCATTCATGGTCGGAACCCTGCCGGTGCCGAAGTACGCGGACCAGGAGAAGACGCAGTTCGCCACCGACCGTGAGACCGGCGCGAAGCTCTACACGATCACCCTCTTCTTCATGGAGGAGGGCCGCGCCGAGGCTCTGAAGATCACCGTTCCGGAGACCGGTCTCCCTGACGGTCTCAAGCCCGGTGTCCCGGTCATGCCGGTGGAACTGTTCGCCACCCCGTGGGCGCGAATCTTCAACGGCTCGCTCTCGGACGGCATCGCCTACCGCGCGGACCGGCTGGACCTGATGGCCCCGGCTGCTGAAGCGGCGTGAACGGCACGGCTCCCCGGTCCGGCGCTGAGCGCAACTACCCGTTGCCTCACGCCGGGCCGGATGCCCGATTCACCGAATCCCTCGTGACCTCGGTGGCGGGCGTGCTCGTCGGCTACGGCTATCCCCGCCTCGACGCCTCGGCCGACCGGGCGGCCCTCGAATCGGCCCTCGCGGCCTTCCTCTACAACCCTCTGGAGCGCAGCAAATGAACGGTCCGAACGGCCCGGCAGAAGGGGCCTTCCCTTACGGCTCCCTGGTGGTCGACATGGCGCTGGTGCTCCTCGTCGGTTGGGCGGTGTGGTGGATAGTCCGCTACCTGCGCGCCGACGCCATGACCCGGCAGTCCATCCGGCAAGCCGTTCGGGTGCGGTGGGGCTGGAAGCGGCTCGCTCCGATGCTCAAGCTGGCGGCCACGGACAAGACTCCGACCGCGCTCGCGTCACTGGCGAACACCGACGGCAAGCCGATCAAGCCTCGCGTCCTCATCCCGGCTCTCAAGGTCACTCACGACGCATACGGCGTGATCGCACGGGCGAGTTGCCTACCCGGCGTGGGCCTGGCGCAGTTCCAGAAGGCGGCCCCGCATCTGGCCGACGCCTGGAGGTGCACGCGGGTCGCGATCACGCAGGACAAGCCCGGACAGGTCGTCATCCGGGGCGTGCGGCTCGATCCGCTAAAGCTCCCCACTGAGCACCGGCCCACGGGGGACGTGCCGGACGAGACGGCCCAGTGGGACTTGGGCTTGGACGAGTACGCACAGCCGGTCTCGGTAGACCTCACACAGGTACCCGGCGTGACCGTGGCCGGCCTCCCAGGTTTCGGCAAGACGAGCCTGATCAACCGGCTTCTCTCGGACTGGGCGCCTTCCCCCTGCGTGCAATTCGCCTGCGCGGACGGCAAGGTGTCCGCCGCACACGAAGGTGACTATGCCGACTGGGTGCAGCGCATGTTCGCCTTCGTCGGGGACGACCTGGAAGAGGCCAACAAGCTGTTCCGGGACCTGGTGGAACTGCGGCGCCTCAGGTCGGCCCGGGTACGCAAGGCGCTCGGCGTGAAGTCCATATGGGATGAGGGCCCGTCGGAGAACTGGCCGCTGGTCGTGCTGGTTATCGACGAGGCACACACGTACTTCCGCGACCACAAGGGCAGCGACCCGAAGACCAAGAAGCTCGCCGCTCTCGCTGCGGAGAACGCCCGGCTCGTCGAGGACCTGGTGAAGAAGGGCCGTTCGGTGGGGATGCTCGTCATCCTCGCCACTCAGAAGTCCACCGGCGATGCGATCCCGACCTTCATCCGTGACGTGTGCCCCGTGGGCCTGAGCTTCGCCCAGAAGACCGCGGAGGCCGCTGTCGCCGCTCTGGGCGAGGAGATCCGGGAGTGGCCCGATGCCAACCCGGTGAACCTCCAGGACCCGACGTATGTCGGCGTCGCCTCGATGAACCACCAGTCGCAGCCCGGCTTCACCCGCATCCGCACCCCATACGTCTCCGACGCCGACGCGGCCCGGATCGCCGACAGCACCGCCCACCTGACCGCCGACCCCTCCACGCTCCTGGAAGCCCTCCTGGGCCCGCGCATGTGGGACAAGCAAGCCGATCTGGAGAAGCCCGCCGCCGACGCCGCCTGACCCTCGACCCACGGCCCGTCACACAGCACTGAAGGGAGGTGAATCCCTTGACAGAGGACCGGATCACTCAGCGCACCATCACCGCCGTGATGATCATCATTGCGATGCTCGCGTTCGTCTTCTCCTTCGGCAACGTCTGGTCTCTCGCCCTTCGCTTGGGCATCCCCGCACCGATCGCACCGCTCATCGCCCCGATGGTGGACCTTTCCGTGGTCGGCCTGCTGGTTGCCCTGCGCTCCCTGTCCTTGCGCGGTCTGCCCGCCGAACAGATGACGGCCGCCACCCGGCTGATGCACTTCTCTGGGCTGCTGACGCTGGGCCTGAACGTCGCCGAGCCCATCGCCGCCGGACACTACGGCCGGGCTGCCGTGGACGCCGTGGCTCCTCTGCTCTTGCTCGGGTGGGGCACGGTCGGCCCGCAGCTCCTGCGCGCCTTCCACACCGTCTCGCGCTCCGCTGACTCGTCCTCCAAAGCGACGGTGTCCGAAGCAGAGCCCGTAACGGCCGCCGCTGAGGCCCCGGCTGCTACACCGCCCGCCGACCTGGTTCCGCCCGTCGCTCCGGGCCCCGTCCCGACCTCGGTGACTCCACGCACCGCCCCGGTTCCCGCCCCGCCTGCACCCAAGGTGCCTGAGCCGCTGCTGACCGAAGCGCGCTCCATCGCCGCGTCCCATCACGCCGAGCACGGAGAAACGATCACTCCGTCCCAGCTGAAGACGCGACTCGGCATCGGCCTGCCCATGGCCACTGCCCTGCACGCCGCCCTGTAGGACCGCACCCTCCGCCGGCCTCTCCGGCTCCCCCGCCCCGCCCGCCCCTGGGCTCGCCCCGTCATGCCTGCGGGCAGCAGCCCGAGCGCACTTAATCGCTGCTGCCCGCGGGCCCCACCTTGACGCCAGAAAGGAGACTCCGCCACTCATGCGCCGCCCCCTCGACCTGCGGCACGTCGTCAGCCCCGGTCTGCGGGACCTGATCGAGCTGGCCAACACCAACGACTTCAACCGCGTCACCGAACAGGTTCGCAACCTGCGCGGCTGCACAAGCCCCGTCAACCTCCACGGCTGGACGATCACCACCGACTCGGCGACCAAGGAAGTAGTCCGCTCCTACCGCTCCGAAGACGAGCCCTCCGGGCGCCTCCTGACCACCTGCGGCAACCGCCGTGCTTCCCGCTGCCCCGCCTGCTCCCGCGTCTACGCCGCCGATACCTACCACCTGATCAAGGCCGGACTGTCCGGCGGCAAGAACGTCGCCGAAACCGTCCGCGACCACCCTCGCGCCTTCGTCACCCTCACTGCCCCGTCTTTCGGTCCCGTCCACAACCGCAAGACCGACAGCACGGGCAAGACCCGCCCCTGCGGCTGCGGCAGCCATCACACCGAGGACGACCCCGCCTTGGGCACCCCGCTGGACCCGGCCACATACGACTACACCGGGGCCGTGCTCTGGAACGCCCACGCCGGGCAGCTATGGGGGCGCTTCACCACCTACCTACGCCGCGCCCTGGCCGAACACCTCGGCATGACGCAGAAGGCACTGAACGCCGCTCTCCGCGTTTCCTTCGCCAAGGTCGCCGAGTACCAGAAGCGCGGCCTGGTCCACTTCCACGCCGTGATCCGCTTCGACGGACCCGACGGCCACGTCACCTCGCCTCCGCCCTGGGCTACCTTCGACGCCCTTCAGGTCGCCGTGGGTCTGGCGGTCGAGCGGGCCCGGCTCACTGTCGAGTCCGACGCCATCGGTGAGCGCGTGATCAAGTGGGGCGACCGGTTCAAGGTCGACAAGATCTCCGCCCTGGGCGACGGCGAACTCACCGACGCCAAGGTCGCCGGATACGTCGCCAAGTACGCCACTAAGAACGCGGAAGGCGCGGGCACCGTAGACCGCACCCTCATGTGCCGTCCTTGCCAGGGACGCGGCTACGTACGAGGTCCCGACGGCTTCCGCGACCTGTGCGACGACTGCGAAGGCACCGGGCAGGCCGAACCCATCAAGGCCCTGCCAGTGCAACGGCATGTACGGCAGATGATCCGCACCGCCTGGGACCTCGGGAACCTGCCGGAGTTCGCCGAACTCAAGCTCTGGAAGTGGGCCCACATGCTCGGCTTCCGCGGCCACTTCTCTAGCAAGTCCCGCGCCTACTCCACCACCCTCGGCGCCCTCCGCGACGTACGCCGCGCATGGCGTCTCGCCCAGGCCGACGCCGCCCGCGCCCGCGCCGGCCTCCCCACCACCGACGAGACCACCCTCGTCACGGCCTCCTCGTGGACCTACCTCAGCAGCGGCTACCGCCCCGGCGAAGAACTCCTCGCCGCCCAAATCCGCCACGACATGGCCCACGCCGACCGCAGTAAGTCCGAAGGAGAACCCTGGCTGTGACCGCTCCGACCAAGGCCGACAGGCAGACGCTGAAGCTGGCCGAAGCGCTGGACGAGATCGGGGTGTCCCGGGCCGCCTTCTACAGGATGCGCGCTCGGGGCAAGGCTCCCAGGCACCTCAAGCTGCCCAACGGTCAGATTCGCATACGCCGGGCCGACCTCGACGCCTGGTTCGACGCCTGCGAGGTGCCGGAAGCATGCTGACCTACGACGTTCAGGTCTGGGGCATCCGCAAGCGGCCGAACCGCGCGGCGGCCTACCAGCTCCGGTGGCGTGTCGGCTCCCGCCCCTTCTCCAAGAGCTACAAGATCAAGGCTCAGGCCGACGGTCGGCGCTCGGAGCTGCTGGCCGCCTTGCGCAACCGCGAGCAGTTCGACACAGAAACCGGCCTGCCCGCTTCGGAGGTGCAGGCGCTCAACTCCATAACCTGGTACGACCACACCCGCGCCTATGCGGAGATGAAGTGGCCCAATGCTTCGGCCAAGCACCGCGCAAGCATCGCTGACACGCTGGCCACCATCACGCCGAAGCTGGTCAAGGACAACCGTGGGGCTCCAGCTCCGAAGGTCCTCCGCATCGCCCTCTACTCGTGGGTCTACCGCTTCGTCCTCGGCGACGACGGGACGCTGAGGCCCCGTATCGACGTCGCGGAACCGCCCGCCGACATCATGTCGGCGCTGGACTGGATCAGCCGGAAGTCCGTCGACATCACCGCGCTCAATACGCCCTCGGTGGTCCGCACGGCCCTCGAAGCTCTCAAGCTGAAGCAAGACGGCACGGCCGCTGCCGAGAACACGGTGAACCGCAAGCGAACGGTCTTCAGCAACTGCCTCCGGTACGCCGTGGAACGGGAGTTGTTGGCGACCCTGCCCCTCGACAAGGTCGACTGGACCCCGCCCGAAACTGACGACGAGATCGACTTCCGGTTCGTCCCCGGCCCCAAACTGGCGAAGGCGCTGATCGACGCCGTAGGCGAGCAGGGGACACGCGGACGCCACCTGATGGCGTTTTTTGGCTGTCTCTACTACGCGGCCAACCGCCCTGGGGAGGCAGCCAATCTCCGGGAAGAAGACCTCACCTTGCCCGAAGAGGGCTGGGGAGAAGTGCTGCTGTCCACGAGCACGCCCCGCGTCGGCTCCGGGTGGACCGACACGGGCGAGTCGTTCGATACGCGCGGCCTGAAGAAGCGGGCCCGCAAAGCGACCCGGCCTGTGCCGATTCCCCCCGTTCTCGTGCGCCTGGTCCGCGAGCACATCAAGGAGTTCGGTACGGCTGAAGACGGCCGACTGTTCCGTGCGGCTCAGGGCGGCGGCCTGCTGTCGAAGGAGTACGGGGAGGCTTGGAAAGCGGCTCGACTCGCAGTGCTGACCGAATCTGAAGCGGCTTCCCCCCTGGCTGACGTGCCGTACTCCCTGCGCCACGCGGGTGTCTCCCTCTGGCTTGAGTCCGGCGTCGCGCCGGCCGAGGTCGCCCGCCGGGCGGGACACAGCATTGCTGTGCTGTTCCGCTTCTACGCGAAGGCGATCCACCGCAGCCAGCAGCGCGCGAATGAGCAGATCCAGCGTGCTCTTGAAGCCGCTGAGGAGTAGAAGGAGCGAACCCGCAGCTCACGCGGCGCCACCCCACCTATGCAGGTTGGGGTGGCGCTCTTCCCATTCTCTCCCTCATGAGGTCAGAGGCCATACCGCGGCAGGCCGGACCCAAACCCCGTTCGGCGCAATGGTCGGTGGCTCACCGAGCAGTGTCACAAATGATGATGCAGGCTACATGAGCAGAGGTCGCACGAGAACTGGAGGATGGGATGGGTGGCAACGGTAACGGCTGGTACGTGCGAGGCAGGGAGCTGCTGGGAAAACATGCTATTGACCCCCGCGGCACTACGATCGGCGAAATCGTCGATCTGTATGGGGAAGCCACGACAGGCCATCAGTTGGCCATGCTTGCTCGGGTAAAGCTATCCGACAGTAGCGAGAGTCGCATTATCCCTATCCTCGATGCTTCCGTTGTAGAGGATGGCGTACAGGTTCAAGTCACGCAGGACTCGCTTCGCGCACACCCGTCTCTAAAATCAAACAAGAGTGTGCGAGTTCCATGGACCAGAGTGAAAGACATCTACCGACAATACGAGGTAAGACTTCCCGAGAAATTGGCTAAAAATGCACCTAAGGCGGTTAGCGTAACACGACGACGGCGGAACATGATCGCCTTCACCGGTCCATACACCGAGAACGTACTGACCGGAAGGGCGCGACCGAAATTCAGAAACTGACTCGACACAACTTCCAGAGCCGGAATTCCTTTTCATGGTGTTCCGGCAGCGATGATCAAGGTGGCGATTTCCACAAAAAAGAGAACGAAGCCGATCCTTAGATAGAGTGATCGCCGAGTAAGTACGGTGGCATTGCTCCGCACTTTCCCAGTCAGGTCTCTGATCACATCCTGCAGGGTTGCGTCTTCGTCCTTACCAGCTCTGTATCGAGCCATTATGTGGCCAGCGGAAGGGACAAACCACCACGGGTAGGTGGGCCACAGCACTGCCATGGAAGCGGCGCCAACCGCAGTCAGTACGCCGAGAAGGACCCATGGCGCCCAGGGAGCGAGCGTTTCTCCCTTCTCAACAAACCCAACGCCCGTTGAGAGTGTCGCAATGAGAGCAGCGACCGAGAACATCGTCGTAGCCCGGCTTCGGAAGTCTGCCAGCGTCGCTGTTTGTACCTTCAACTCGTCCACCAGCGTCTGGTACGCCAATTGCAACTTTGGGTCAGCCATCGCGCCTCTACTACAGAGTGAAGGATATGAGGGCGATCACCACGGAGACAATCAGGAGGAAAATAGACACGCGCAGAAGATTCCCGCGCGCCTCAAGGATTCCTTTGTTGACCTGGTAGGATCTCCCCAAATCCTCGGCCGTGCTTATATGTACTTGATTATCGTCGACACCTAGTCTTTGGCGGTCGAGGATCACGTCCACATTGGCCCCATCTTGCCACTGCTTCGAAGGCAGTGTTATGATAAGCGCGACCAGACCTATGGCGACCATCAAGCCGAGAAGTGGCCACGCAGACCACGTGGGCAAGGTTCGTCCACCGGAAGAACCGCCTTGAATCCGCAACAGGCCGAGGCCAATGAATAGCGTGGTAGACAGAACCGAAACAGCGAACACCGCGATGGCGCGGCTGTGAGTCCTCGAAAGCTCTTCGTTTTGATATCTCAGCGCCCTGTACGCAGATTCGTAGGCCGTCTGAATGCGCGGATCAGGCATGCTTCGATCCCTCCAGCGCGAAAGCTAGTGAGGATGGTTATATTGCTGCGCCCGGCAACAAAAGCCTGATTTCCATTGTGCCCGTCTTAGGTTTGTGGTGCACGTCGATCACAGCACCGTCGCTCGTGCCTTCAGAGACACTGGTTCTGCGGTCGGCCTTGCAGGAGGCTGCGCTTGCTGCTGTCGCGCTCCCGTAAGCCGTGTCCGTACTCGTTGCCTCATCACGCTGTGAGTACGACACCATTAGCTCGCTGCTCTGGCTCTGAACTGGCAGTTCTCCCTCAGGCTTGGTCCACGCCTGGTCCACACGCACTGATCCACAACGCGACAGGGCCGGATCAGGGTGAGACAAGCACCATGCAGAAGGGGCGCCCCTCATCAAGGGACACCCCTTCTGACCAGCACATCTATGACCTGCGCGGAGGCGGTGGGATTTGAACCCACGGTGACATCGCTGCCACGACGGTTTTCAAGACCGTTCCCTTCGGCCGCTCGGGCACGCCTCCCCGCGCCGGCCGTGATCGGCGGCGCGGGGACAAGGGTAACGGGTCGGTGCGGGCGGGTGGGGGTCAGTTGTCGCCGACGCGGGAGCCGAGCGTGACCTCGACCGTGTGCTCCTTGCCGCCGCGCTCGTAGGTGATCGTGACCTTGTCGCCGGGCTGGTGGGTCCAGATCTCGCCGATCAGCGTGGGGCCGGAGTCGATCACGTGGTCGTCGAGCTTGGTGATGACGTCGCCAGGCTTGAGGCCCGCCTTGGCGGCGGGGCCGCCCGGCTCGACCGGCGCCGCTCCGCCCGCGCCCTGGTCGGTGATCTGCGCGCCGTCGGAGTTGTCGTCCAGCGAGACGGAGGCACCGATCTTCGCGTACACCGGCTTGCCGTTCTTGATCAGCTCCTGGGCCACGTACTTGGCCTGGTTGATCGGGATGGCGAAGCCCAGTCCGATCGAGCCCGACTGGCCGGTGCCGAAGCCGCCGTTGCCGGTGGACTGGATCGCGGAGTTGATGCCGATGACATTGCCCTGGGCATCCAGCAGCGGGCCGCCGGAGTTGCCCGGGTTGATCGAGGCGTCGGTCTGCAGGGCGCTCATGTACGACGCCTGGCTGCCACTGCCGTCGCTGGAGGCGACCGGGCGGTTCTTGGCGCTGATGATGCCCGTCGTCACCGTGTCGGACAGGCCGAACGGGGCGCCGATCGCGATGGTCGCGTCGCCGACGGCCACCTTGTCCGAGTCGCCCAGGGTGAGCGGCTTCAGGTCGTCAGGGGCGTCCTTGAGCTTGATGACCGCCACGTCGTAGCCCTGCGCGTGACCGACCACCTCGGCGTTGTACTTCTTGCCGCTCGGGAACGTCGCCGTGAGCTTGCCGCCGTCCACCGCGTCCGCCACCACGTGGTTGTTGGTGACGATGTGGCCCTGCTTGTCGAAGACGAAGCCGGTGCCGGTGCCGCCCTCGCCGCTGGTGCTCTCGGCCTCGATCGTCACCGTGCTCGGCAGCGCCTTGGCGGCGACGCCCGCGGTCGTGCCCGGGTCCCGCTTGACGTCGCCGCCGCTCGCGGAGGCCGAGACCGTCGTGGAGCCGGTGCTCTCGTCGTTGTTCTTCGCCAGCACGTAGCCGAGCCCACCGCCCAGACCGCCCGCGACCAGCGCGGCCACGAGGATCGCGGCGATCAGGCCGCCGCGCCCGCGGCCGGACTTCGGCGCCGGCTGCTGGTACGACGAACCCCAGCCGCCCGGGCCGGCCCCGGAACCGCCGTCGCCGTACGGGGCGGCCGGCGGCGGGGGCGGGGGCCAGGAGGGGTCGGGGGCGGACGAGGAGGTGCCGGGGTGGTGGCCGGCCTCACCGGAGCCGGAGGCGCCCTGCCCCTGAGGGGGCTGCCCCGGCGTGTCCTGCCCGTACGGCCCGCGCGGGGCCTGTCCCTGGGGCGCCGGAGCAGCGGGAGCGTCCACCGGCACGGGGGGTGCGGACGGGGCGGGGGGTACCGCGGTGCCCTCGTTCTCGGTGCTCACAGCTTCTCTCCTAGATCCACGGCCGTTTACCGGGTCGCACGCGGTCTCGACTTTTCCCGCCGCTCGACGGGTCCGGCGCGATACAGCTGTGCTTGTCCCTTTGTATGCCGTCAGCTTTTCCCACGGGCCGTCAGAGCACCATAAGCGGTGGCTGTGCGTCCGAGGCCATTCTTTATATAGGTCATTAATGGCGAAAAGGATGCAAACCCAATGCCGCCGTCCGGACCTGCGCTTCCGGCGGGTCCGTCCGACCGGACGCATACCCGCACTCGGTGGCACCATGACGCGGTGACCCACGCACGACAGCACGTGATTCAAGTCGTCGCCCACCGCGGAGCCTCCGAGGACGCCCCGGAACACACCCTGGCCGCGTACACCAAGGCGATCGAGGACGGCGCGGACGCCCTCGAGTGCGATGTGCGCCTCACCGCGGACGGCCACCTGGTGTGCGTGCACGACCGCCGGATCAACCGTACGTCCAACGGCCGCGGCGCGGTCTCCGCACTGGAGCTCGCCGACCTCGCCGCCCTGGACTTCGGTTCCTGGAAGACGGGCGAGGCCTGGAGGGCGCGTGACGAGGAACCCGACTGGGAGCACCGCCCCGAGGACCGCGAGGCGACCTCCGTCCTCACCCTGGAGCGGCTGCTGGAACTCGTCGCCGACGCCGGGCGCCGCGTGGAACTGGCCGTCGAGACCAAGCACCCCACGCGCTGGGCGGGGCAGGTCGAGGACCGGCTGCTGGTCCTGTTGAAGCGGTTCGGCCTCGACGCGCCGGCCTGCGCCGAGGAGTCCCAGGTGCGCGTCATGAGCTTCTCGGCCCGCTCCCTGCACCGCGTGCGGGCCGCCTCGCCCACGCTGCCGACGGTCCATCTCACCCAGTTCCCCTCGCCCCGGCTGCGCGACGGACGGCTGCCCCCGGGCGTGCGGATCGCGGGCCCCTCCATCCGGATCGTGCGCAACCACCCCGCGTACATCGAGCGCCTGAAGCAGGCCGGACACCAGGTGCACGTGTGGACCGTGAACGAGCCGGAGGACGTGGAGCACTGCGTGGCGCTGGGCGTCGACGCCATCATCACCAACCGCCCGCGCGCGGTGCTGGACCAGCTCGGACGCTGACGCCCGGCCCCCCGGCTCGCAACCACTCAAGTCCCACCAGACCCACGCACACCTCTTGACTACGGATCCCGGCGGACGGGATCCTCCTTTCTCGGCCACACCGATGATTTCCAGCCAGGCGATTACAGGGAGTGCTCCGGCGCGTTCGGTCCGTATTCGCTCTGGTGAATGCGTCACCGGAGGTGGATTGGCCGGTTTCCGGTACAGGCCAATGGGGCATCCACACCGTGGCGTGGGGCGAAGGAGGTCTCGGGGGTGGCGTTGGTGGTGGCACAGGAAGTGCCCACGTCGTCGAGCATGGCCGTACCCCATGGCCCTGCGGGCGTGGGGAAAGCGCGACACCGGATGCGTACGCAGCTGCGCAGAGGCGGAGTCGCGGAATCGGTCATCGACGACGCCGTTCTGATCCTTTCCGAACTCTTGAGCAACGCGTGCAAGCACGGCAGACCCCTGGGCGACGCGCTCTCCGGCGACGGTGATGTGCGCGCCGCATGGCGCGTGGACCCGGCCGGCCGGCTCATCGTCGAGGTCACGGACGGCGGTGGCCCGACCCGCCCCGCCCCCGCGACCCCGTCGGTCACGGCGCACGGCGGACGCGGGCTGAACATCATCAGCGCGCTCGCCGACGACTGGGGCGTGCGGGACGACATCCGCGGCGAGGTCACCGTGTGGGTCATCGTCCACGACGACGTGCACGACCCGGACGCCGGCCACCGCCGTGACGACTTCGCCACGCGCGTCACCGCCCCCGCCGTCTCCCGGATACCCGGGCTCGACTTCGCGGACGCCTTCGACGAGCTGGACTGAGCACCGGACGCCGCGCTCGACCGGGCGTTGTCCACAGGACCCAGTGACCCGGGGCCCGAACGGCTAGGCTCGCGACCGTACGAGACCAGCCGTAACCGGGAGACCCATCGATGGCCAAGAAGCGACCCCAGACGAAGGCCAAGCGCCCGCAGACCACGGGCGGGGCCCGCACCGCTGGTGCCGGGGGAGACGTTCCGGTCGTCGGTGCCCGTGAGCCCTGCCCCTGCGGCAGCGGCCGCCGCTACAAGGCGTGTCACGGCCGCGCCGCCTCCCACGCCGCCACCGAGCTGGTGCACCGCCCCTTCGAGGGACTGCCCGGCGAGTGCGACTGGGTGGCCCTGCGCGAGCTGGTGCCGGCGGCCACGGTCGAGCTGACCCTCAAGGACGGCCTGCCCGAGGGCGTCCCCGCGGTCACCCTGGCCACGGTCCTGCCCATGGCCTGGCCCGCCCTGCGCCGCGACGACGGTTCGGTCCTGCTCGGCCTGCAGAACGACACCTCCTCCGGCGACATCAGCCGCGACCTCGCCGACACCCTCCAGCGCGCCCTGGAGGCACAGCCCGGCACCCCCGTCCAGGGCCGCCGCGCCCCGGCCGACAGCCCGCGGTTGCAGGATCTGCTCGACCCCGAGGGCACGTTCGAGCCAGAAGTGCACAGCGGCTTCGAGTTCTGGGTCCCGGACCCGGAGAACGCCACGCCCGACGTGGCCGCCTCGCTGGAGCGCGCCAACGCCGCGGCCATCCCGACCGTCAAGCTCCAGGGCGTGGACGCCGCGTACTGGTGCGAGACCCCGGAGAAGAACCACCTGCGGTGGGTCATGCCGCACGCCGAGGAGCGGCTTCTGGACGCGCTCGCGCGACTGCACGCCGCGGGCCGCTCCAGCCTGGGCGAGGGCACCCGCCTGGTGGGCTCCTTCCGCGCTCACGGGCTCACGGTGCCGGTGTGGGACCTGCCCAGCGAGGTCACCGCCGAGGATGTCGAGAAGCCGGCGGCGGAGTTCGCCGAGCGCCTCGCCGCCGCACTGGCGACGGACGCGCCGCTCACCGCGGACGAGCGCCGCGCCCGTGGCGGCCTCACCAACCGGCAGGTCACGCTCAGCTGACACGCTCCGCGAAGCCCGGCCGTCCGGTCCACCGGCCGGCCCGGCCCGCGTGCCCGCACCGATCACAACTCCCGGCGGGGACAAGCCAGTCGGTGACCGGAAAGACGAGTTCGAATTTGCGAACCGCCGATCTCTTGTTACCGTTCCTGTAGCCCGGTTGCTGGTGCATCCCCCGTCGCCAGCAACCGGGTCTTTTCGTCTCCGCGTCGGCTCACGGCGCGCAGCCGCTCGTCAACTGCCCGTGCGCACAGGCGAGTTGCTCCCGGAGCGCAGCAGCAGCGGCCCCCGGCCGCCCCGCTCGGCGAACTCCGTGACGGCCGTGTACTCCGGCAGATTCCCGCGGGCCGGCTCCCGGGGCGTCTCACACGTCCCCGGCTCGTCCCCGGCTCCCACGGCGCACGTCATCCGTACGCTCCGCTCGTGCGGGCCCATCAGACTCAGCACGGCGTCCAGCGCCTCGCCGGTGGCATTGCGGTAATAGGTCCGCGCCCAGGTCTGCGCACCCTGCGCCACGACGCAGGTCTGCGCCTCGATGCCGTCGGGCGAGGAGAGTTCGGGGCCGCAGCGCACGGCGGTCGCCAGACCCTGGGTGAGCGCCGGGAGGCCACGCTCGGCGGCGGGCACCCCGGGGGCCTTGTCGTCGGCACGCGGAGCGGGACGTACCGCTGCGGACCCGGACGTGCGGGCGCCGGCACCCGCCGGATCCGCGACACCCTCGCGCCCCCCGGATCCCACAGACCCCGGGGATCCCACCGACCTCGCGGGCCCCACGGACCCCGCGGCCGCCACCGCCAGCGGCAGTGCGACCGCGCACGCCACCACCACACCGGCGAGGGCGGACAGTCTGGTCTTCCGGGAGTCCCGGGAGCGGTCCCGGGCGTGACGCCGCATGGTTCCGGAACTTAACGCCCCGGGGCGGGCACCGGGCTCGGCGCGCCCGACGGCCCTACAACTCGGGCGCGCTCACACCCGTTCGAGTGAGGGCTTCCACCACGGCGTCCACCACGGCCTCGACATCGGGCACCCACGGCGAGGCCGAGCCGGGCAGCGGAGCGCGCTCCCAGCGGATCTCGCCCTGGCCCGTCTCGGACGGAGGCAGGGCCAGATAGCCGCCCTCGCCGTGGAAGCGGAGGGAGCCGGGCACGAAGTCCTTGGCGTAGAGCAGCTCGCCGAGCTGCTCCATGGAGTACGGCTTGACCAGGATCGCCCAGCGGGCGGGGGAGGCGACGACCGGGCCGAGCCGTATGCCCATCCGGTCGAGCGCCTTGAGCGCGCGGGCCGCCGGCAGGGCCGGAAGGGAGACCGCGCACGGGGCGTGGCCGCCGGTGGCGAGGATGATCGGGGCCGTCGGCCGGTTGCCCCACCACCAGCGCACCATGCGGCCGTCGGTGGTGGCCGCGAGGAGGCCGGGGTCGAAGGGGTGTGCTCCTGGCACCGTGCATTCGGGGTCCGGGCAGCTGCAGCGGGAGTGCCCCTGCGGGTCCGCCGGCACCCCGGGGAGCACGGGCCACTGCCACCCCGTCGCATAGGTCAGGGCCGCGCCGATCAGCTCAGGACTCCCGTCGCTGCGCTGGGACAGGAGCCTGCGTCGCCTTCCGAGGATCTCGCGCATGAGCGCTCGTTCCTTTCCGTTGCACGCCTGGCAACACCGTGGTCCAGATCACATCATGTGTCGATCACTTCACTGTGCGTACCTGTTGGCGCATCACACCCCTGCCTGAAGCAAGGGGAGCCCCTATGGGTAGAACTTTGGGCTGCCTCCGCGGCCGCCGCCCTTACTGCGTCTGTCGAATGCACGGGCGTGGCGCAGGGGTGGCGAAGTATGGCGTTTGCCGTCGCGCGTATTTCTCTCCGCCTCCGCCACGGGAGGATGGGGCACGGTCGTCGGTGGATAGGACGCCCGGTTCCGTCACCAGGTTCCGGGTGGTTCCCAACCACCCCTGGCCTTTACCGAGTAGGTACCCATCACGACCGTTGTGACGCTCCGTCGAGCAAGCCCAGTCGACCGCAATAAGCCGTCCCCTGAGGCAGTTTTAAGCCAACTTTGCATTTCCGCAAGAGGAAGGGAAGTTGTTCCCTCGCACCGCACGGACACCAGGAAAACCGGCAGGACAATGCTGGACATCTCCTCACGAGTGCGTGTACATGTGGAGACACTGCTAGCGACGCAGAATGACATGGGGGTTTGCGATGCTTTTGAGCAGTACGTACCGGTCGGAAGGCCGGACGCCATGAACGCTCCGCACCCTCCGAAAGTGGCTGGAATCGATCCAACGGTTCCGGCGCCCGCACACACTGTCGCGCCCGTGGCCGCGGGCTCGCCCCCGGCCGCCCCCGCAGATCCCCCGGCGCCCGCCGGCGCGGTGCTCCAGGACCGCCTGGCCGGCTGGGTCTCCGACCTCACCACCCTGCACGAACTCACCGAACGCCTGGCCCGCACGACCGCACTCGACGAGGCACTCCAGGAACTGCTGGGCGCCGGTGCCGCCCTGATCGGAGCCCGGCGCGGCCTCGTCGTCCTGGAACCCGGTGACGGACTCGGCCCTGACACCACCAGCGGCCTCGGCCTCGGCCGCGCCGACCTCGGCCACATCGAGACCGTGCCGCGCAGCGCCCTGTCCTACGGCCGGATCCTCGAGGGGCTGGCGGGCGGCGAGGACGGCATCGCCGAGCCCGACCTGTTCGCCGCCGAGGGGCTCGACCCGCGCCACCGCGAGGTCGCGGCCCGCCTCGGCTACGCGGCCAGCTACGCCCTCCCCCTGGCCACCGACACCGCCGGCCGTCTCGGCGTCGCCGTGTGGCTTTACGACGAGCCCGCCGAGCCGGGCGAGCGGCAGCGCCACCTCACCGGCCTCTACGCGCGGTACGCCGCCGAGCACGTGGCCCGGCTCCTCGAACTGGAACGCACCCGCACGTCCATGGCCACCATGGCCGACGAACTGCTGCCCGCGCGACTGCCCCGGGTCGCCGGTGTCCAGCTCGCCGCCCGGCACCGCACCGGCCCGCGCGGCGGCGGCGACTGGTACGACGCGCTGCCGCTGCCCGACGCCGCCCTCGGCCTCGCCGTGGGGTCCGTCACCGGGTCGGGCCCCAGCGCGGTCGCCGCGATGGGGCGGCTGCGGGCATCGCTGCGCGCGTACGCCGTGATGGAGGGGGAGGATCCGGTCGCCGTCCTGTCCGACCTGGAGCTGCTGCTGCGGCTGACCGAACCGGCCCGCTCGGCCACCACCCTGTTCGGCTACTGCGAACCGGCCGCGCGCAAGATCACGCTGGCCGGCGCCGGGCACAGCCCGCCCCTGCTGATCGGGCAGCGCCGCACGGAGTTCGTCGAGACGTCCGTCTCCGCCCCGCTGGGCATGCTCGCCTGCTGGGAGGCACCCAGCGTGGAGATCCTCGCCGAGCCCGGAGAGACGGTTCTGCTCTACACCGACGGGCTGCTGCACCGCACCGGCGAGGCCACCGACCGCGCCTTCGCCCGGCTGCACGCGGCGGCGGCCGGAGTGCCCCGGGCCCTGCGCGGCGATCCCGGCGCGATCGCCGACCACGTCCTGCGGAGCGTCCTGCCGGACGGCCTGGACGCGGCGCAGGGAGCGGAGGACGTCGTGCTGCTGGCGGCGCGCTTCGAGTAAGGCTCCTCGTCATCGCCCTGAGGCCGCTTCCGCGCCGCCGTACAGTGGACGCTGGTCCAGTGCCGTATCGAGGAGGATGACCGTGGCGGAGGATCTCGCGGAGACCCCGGAGACTGCCGAAGAAGAGCCGATCAAGCAGCGGAAGAACGGACTGTACCCCGGCGTGTCCGACGAGCTGGCCGAGAACATGAAGAGCGGCTGGGCCGACACCGAGCTGCGCGACCTCGAGCCCATCCCCCAGGCCGCCGAGACCGCCGCCCGCCGGGCCGCGCTGTCCGCGCGTTTCCCGGGTGAGCGTCTGGTGATCCCCGCGGGCAACCTGAAGACCCGCTCCAACGACACCGAGTACGCCTTCCGCGCCTCCGTCGAGTACGCCTACCTGACCGGCAACCAGACCGAGGACGGCGTCCTGGTCCTGGAGCCCAAGGGCGAGGGTCACGAGGCGACGATCTACCTCCTGCCGCGCTCCGACCGCGAGAACGGCGAGTTCTGGCTGGACGGCCAGGGCGAGCTGTGGGTCGGCCGCCGGCACTCCCTCACCGAGGCCGGGAAGCTGTACGGCATCCCCGCCTCCGACGTGCGCGAGCTCGCCGGCGCCCTGCGCGAGGCCACCGGCCCGGTGCGGGTCGTGCGCGGCTACGACGCCGGCATCGAGGCGGCCCTGACCGACAAGGTCACCGCCGAGCGCGACGAGGAGCTGCGGGTCTTCCTCTCCGAGGCCCGCCTGGTCAAGGACGAGTTCGAGATCGGCGAGCTGCAGAAGGCGGTCGACTCGACCGTGCGCGGCTTCGAGGACGTGGTGAAGGTCCTCGACAAGGCCGAGGCGACCTCCGAGCGGTACATCGAGGGCACCTTCTTCCTCCGCGCACGCGTGGAGGGCAACGACGTCGGCTACGGCACGATCGCCGCGGCGGGGCCGCACGCGTGCACGCTGCACTGGGTGCGCAACGACGGGGCCGTGCGCTCGGGCGAGCTGCTGCTGCTCGACGCGGGTGTGGAGACCCACACCTACTACACGGCCGACGTGACGCGCACGCTGCCGGTCAACGGCCGGTTCGACGAGATCCAGCGCAAGATCTACGACGCCGTGTACGACGCCCAGGAGGCCGGGATCGCGGCGGTCAGGCCCGGCGCGAAGTACCGGGACTTCCACGACGCCGCGCAGCGGGTGCTGGCCGAGCGGCTCGTCGAGTGGGGCCTGGTCGAGGGGCCCGTGGAGCGGGTGCTGGAGCTGGGCCTTCAGCGCCGCTGGACGCTGCACGGCACCGGTCACATGCTCGGCATGGACGTGCACGACTGCGCGGCCGCGCGGGTCGAGGCGTATGTCGACGGTGTCCTCGAGCCCGGGATGTGCCTGACCGTGGAGCCCGGCCTGTACTTCCAGGCGGACGACCTGACGGTGCCGGAGGAGTACCGGGGCATCGGGGTGCGGATCGAGGACGACATCCTCGTCACCGAGGACGGCAACCGGAATCTGAGCGCCGCGCTGCCCCGGCGCTCCGACGAGGTCGAGGCGTGGATGGCCTCCCTCAAGGGCTGAGTTCCGGGTACGGGTGGGGTGGGGGCTGGTCGCGTCCTCGCGGCGGAGCCGCACAGTGACTCAGCCCCGCCCCCCTGAACGGGCGTCCAGGAACAGGGCGGCTGCCAGCAGAGCCCCGCTGCCCCTCGGGGCCCAGACGCGTTCCGTGAGGTCGGCGTCCAGGGCTCTCAGCGCCGCCGCGCCGGGCCCCGTCGCCGTGCCGCCCGCCTCCAGGACCCGGCGGGCGCCCGCCTGGACGTGGCGCAGTCCCAGGGGTCCGGCCGTGTACAGCAGTTCCGTGTCCTGGAGGGTGGACATCACCGTGAGCAGGGTGTCCAGCCGCGCCTGGGGCTCGTCGGCGCCCCGGGCGCGGGCCGCGGTGAGGGCGGTCAGGGCCCGGCGGACGTGGGGGAAGTCGGCCCTGGCCTCTCCTCGCGCACCGGCCGCGCCGTAGCGGGCCGACATCGTGGAGCCGCGGGAGGGGCTGCGCGGGGCACGGCGGTCCGGGTGGGCGGCCAGCTGTCCGGCCAGGGCCGTGAGGCCGGCCGGCCCGGCTCCGGTCCGCAGTGCCGTCGCCGCCACCAGCAGGCCGAGAGTCCACAGGGCCCCTCGGTGGCCACCGCCCGTCAACGCCACCGTGTGTTCCGTGGAGCGTCCGATCGCGCCCAGGTCCCTGCGGAGCCCGGCGCTGGGTTCGCCCGTGCGGCGGGCGGTGGCGGCCATCGCGGTGAGACCGGGCAGCAGGGCCCGGGCCGACCAGCGCAGCGCCCTGTGGTCCCGGCGGGTGGCCCGGGCCGTCACATCGCGTGGGTCGGGCAGGCCCGGCTGTGCACCTCCTGTGAAGGTGCCGGGCGTCCGGCCGGTCGGTCAAGAAACAGCAGGTCAGCGCTAGTTGACGTATGAGATCATGGCCGACCTTGCCGGGCCGACTCTGGGAACGGGCGCGATCACCATGAAGAACGTATCGACGGCGCTGACCATGCAGGACGCCATCCTCACCCTGCAGAAGTACTGGAGCGACAACGGCTGCATGATCACGCAGCCGCTGAACACCGAGGTCGGAGCCGGTACGGCCAACCCGGCCACGGCACTGCGGGTGCTCGGTCCCGAGCCGTGGAGCGTCGCCTACGTGGAGCCGAGCGTACGGCCGGACGACTCGCGGTACGGCGAGAACCCCAACCGGCTCCAGACCCACACCCAGTTCCAGGTGATCCTCAAGCCCGACCCGGGCAACCCGCAGGAGCTGTACCTGGGCAGCCTGCGTGCCCTGGGCGTCGACCTGAACGCGCACGACGTGCGGTTCGTCGAGGACAACTGGGCCTCCCCCGCGCTCGGCGCATGGGGGCTGGGCTGGGAGGTCTGGCTGGACGGGATGGAGATCACCCAGTTCACCTACTTCCAGCAGGTCGGCGGTGTCGCCCTGGACCCGGTCTCGGTGGAGATCACGTACGGCCTCGAACGCATCCTGATGAACCTCCAGGGCGTGTCCCACTTCAAGGACATCGCCTACGCGCCGGGCATCACCTACGGCGAGGTGTTCGGGCAGAACGAGTACGAGATGAGCCGCTACTACCTCGACGACGCCGACATCGACACCAATCACCGGCTGTTCGAGTCGTACGCGGCCGAGGCGCGACGCCTGCTGGACCTGGAGCTGCCGGTCCCGGCGTACACCTACGTGCTCAAGTGCAGCCACACCTTCAACGTGCTCGACGCGCGCGGTGCGATCAGCACCACCGAGCGGGCCAAGGCCTTCTCGCTGATGCGCGGCCTGACGCACGAGACCGCCAAGCTGTGGGAGCGGCGGCGGGCCGCGCTGGAGCATCCGCTCGGGCTGGCTCAGGCACCGGCTCCGGCCGAGCGGGGCATGCTGCCCAAGGTGCCCGGCGTCGAGACGCTGCTCTTCGAGATCGGCGTGGAGGAGCTGCCGTACGCCGACGTCCCCGCGACCACCGAAGCGGTGCGCGAGTCGGTCACCGCCAAGCTCGCCGCGACCCGGCTGGGGCACGGCGCGATCAACGTCATGGCCACGCCCCGCCGCATCGTGATCACGGTGGACGGTGTGCAGCCCCGCGAGCGGGACACCATGCGGACCGTGCGCGGCCCCAAGGTCGCCGCCGCCTACAAGGACGGCGTCCCCACCCCCGCGCTGCTCGGCTTCGCCCGCAGCCAGGGGGCCGAGGCGTCGGACGTACGGGTCGTCGAGGTCAACGGGGTCGAGTACGTGGCGCTCACCCGCCATGAGGAGGGGCGTCCGGCCGTCGAGGTGCTCAGCGAGCTGCTGGCCGAGGTGGTCTCCGGGCTGCGGGCCGGGCGCAACATGCGCTGGAGCGATCCCGGGCTGTCCTTCTCGCGTCCGGTGCGCTGGCTGCTCGCGCTGCTGGGCCGTACCCCCCTGCCCGTGGTGGTCTCCTCGCTCTCCGCGAGCGACACCACACGGGTGCAGCGGCAGGCCCCCTACCCGGAGGTGCGGGTGACCTCCGCCGAGGGCTATCCGCACTTCCTGCACATGCACGGCATCCTGCTCGACCGGGAGGCCCGGCGCGGGGCGGTCGTGCGCGGCGCCCTGGAGGCGGCGGCCGAGGTGGGCGGGCACATCGACGTGGAGGCTCAGGCGGGGCTGATCGACGAGATCACCGACATCCTGGAGTTCCCCTACGCCGTGCGGGGGTCGTTCGACGAGCGCTACCTCGAACTGCCCGCGAGCGTCCTGACCACCGTGATGCGCAAGCACCAGCGCTATCTGCCGGTGCTGGACGGTGAGCGGCTCATGCCGCACTTCGTGACCTTCGCCAACGCCCTGTGCGACGACGACGTCGTGCGGGCCGGCAACGAGGCGGTCCTGCGGGCCCGCTACGAGGACGCCTCGTTCTTCTGGCGGGCGGACCTGAAGGTGGCGCCGGAGGAGTTCCGCCGGCGGCTGGACAAGCTGACCTTCGAGGACCGGCTGGGCACGGTCGCCGACCGCGCCGTCCGGCTCGCCTCCCTCGCCCAGGACCTGGCCGGGCGGGCCGGGCTGCCGGAGGAGTCGGTGGAGGTCGTACGGCGGGCCGGTGCGCTGGCCAAGTTCGACCTGGCGTCGCAGATGGTGATCGAGTTCTCCGGGCTGGCCGGGGTGATGGCGGAGGAGTACGCCCGCCGTGCCGGTGAGTCCCCGGAGGTCGCCCGGGCGCTGGCCGAGATGGAGCTGCCCCGGTCCGCCGGTGGCGCTCTGCCGGCCACGGACGCCGGTGCCGTGCTGTCGCTCGCCGACCGGTTCGACCTGGTGACGGGCATGTTCCTGATCGGCGCGGCACCGACCGGGAGCTCCGACCCGTACGGGGTGCGCCGGGCCGCGATCGGCCTGCTCAACGTGTTGCGCAGCCTGCCGGCCGTGGCCGGGGTGCGGGTGAGCGAGGGACTGCGTGCGGCGGCCGTGCGGTACGCCGCGCAGGGTGTCGAGGTGCCCGCCGAGCGGGTCGCCGAGGCGGCCGAGCTCATCACCCGGCGCTATGAGCAGCAGCTCACCGACGCCGGGCACGAGCACCGGCTCGTGCAGGCCGTACTGGGCTGGGCCGACCGTCCCGCCCATGGCGATCACACGCTGGCCACGCTGGAGCGGCACGTCGGCAGTGAGGCGTTCGAGGCGCTCGCCGCCGCGTTCCAGCGGGTGGTGCGCATCCTGCCCGAGGGCGGAGTCGAAGGGGCGGACGTGTCCCTGCTGACCGCGCCCGCCGAACTGCGCCTGGTCGAGAGCGCGCAGGCCGTGCGGGAGGCCCTGCGGGGGCGGGAGGACGACCTCGGCGCGCTGATCGAGGTCTCCGCCCCGCTGGTCGAGGCGATCGGCGCCTTCTTCGACGAGGTGCTGGTGATGGACCCCGACCCGGCGCTCCGGGCGGCACGGCTGGCGCTGCTGACGGAGGTGGCGGGACTGGCCCGTACGACGCTCGACTGGAGCGCGCTGTAGGGCGGTTCGTCAGGGGCGGTGTTTCACGTGAAACACCGCCCGCCTCACCTGGGCGGTCAGACCGCCATCAGCGGGGCGTCGCTGCGCCACTTGAGGACCTTGTCGAAGCTCACCACGGCTCCGCCCCGGCCCGACTTGTTGCCGATGTGGACATGGTCGGCGAGCTCCTCGATGAGGCACAGCCCCCTGCCGCTCTCCGCGTCCGTGTGCGCGGGCCGGATCGCCGGACGGGAGCGGCCCGCGGACGCCGCGGGGAAGCCGGGGCCCGCGTCGGCGACCTCGATCCGGCACTTCTCACCGTCGAGGTAGGCGGTGACCCGGTAGGCCTCCGAGCCGGGCCCGCGCCCGGTGTCCCCACCGTGTTCCACGGCGTTCGCGCACGCCTCGCTGAGGGCCACGGAGAGGTCGTAGGAGATGTCCGGGTCGACGCCCGCGGTCTCCATCGTGCCGATCAGCAGGCGGCGGGCGAGCGGCACGCTCGCAGCTTCGCGCCGCAGATGGAGTGACCACCAAATGCTCATGCTCCAGCCTCCTGGCTGCGGCTCGACATACCGTTACGTATTGCCCTGAGTACCGGTGTGTAAGCGTGAAGTTGACGTGAGGCCGCCCATACGGCGGATGCGCGCTGGTCCTGATCGGTGTATGCGGAGGCGGACACCGGCGCATCCGGGGGCGCGTCGGGCCAGAGCGTGACGTTCCGGTCGTACGGCATCTTGTGGACCTGCCGCACGGGGCCCGCGGGGCCAGTGCGATGATGAGCCCGCCATGACTGCCCCCCACGCGCGCGCGACGCGCTCCGGACACACGCTCCGGATCCTGCGGGCCGCGGTGTTCGCCGCGGTCTGTGTCGTGCTGGCCGGGGCAGGTCACGCGCTCGCCTCCTGCGACGGCATTCCGCTGTGGACGCTGGGGGCCGGGTTCCTCGCAGTGGTCGCGGTGACGGTCCCGCTCGCCGGGCGCGTGCGCTCGCTGGCGGGGATCACGGCCCTGCTCGCGGTCGGCCAGACGGTGCTGCACACGCTGTTCGGCCTGGGCCAGCACGGTACGGCCGCCGCCACCTCCTCGGTCCGGGCGGGCGCGAGCGACGCCGCGCTGGTGCAGCAGGCCGCGCGGTTCGTGTGCGGCACGACGGCGGCGGCGATCAGCCCGGCACAGGCCCAGCGGATCCTCAGCGACGCGCGCGTCCAGCCGCCCGCGGGAACGCATACGCACCTGGCCGCGGACGCCGTGTCCGGCTCATCGGCCTCGCTGTGGCCGTCCCTGCCGATGCTGCTCGGTCACGCCCTCGCGGCGCTCGCCGCCGGCTGGCTGCTGCGCCACGGCGACCTGGCACTGCTGCGGCTCACCGAACTGTCGGCGCAGGGTGTCACGGAGGGGGCGCTCGTGCGCTCCCTGCGAGCCGCCCTTGCGCTGGTGTGCGCCCTGCGTGCCGGACTTCCGGGAGCGCCCGAGGCCCATCCGCGCCCGGTGCGTGCCGCGCGCCACACGCCTCTGACGCCTCGCACGACGGCGCTCCAGCACACGGTGATCCGGCGCGGACCTCCGGCCGTGCCGGCTTCCGCAGCCGCACTCGCCCTCGCCGCCTGACGCGACGCGACCACCACCACTCCGCTCCCGCGGAGGAGGGGCCGCCGTCGTGCGGCACGCGCGTGTGCGCGCATCCCTCCTTCACCCTTCAGACCGACTCACAGCGGAGTGCCCCTTCCATGAAGGCTTCCCGTATCGTCGCGGCCGGTGCCGCCGCCGGTATCACCGTTCTCGCCCTGTCCGCTCCCGCCTTCGCGCACGTCACCGTGCAGCCCGAGGGCACGGCCGCCAAGGGCGGCTACGCGGTCATCGACTTCAAGGTCCCCAACGAGCGCGACGATGCCTCGACCACCAAGCTCGAGGTCAACTTCCCGACCGACCACCCGCTGGCCTCCGTCATGCCGGAGCCCATGCCGGGCTGGAAGATCGTCGTCACCAAGTCCAAGCTGGACAAGCCGCTGGAGATGCACGGCGAGAAGATCACCGAGGCCGTCACCAAGGTCACCTGGACCGCCGAGGGCAAGGGCATCGAGGCCGGCTACTTCGAGAAGTTCCCGCTCTCCGTCGGGCAGCTGCCCGAGGACACCGACCAGCTGGTCTTCAAGGCCCTCCAGACGTACTCCAACAAGGAGGTCGTCCGCTGGATCGAGGTGCCGCAGAAGGGCCAGGAAGAGCCTGACAACCCGGCCCCCGTGCTGGAGCTGTCCGCCGCCTCCGAGGACGGCCACCACGGTTCGGCGGCCGACGAGGACTCCGACGCCTCGTCCGCCGAGAAGGCCTCCACCGACACCGCCGCCTCCGACTCCGACTCCTCCGACGGCACCGACACCACCGCCCGCGTCCTGGGCGTCGTCGGCATCGTGGTCGGCGCGGCGGGCGTCGCCTACGGCGTCCTCGCCGGGCGCCGGCGGTCCGAGGCCTGAGGCCGCATCCGTTGACGGCGCGCACCGGGCCCCGCTCCCTGTGGGGCACCCGGTGCGCGCCGGGTCACCGACATCTGGGACATTTTTCTATGCGCACCAAGACCTTCGCCGCGGCCGCCCTGCTCGCCGCCGCCTCCCTCACCCTGACCGCCTGCGGCAGCGGCGACGACAGCGACAAGCCCGTCTCCGTGGTGTCGGAGGAGGCCGGCTCCGACAAGGCCGCCACGGTCCTCGACAAGCCGTTCGAGAAGCCGGACCTGGTCCTCACCGACACCCAGGGCAAGAAGTACGACCTCCGCAAGGAGACCGCGGGCAAGCCCACGCTGATCTACTTCGGCTACACCCACTGCCCCGACGTCTGCCCGCTGACCATGAACAACATCGCCGTCGCCAAGAAGCAGCTGCCCAAGGCCGAGCAGGACCAGCTGCGCGTGGTGTTCGTCACCACCGATCCCCAGCGCGACACCCCGGCCGAGCTCGGCAAGTGGCTCAAGGGCATCGACAGCCGGTTCATCGGCCTGACCGGTAACTTCGCCACCATCCAGGCCGGCGCCCGCACCCTCGGCATCTCCATCGAGCCGACGCGCAAGGACAAGAACGGCAAGCTGATCTCCGAGCACGGCACCCAGGTCATCGCGTTCTCCCCGAAGACCGACGGCGGCTACGTGCTCTACGGCGAGGACGCCGACGTCGACGACTACACCAAGGACCTCCCCAAGATCATCAAGGGGGAGAACCCGTGAGGCGGCGACTGGGCCCGGCGGCCCTCGCCATAGCCGGGGCCCTGGCCCTGGCCGGCTGCGGCGGCTCGGACTCGGACGGCTCCGGTGACAGCGGCTCCGGGAAGGCGGAACTGTCCGTCGGCTCCGCCTACATGCCGCAGCCGGTGTCCGACGACATGGCGGCCGGATTCCTCACCGTCACCAACAAGGGCGGTGCCGCCGACGAGCTGACCTCGGTCACCAGCGACATCGCCGGGCAGATCACCGTGCACGAGACGGTCGGCGGGGCCATGCGGGAGGTCAAGAGCCTCAAGATCCCCGCGGGCGGCCGGCTGGAGCTGAGGAGCGGCGGCGACCACCTGATGTTCGAGCAGCTGAAGCGCAAGCCGAAGGAAGGCCAGAACGTCTCCGTCGAGCTGCACTTCGCCCACTCCGGCCCCGTGAAGGTCGAGATGCCGGTGAAGCCGGCGACCTACACGCCCACGACCGGACATTGAGGGAGGGACTCCTGTGACGCAGACCATCGCCCCCCGCGTCCGGACACTGGTGCTGCTGCTCCTGGCCGCGGCCTGCGCACTCCTGGCCGGAGCCGGCCCGGCCTCCGCGCACGCCGCCGTGACCGGCAGCGACCCCGCGCAGGGGGCGGTGGTCGACAAGGCCCCGGCCCGGATCTCGCTCACCTTCTCCGAGCAGGTCGCGCTGTCCGACGACTCGCTGCGCGTCCTCGACCCCCAGGGCAAGCGCGCCGACACGGGCAAGCCCGCCAACGTCAGCGGCACGACATACGCCGTGCCGCTGCGCCCGGGCCTGCCCGACGGCACCTACACGGTGGCCTACCAGGTCGTCTCGGCGGACAGTCATCCCGTCGCCGGCGCCTACACCTTCTCCATCGGCGCCCCCTCCAAGACGTCCGTCTCGGTCTCGGGGCAGTCCGCCGACGACGGGGTCGTGGGCTGGCTGTACGGCTTCGGGCGGTACGTGTCGTACGCCGGGTTCATCGTGATGGCCGGCGGCGCCGCCTTCGTGCTCGCCTGCTGGCGGCGCGGTTCCGGGGTGCGGCCGGTGCAGCGGTTCGTCGTCTCGGGGTGGGTCGCCCTCACCGCGGCGACCCTCGCCCTGCTCCTCCTGCGCGGCTCCTTCACCGGGTCCGGGAAGGTCTCCGACATCGTCGACCTGGCCCTGCTCGGCCAGGTGCTCCAGACCAAGTCCGGTGCGGCCCTGGTGTCCCGGCTGCTGCTGCTCGCCGCGGCGGCCCTGTTCATCGCCGTGCTGTTCGGGGCGTACGACAAGCGTGAGGACGCCCAGGAGAAGCGGGACCTGACCTTCGGGCTCTCGATCGGCGGCATCGTCGTGGCGGCCGGGCTCGCGGCGAGCTGGGCCATGTCCGAGCACGCCTCGGTCGGTCTCCAGGCGGGCCTGGCCATGCCGGTCGACGTGCTCCACCTGCTGGCCGTCGCCGCCTGGCTCGGCGGACTGGGCGCGCTGCTGGTCGCCCTGTACCGCGCGCCCGCGGACACGCCCGTCGACGCCCCGGCCGTGCAGCGCTTCTCCCGTCTCGCCTTCGGCAGCGTCCTCGCCCTGATCGCGACCGGGACGTACCAGTCCTGGCGCCAGCTGGGCTCCTGGTCCGCCTTCACCGACACCCGCTACGGCCAGCTCCTCCTCGCCAAGATCGCCCTCGTGGTCGTCCTGGTCGGGGTCGCGTGGATCTCGCGCCGGTGGACGGGCCGACTGACGGAGACGGCGCCCGCGGAGGCATCGGCGGTACGGGAGAAGGAGCGGGTGAGCGCGGGGGCGGAGGCCGCCGGGGACGTGGACACCACGGCCGTCCGCCGCGGTGAGTCCCCCGGCGAGGGCGACAGCACCCTCGACACCGACACGGCCCCCGCTCACGGGGCCGACGCCTCCGGCACCGCCACCGGCAAGCAGCCCGGCTCCGAGCCCGCCGACACCGAGCGGGCCGCGCAGCTCGCCCGGCAGCAGGCGGCCCGGGACACCGCGCGGCAGAAGCGGCTGCGGGACGCGGACCCCAACCGCTCCGGGCTCCGGCGCTCCGTGCTGGCCGAGGCCGGTATCGCGGTCGTGCTGCTGGCCGTCACCACCGTCCTGACCCAGACCGAGCCCGGACGCACCGAGCAGGAGGCCAAGGCGGCCACCGCCGCCTCCGCGTCCTCGGCCCCCGACACGGGCGCGTCGGGAGCGCTGACCCTGAACATGCCGTTCGACACCGGCGGCGAGGACGGCAAGGGCATCGTCACCATCGACATCGACCCCGCACGCGTGGGCAACAACGAGATGCACGTCTACGTGGAGCGGCCCAACGGCCGGGCCTTCGACATCCCCGAGGTGAAGGTCGAGTTCACCCTGAAAGCCAAGGACATCGGGCCCCTTCCCGTCGTCCCCGACCACATCGCTACCGGACACTGGTCGGCGAACGGAGTGCAGATCCCCATGGCCGGCGACTGGAAGGTCGACGTGACCGTGCGGACCTCCGACATCGACGAGGTGACCGTCTCCAAGAACGCTCAGATCGGCTGAACGACCATGCCTGACCAGTCCATCCCCCCAGCCCGTACCCCCGAGGCCGCCACCGGGGAGCCCGCGGCGACCGCCGCCCACGAGGGCATCTCGCGGCGGCGGCTGCTCGGCACCGCCGGTGCCACCGGGCTCGTCCTCGGCACGGCGGGCGCCGCGGCGGGATACGGCGCCGCCCCCTCCGAGGCCGCCGCTCCGCTCACCTCGCTCGGCACCGACCGGGCGATGTTTCACGGGAAACATCAGCCCGGCATCACCGACGGACTCCAGGCCCGCGGCCACCTCGTCGCCTTCGACCTGGCGGCGGGCGCCGGCCGCAAGGAAGCCGCCGCCCTGCTGCGTCGCTGGTCGGAGACGGCCCGGCGGCTGATGGCAGGCGAGCCCAGCGGCCACGACGACACCGGCGTGGCCCGCGACGCCGGACCCTCGTCGCTGACGCTCACTTTCGGCTTCGGCCACAGCTTCTTCGCCCGCACGGGCCTGGAGAAGCAGCGGCCCACCGCCCTCGACCCGCTGCCCGAGTTCTCCTCCGACCGCCTGGACAAGAGCCGCAGCAACGGCGACCTGTGGGTGCAGATCGGCGCCAACGACGCCCTGGTCGCCTTCCACGCCCTGCGCGCGATCCAGAAGGACGCGGGCCGGGCGGCCAAGGTCCGCTGGCAGATGAACGGCTTCAACCGCTCGCCCGGCGCCACCTCCCACCCCATGACGGCCCGCAACCTGATGGGCCAGATCGACGGCACCCGCAACCCCAAGCCCGGCGAGAGCGACTTCGACCAGCGCGTCTTCGTGCCCGAGACGGGCGAACCGGCCTGGATGGCGAACGGCTCCTACGCCGTCGTCCGCCGGATCCGCATGCTCCTCGACGACTGGGAGCAGCTCTCCCTCAAGGCGCAGGAGGACGTGATCGGGCGCCGCAAGTCCGACGGGGCGGCACTGTCCGGAGGCACCGAGACGACCGCGATGGACCTGGAGAAGACGGACGCCAAGGGCAACCTGGTCGTCCCGATCAACGCCCACGCGCGCATCACCCGGCCCGATCAGAACGGCGGCGCCGCGATGCTCCGCCGCCCCTTCTCCTTCCACGACGGCATCGACGGCGACGGGATGCCCGACGCGGGGCTCCTGTTCGTCTGCTGGCAGGCCGATCCGCTGCGCGGGTTCGTGCCGGTGCAGCGCAAGCTCGACCGCGGCGACGCCCTGTCGCAGTTCATCCGGCACGAGTCGAGCGGTCTGTTCGCCGTGCCGGGCGGGGCCGGGCGGGGCGAGTACGTGGGGCAGAGGTTGCTGGAGGGGTGACAGTTCAGCCCTGTGCGGTCTTTGCGGGGGATAGCGCTTCCGCGAGCCCATTAGGGTGAGGTCATGCCAGCGAGCTATGCGTATCTCGGCCCTGAGGGCACCTTCACCGAAGTCGCCCTGCGCACGCTTCCCGAGGCCGCCACCCGGGAGCTCATCCCGTACGTGTCCGTCCAGTCCGCACTCGACGCGGTACGCGCCGGCGAGGCCGAGGCCGCGTTCGTGCCGATCGAGAACTCCGTCGAGGGCGGCATCACCACCACCCTCGACGAGCTGGTCGCCGGCACGCCGCTGATGATCTACCGCGAAGTGCTGCTGTCGATCACCTTCGCGCTGCTGGTCCGCCCGGGCACGACGCTGTCGGACATCAAGACCGTCTCCGCGCACCCCGCCGCTCAGCCGCAGGTGCGCAACTGGCTGAAGAAGCACCTCCCGGACGCGCACTGGGAGTCGGCCGCCTCGAACGCGGACGCCGCCCGGCTGGTCCAGGAGGGGCAGTACGACGCCGCCTTCGCCGGTGAGTTCGCGGCCGCCCGCTACGGTCTGGAGGCCCTGGAGACCGGGATCCACGACGCGGAGAACGCCCAGACCCGGTTCGTGCTGGTCGGCCGGCCTGCCCGGCCCGCGGCACCGACGGGAGCGGACAAGACCTCGATCGTGCTGTGGCAGCGTGACGACCACCCCGGCGGTCTGCGCGACCTGCTGGGCGAGTTCGCCACCCGCGGCATCAACCTGATGCTGCTCCAGTCCCGGCCCACCGGCGAGGGCATCGGCAACTACTGCTTCTGCATCGACGCCGAGGGCCACATCTCCGACCGCCGGATGGCCGACGCCCTGATGGGTCTGAAGCGGATCTGCCTCCAGGTGCGCTACCTCGGTTCCTACCCGCGCGCGGACATGCGGCCGGAGCAGGTGCAGCCGCCGCGGCTGGGGACCTCCGACGAGGAGTTCGCGGGGGCGGCGGACTGGGTCGCGCGGTGCCAGGACGGCCGCTTCTGACCGGTCGTACCGGCTGGTTGTCGTTATCCACAGAAGTTATCCACAGGTCCGCTTCTCGACCTGGGGACAAGTCGACAACGGAGCATGACTCAGTCGACAAATCGTCCTACAGGCCCCTGATGGGTCCATCCGGGCGCAGGTCACCCTTCGTCCACCGTTTCCCTTTGTATAACTCTTCCGGGTGACCACATTCCACTCCAAAGTGAGGATGGAGCGGGTTTGCCCAGGGAATTCCGAGGGAGTTCCCGGCCTTCCGGAGTGATCAATTCCAAAGTCCACAGATCTTCCACACAGCCTGTGGATAACTTTTTGGAGAGTGTGGATCCCTGTGGACAACCCAAGCCCAAGTCCCGCTTCCCGCAAGGGATTCACGTCAACGCGGCGCCGTGCGGATGCCTCGCTCCGGGGATACGGCCCGTTTCATTGACACCACACGTGATTCACGCATAACGGCACGTATGCCACGCCCTCGATAGTGAGTCGTGGCCGGTCATCCCGCACCGGTAGCCTTGGACGCGTGATTGACCTTCGCCTGCTCCGTGAGGACCCCGACCGTGTGCGCGCCTCGCAGCGCGCCCGTGGAGAGGACGTCGCCCTCGTCGACTCCCTCCTGTCTGCCGACGAGCGGCGCAGGTCGTCCGGCGTCCGCTTCGACGAGCTGCGCGCCGAGCAGAAGGCGCTCGGCAAGCTCATCCCCAAGGCGGCCGGCGACGAGAAGGCCGAGCTGCTGAAGAAGGCGGGCCAGCTCGCCGCCGACGTCAAGGCGGCCGACGCGGACCGTGACGCGGCCGCGACCGAGACCCAGGAACTGCTCCAGCGCCTCGGCAACCTCGTCCACCCCGACGTGCCCGTGGGCGGCGAGGAGGACTTCGTCACGCTCGAGACGCACGGCACGATCCGCGACTTCGCCGCCGAGGGCTTCGAGCCCAAGGACCACCTGGCCCTCGGCCAGATCCTCGGCGCCATCGACGTCGAGCGGGGCGCCAAGGTCTCCGGCTCGCGCTTCTACTTCCTGACGGGTGTGGGCGCGCTCCTGGAGCTCGCCCTGGTGAACGCGGCGATGGCCCAGGCCACCGCGGCCGGCTTCACCCCGATGCTGACCCCGGCGCTGGTCCGCCCCCAGTCCATGGCGGGCACGGGCTTCCTCGGCCAGGCCGCCCAGGACGTCTACCACCTCGCCGACGACGACCTCTACCTGGTCGGCACGTCCGAGGTGCCGCTCGCGGCGTACCACATGGACGAGATCCTCGACGCCGACCGCCTCCCCCTGCGCTACGCGGGCTTCTCGCCCTGCTTCCGCCGCGAGGCCGGCTCGCACGGCAAGGACACCCGGGGCATCTTCCGCGTGCACCAGTTCGACAAGGTCGAGATGTTCTCCTACGTCGCTCCCGAGGACTCGCAGGCGGAGCACCAGCGCCTGCTGGAGTGGGAGAAGCAGTGGCTGACCTCGCTGGAGCTGCCGTACCGCGTGATCGACGTGGCGAGCGCCGACCTGGGCGCCTCGGCCGCCCGCAAGTTCGACTGCGAGGCGTGGATCCCGACCCAGGGCAAGTACCGCGAGCTCACCTCGACCTCGGACTGCACCGAGTTCCAGTCCCGCCGCCTGTCGATCCGGGTCCGTGAGGGCAAGCAGGTCCGCCCGCTGGCCACGCTCAACGGCACGCTGTGCGCCGTCCCGCGCACGATCGTGGCGATCCTGGAGAACCACCAGCAGGCCGACGGCTCGGTGCGCGTGCCCGAGGTGCTGCGTCCGTACCTGGGCGGCCGGGAGGTCCTGGAGCCGGTGGCCAAGTGAGCGACACGGCTTCCCCGGGCGGCTTTCCCTACCGGCTCGTCGCCACCGATCTCGACGGCACGCTGCTGCGTTCCGACGACACGGTGTCTGCGCGCACCCGTGACGCGCTCGCCGCTGCCACGGCGGCGGGCGCCGCGCACATCGTCGTCACCGGCCGCGCGGTCCCCTGGACCCGGCACATCCTCGACGACCTCGGCTACCAGGGCCTGGCCGTCTGCGGTCAGGGCGCGCAGGTCTACGACGCGGGCGCGCACCGGCTGCTGACGTCGGTGACGCTGGACCGGCAGCTGGCCGGGGTGGCGCTCGCCAAGATCGAGGCGGAGGTCGGCCCGCTGCACCTGGCCGCGAGCCGCGACGGCCTCGACGGCGAGGTGCTGGTGGGCCCCGGCTACGCGGTCACGGGCAGCCTGCCCGCGACACCCTTCACGAACGCGTCGGATCTGTGGGCCGCGCCCCTGAACAAGCTGTACATCCAGCACCCGACGCTGAGCGACGACGAACTCTGCGAGGCGGCCACACGCACCGCCGGCGGATTCGTCACCGTCACGATGGCGGGCGCGGGGATCGTCGAGCTCCTCCCCCTTGGCCTGTCCAAGGCGACGGGGCTGTCCCTTGCGGCCCGCCGGCTCGGTCTCAAGGCCGCCGACACGATCGCCTTCGGCGACATGCCCAACGACATACCGATGTTCGCCTGGGCGTCCTACGGCGTCGCCATGGCCGACGCCCACGCGGAACTGAAGGCGGTGGCCGACGAGGTGACGTCCTCCCACGACGAGGACGGCATCGCGGTGGTGCTGGAGCGGTTGCTGGGCTGAGCGTCGGGCTAGGCCGTGTCCGCAAAGTCCCTCCGTCCGCCCGGAGGGCGGGCCCTGCGGCGTCTGGTGCGTGCTCTCGGCGTGCCGGGTGGAGTCCCTCGTACTGGACGTACTTGGGGCTGCGCCCGGTGC